>CAWJEX010000007.1:0-286283 GCA_963841995.1 uncultured Alphaproteobacteria bacterium
ATCGAATCGATGGCGGTGCGAAGATTTTGGCCTTCCTGAATGAAGATCGGCCAAATCAAATCGTCGGCGGCGAGCTTGTTTTCCGCCACCAGCCGCCGCGACCATTCGGCCATTCGGTTGCGCCGCAGGCGGGTACGGGGAAAGCGGCCCAAGGGATTGGGAAAATCCTGGCTCACTGTATCAAATCACCTTTGCCGCAAAAAACGTTAGGCCGCCGCGAGCGCTTGCTTGAGATCGGCCAGGATATCGTCGATGTGTTCGATGCCGACGGACAGACGCACATAGCCTTCCGTGACGCCGGTGGCTAGCTGTTCTTCCGGGCCTAGTTGCGAATGCGTCGTGCTCGACGGATGAATGGCGAGGCTTCGCGCATCGCCGATATTGGCGACATGATAGAACATTTGGAGCGAATCGATGAAGCGCCGTCCCGCGTCCCGCCCGCCCTTGAGTTCGAATCCGACCAGCCCGCCGTAACCGCCCTTCAGATAAGCGTCGGCGCGGCGTTTGCTCTCGCCGGTCATCAGACTTGGGAAAATGACATTCGTGACTTTCGGATTCTTGGTCAGGAAGGCGGCGACCTTTTCCGCGTTCTCGCAATGCTGGCGCATGCGAAGCGGCAAGGTCTCCAATCCCTGAATAAACAGGAAGGCGTTGAACGGACTCATCGCGGCACCGATGTCGCGCAGCAACGTCACCCGCGCCTTGATGATGTAAGCAATCGGTCCCAGCGGTTTCACCGCTTCCGTCCAAACCGCGCCGTGGTAACTGGGATCGGGCTGGGTGAGCATCGGGAAACGCGCACCGTGAGCTTCCCAATCGAAATTGCCGCCGTCGACCATGACGCCGCCGATGGACGTGCCATGCCCGCCGATATATTTGGTGGTCGAATAGACGATCACGGCGGCACCGTGCTCGAACGGCCGGCACAAAATCGGCGTCGCGGTGTTGTCCATGATGAGCGGTATGCCGAGCTTGCGGCCGATCTCAGCCACTTCCTTGATGGGAAAAACGGCGAGCTTCGGGTTCGGCAAGGTCTCGGCGTAATAGCAGCGGGTGCGGGAATCGGTCACCTTCGCAAAGGCCTGCGGATCCTTCGGATCGACGAAGCGGCACTCGATTCCCATGGTCTTCAAGGTGTTCGCAAAAAGGTTCCACGTCCCGCCGTAAAGGTCTGTGGAGCTTACGAAGTTGTCGCCGGCCTGGCAGATGTTCTGGACCGCCATCAGGGATGCCGCCTGGCCCGAGCTGACAGCGAGCGCCGCCGCCCCGCCTTCCAGCGCCGTTAGGCGCTCTTCGAGCACGGCGTTCGTCGGATTCATGATCCGCGTGTAAATGTTCCCGAGCTCTCTGAGCGCGAACAGATTGGAGGCGTTTTCGGTGCTTTTGAACTGGTAAGAGGTGGTCTGATAGATCGGGACGGCCACCGCATTGGTCGCTTCGTCGCGGCGGTAACCCGCATGAAGCACGATGGTTTCCGGGTTCTTGCTGGTGGTCGGCATGTTTCCTCCCCCTTAAAACCGCGATATGGCCCGGTCGATACCGTTGTCCGCGGTCGTCCCGATGCTTCTGAAGACCATAGCCTGCAGAACGGTATAACACTTTGCGTCTAACAGAAGAACAGGCCGGAGAACCAGGGTTTTAGGTGTCTCCGCGCTCCGGTTTGGCCTCAAAAATACCCGCTCAAGTATAGGGATTGTTAACCTTCACCCCCTAGCATGATAGGAGGCAACTAAGGTTTGCGAGGGGCGCCGTGGAAAAGGGTTATCTCGAAGTCATCGGTTTGATTGAGCGGCTCCACCGCCAGTTTTTGGAAGTGGTGAAGGCCGAGCTCGATCACCTGGGGATTCAGGACATCAACAACGTCCAGGCCCTGATCCTGTACAATATCGCCGCGGAAGAGGTGACGGTGGGTGAATTGACCTATCGTGGCTACTATCTCGGCTCGAATGTCTCCTACAACCTCAAGAAAATGGTGGAAACCGGCTATCTGGAGCAAGAGCGCTCGAACTCACGACCGGCGCACGGTCCGGGTGAAGCTTTCGGAAAAGGGCAAGGCCCTGCGCGAAAAGATCGCGGCCATGTTCTCCCGCCATGCCGGTAAGCTCAGCGACGGTGCCTTGGCGCCGGCGCGGGTGACATCCGCCAATAAATCCCTGTGGGCTTTGGGCCGGTTCTGGAACGAAATCCTGAACAGCCCGGCGCGCACCGGCGAGGACGTCAGGCTCCGCGCCTAGCGGCCTCGAAACGCATCGAAAAAATTAACGCCGGGCGGTCCAACCGTCCGGCGTTCGTATTTTTGCGGTTCCCCGGCGTTGACATCGGGCGGCGTTGGCAAGACAAACTAGCCGTCTTGGCCCAGTTGGCCCGATACTCCTGTCGATGTTCGACTTCGATTACGGCCGCTTTTGCGACCGCCTTGCCGGTTTGGGCAGGCGGCGGCGGGAGCGTGTGTTCGGTCGCACGGACGGCAGTCAAATCGACACTGAAAAGGGCCCGCTCGTCAATTTTTCCTCGAACGATTATTTGGGTCTCTCGCACCACCCCGAGGTGATCCGCCGCGCCCAGCAATTTACCGGCGAATGGGGGGCGGGAGCGGGCGCCTCGCGGCTGGTTTGCGGCACCCTGGAAATCCATCGCACGGTTGAGGAGAAGCTCGCCCGCGGCAAGGGCAGCGAGGCGGCGCTGGTTCTCGCTTCCGGCTATCAGGCCAATGTATCGGTATTGGCGGCGTTGCTCAATCCGAAGGTGCTGGGCACCGAGCCGCTGGTGCTATGCGACCGGCTGAATCATGCCAGCATCCACGACGGCTGCCGGATCGCCGGGGTGCGCGAAACCCGTTATCGCCACAACGACCTCGATCATCTGGAAGAACTCCTGGCGGCCAAGCGGCAACCCGGCCAGCCCTGTTTCATCCTGTCGGAAACCGTCTTCAGCATGGATGGCGATCGCGCCGATGTCGGAAAGCTGATCGATATCACCAAACGCTTCGACGCTTTCCTCTATCTCGACGAAGCCCATGCGACGGGGGTCCTGGGCCGGGGCGGATTCGGGCTTTCGGCGGATTTCCCCGGGCAAGTCGATTTGGCAATGGGCACGTTCAGCAAGGCTTTGGGGAGCTTTGGCGCCTACGTCGCCTGTTCCGCGACCCTCCGTGACTTTCTGGTCAATCGCTGCGGCGGCTACATCTATTCGACGGCGTTGCCGCCGCCGGTTTTGGGTGCTATCGACGCCGCCCTCGACCTCTTGCCGGGATTGAAATCGACGCGCCAGGAACTCCAGGCCAGCGCCGCCAATCTCCGCCGAGCCTGGACGAGCCTCGATTGCGGCGCGTCTTCGACCCAAATCGTCCCCGTCATTGTTGGCGCCGAAGACGCCGCCCTCGATCTCGCCCGTAAATTGGAAGACGAAGGAATTCTGGGTGTCGCGATCCGGTCGCCGACCGTGCCGCCGGGAACCGCCCGGCTGCGGTTCTCGCTGACCGCTGCGCACGAGCCCGCCGATATTGCTCGGCTGGTCGAAGCGTTGCCGCGGCTCATTGCTGCGGCCCCATCGCAGCGTCGTGAGGCAAGCAGATGACGCATCTCGTTTTTGTCCATGGCTGGGGCTTCGATTCGTCCCTCTGGGACAAGGTCATCGACGAACTGCCGGATTTCGAATGCGAGGCGGTGGATTTCGGATTTTCCGGCCATCCAAAATTGCCGAATCCGAATGGCGCCGAACCCGTGATCGCCATTGGCCATTCGCTGGGATTTTTGTGGCTGCTGCACGAACGCCCCGTTGCCTGGCGCGCCCTGGTCAGCATCGGCGGCATGCCGCGCTTTACCAAGGCCGCCGATTATCGCTTCGGTGTCGATGGCCGGATCCTGGATGCGACGATTGCCCGGTTCGAAAAAGAACCGGCTGAAACGCTCTCCGATTTCATCGGTTATTGCGGCTGCGCCCGCGCGGTGAACGGCATCGATCGGGCCAGGCTTGGGGAAGCGCTCCGCTGGCTCAAGGAATGGGATGCCCGCGGGAAACTTGCCGAGGACTCGTCGCCGCTGCTGGCGCTTTTTGCGGACAATGACGCCATCGTCCCGAAAGAATTAAGCGAAGATATTTTTGGACATCGTCACAATACGAAGCGTGCCGTCCGCCCCGACGGCGGGCATGCCTTGCCACTGACCGAACCCCGTTGGTGCGCCACCGCCATTCGTGAATTCGTGGAGAGCTTGCCGTGAAGGCTGCCCGGATCGCGAAGCCTACAGCCCCGGTGGAAGCGCGAAAATCCGCGATCGCGCGTTCCTTCGATGCAGCCGCTTCCACTTACGATTCCCATGCCCCGGTGCAAAGGCGGGCGGCGCGGGAGCTTGCCAAGCGCATCGCCAACATACAGATTCCGGGACGGGCCAAGATTCTCGAGATCGGCTGCGGCACCGGTTTTCTGAGCACGGCACTTTGCAAGCGCTTCGGCGCGGCCAATTGCCTGTTCACCGATTTGGCCCCGGCCATGACCCGCCGCTGCGGCGTGAAACTGGCCCGGCGAGGCAAAGTATCCCTCGCGGTGATGGATGGCGAATTGCCGGCAGTAGGCCCGGTATTCGATCTGGTCGCTTCCAGTTTCGCCTTCCAATGGTTCTTCGATCTTCCCTCCGCAATTTCCGGATTGGCGGCGTGCTTGAGACCGGGCGGAAGCTTGGCCTTCGCTACCTTGGGCAAGGAGAGCCTCGCCGAATGGCGCGAATTGCATGACCGGGCCGGTTTGGCCTTTGCTGGATTGACGGTTCCCGGCCATGCAGAGTTGCTCCAGATCGCGCAGCGCGCCGGGCTGGTCGGGTCGATCAGCGAGGAGAAAATCAAGCGCCGCTATCGAAGCGCCCTCGCATTCCTTCAGGAACTCAAATCCCTTGGCGCCACGGCACCGACCGGGCGGGCGCCGGGAGCTGCGCAATTGCGCAGCTTGCTGCGCCAAGCGGAGGATGGTTTCACGGTCACCTATCACGTGCTCTATGCCTGCCTTGCCGCCCCTGGTGCAGTCGGCCCCGGCGTCTTTGGGTCAGGCGCCGAATGACCGGTTATTTCGTCACCGGAACCGACACCGATGTCGGCAAGACCGTGGTTTGCAGCTGGCTCGTGCTGGCCCTCGACGGCGAGTACTGGAAACCGGTGCAAGCCGGCCTCGATGGCGAAACCGACGAAGCCGTGGTGCGGCGATTGACCGGTCTGCCTAGCGACCGGTTTCACGAATCGGATTATCGATTGGAAGCCGCATTGTCGCCCCATGAGGCGGCCCGCCGCGAGGGCATCGCCATCGACATGAATCGCCTATCGCTTCCGCCGCATCGCCGGCCTCTGATCGTCGAAGGTGCGGGCGGCTTGCTGGTGCCGCTGAACGGCGAGAGCTTCGTCGCCGATCTTATCATCAAGCTCGGCCTTCCGGTCATTCTGGTGGCGCGCTCGCAGATCGGTACGATCAATCACACCCTGCTAAGCTTGGAAGCGTTGCGGGCGCGGCAAATCGATGTCGCCGGCGTCGTCATCAACGGCCCAGCCAATCCCGCCAATCGCGACGCCGTGGCGAATTTCGGGCGCATTCCGATCATTGCCGAACTTCCGGTTTTCGAACCGCTCAATCGCGCCAGCGTGGCTCAGGCGGCGCGGCGCATCAAACCGGCGTTGCCGACCAAAGTCGCCGCCGCGTCATGACGGAATTGAAAAAGAGACATAATGGGGATGCGGCGGCGCTGGATGCGCAGCATATTTGGCATCCCTATACTCAAGCCGAAACGGCGCCGGCGCCCATTGAGATCGTGGCGGGGAAGGGGGCTTGGCTTCGCGCCGCCGACGGCCGCGAATTCCTCGATCTCATTTCGTCATGGTGGGTCAATGTCCATGGCCATGCCCATCCGGCAATCGCCCAGGCCATTTCGCGGCAAGCCGCAACCCTCGAGCACGTGATCTTCGCCGATTTCACCCATCGCCCTGCGGCCGAGCTTTCGGCGCGGTTGTGCGCGATCGCACCCGAAGGCCTTTCCCGCGTGTTTTTTTCCGATAACGGTTCGACCGCGGTCGAAGTCGCACTCAAGATCGCCGTGCAGTATTGGCGCAATCGAGGGAATCCGGAGCGCAATGGATTTCTGTCGTTCGCCGGCGGCTATCACGGCGACACGGTGGGGGCGATGTCCGTCGGCGCTCAATCCGGTTTCTTCGCGCCTTTTTCCGATTTGATGTTCAAAGCCGATTTTCTGCCCTTTCCCGACACCTGTGACGGCGACAACGAAGCGTCCGAAAAGGAGCGCGCGGCGCTGGAGGCGTTGAACGCGCATCTCGACAATCATGAGGCGGAGACCGCCGCCATCATCGTGGAGCCTTTGATCCAAGGTGCGGGCGGCATGCGCATGTGCCGCGCCGAATTTTTGAGCAAGCTCATCGAGGCCGCGCGCGCGCGAGGCGTGCTGGTCATTTTCGACGAGGTCATGACCGGGTTCGGGCGAACCGGCGAGTTGTTCGCGTCAACGACCGCTGGCGTATCGCCGGACATGATGTGCCTTTCAAAGGGTCTGACCGGCGGGTTTCTCCCCATGGGGGCGACACTTTGCCGGGAAGCGATCTTCGACGCTTTCCGCGGCAATGGCTTCGACAAAGCCTTTGCCCACGGCCATTCCTACACGGCCAATCCCTTGGGCTGCGCGGCAGCGCTGGCGTCTCTCGATCTTTTTGCAAGCGGCGCATGGCGGGCCCGGGCAAAGACGATCAATGCCAAGCATCGCGCTTTTCTGGACGGCCTTGCGGGACACCCGCGCGTGCGCCGCCCGCGTTTGACGGGCACCGTCGCCGCCTTCGATGTCGCTTCTTCGGATAGCGGCTATCAAGCGGCCGTAGGTCCGAAGCTGAAACAGGAGTTTCTCGACCGCTTCATGCTGCTTCGTCCGCTCGGCAACGTTGTCTATTTGATGCCGCCTTATTGCATCGAAGACGCGGATCTCGACCGCGCCTATGACGCGGTGCGCGACGTTCTCAATCTGATCTGAGAATCTAGGACGAAGCTTGGCGGGATATCGCGGGCCGAGCCACGACACGCTCGGGCGGCAGCCTTACGACGGCCGTCGTCCCGACGCCAAGTTGACTTTCGAGCTTGAACGTTCCGCCATGGGCCTCGGCCAGTGAATTGACGAGCGGAAGGCCAAGGCCGGTGCCCCGCTGATGCCGGGTCACCGCATTGTCGGCCTGGCCGAACGCCGTCATCACCACCGGGATGTCGTCGGGCGCAATTCCGATGCCGGTATCGCGCACCGCAAGCACGATGCAACCGTCGCGGTCCTGATAGGATTCGATGCTGATCGTCCCGCCTGCCGGCGTGAACTTGACGGCGTTCGACAGCAAATTGAGCATGATCTGCTTCATCATCCGCGCGTCCGCCCGCAGCCAGGGCAAATCCTGCGGCACATTGTCTTCAAAACGCAAGCCGCTCGATCGGGTATCGTCGCGGATCAGGCGCAGGGTGCTCTCGACCACGTCGTGAAGATCGATTTCTTCCTCGCGCGGGCGCAGCTTGCCGGCCTCGGCTTTGGAAAAATCGAGAATATCGTTGATGAGATCGAGCAGAAGCACGGCGCTGCCGTGAATGTCTTCGGCGTAATCTCGATATTTCTGCGAGCCCACCGGCCCGAACATCTGATTCTTGATGATCTCCGAGAATCCGATAATCGCATTCAGCGGCGTGCGCAGCTCGTGACTTATATTCGCGAGGAAAGCCGATTTGGTGCGGTTGGCCGATTTCGGCCTCTTCCTTCGCCGCTTTCAGACTTTGCTCGGCCCGCTTGCGCTCGGTGATGTCGAAACCGGAACCGATGAAGCCCAAAAATCCGCCGTTGGCCGAAAAGCGCGGAATGCCGGTATCGAGCATCCAGCGGTATTCGCCGTCGAAGCGGCGCAGCCGGTATTCCATCTGAAACGGCTCGCGCGCGTCGACCGCCGCGCGGTAAGTGCCAAGGCAGCGCTGGCGGTCTTCGGCATGAAGACTTTCGACCCAGTTCCGGCCGCCGACCTGGTCCCGGCTCCGGCCGGTGAATTCGAGCCATTTGCGATTGAAATAGACGCTTTTGCCTTCTTCGTCGGCCATCCAAAGGATGTTGGGCGCGCCGTCGGCAATGGCCCGGAACTGCTCCATCGTGGCGCGGGTGTCCTCGCGGCCGCCCGGGGCGTCAACGGCAAGCACGCCCAGCACCACCGTGCCGACCGCAAGCAGGAAGGAAACCGCCAAGACGATGAGCTCGGCGGCCATTTCGGGGGAAAGCGGGTTGTGACCGAAAAGAACGCCCGCGGCATCGCGCGTTTGGGCGATGCCGAGCCCCAATACGACCACCGCAAAGAGGACGGCAAGCCAGCGCGCTTTTTGGTCAAGCCCGATCAGCAACCGGAAGGCGAAAACCGCCGCGGCGGCTTCGAGCAGGAGCGCGAGAACAAGGACGGTTGCAAAGGACATGAAAATCCTGATCAAAAATCTTGGTTTAGGTGCCGTCCGGGGACGGAGCCCAGTACCCATAATGGGCTAATCGCGGTGCCGACTAAATAGGGAAAAGTCTCAAGATTTCGTAAAACAAGGGCCAAGGACGCTTGGTTATCCTAGGTTTTCCGCCGATTCAGCCGGTGCTCACCGGGTCCGGCAAGCGGCGGCGGAAACTTGCCGCACCCCATCGCCCTCGCAGTCGGCAAGTGCGTTGCCGATCGCTGCTCGCAACCCCGAAAAATTATGGCTCCCGGTCCGAAATCCGATTCTTCGCGTTAGATCGAACGCCGGGTCGGCGGCGGCGATCAATGCTCCCGCAGCAACGACCAGGAAGCGCATGAATTTCCCTTTCCCCCTAGCCGCGCAGCCTCGCATCGCCGTTTGGGCCGTGCAAGTGACGCTTTCTGAGCAAGCCTCTGTTGCACCATAATGGCGTCGGCGCTGCGGTCTCGGGAGCGGTGCTGCGAGCCGGTGCGGGAGACGCCCATGGCAGACCGCGAGGTAATCCTCGAATTTCACTCCGTCGGCAATACGGTGAAAGTCACGGCCATCGATGCCGAAACCTTGGTCGAAGTGTCGATCGTGGGCCCTCTCTCTGCGGGCGAGGAAGCACTGAAACGAGCCGCCTTGCACAAGCTTGAATATGTGCTGGCGAAACGCGCAGGATCGCCGAAGCGAACCTAAGGACCAAGCGGCCTAGAGCAGCTTTTGCTTGCGGCCGCGGCGGGGGATTTTCTGTCCCGTCTTGCGGCCAAGGCCAATTTTTTTGGCGAAGACCGATCGTTGCTCAGCGTAATTAGGCGCCACCATCGGATAGTCCGGAGGCAAACCCCATTTGGCGCGGTATTCGTCGGGCGTCATGTTGTACGTCGAACGCAGATGCCGCTTCAGCATCTTCAACTTCTTTCCGTCCTCGAGGCAGATGATGTAATCGGGGGTTACCGATTTTCGCACCGCCACCGCCGGCTTCAATGCTTCCGACTTGTCCGCGCCGCCGGATCTCTCGAGTCCTGCAAACGTCGAGAATACCGTGTTGATGACTTCGGACAGCTGCGTCGGCGCAAGCAGGTTGTTGGCGGCATAGGCGGAAACCACCTCGGCCGTCATCGTCAGCAACGCGCGGTGCCGATTCGGATCGCCATTATCAGTGTCCATTGCGTGAATCCTGTGATTTGAATCTCGGTTTCTTTATTTCCACCGGCCCGGTTCCTTGTCAATTGAAATAATGCCCAAGTCATAGTCAATTTTTCATTGTGATCGTCTCATCGAACCTACGCTTCAATTTGACACAATTACTGAAGGGCCGGTCGTGGCGCCGCTTCTGTTTTTGCGTGGATGGCCAGGCGGCGGCCCGGCAGGGGCGGGTCTGGCGCCCCTTGCAGCGGTCCCGGGCCCTTCGGGACGCCCATTCGGGGTCCCTGCTGCGCTTGCGAGGGATAGTGGCCGATTGGCACGCTTTGCCGACATATGGTACGTTAATTGTTCGGCCCGGAATCACGCTTATCGATAGAAACCATGGTACGAGAGACGATCGCGGTGGCGGCGGATCACGCCGGCGTGTCCATGAAGAGCGAACTCGCTTCAGAGCTCGTTTCGCTCGGATTCGACGTGCTGGATCTTGGGACCAATGGCCCGGAATCGGTGGACTATCCGGACTATGCGAACGCACTTGCGGAAGCCATTCGGCAGGGCAAGGTGAAACGCGGAGTCTCTGGTGTGCGGGAGCGGGATCGGGGTCAGCATCGCCGCCAACCGCCACCCGGGAATTCGCGCGGCGCTGTGTCACGATGCGGTGACGGCGCGGCTTGCCAGGCTGCATAACGATGCCAATGTGCTCGTGCTTGGCGCGCAGACGACTGGCCTCGAGGTGGCGAAAGACTGCCTGAGGATTTTTTTAAATACGGCTTTCGAGGGCGGCCGGCATGCGCGCCGGGTCGCCAAACTTGGATAGCTGGATGTTAGGCTCGTTGACGAAAAGCGCGCGGGTCGCGCTCCCACCGAATTAAAGTACGACTGAAACAGGGAGGACTAAGAATCATGTCAGTGGCACACGCAACCGCCGGCTCTGGAATCCTGGAGCGGTTTTTCAACGCCCGGCTCGCCGAAACCGATGCCGACGTCTACAAGGCGATTTGCGACGAGCTGCGCCGTCAGCAGGAACAGATCGAGTTGATCGCATCGGAGAACATCGCCTCCCAGGCGGTCATCGACGCGATGGGGACGCTGCTCACCAACAAATACGCGGAAGGCTATCCGGGGCGGCGTTATTACGGCGGCTGCGAATTCGTCGACGTGGTCGAAACTCTGGCGATCGAGCGCGCGAAGAAACTTTTCAATTGCTCTTATGCCAACGTTCAATCCCATTCCGGCTCGCAAGCCAATCAATCGGTGATGCTGGCGCTGCTTCAGCCCGGCGATACCATCATGGGCCTGTCGCTCGCTTGCGGCGGTCATTTGACTCACGGCGCGCCGCCCAATCTTTCTGGCAAGTGGTTCAAGGCGGTTCAGTACGGCGTTCGTCGGGACGATCAGCGAATCGATTTGGATGAAGTCGAGAAGCTTGCGACCGAACATAAGCCGAAGCTGCTCATCGCGGGCGGTTCGGCCTATCCGCGCATCATCGATTTTGCGCGCTTCCGCAAGATCGCGGATTCAGTCGGCGCCTATCTTATGGTCGACATGGCGCATTTTGCAGGACTGGTGGCGGGCGGGATTCATCCAAGCCCGCTTCCGCACGCCCATGTCGTCACCACGACCACGCACAAGACTCTTCGCGGTCCGCGCGGCGGCATGGTGCTGTCCAATGACGAAGAGATCGGCAAGAAGATCAATTCGGCGACCTTCCCCGGTCTTCAGGGCGGGCCGCTGATGCATGTCATCGCCGCCAAGGCGGTTGCCTTCGGCGAAGCGCTGCAGCCGGAGTTCAAGAAATACGCGCAGTCGGTGGTGGATAACGCGAAGATTTTGGCCAAGGTCATGGTCGATCGCGGGCTCGCCATCGTTTCCGGCGGCACCGATACCCATCTGATGCTCGTCGATTTGCGGCCGAAAAAGCTCACCGGCAAAGCCGCCGAAACGAGCCTGGAGCGCGCGCACATCACCTGCAACAAGAACGGCGTTCCGTTCGATCCGGAAAAGCCGACGATCACGTCCGGCGTGCGTTTAGGGACGCCCGCGTCGACGACCCGCGGTTTCGGCACCGAGGAATGGAAGATGGTCGGCGAGCTCATCGGCGATGTGCTTGATGGTCTTCACGACAAGCCGGAAGATAACAGTGCGGCGGAAGCGGCCGTGCGGCAGAAAGTGGGAACGCTTTGCCGCCGCTTTCCGATTTATCCAGACATCATTTAGGGCAGGGGAAGTTAGGGGGGAACGATGCGTTGTCCGTTTTGCGGGCACGACGACACGCAGGTCAAGGATTCGCGGCCGACGGAGGATAGCGCATCAATCCGAAGACGGCGCTTATGCCCGGCCTGCGGTTCGCGCTTTACCACCTTCGAACGCGTGCAGTTGCGCGAACTCACGGTCATCAAGCGTAACGGCAAGCGTGAGCCTTTCGACCGCGAGAAAATCATCCGCTCGATCAATCTCGCGGTCCGCAAGAGGCCGGTCGATGCAGAAAAGATCGAGCGTGTGGTCAATGGCATTCAACGCCGCATCGAAAGCTCGGGCGAAAGCGAAATCGGCTCCGAGCAGGTGGGCGAAATGGTCATGGATGCTTTGGCCCAACTCGACCAAGTGGCCTATGTGCGCTTCGCTTCGGTCTATCGCAATTTCCGCGAGGCTAAGGATTTCGAAGACTTCGTGGGCCAGCTGAGTGGCGATCGCGACTGACGGTCCCGACAACCGGTATATGGCGGCGGCGCTGGCGCTTGCCGCGCGGGGCCTCGGCCAAGTCTATCCCAATCCGTCGGTCGGCTGCATTCTGGTCCAGCCCGGCGGCCGCATCGTCGGCCGGGGCTGGAACTAAAACTCGGGCCGGCCCCACGCGGAAACCGAAGCCTTGCGCCGGGCGGGCTCTCTGGCCACCGGTGCGACCGCCTATGTCACCTTGGAGCCTTGCGCCCATCATGGCCAGACCCCGCCTTGCGCCGAGGCGTTGATCAAGGCCGGGATCGCCCGGGCGGTGGTCGCCGTTGAAGATCCGGATCCGCGGGTTTCCGGGCGCGGCATCGCGACGATGAAACAGGCCGGTATCGAGGTTGAAACCGGCTTGTGTGCTGCCGAGGCGCGCGAGGTGAACGCCGGCTTTTTCCTCCGCATCGCCGCCAACCGCCCCCTTGTCACCTGGAAGGTCGCAAGCACCCTCGATGGCCGCATTGCCACCCATCGGGGCGACAGCCAGTGGATTACCGGCGAAACCTCGCGGAATTTGTCCCACGGCCTTCGCGCTTCCCATGATGCCGTGATCGTCGGCGTCGGCACCGTGCTCGCCGACGATCCGGTGCTGACCTGCCGTTTGCCTGGCCTATCGGCCCGATCTCCGGTGCGGGTGGTGATCGACAGCCGGATGCATTTGCCGCTGACCAGCCAGCTGGTGGTGACGGCGCGCCTCATTCCGACCTGGCTCATTGCCTTGAAGGGCGCGGAGGGGGCGCGCCATAAGGCCTTCGCCGATCTTGGAATCGAAGTCATCGACATCGAGCCGACCGAGGAAGGCAGCCTCGATTTGAAAAAATCCATCGAGGCTTTGGCGGAACGCGGCATCACCCGCGCCTTGCTGGAGGGCGGCAGCCGGGTCGCCGGCGCCTTCATTCGCGCCGGCTTGGTCGACCGCATCGCCTGGTTCCGGGCACCGCGTCTGATCGGCGGCGATGGCGTTCCGGCGGCGGCCGCGATCGGGGTCGATTTGCTGTTCGACACGCCGTCTTTCCTGCGGTCCGGCGTCATCGAAGCTGGCGGAGACTTGCTGGAAACCTATCAGCGCAAGGCTTAGTCTTTACTCATGTTCACCGGAATCATCACCGAACTTGGCGCGGTGCGCGCCATCGAAAAGCGCGGCGATACCCGCATCGTCTTCGACAGCGGCTTCGCCACCATGACGATGGGCTCATCGATCGCGTGCTCCGGTGTGTGCCTGACCGTGGTCGATCAAGGATGCGGATGGTTTGCCGCCGATGTCTCGGCGGAAACTTTGTCGCGGACGACTCTCGGGCGATGGAAAGCGGGATCCAAAGTTAATTTTGAGCGTCCGCTCACAGTCGGCGGCGAGATCGGCGGCCATTTTGTCGCCGGTCACGTTGATGCGATCGCGAAAATCGTCGACCGGACGGGCGAGGGCGACAGCGAGCGATTTGCCTTTGAAGCGCCGGCTCCCGTGATGCCGCTGATAGCACCCAAAGGATCGATTGCGCTGGACGGCGTATCGCTGACCGTTAACGAGGTCGTTGGCATGCGATTTGGCGTCAACATCATTCCATTCACCAAGTGCCACACCACTTTTGCCTCGGCCGAGATCGGAGATTTCGTCAATCTCGAAGTTGATCTGCTGGCGCGCTATGTGGAAAGGCTGGTGCAATGGCGCGCCGGGGATTAGAAAAGCGCCGGTTGCACGAACACGAAGAATCCCGTGAAGCGTTTGGCGAAGAGGTCGCGGTGCCTAAGGTCCAACCTAAAATCGAGAATCTGGCGTCGATCCCCGAGATTATCGAGGAAGTTCGCAATGGCCGCATCATCGTTTTGGTCGACGACGAGGATCGCGAGAACGAGGGTGATCTGATCGTGGCGGCGCAGATGGCAACACCAGCCACCATCAATTTCATGGCCAAGTTCGGCCGCGGATTGGTTTGCCTCGCGTTGACCCGCTCCCGCGTCGAAGATCTTGGATTGCCGCTTATGGCCCGCGACAATCTATCGCGCCATCAAACCGCATTCACCGTTTCGATTGAAGCGCGCGAAGGCGTGACCACGGGAATTTCTGCGCCCGACCGTGCCCGGACCATTGCGGTAGCCATCGATCCGACCCGCGGCAAGGCGGACATCGTCAGCCCCGGGCATGTCTTTCCCCTGGTAGCCCGCGATGGCGGTGTGTTGGTTCGCGCCGGCCACACCGAAGCCGCCGTCGATTTGGCGCGGCTCGCGGGCCTCAATCCGGCCGGCGTGCTGTGCGAAATCATGAAGGACGACGGCACCATGGCGCGGCTTCCGGATTTATTCGGATTTGCCCAAACGCACGGCTTGAAAATGGCGACGATCGCCGATCTCATCGCTTACCGCCTGCGCAATGAGCGAATCGTCGAACGGGTGGCCGAGAGTCCATTCGAAAGCCGATTCGGCGGCGCCTTCAAGCTGATTGTCTACGCCAACGCCGTCGATTATGTCGAACACATCGCGCTGGTGAAAGGCGATTTGTCGCGTCCCGGCCCGGTGCTGGTGCGCATGCATGCGCTCAATGTTCTCGACGACGTCCTGGGCGATATCGAGGGCGCGCATCACGGCGAATTGGCCCGGGCGATGCAGATCATCGGAGCCGAAGGTCGCGGCGTCGTGGTCTTGATCCGCGAACCGCGGGCAACGACCGTCTCGAATCGGGTGCGGGCGAGGGGACAGCCTCCCCAACCGCCCGAGCTGCGGGATTACGGCGTTGGTGCCCAGATTTTGCTCGACCTCGGCGTAAGGGATATGATCCTGCTGTCGAATACGAAGAGGACGATCGTCGGCCTCGAGGGCTACGGGCTTACCGTGGTTGATCGCAGGCCTTTGCCGGCGGAGAGCTGAAGTGGCGCCATCGCCCCAGATCATGATTGTCGAAGCGCGATTCTACGACGATATCGCGGATGAGTTGATGCGCGGTGCGGTTGCCGTCCTTCAAGCCGCGGGGGCGACCTATGAACGCCACGCCGTTCCCGGCGTGTTCGAGATTCCGGCGGCCATACAAATGGCGATCCGGTCGCTGGATTTTTCAACGCTGCATGGACGATTCGATGGATACGTCGTTCTGGGCTGTGTCATCCGCGGCGAGACGACCCATTACGATCTGGTGAGCGAACAAACTGCGCGTGCGCTCCAAGACCTCGTGCTGAAATACACGCTGGCGCTAGGCTTCGGCATCGTCACCGCGGAGAATCGCGATCAAGCCTGGGCCCGAGCGTCGATCGACGGCCGCGATCACGGCGGACGGGCCGCCCGCGCCTGTTTGCAGATGCTCGACGTCAAACGCCAGCTCTTGTTGTTTCCCCGATGACCGCCCGCACGACCCAACCGCAATCGGCACGAAGCTTGGCCCGGTTGGCGGCGACCCAAGCGCTCTATCAGATGCTTCTAACCGGAACGACGGCGGAAGACGTGGTCGCCGAGTTTCGGAATTTCCGGGGCGTGAACGAAACCGAAGGCAGCACGCTGACCGGTGCCGACCAAGCGCTGTTCGCCGATATCGTGCGCGGCGCCTGTGCCCGGCAGGACGAAATCGAAGCGCTGTTGTCCGAATGCCTGGTGCAAGATTGGCCGCTGGCGCGACTTGAGACGACATTGCGCGCGGTGTTGTGGGCGGGCGCTTACGAGCTTCTGGCGCGGCCCGATATTCCGCTCGTCGTCGTCATCAATGAATATGTCGAAATCGCACATGGTTTTTTCGCGGAGAAAGAGCCGGCCTTTGTGAACGGCGTGCTCGATCGTCTTGCGCACAAAGTCCGGCCATCGACGCCGGAGGCGGCGGCCGGTGGCGGATCGGCCCGGTGAATTTGAAATCATTGCGCGTTATTTCCGGCCTCTCGCGGAGGGAAACCCCGGCGCCCTCGATCTTGCCGACGATGCCGCCGTTGTCGAGCCCTCGCCGGGAAACAGTTTCGTTGTCACGACGGACACGCTGATTGCGGGCGTCCATTTCTTCGCCGACGATTCCCCGGATCTCATCGCCCGCAAGCTGCTGCGGGTGAACCTGTCGGATCTCGCGGCAATGGGCGCGCGGCCGGTGACTTATCTCATGGCGCTGGCCTTGCCGGAAGATATCGCCGAAATCGTGGATCGCCAAATTTTGTGAAGGTCTCACACGAGATCAAAAAGAATTCGGAATCTGGCTCTGCGGCGGCGATACGACGGCAACGCCGGGGCCGGCCACGCTAACCATCACGGCGTTGGGTGAGGCCCCTAAGGATCGGATCTTACGGCGGTCGTCGGCGCAGCCGGGAGACGTGATCTTGGTTTCCGGAACCATCGGCGATGCTGCCCTTGGGCTTCGCGCCAGGCGCGGGACGCTTCCCGGTCTTGCCGCGGCCGATCGCGAATTCCTGATCGCCCGCTACGATTTGCCGCAACCGCGCGTCGATCTCGGGATTGCGTTGCGGGAGCTCGCCCATGCCGCGATCGATGTGTCGGACGGGCTGGTGGCGGATCTTGGGCATCTGTGCGAAACCTCGAGGCTCGGCGCCGCGATCGAATGGCCGCGTATTCCGTTGTCGCCAGCGGCGCGTCGGGTTCTCGCCACGGAGCCGGCTCTGCGCAACTCTGTTCTCAGTGGCGGCGACGATTACGAATTGCTTTTTACCGCACCGCGTGGCGCACTAAACTTGATCGAACGGGCTGCGGCCGATTGCGGCGTCGCGGTTTCCGAGATTGGGACCGTGGCCGCCGGTTCTGGAATGCCCAGGGTGATGGATGAGCGCGGCCATGAAATTGCCCTCGGGCAGACCGGATACCGGCATTTCTGACCGATGAAGAAGATTGTCATCATCGTCGTTGTGATCCTGCTGTTGGCCGGAGGCGGTTTTGCGGCCTGGAAATTCCTGTGGAGCGGCAAAGGCGGCGAATTGCCGGCCGCGGCTGCCGGGGAGGGCGGGCCGCAGCAAAGTGGCCCGCTTTACGTCGACCTTGAGCCCCTCATCATCCCGATCACGCGCGAGGATCGAGTGGTGAAATACACCAGCCTGGCCATCAAACTCGAAGTTGCCGGACCCGCGGCAAAAACGAAGGTCGAGCAATTCATGCCCTATGTGCGGGATGCCTTTCTCACCCGGCTCATGGTTGTCCTTGCGCGCGGCGATCCGTCGCAGCCCTACGACCCGGAAAAGCTTAAGCGTCAGCTCATGGCCGAAAGCGAGAATGTGCTGGGACCGGATATGGTAAAGGACGTTTTGATCAGCGCAACCGCCGAACGGACCAACCCCCAATAACCGTCTATTTCCTGTAACCGCGGGCGCGGGTTGCCAGGGACAGGCCAATCTGGCATGTTCCCGCCCGCCCAGCGCCGCCACGGCGGCGCGAGAAGGGGGGTGCGCCATCGGCGCAGCCGAGGTTCACTCGGGCGGGCGTCCATCCAGGAAATTAGGATTACGGCGATAGGAATCGAAACGATGACCAATATCGATTTGTTGATCGTGGCTTGTGGAATTTTGGCACTTCTTTATGGGGTCTATGCGGGCCGCAGCGTATTGGCGGCCAGCGCCGGTACGGATCGCATGCGGGAAATCGCCGGCGCCGTGCAGGAGGGCGCCCGGGCCTATCTGAACCGCCAATATACGACGGTGGCGATCGTCGGCGTCGTGATGGGTGTAATCCTGGGCTGGCTTCTCGGCCTCCATGTCGCGATTGGGTATGCCATCGGCGCCATTCTTTCGGGTGCTGCCGGCTATATCGGGATGAACGTGTCGGTGCGCGCCAATGTGCGCACGGCTGAGGCGGCCCGCACCAGCGGCATGAAAGCGGCACTCGACATCGCGTTCAAATCGGGGGCCATCACCGGCATGTTGGTGGTCGGGCTCGGGCTACTCGGCGTGTCCATTTACTATTTTTATTTGCGCGACAGCGGCGTTGAGATTCGCAAGATTCTCGAAGGCATGGTTGCCCTTTCCTTCGGCGCGTCGCTGATCTCAATTTTCGCGCGATTGGGCGGCGGCATCTTCACCAAGGGTGCCGATGTCGGCGCCGATCTCGTCGGCAAAATCGAAGCCGGAATTCCCGAGGATGATCCGCGCAACCCGGCGGTGATTGCGGATAACGTCGGCGACAATGTCGGCGATTGCGCGGGCATGGCGGCCGATCTTTTTGAAACCTATGCCGTGACCATGGTGGCGACGATGCTGCTCGCGGCGATTTTCTTCTCGGGCGAAGCCCAAGCGCAAATGATGCTGTACCCGCTGCTGATCGGGGCCGTTTGCATCGTGGGCTCGGTCGTCGGCACGTTTTTCGTGCGGCTCGGCTCCGATAACAAAATCATGAAGGCGCTGTACAAGGGTCTCATCGCCGCGGCCGTCGTGTCCGCCGGTTTAATCGTGGCCGTAACCCAGTGGCACATCGGAATCGGCAGTACGGTTCCGATGGGAACCGGCGCCGTAGCCGGCAGCAGCTTGCTCGTCTGCGCATTCACCGGCCTGGTCGTGACCGGGCTTCTGGTTTGGATCACCGAATACTATACGGGAACCGATTATCGTCCCGTACGCTCGATCGCCAGTGCCTCACAGACGGGCCATGCCACCAATATCATCCAGGGCCTTGCGGTCTCGATGGAATCGACGGCGCTTCCGGTTCTGGTGATTTGCGCCGGGATCGTGGTTGCCTATTCTCAAGCCGGTTTGTTCGGCATCGCCATTGCGGCGACGACGATGTTGGCCTTGGCCGGCATGGTGGTGGCGCTTGACGCTTACGGCCCGGTTACCGACAACGCCGGCGGCATCGCCGAAATGGCGGATCTCCCGCCGGAAGTGCGGAAGATAACCGATGCTTTGGATGCTGTCGGCAATACGACGAAGGCCGTCACCAAAGGCTATGCGATCGGCTCCGCCGGTTTGGCGGCGCTCGTTCTATTTGCCGCTTATACCGAAGACCTCACTCATTACTTCCCGAATTTGACGGTGACGTTCCGCCTGCAGGATCCGTTCGTGGTGATCGGTCTCTTCATCGGTGGATTGCTTCCCTATCTGTTCGGCTCGCTCGGCATGCGGGCGGTCGGCCGCGCGGCGGGAAGCGTGGTGGTGGAAGTGCGCCGCCAGTTCAAGGAAATCCCCGGCATCATGGAAGGCAAGGCGCGCCCGGAATACGGCAAGTTGGTCGATCTGCTGACCCGCGCCGCGATCAAAGAAATGATCGTGCCGTCCTTGCTCCCGGTTCTGGCGCCGGTCGTGCTCTATGTCGTCATCGCGCTCGCCGCTGGCCAGGCTGCGGCGTTCACGGCGCTGGGTGCAATGCTGTTGGGAACCATCGTGACCGGTATTTTTGTTGCGATTTCGATGACCTCCGGCGGCGGCGCCTGGGACAACGCCAAGAAGTACATTGAAGACGGCCACTACGGCGGCAAGGGTTCCGAGGCCCACAAGGCCGCCGTCACCGGCGATACCGTCGGCGATCCCTATAAGGACACGGCGGGACCGGCCGTCAATCCGATGATCAAGATCACCAATATTGTGGCGCTCTTACTTCTGGCGATTTTGGCTGCTTAGGCCCTGTTTACATCGTCGTATCGGGCCGCGTTGCGGTTCAGACGAGACGAAGAAACCGGAACAAGGAATAAGTAGGCGGAAGCGCGGCGCTTGGCGGCTAGTTGCCTACGCCACCGCCGCCGCTCGGGGCTTGTCCGCCCTCGCCGCGGCTGCCGGCACTCGCCCCGTACCTGTTCATGTTACCGATCATCTGATCGAGGAAGCTCAAGCTCTTGCCCTTGGTCGGCGTCGTGCGGCCGACCGGTGTCACGTTTTCCGCATCGGCGAGGCTGTATTGTTTGACGTCGCTGACCTTGCCCGAATCGTCGAAGCCGATTTCGACGACCTTCTGTTCCTCGGTGTCCGGGTCAAAAAACGCAAATTGGCTGGTGCGCTTACTGATGTAATACCAAATGGTCGCACCGTAGGTCGATTGGGTGGACGGCGATCCGATCATTTTTTCCACCTGGGCCTTGGTCTGCACGCCGGGCTGAATGGTAGCCAGCTTGTCGGCATCGAGTATCTGGCCGTCGGTATGGATCGTCGACTCGCAAGCCGTCAGCCAGCTAAGACCGATGGCGGCGATAAGGGCCAAACGCCAGGATTGGCCCAGACCGAAGTTTAGCCTCTGACCGAAGCTATTGAAATTGCAGATTTGTCTTGCCATTTGAGGAACAAAAGTTGGCACTCGCAGGGCATCCTGTCAACACCGGAGGAGGTCAAGATTATTGACCCAAGCCGGCCAGCCACCCTAATTTGCCCCGTCCCACTAGCGCGGGCTCAGAATACCGCCCATGGAGGGTCAGATGGTCTCTACACTGGTTCACGAGGCCGAGTTTTCCCGGATCGTTGATATCGAAGGCTTGGCGGAAGAGGAAAGCGTCCGTCAAATCGAGGCCAATGCCGCCGAGCGTGAGGCATTGGCGCGGCGGTTCGGCCTTATCTCGTTGGAGAGCTTAAAGGCAACCGTCCGGCTGCATAAGGTTGACCGCAAGACAATCCGCCTCGACGCCGATTTTGATGCCGAAGTGGTGCAATCCTGCGTCGTAACCCTGGAGCCGGTTGCCGCGCACCTATCCGACAGTATCTCGGTGATTTTTGCGCCTGAGATGCCGTTGGCGCCCAATGCGGAATTAGACCTGTCGCCAATTGCCGAAGAACTGCCGGAGCCATTGAGCGGAACCAGTATCGATGTTGGGGAGGCGGTGGCCCAGCAATTGGCCTTGGTCCTCGATCCCTATCCCCGCGCGCCGGGGGTTCGTTTCGAGGCGGCGAATTATCCCGGTTTGGCGCCAAATCGCCCGGAAGACGGCCCGTTTGCCGCCCTCGCGCCATTGAGGAAAACAGGGCAAAATTAACGAAGCGGCGGCGCAATCGGGTTGCCCGGCCCAAGGTTTTCGATTAACTAGGCGGCCGCCCCACAAGCGATGAGCAGGGGCGATGAGAAGGAGTAGTCATGGCAGTTCCAAAGAAGAAGGTTTCCAAATCGCGCCGCGACATGCGCCGGGCTCATCATGCCTTGAAGCCGTCGTCCTATGTCGAATGCCCGAATTGCGGTGAAATGAAGCGTCCTCACCATGTTTGCGGCTCGTGCGGTTATTACAACGAGCGCGAGGTCGTGGCGTCCGACGGGGCCTAGCGCACAACCGGCCCAATCTGGGGGATAGCGGGTGAATTGACATTTGACGATTGCGCTCGACGCAATGGGCGGCGACCGCGCGCCAGACATGGTGGTGCAGGGCGCCGAATTGGCGCGCCAGCGTTTCCCCGCCGTCCGTTACGTCATGTACGGCGACAATGCCCGGCTGGAACCCTTGCTGGGCCGATTGCCTGAACTCGCCGCCGCCACTTCGGTCCGGCATACCGACGAAGTCGTGACCGGCGACGCCAAGCCGGCGCAAGCCTTGCGCACCGCGCGCAACTCGAGCATGCGGCTTGCCATCGATGCCGTGCACAATCACGAGGCGGACGGCGTGGTTTCGGCCGGCAACACCGGCGCCCTGATGGCGATCGCCAAATTCGTCCTCAAAACGCATCCCAATATCGATCGCCCGGCGATCGCCACTTTTTTCCCGACCCTGCGCGGGGAAAGCGTGATGCTCGATCTCGGCGCCAATGTGGAATGCGATGCCAACAATCTGGTGCAATTTGCGGTGATGGGTGAGGTTTTCGCCCGCGCCGTGCTTGGTTTGGCACAGCCCACCATCGGCATTCTCAATGTCGGTGCCGAAGAATTGAAAGGTCACGAGGCGGTGCGTGGGGCGGCCGCCATATTGCGCGGGACCAAGCTGCCGATCCGCTTTCACGGCTTCGTTGAAGGCGACGACATCGGTGCCGGCACCGTGGATGTCATCGTTACCGACGGCTTCACCGGCAATATCGCGCTCAAGACGGTGGAAGGCACCGCCCGGCTGTTTTCGGTTTTCTTGCGCGAAGCCTTCCGCAGCTCGCTTGCCGCAAAGCTCGGTTATCTGCTGTGCCGGCCGGCGTTGGAAAAGCTCCGCATCCGGCTCGATCCGCGGCGCTATAACGGCGCTATTTTGCTCGGTCTCAACGGCATCGTCGTAAAAAGCCATGGCGGCACCGATGCGCTCGGTTTCGCCAACGCGATCGGCGTTGCCATCGACATGGTCGGCAACGACTACAGCACGACGATCAAAGATGAATTGGAACGCCTCGGCGGGGAGCAAGATCTCAATGCACGTGTGGCCACCGGATAATGGTGGTCCGCTCGCAAGTCGTCGGCTGCGGCTCTTATCTGCCCGCACGCGTCGTCACCAATGAAGAATTGCCCCGCAACCTCGATACCAACGATGCGTGGATCGTCGAACGCACCGGTATCAAACAACGTCATATCGCCGCCGATGGCCAATTGACGTCGGATTTGGCGGCGAGGGCGGCAAAGGCCGCGCTCGCCAATGGCGGCATTTCACCGGCCGAGGTCGATCTCATCATCGTCGCCACCAGCACGCCGGACCAAACCTTTCCCGCCACCGCCACCCGGGTTCAAGCCGCGCTTGGGGTCACCCAAGGTGCGGCATTTGACGTGCAAGCGGTCTGCACCGGCTTTGTCTATGCGGTGGCGGTCGCCGACAGTTTGCTGCGAACCGGCAGCGCCACCACCGCGATCGTCATTGGCGCCGAGACCTTTTCGCGGATTCTCGACTGGTCGGACCGGGGGACCTGCGTGCTGTTCGGGGACGGTGCCGGTGCCGTCGTCTTGAAGCGTGTCCAGACCGACGAAAATGGCCGGGGCGTGCTATCGACGCATCTTCATGCCGACGGCCGCTACGGCGACCTTCTTTATGTCGATGGCGGCCCGTCATCGACCCAGACCGCCGGCCATTTACGGATGCACGGGCAAGAGATTTTTCGCCATGCGGTGGTCAAGCTCTATGACGTCGTGCACGAAGCGCTCGCCGCCAACGGGCTGACGATTCGTGACGTGGATTGGCTCGTGCCTCATCAAGCCAACCGGCGCATCATGATGGGCACGGCCAAGAAGCTGGGCCTCCCCGAAGAACGGGTGATCGTCACCATCGACCGCCATGCAAACACCTCCGCGGCTTCGATCCCCCTGGCGCTTGCCGAAGCCACGACGGACGGGCGGTTGAAGCCGGGGAATCTTGTCCTGCTGGAAGCCATCGGCGGCGGATTGACCTGGGGATCGTGTCTCATCCGGTGGTAGGATGCGCCTGACAATGCCGCCCGCACGTTTTTTGACACAAGGATCGCTTTTCCTTCGCGATTGACGCGCATCCCGTGCCGCGGTTAGCCTTAACGGATGTAGGGAGAGGGCAATGAGCGGAAAAACCATTACCCGATCGGATTTGAGCGAAGCCGTCTATGAAGAGGTCGGCCTGTCGCGCAATGAATTGGCGGATCTCGTCGAATTGGTGCTGCAACAAATTGCGGACGCCCTGAGTCACGGCGAGATGGTGAAGATTTCGTCCTTCGGAAGTTTCTCGGTTCGTCAGAAGGGTCGGCGGGTCGGGCGCAATCCGAAGACCGGCGAAGAAGTCCCCATTCTGCCGCGCCGCGTTCTGGTCTTCAGGGCGTCGCATGTCTTGAAGGACCGGATCAACAAGGCGCTGTCTGGGGCCGTCGCCGGTATCACGACCTGATCATGACGTCCGCAGAACCCGCGTTGGAGTTGCCGCGGCTGCAAAAGTCGCCGTCGGCCTTCCGGACCATCAGCGAGGTATCCGCCGCGCTCGACGTGCCGCAGCATGTCCTGCGTTTCTGGGAAACCAAATTCGCCCAATTGCGGCCGCTCAAAAGAGGCGGGGGGCGGCGCTATTACCGCCCCGAAGACGTGCAACTCCTGTTTCGAATCCGCGAACTGCTTTATCGCGACGGGTACACCATCAAGGGGGTTCAGCGTCTTTTCCGCACCGAGGGCGGCCGCGCCCTGGAGGGTGGCGAGCCGCTTCACCCGGCGATGGCCGAGGCCATGGAGCCGGAAACCGATCCGATGCCGGCCCTGCGGTCGGACCCGCCGGACCTTGCGGATCCTTTGAACAGGCGCGCCGAGCTTGAATCCGTGCTCCGGGACCTCCTGGAAATCCGCAGTCTGCTTCGCGATCCGGCCGAGCCAAGCTGATCCCGCAAGGGTAATATCCAAGCTTGGTCGCCCCAAATAGGACTTTGGGGACCCGCTGGTGTTGCAGGGCAGCGCCGGGGTATATAGCGACGGCCCGGCGCACCCCCAAAAGGCGCCGGGAAGCCTAGAAGCTGTTTCGGTCGGAGCGTAGCGCAGCCTGGTAGCGCATCAGACTGGGGGTCTGGGGGTCGCAGGTTCAAATCCTGTCGCTCCGACCATTCACCGGTATCGGTCGGTCGCCGGATTCCTGAACCTATTTTTCGGCCCGGTCGAGAACCCTGCGGATTTTGCGGGCCAAGTCCTCTCTGCGGTAGGGCTTCAGCAGAACGTCACTGTCTTCCGATTCCGTTACCGCCGCGGCACGACCACCGCTCTGGTCGTGACCGGTTGTAAAAATAACGCGAAGATCGGGCCGAAGCTTCCCACATTCGCAGGCGAGCTCCCGTCCGCCCATCCCCGGCATGACGATATCGGTAAATAGCAGGTCTATCGGCATGTCGCTTTTCAGAATGTCGATCGCCTCCCGGCCGCCGGCGGCAATCAGGACGCAGTAGCCAAGGCGCTTCAACTGCTCCGTCACTGTGTTGCGCACCAGTTCGTCGTCCTCGACGACCAGGATCGTTTGATCCTTGCGCGGCGCCATCAATTTGCTTTCCGATTTAGAGACCGGTTGGGCGGCGCAGAGATGGCAGCGTGGAAGGTAGAAGTGCACGCTCGTTCCTTTTCCCATCTCGCTGTCGATAGCCAGTTGGCCGTTCGATTGCTGGGCAAAGCCATAAACCATGCTGAGGCCGAGTCCGGTTCCCTTGCCCACGTCCTTGGTGGTGAAGAACGGCTCGAAGGCGCGGGCGATGACCTCGGGTGGCATACCGGAGCCGGTGTCCGTCACCGAAAGCCGGACATATTCACCGGTCGCGACGTGAGGATGCTTGAGGGCTTCGTTATCCGTGATCCGAATATTCCGGGTATCGATGGTCAGTGTGCCGCCCGCGGGCATGGCGTCGCGGGCATTGATGGCGAGATTGAGCACCACGTTTTCGACTTGGTTCTTGTCGGCGAGAACGTGCCAAAGTTCCTTGCCGCTCGTGGTCTTGATTTTGATATTATCGCCGATGGAACGGGTGAGCATGTCGAGCAGATCGTCGACTACCTCGCTCAGCGTCAGCACTTGGGACTGCAAGACCTGGCGGCGCGAAAAGGTGAGCAGGCGACGGATGATCGCCGCGCCGCGTTGGCTGGCATTGTGCGCCAGTTCAATGAAGCTACAGATCGTCGGATCCGATCCCGCCCTTTCGGCGGCAAGCTCCAAATTGCCAAGAATGACGGTCAGGATGTTGTTGAAATCGTGGGCCAAGCCGCCGGTCAGCTGGCCGACCGCTTCCATTTTTCTGGCTATTGCGCAACTGCTCTTCCATCCGCATTCGCTCGGTCAGGTCGCGCACGCTGCCGATAAAATGGCGCTTGCCCGAACTCAGCCGCATTTCGTTGATCGCCAACTCGATGGGAATGACGCGTCCGTCCTTGGCCCGTCCTTGCGCTTCGCGACACGTGCCGATGATTTTGGCCCTCCCGGTTCTGAGATATTCCGAAATATAGCCGTCGTGTTCCGCTTGATAGGGTTCGGGCATCAAGATCTTGATATTCTCGCCAATGATCTCGTCCGCGCTGTAACCGAAAAGCCTTTCGGCCGACGAGTTGAAGGATTGAATGAGGCCTTTTTCGTCGATCGTGATGATGCCGTCGAGGACCGTATCGAGAATTGCTTGCGTCCGCTCTTGCTGCTCGCGCAAGGCCTTGCGTTGCTTGGCCCTATCAAGAGCGGCGGTGGCCGCCAACCGCAATTGCGGAAGCCGATCCGCCGACTTCACCACATATTCGTCGAGGCCGATTTTCATCGCCGCGGCAGCCACTTCCTCGTTGCCGGTCCCGGTGTACATCATCAACGGACAGTCGGGAAAGCGATGACGGATCGCCCGCACGACCTGCAAGCCGTCGGTCCAGCGCAATTGGAAATCGGTAATGACGAGATCGAATTCGCCGCGGGTGAGCGCCGCCTCCAAAGCCGGCGCATCGATGACGGGGGTTGTCCGAATTCTGCCGAAGCCGCGCTCCAGCTCACGCTGGACGAGCGCCCGGTCGTCCGGGTTGTCGTCGATCAGCAGTGCATGCAGTAACCCGCCCATAACGATCCCGTTTTCTTTGTTATCCGGTGGTCAAGACTGGCTTTTGATTCATGATGAGCCAGTAGGGCTGCAATATTTTCACCATGTCGAACAGCGCATCGAACCCGACCGGTTTCACCAAATAGGAATTGGCGCCAAGGTCGTAAGCGCTGTTGACGTCGCGGGAATTGGCCGAGGATGTCAGAACGACGACGGGAAGCCGGTTCAGCCCCTCTTTGGTGCGAACCCACTCCAAGACTTCGAGGCCCGAGAAGCGCGGCAATTTGAGATCGAGCAAAACCAGAACCGGAATCGGATGACGATCCCGATCTTCGTAGGGTTTTTGGCCGCCGAGATAGGCGACGGCTTTTTCGCCATCGTCCACCACCTGCAGCGGATTGGTGAGATTGGCCTTCTTGAAGGCGCGCTGCATGAGGAGGATGTCGTCGGAGTTGTCCTCGACGAGCAAGATTGTGCAATGACTGGTGTTCATGCGGCGGCTCCTTGCGGCAATTCAATCCAAAAGCGGCTTCCTTGACCGACGGCCGATTCCAATCCGGTCTGGCCGCCCATGCGTTCGATTGCCTTGCGGACGATCGCCAGCCCGATGCCGGTGCCGGGATAACTCTCGACACCGTGAAGACGCTCGAAGACTTTGAAGATGCGTTGATGATGTTCGGGGTTGATGCCGATTTCATTGTCCTCGACCCACAAGCGCACCGCCGCGCCGCGCGGCTCGGCATAAATGCGGATTTCGGGCGTCGTTTCGGGTTTCACGAATTTCACCGCGTTGGTGATTAAATTGGCGATCACTTGTTGCACGATCGGCCGATTGCCGAGCACCGCCGGCAACGGCTTGTCGATTTTGATTGCGGCATGGGCGTCGCCGATTGTCGCAGACAGCGACGACACCGCATCCTCCACGATGGCATCGAGGGCAACCGGACGAATCTCCATCTGCGTGCGACCGATGCGGCTGTAGGCCAGCAGATCTTGGATCAATTCTTCCATGCGTTTGGTCGCGGCGACGATCCGGTTGGCATAGTCGATGCCCTGCGCGTCGAGCTGCGGGCCGCAATCCTCGAGAAGCGCCTGGGAAAATCCCTGCATGGCGCGCAACGGGGCGCGCAAATCGTGGGAAACCGTATAAGCAAAAGAATTGACTGCGTCTTTATGTTCTTTCAATTGTTCGGCCATGCGGTTGACGGCTCGGCCAAGGTCAGTGACCTCGTCATTCCCCTCCGGCTCGATGCGATAATCGAGATCGCCGGCGCCAAGAGCTCGAGTTGCGTTGAGAAGATTGTCCGTACGGCGGCCGATATTACGGGTGAGAACGACCCCGACAATCGCGATGATCGCCAAGGTAAACAGCGTGCCGATGATTGAGCCGCGTTTCCGCCAGGCGAATAGAATCGCGGTCGCCGTGTGTTGACGCTGAAGGGTCGCCTCTTCGTCCGCGATCATTCCGGCGATGATGATCCGCGCCTCATCCATCAGGTGTTTGCCTTGCTGGGTCTTGACCGTATTTGCGGCAGCGTCGAATCCGGCGTCGCGGCGCTTGTCTACGATCATCTGAATATATTTCAGTCGCGCTTCGGTGAGTTCGCGAAGCGCCTGGAACCGTTCTTCTTGCCGAGGATTGTCGCTGGTTAGAGTTTCCAATGTGGCGAGCCGCTTGGCGATTGCCGCCGTAGCCGACAAATGCGGTTCAAGAAATACCGGGTTGCCGGTAATGACGTAACCTCGTTCACCGGTTTCATTGTCGATGAGGTCGGCGCGCAAGCCCTGAATCTCGTCGATAAACTGCTGCGATCGCTCTTCCACAAGCATTGAAGCTCGAAACTGTTCGGCACCCTGGTAGATCGCCGCCGCCAGAATCGCCAGCAGAAGAACCGGGATGATGTAGCCTGCGCCGTATTTAAAGGTAATCGACATCGTTTGTGTCCCGCTTTCAACGGTCGCCGACACCACATGCAGCAGGGGGATGGAAATCGCCGATTCGTGGCCACGCTTGATTCGGTGGCCATCGTTGGAATAATTCGGCGGAAAGCGCCCCGCGTTCTGCACGGTGCCAGCCGGTTTCGGCAGCGTTCCAACGGAAGATCGACTTCCGCTGGCTCCCCCGTGCAAATGCAATTTACGTTAATAAGACTAAAGGTAGTCTTAAACTAGAAGAATCAAATTCCGATCACGAACACACGATCGTATGATTGAATCTATTCGTTCGTATAGTGATTTCAGAAGACGCGGCGATTTAATACCGTTAAACAGACGCGAGGAGTTCGTCGATCACCGCGATCAATTGCTGTCCGGAGAATGGTTTGGGGAGAATGCAGTCGGCGCCGGCTTGTTTGGCGACGCTGAGAAAATCCATTTGATGGGCTCTGCCGCCGCCGGACATGGCGATGATCTTAATGTTGCGACAGCCGCGGCGAATTTCAAGAATTGTTTCGATTCCCTCCTTTTCCGGCATGAGAATGTCGGTGATGATGATCGCCGGGCATTGTTTCGCCAGTATTTCGAGGGCTTCGACGCCATCGGCCGCTTCGATAATGGTGTGGCCAACCGCCCGCAATATATTACGCAGAGTTTGACGAACCGTTTCTTCGTCATCAACCACTAAAATTTCAGCCACTGGCCACCTCTAAGGCAGAACCGGTAAAGCGGCACCGATGAATATGTTGTGTTGTTCGCATTTCGTCGAAAATATCCGAAGTCATTTATGAAATCTTTAACTGACGATGTACAAAATCACGAACGGCCGATTGTGGTTGCGGTGGGAATCCGCCACTTGAGTTTACCGAAACCTATCCGAAGGGATTGGACGTGGCTCTGTTAGGCAACCTGATTCGGAAATGGTTTCCTCGTCACTTGGCCGAAAAGTCTGAGACTTCCCGTGACGGCAACGCTATTAACGCGTTCCACGCGGCTGCTCGGAAAAAATCGCTTATTTCATTTCCTCTTCCTGATACCGCAGCGTTCGATCGATTCACCGATCGATTGCAAACTTTGCTGTCAGCGCAAAAGACTCTTCCTTACGGCCAGATCAACGTCATCGGCCTCGACAAGCTGCGCGACAAGCTCGGGAACCGTTGGCCAAAGATCAAGGATAAGATCCACACCGCCGCCAACAAAATCATTCGCAGCCATATGACGGCAACCGACGTCTTCGTCCAATACGCCGAGTGCGAATATCTCATCGTCTTCGGCACCATACCGTCGGAGGTGGCGCGGCTCAAATGCGTCAGGATCGCCGAAGAGATCTGCGCCTACTGCCTCGGCAGTCCCGATACCGCCGCCGTCAAGGTGAAAACAGCGGTCGGCCGCGTCGACGATCAGCTGTTGTTCGAAGAGATGAAAGGCCCCGACGTGCTCCATGATCTCGCCGGCGCTGCACAGAGGGTCGACACTGACGGTGCCGAAGAGAAAACTGTTGCAGCGCGTACATCGCCGGTCGTTAGCCCAACCCCGCTTCGGGTTCGCCAACACCGGACCGCTGAAACGCCGCCGGCGAGCTCTGCAGCGCCAAAACTTCCGCCGAAGCCGGCAGTTGAGACGCATAGGCATCATAGTTTTCCAAAAGCCTCGCCGCCGCCGCCGACCGATCACGATTTGTGGGAGATCGTCGATAATTTGCCGACCTTCGACGGCGCCGGGCGCGGTGCGGGGGCGGTCTTGTCATTCGCCTATCGCCCGATTTGGGATCTGAAGAGCAAATTGGTTTCGACGTATCAGTGCCTTCCGGTCCGGTTATTCCCCGGATACGGGCGGCGCTACGGTTACAACGTGCTGGATACCTCTTCTGATCCCTATGCGATCGCCCGTCTCGATCTTGAAACGTTCAAAGAAGCCCTGTGCATGCTCGACGAGCTACAGCGCAATCGCTTTCAGGTTTTTATCAGCGTCGCCATTCACTTTGAAACCGTAACGACCCCGAAATTCCGCGACGTATTCATGGAGATCGGGCGTCGGGTCCCGGCCCGGATGCGTCAATTCGTGGTCTTTGACTTGGTCCACCTGCCGGACGGCGTTCCACAAATGCGCTTGGCGGAATTCGTCACCGCACTGGTTCCGTTCGGAAGCGCCGTGCTTGCCCGCGTCGCGCTGCCGTGCAAATCGCTGGCGAAATACGACAAAATCGGCCTGCATGCGATCGGCATCGATCTGCGCGGCGACAAAACCCCTGAGGTTGACTTGATTCCGAGAATCAACCAATTCGTCGCCGAAGCCGAGCGCCATAAGCTGTGGACCTATGTGCGGTCGCTGCGCAGCTCAAGCTTGGTCTTGGCCGCCAATACTGCGGGGGTGCGATACGTGGAGGGCGATCGGATTGGGCCATTGGTCGAGGTGCCAATGCACATCCATAAATATGCTTGGGAGGACCTGTGGCGAGATGCCGGTATCGGCGCTCCTCAGCTTGAATCCTCCAAAATCGGGGGGTTTTCTACAAAAGTTAGATAACTCAATTACTTACTGTGAACGTGCGGGCGAAATCGAAGGCTTCTGCCAATTCCGAAGCTGAACGCCAGATGAACGGGTTCCTCAGAAGTCAGTTCAGCGTCTGGGGTTCATATTGCCACCATCGTTTAACCCCATTTGAAGGAGCTCACCATGGCTTGGACAACCCCGAAGATCGTTGAAATCTGCGTCGGCCTCGAGATCAACAGCTACGCCTGCGCCGAAGTCTAATCCGAGATTTCTGTCGACAGAGAATTCGGAAAAAACGGGCGGGACCCAAGGTCCCGCCCGTTTTGTATTAGCGGCGGAGCTCAGTTTTCGAGAATCCCCTCCGCTCGTATTTTTTCTTAAAAATTGCCCGTTCCGAGTGATCGCTGCGCGCCCGCTCAAGCCCGCTGCCGGTGCGGCGCTTCTTGCCCCAAGCACTCACGCACGGCCGCCAAGAAATTCAACACCGGCGTCGGTTTGACGAGGAACGCATCGCAGCCGGCCTCTTCGCACCGCTTGCGCACTTCGGGCGTTGCCACCGCGGTGACGACGATGACCGCAGTACGAGCAAGATTCGGATGGCGGCGGACCTGGCGGACGACTTCAAGACCGGAAACCAAAGGCAAACGGATATCGGTGACGACGAGATCCGGCTCGTTTTCGACGGCAAGGCGCAAGGCCTCAAGTCCGTTCCGCGCCGAAATGACGAGCATTCCCGCCTGTTCCAGCAACAATCGATAGAGGCGCATGCTGGCCTCATCGTCGTCCACGATCAGCGCGGTTGTCGTCACCTTGCGGCGATCCCCATCGATCGGGTTGCGGGCGCGTTCTTATTGCACTTCAATGCCGGCAACGGCAGCTTCGAAGCGACCGCAGCCTAGGCCAGAATCATCCGCCCGCCAACGGTCGTTTATCGGACTTAGCCTCGGAGGAATTCGTGACTTTCGATTTTATTTATGTCACCGCCGCATCGCCCGAACAGGCGCATGAAATCGGCCGCAAGCTTGTCGAAGAGCGGCTCGCGGCGTGCGTCAATATTTTCGAAGCGATGAAGTCGTATTATTGGTGGCAGGGACGACTCGAACAGGCAAACGAAGCCGTGTTAGTCGCCAAGACGCGAAGCAATCTCGTTCCAGCCGTCATCAAACGCGTCAAGGCGCTGCACAGCTACAGCTGTCCCTGCGTGGTTGCGCTGAGAGTGGGGAAGGGGAATCCGGATTTTCTCGAGTGGATCGACGCTGAAACCAAACGCGTTGCTGCCGTTCGAAAATCGGTGCCGCGGATAAAACGGGCCGGGCGCTTCGGATCGAGACGGTCCGGGCGAAAGTAATCGGGCGCCGCGTCTTATTGCCGGTCTGATTGCCGGTTTGATTGCCGGTTCGACGTGTTACGGCGTTTCAACTGATCCATCACCCATTGGCGGTAGGCAGGATCGTAGACGACGCGATCGAGATCGATCTCGATTTCGTCCGCCGAGGAATTGTAGGGTTCCGGCGGATAAGGAACCCGCTTCATTTCCGGCATGTGCGCTGGGATCTCCATGGGGGCCCAACTCCCTCTTGTTGTTGATATAACGAGTATCTCTCCATTGCGGCTTCGGATGGGCCTAATTATGGCAAAAGCATGATTTCGCGATGCCGCAGCTGTCATGAAAGTGTCACGGCGGCGCCTCGAAAACCCGGCGCACTACTATATTACCGCACACCGATCGAATTGATTGTTATCGCTTTCAGCGGTTGACCTCGCGAATTTCCGTGGCATACTGCGCCGCCTTTCGGTGGCGGCTCCCGCCGCCCCGAGAGGGCAGTGATGTCCCAGTTACGCGATTGTGATGAAGACCCTCGCCATGAAAACTGTTTCAATCAAGCCGTCCGAAGTCGAAAAGAAGTGGGTGTTGATTGACGCCGATGGGCTGGTGCTCGGCCGGCTGGCCTCGATCATCGCGATGCGGCTGCGCGGCAAGCACAAAACCAGCTTCACGCCCCATGTGGATTGCGGCGACAACGTGATCGTCGTCAATGCCGCAAAAGTGCATCTGACCGGCAAGAAGCTCACCGATAAGGTTTATGAGTGGCACACCGGGTATCCCGGCGGCATAAAATCTCGGACCGCGGGCAGCATTTTGGGTAGCAAGCATCCCGAGCGCGTGGTCATGAAAGCGGTGGAGCGGATGATTCCCCGCGGTCCCTTGGGCCGTGCCCAGATGGGCAATCTTCGCGTTTATGGCGGAACGGATCATCCTCATGGCGCACAAAATCCGGAGGCGCTCGATGTCGGGGCGATGAATCCGAAGAACAAGAGGGTTGCCTGAGCATGGCGGAACAACACATGACGCTTGCCGATCTTCAGCCGAAAACGCCGGGTGCCGTTCCGCTGGAGACCGAAAAACGCGAGCCGCAAATCGATGCGCAGGGGCGCTCCTATGCGACCGGCAAGCGCAAGAACGCGGTGGCCCGCGTCTGGCTGAAGCGTGGAACGGGAAAGATCACGGTAAACGGGCGCGACATCGAAGTCTATTTCGCGCGGCCGGTCCTGCGCATGCTGATCAATCAGCCGTTTCAGGCGGCCAACCGGGCCTCGCAATACGACATATTTTGCACGGTGAGCGGCGGTGGGCTTTCCGGCCAAGCGGGTGCTGTGCGCCACGGCATCAGCAAGGCGCTGTCCTATTTTGAGCCGGATTTGCACAAGACGCTGAAGACCGGTGGATTCCTGACCCGCGACGCGCGCGTGGTCGAGCGCAAGAAATACGGCCGCGCCAAGGCCCGCCGTAGCTTCCAGTTCTCCAAGCGTTGATGTAAGGGCGCATCACGTAACGAAAAAAAGGGCGCCCTGGGGCGTCCTTTTTTGTTGATGCGCCATTGATTTGCCAACCTCTATCCTTATTCTGGACCGATGAAGATGGCGAAAGCGGCGACGAAAAAAAGAGCATCGAACACCATCGAAGCCGGCGTCATCGGCGCCAGCGGCTATACCGGCGCCGAGCTGGTTCGCCTTCTCGCCCGCCACCCGGGGGTCGCACTCAAAGCACTGACGGCAGAGCGCAACGCCGGCAAGCCGCTGCAATCGGTGTTTCCCCATTTTGCCGATCTCGATTTGCCGGATCTCGTAGCTCTTCCGGATGCGCGCCTCGATTCCCTCGACGTGGTGTTCTGCTGCCTGCCTCATGGCACGACGCAGGAAGTGATTGCGGCTCTCCCGAAGGGTCTGAAAGTCGTCGATCTATCGGCCGATTTCCGGCTGCGGGACGAAGCCCTGTATGCACAATGGTACGGCCATGCCCATAAGGCGCCGAAGCTTCAGAAGAAAGCGGTCTACGGCCTCACCGAATTCGCCCGGGGAAAAATCGCAAACGCCACCCTCGTCGCCAATCCCGGCTGCTATCCCACCGCGTCCTTGCTGCCGCTTGTTCCCTTGCTCGAAGCCAGTCGAATTTCCCCGGAAAACATCGTCATCGATGCAAAATCGGGGGTGAGCGGGGCGGGGCGCGCCGCCAAAGAGACATTTTTATTCGCCGAGGTTTCCGAAGGCGTTCACGCCTATGGAGTGGCAAACCATCGCCATGCGCCGGAAATCGAACAAAGTCTGTCGGACGCGGCGGGCCGCCCCATCACCGTCAGCTTCACGCCCCATCTGGTGCCAATGAATCGGGGCATCCTGGCGACTATTTACGTGCAAATGGCCCGTGGTGTCACCGCACAGGACTTGCGCGAGACCCTGGAAGACCGTTTTCTAGAGGAACCCTTCGTGACGGTTGTCGCCGAAGGCGAAACGCCGGCGACCCGGCATGTCCGCGGTTCCAATCAATGCCATATCGGTGTCTTCGCCGATCGCGTCCCGGGCCGCGCCATTTTGATATCGGCCCTCGACAATCTGGTCAAAGGCGCCTCCGGCCAAGCGGTGCAAAACATGAATTTGATGTTCGGGCATGCCGAAACGGCCGGGCTCGAACAGGAGCCGCTGTTTCCATGATGGCCGGCGGCAATGCAAGCAAGACCGGCGGGCTCGTTGTCCGTTATCGCAATCACGTACCGCAGATCGCCGCCGACGTTTATCTGGCCCCCGGTGCTGTCGTCATCGGCAATACCGTGATCGGCGCCGGGAGCAGCATTTGGTTCAACGCGGTGGTCCGCGGCGACGTCAATGAAATCCGGATCGGCGAGCGCACCAATCTCCAAGACGGCGGGATCATTCACGTGACCACCGATGGGCTTGGCACCTATATCGGCAATGACGTCACCGTTGGGCACAAGGCCATCTTGCACGCCTGCACGGTGGAAGACGGCTGTCTCATTGGGATGGGGGCCATCATCATGGACGGCGCGATGATCGAAAGCGGCGGTATGGTCGCGGCCGGCGCCCTCGTCACCTTCAATAAGCGGATCCGGTCGCGGGAGCTGTGGGGCGGCAGCCCGGCGCGTTTTCTGCGAAAGGTGACGGATGACGAGTTTGCCCAGATCGCCCAGGCGGCGAAGACTTACGCCCGCCTGGCGCAGGAATACCGGGGCGCGGCGACCTAGGGCCGGTTCAGCAGGATTTAACTTTCACATAAGCGCCGGGAGCGTCTTCGATCGGCTTGAACTTGTCGCTACCCGGTTGCCGCGCCGCTTGCTTCGGCCCGCCGAAACCCGCCAGCCATTTTGACCAATCCGGCCACCATGATCCCGGTGTTTGCTCGGCGTTTTCGCACCAATCGTCCGGGCTCTTCGGCAATTTGTCGTTGGTCCAAAAATTGTATTTATTCGCCGAAGGCGGATTGACGACGCCGGCGATATGGCCCGAGGCGGTCAGTACGAAGCGGATCGGCCCGGACATCAATTGGGTCGCGGTGTAGGTCGATTTCCACGGCGCGATATGGTCTTCGCGGGTGGACAGGAAATAGGCCGGCTGTTCGATCTTGCGGACGTCGATCGGCACCTTGTCCAGAACAATACCCCCCGGCTCGATCAGCTTGTTCTCCTGATACATTTTGCGGAGATAGAAGCTGTGCATGGCCGCCGGCATGCGCGTCGAATCACCGTTCCAATAGAGCAGGTCGAAGGGGAAGGGATCTTTGCCGAGGAGGTAATTATTGACCACGAACGACCAGATCAGGTCGTTGGCTCGCAGCAGGTTGAAGGTCGAGGCCATGTCGGAGCCTTCGAGATAGCCTTTCTCCTTCATCTTTTCTTCGAGCACATTCAGCTGCTCTTCGTCGATGAAGACTGAAAGCTCGCCGGATTCCGCAAAATCGACCATGGTGGTGAGGAAGGTGGCGCTGGCGATCCGCTCGTCGCGCTTGGCCGCCATATAGGCAAGGGTCGCGGCCAGCAGCGTCCCGCCCAGGCAATAGCCGACGGCGTTGATCTTTTCTTCGCCGGTCATCTTTTCGATGACATTGAGCGCGGTGAGGGGTCCGAGCTTCATGTAACTTTCGAAGGTCTCTTGGGCCAGCGTCTCGTCCGGATTGACCCAGGAGATGACGAACACGCTGTGACCCTGCTCGATCGTCCAGCGGATGAGCGAATTCTTCTCCCGCATGTCGAGGATGTAATACTTGTTGATCCAAGGCGGCACGATCAGGAGCGGCCGCTCATACACCTCCTTGGTCGTCGGGGTGTACTGGATCAGCTGCATGAGTTTGTTCTGATAGATGACCTTGCCTGGCGTGGTGGCGAGATTCTCGCCGACGTGGAACGCCGTGGGATCGGTCATCTTGATCTTCAGCCGGCCTTCGCCACGTTCGAGATCGGTCAGCAAATTGTCCAAACCCTTGACCAAATTTTCCCCGCCGCTTTCGATAGTTGCGCGAAGAACTTCAGGATTTGTCAGAACAAAATTGCTGGGCGACATCGCGTCGACGAACTGCCGCGTATAGAAATCCACTTTTTTAGCGGTTTTGTCGTCGAGTCCCTCGACGTCGCGGACAGTCGATTGCAGCCACCGGGAGCTGAGTAAATAAGATTGTTTAATAAAATCGAATAACGTATTGTCTTCCCATGCTGAATCTTTGAACCGGCGATCGGAATCACCGGCCGTGACCACCGGTTCTGTCGGCTCTCCCATCATCCGGCGCGCCGTGGTCTGCCACAGGTTCATGTAGTCTTCCCACAGCGATATTTGGGCGCGCACGATCTGCGCCGGATCGCTCATCATCCGGGCGGTCAGTTCCATAAAAGCGTTGCCGATGTTCAGCGGATCGAGATTGGTAAAGGCACCGTTTCCGGCCTGCCGTTCCAAAAAGTTCGAAACGATTCGCTGAGTGCGCTCGGCAATGGTCGCCATCGCTTTGGAAATCTCCACGGATTTGGGAGTTTCGGTGTCCCGCCCATGTTGATCGTTCATGGTGTGATCCTTTATGATCGTCACCGGCCGCGGGCACCAAAGGGAGCCTGCAGAGGGGGCAGACCGGCTGACACTTGGGCTCCGCCCACCGATCTCTTACACGATGAAAGGGCCTGTATCATCGAAAAAGGACAAGCAGGCGGATGATTATGAGAAACGAGAAAACTGTTTCGATTTTCTTAAATTCCGGAAAAAAAGAAAAGAGCGAACGTTCTTTTCGCCGCGTCCGGGGTGCATTTGCCGCCGGATCGATGGTTGCCCTTGCCGCCTTGATGACCGGCTGCGGCGATGTTCCGGACGCAATAAATCCCGGCCATTGGTGGGATTCCACCTTCGGCGACGATGAGGATCAGGCGGCGGCGCCGGAGAAATCGGCGGCCAAACCGGCGACGGCTGCCCCATCGAGCACTCAAGCTGCCCAAGCGACCGCCACGCTTCCCCCAAGCCCGGCGCCGTCTCCAGATTCCAGCGGCCAACAGGCCTACCCGAAGATCCAGGACGTTCCGCAAAAGCCGGCCGCATCGACCCTTGAGGAGCGGCATAAGGTCATGGAAAGCTTGGCCACCGATCGGGCCAATGCCCATTACACCGATGAAGCCGCCAGGACGGCTGCGGGAGCGGCGCCGGCCGCAGCGGCTCCGGCGCCAGCGACTCCGGCGCCAGCGACCGGCGCTTTTTCGCTTAGTCCCGACCTGGCTGCGCCGCCGCAGATGATGGCCCAGGCCGAGCCCGCGGCGCCTCCTATGCCCCCGCCGGCTCTGCCTGAGGCCACCCCATCGACCAGCGGCCCGTCGTCCAGCGGCAAGCATAAGACCTACATGTCAGGATTGGACGCTGGGCCCGCCGCCGCCCCTCCTGCGCCGCCAGCCGCTCCAGGCGCATCGGCGCCGGCGGCGAGTGGTGCCGTGGCCGCCGAAGCGGTGACCCCGCCGGCACAGGGATCGGCCGAATTGGACCAAATTTATGCCTCGAAATTGCAGGAATTGGCCCCAACGGTCACCACCGCACCGGTTGGTCCGACCGGCGCGGTCGCCGGCGCCAATACCGCGGCGATCGGCGAGCCGGCCGAAAAGCCCGCCAAGGGCAAACACGGGAAGACCAGCAAGGCCAAAGGTGCCGGAGCGCCGAGCCCAAGCAGTAATCCGTCGGTCCAGGTCTTCGACAGCGGTTATGACGGCGGATATGCCGGCCCCTACCAAGCGGCCTACAATGACGGTAACGACGGATACGACGGTGGCGCATTGCTGCCGGGCCAAGTCGGCACCATCTATTTTGCCAGCGGGTCCACGCAGATCAGCGATTCGGACCGGGCAAAATTGAGCCAGGTCGTGGCACAGTTCCGGGAACAAGGCGGCATGATCCGCCTCGTCGGCCATGCCAGCAGCTTTACCCGCGACATGGATCCGACGCAACACGACTTGGTGAACTACAGTATCTCGTCGCGCCGCGCCGATGCGGTGGCCAAGGCGCTGATGAAGCTCGGCATCGGGGCCGAGAAAATCACCACCGCCGCCGAGGGCGACCATGACCCCGTCTACTACGAAGTCATGCCGGCCGGCGAAGCCGGAAACCGGCGGGTAGAGATTTTCATCGATTATTAGCCCTAACAGCGATACAAACCGGCCGGGTCCGCGAAGGAAACGCGGTCCTGCGGGCCCTTGTGTCTGCGGCGAAAATGCCCGCGGCGACGCGGACCCTAAAACCGATTCAAGCTAGAGCGACGAAGTAGCGGGCCATGTCCCAGGACTTCTACCGGATCAAGCGGCTGCCGCCTTACATCTTTGCCGAGGTCAACGCCATGAAGGCGGCGGCAAGGGCGCGGGGCGAGGACGTCATCGATTTCGGCATGGGCAATCCCGACAGCCCGACGCCGCCGCACATCATCGCCAAATTGATCGAAACGGTCAGCGATCCGCATACCCACCGCTATTCGAATTCGCGCGGCATTCCCGGCTTGCGCAAAGCGCTCGCGGCCTATTACCAGCGCCGGTTCAACGTCACACTCGATCCGGAAACGGAAGTGATCGCCAGCATCGGCTCCAAGGAAGGGCTGACCAGCTTGGCACAGGCGATCACCGGTCCCGGCGACGTCGTGCTGGTGCCGAATTCGACTTATCCGATTTACGCCTTCGGATTTATTCTCGCCGGCGCATCGATCCGTCACATGCCGGTCGGCTCCGAATCCGATTTTGTCGAGGAATTCGAGCACGCCATGAAATACAGCGTGCCGAAGCCGATCGCGGTCATCGTCAATTTTCCGTCGAATCCGACGGCGCGGGTCTGCGACCTCGATTTCTATTCCCGGGCGGTCGATCTTTGCCGCAAGCACGACGTTCTGCTGATTTCCGATCTTGCTTACTGCGAAATCTATTTTGACGGCCGTCCGCCGCCGTCGGTGCTTCAGATTCCCGGCGCCAAGGACGTCGCAATCGAGTTCACCTCGGTCAGCAAGACCTATTCCATGCCGGGCTGGCGCATCGGCTTTGCCGCCGGCAACAAGCGCATCATCTCGGCGCTGGCGCGGATCAAATCCTATACCGATTACGGGGCCTTTACGCCAATCCAAGTTGCCGCGGCGACAGCGTTGAATGGTCCGCAGGAATGCGTCACCGAAATCCGCGAGAAGTACCGCCAGCGGCGGGACGTGCTGATCGACGGCTTGGTCGCCGCCGGCTGGAAAGTTCCGAGCCCGCCCGCCAGCATGTTCGCCTGGGCGCCGATCCCGCCGGCATTTGCGCATCTGGGATCGCTGGAATTTTCCAAATTGCTTTTGCAAGAAGCCAAGGTGGCGGTGGCGCCGGGTATCGGATTCGGCGAATACGGCGAAGGTTTCGTGCGCATCGCCCTGGTCGAAAACCGCCATCGCATCCGCCAAGCGTTGCGCAGTATCAAGACATTGCTCGCCTCGGCCGATAAAGTCCTCGAGAACAAGGCGCGCGCGGCTTCTTGAGCAAGCCTCTTTCCATCGCGATCGCCGGCCTCGGCACCGTAGGGGGCGGGGCGCTTCAGTTGCTGCACCGCCATGCCGCCCTCATCGAACAACGGTGTGGACGTGCCATCCAAGTCGTCGCCGTTTCGGCGCAGGATCGTTCACGCGACCGCAAAGCCGATCTTTCCAAAATCGCCTGGTTCGACGACGCCGTCGCCATGGCGAAATCGGCGCCAGCAGACGTCATCGTCGAACTCATCGGAGGCTCGGACGGCGTGGCGAAAACGCTCTGCGAAACCGCCATTGCTTCCGGCAAGCATGTGGTAACCGCCAACAAAGCGCTTCTAGCCCATCACGGCGCGGCGCTCGCGGCGGCGGCGGAAGCAAAAGGCGTTTCCCTGAATTTCGAGGCGGCGGTGGCGGGCGGCATCCCCATCGTCAAGGCCCTGCGCGAAGGATTGGCGGGAAACGGCGTCGTCCGCGTCACCGGAATTCTGAATGGCACCTGCAATTACATCCTCACGACGATGCGCGAAACCGGCAAGGATTTCGCCGAGGTGCTCGACGAAGCGCGGCGGCTCGGCTATGCGGAAGCCGATCCGAGTTTCGATATCGACGGCATCGATACCGCGCATAAACTCGCGATCCTGACCTCCGTCGCTTTCGGCTGCGAGACCGATTTCAAATCGATCCATATCGAAGGCATCCGGCCCATCTCCATTCTCGACATTTCCTTCGCCGAAGAACTCGGCTACCGGATCAAGCTGCTTGGCATTGCCCGGTTAACTCAACATGGAATCGAGCAGCGCGTGCACCCCTGCATGGTACCGGTGCGCTCCGCAATCGCCCATGTCGAAGACGTGTATAATGCGGTGATGGTCGAGGGCGATTTTGTCGGCAACATCATGTTGCAGGGGCGCGGAGCGGGCGCCGGTCCTACGGCGTCCGCCGTGGTCGCCGACATCGTCGATATCGCGCGGGGGACGAAGATCCCGACCTTTGCGGTGCCGGCGGGAAAACTGGCGAAGCCGTATCCCGCACCCATGGAACGTCATCGCGGCGCCTATTACATTCGGCTTATGGTGACGGATCAGCCCGGCGTCATTGCCGATGTGGCGGCCGCCTTGCGCGATCACGGCATTTCGATGGAATTGATGTTGCAGCATGGCCGTTCCTCGATTGGCGCAGTGCCGGTGGTGCTGACGACCCACGAGACCGAGGAAGCCGCCATGATCAAGGCGCTCCAGCGCATCGGGGACCTTCCCGCGGTGTTTGAGCCGCCGCATATGATTCGTATCGAGGCGCCTTAGACAATGGCGCAAAGCGCGGCATCGTCCAACCCTGCCGCCTCTAATGCTTTTCTCGGGGTCGACCGCTCTTTTTTGGGAAAAAAATGGCGCCTTCGTCTTACCGACGAACGCTTGGGCACGGCCCTTTCCCAGCGCCTTGGATTGCCGGAGATCGTCGGGCGCGTCCTGGCGGCGCGCGGCGTTAGCCTCGATTCTGCACCGCAATTCCTGAATCCCACATTGCGAAACCTGCTTCCCGATCCGTCGCGGCTGCGCGACATGGACACGGCAGCAAAGCGCTTGGCACGGGCTATCGCCGTTGGCGAATTGATTGCAATCTTCGGCGACTACGACGTGGACGGCGCCACTTCGGCCGCTTTGCTATCGCGGTTTTTCTCAGGCGTCGGCGGGCGGGTGACCGCCTATATCCCCGACCGCAGAAAAGAAGGCTATGGGCCGAACGTGCCGGCGCTGGCTCAGTTGAAAGAACAGGGGGCGTCGCTGGTCGTCACCGTCGATTGCGGCACTCTGGCCTTCGAAGCCTTGGATGCCGCGCGGGATTTCGGCCTCGAGGTTATCGTCGTCGATCATCACGAGGCCGAAGCGAAACTTCCCGCGGCTTTGGCCGTCATCAATCCCAACCGGCTCGATGAATCGGGCGGATTCGGTGAGTTGGCGGCCGTCGGCGTCGCCTTTCTTCTCGCAGTCGCCGTCAACCGGGCCTTGCGATCGCGAGGCTGGTACGAGACCCGCGCCGAGCTGGATTTAATGGCTTGGCTCGATCTGGTGGCGTTGGGAACGATTTGCGACGTGGTGCCCTTGACCGGTTTGAACCGCGCATTCGTTAGTCAAGGCCTCAAGGTTTTGGCGGGACGAAGCAATTCCGGCCTCGCCGCGTTGTGCGATGTGGCGAGAGTGGAGAGCAAGCCGGGCGCCTATCACGCCGGCTATCTCTTGGGACCGCGGATCAATGCCGGTGGCCGCGTCGGAAAATCCGATCTCGGCTACCGCCTTCTGACCTCCGAAGATCCGGAAGAATGCCGGCGCATCGCCGCGATCCTCGACGCCTTGAATGGGGAAAGGCGGCGGATCGAAGCGGAAGTGCTGGCTCATGCGGAAGCGCAAGTTGAAGGGGATGCATCGCCGGTGGTGGTCGCCGCCGGCGAAGGGTGGCATGTCGGAGTCATCGGAATCGTCGCCAGCCGCTTGAAGGAACGATTCAGCCGACCGGCCTGCGTGATCGGAATCGAAGACGGCATGGGTAAAGGATCCGCCCGGTCGATTCCCGGAATCGATTTGGGTGCGGCGGTGATCGCCGCCCGCCACAAAGGACTTCTGGTCAATGGCGGCGGTCACGCCATGGCGGCGGGGTTTACGATTGAGCCCGAGAAAATTGCCCCGTTTCGCGATTTCCTGGCCGAGCGATTTGGCTCGCAGGGGGACACGCAAGGACCCAGCCTTGGATTGGACGGCGCCTTGTCGCCGGATGCCGCCACTTTGGACTTGGCGGGCGATCTCACCCGCATCGGCCCCTTTGGCGCCGGCAACTCCGAGCCGCGCTTTGCATTTCCCGGCGTGGTCCTCGCTTCAGCGGAAATCGTCGGCGAGCATGTCCGCTGCTCGTTGTCGGGCGCAGGCGGCAGCCTCAAGGCGATGGCGTTCCGCGCCGCCCACACCGCGCTCGGCGAAGGGCTGCTGCGATGCCGGGGAACCAGCCTTCATATTGCCGGCCGAATCGCCGCCGACGAGTGGCAGGGGCGCAAATCGATCTGCCTTTTCATCGATGACGCGGCCTCCGAGAGGGGTTAAATCGGCGGCAAGGCGAAGCTTTGCTTGATTTTGCCGGGTTGCGTCATTAATCAGGGCAGCAGAATCATCCCACCCGCGACCCCATCGTCTAGTGGTTAGGACTTCGGCTTTTCAAGCCGGCAACACGGGTTCGAATCCCGTTGGGGTCGCCAGTATTCTCCCGGCTCGCAGGAGAGCGAGCAAATTCCAAGATATGCCGCGACCCGCGCAGTATTCATACGCGACGATGGCTGCGAATATTTGATCGGGACTTTTACCGGCGGGGACGAAGTTTGGGTGTGGCCTTGGTGCCGCGATCACCGAAAAAAAGTGCAAATCCTTGGCCAATCACAGACTTTTCCTCGCCCTCTCCGAAAGAATTACTTCACCTCGCATTAATTTTCTGGTGATATTGCGGTATATGCATGAAGTTCATGGAACTTCGTTGCGTATCGCCGGTTTACCAGTTCCCCGGGCGTTTTCATGAGATCAAGAAGTCTTCTAGGGTATCGGGAAGATCGCTTTCACAGCTAACGCGCGCCGGACATAGGCGGAATTACTGCTGTATGTCCGTGTGTTTAGCCGTTGTCGCCGACCGGAAGGTGGGTTAAAAGGTTACCGGGGGCGTGTGGTTAATATTCGCGAATTCGAGGTTTCTCGTTTTCTAAAAGGGGTTCGAAGAAATGTTCAGGTCACTTCCAATCGTCCTTGGTGGGCTGCTGTTGCTCTCCGCTTGTGCCGCGCCGGTCGGGTTCGAAGTCCGTTCCGCACCGGCTGACAGTTCTCACCAGTCCGCATTCGACCAAGCGCTGGTCGGCGGATACTGGGCTGATGCTGTCGAAGAATCAGGGATCGACGACAATTACGCGTCCGACTGGGACGCGATAAAGGCTAAGAGCGCGGCCAAGGGCCAAGAGGTCCTTCCGGGGGATTCCAGCACCGATTTCGGTTCGGGTCACAAGCCGGTTCATGAATCCCAAACCAACGATATCAACGATGCGCGGGCAAAGCTGATGGGCTTTTTCGACCGTGGCGCCCGGGACGTTCGTCCGGAATGGGCGGGGAAGGCACAAGTCGCGTTGGATTGCTGGATTGAAGAATCAACCGAAGTGAACTCCCGCGGCGGCATCCTCGAAGTCGAGGACATGAATTCCTGCAAAAACGATTTCAATACGGCAATGGCCAAGATCGAGCCGTTCTTGCCGCCTCAGCAGGTTGCCGAGCATTTGAAGATGTTCGAACTGATGCCGGATCAGGGTCCGCCGCCGATGCCCGCCAAGGCCGGCAATCCCGACACCTATCTGGTGTTCTTCGACTGGGATAAATACAACCTGACGCCAGAAGCTCTCGGCATCATCCGCACGGCTGCGGCCAATGCGAAGAAGTCGAACGGCGCCAAGATCGAAGTGACGGGTTACACCGATACTTCGGGTCCGGTAGATTATAATCTGAAGCTGTCCAAGCGCCGGGCCAATGCCGTAAAGGCGGAGCTCGTCAGGCAGGGAATTTCCGCCAAGAACATTACAACGATCGGTAAAGGCAAGACCGATCTACTTGTTCCGACCCCGGATGGCGTGCGCGAGCCGCAGAACCGCCGCGCGAAGATCGTCATTCAGATCCGATAACGAGTGGCGGAAACGCCAAGAGCCAGGGCGCCGCAGCAATGCGGCGCCCTTTTTCTTTGCTCGGTATCTCCGAAGATTTGCCGGGCTGTGCCGCCCGCAAGAGCGGCCTCGATGGCCGAAAGACGGCAGCAACAAGGGCGCGTTGCCGCACCCTTGTTAGTCTGGACCGGTCAGAGCCTCGTTTTAACTCGATGATCCAGGGCATGATCTTGTCAGTTGGAACTGGCTGCGCCGGAGGTATTTTGCGCCGCGGGCACGAGAAGCGCGAAACAGGAACTAAGGGCGAGCGCTTCGACTCACGGCGCGTCTGGCGGATCGCCGCGCCAAAGGCGCAACGCAGCCGATTCGAACTGACAAGATCGTGCTTTAGTTGGTTTGGTCGCGGGAGGCCTGAACGGTGCAGGCAGAAACCCCGGCTCCTTCCGAGAACATCGGCTGGCTGACGAGGCTGCGCAAGCCGGAGATATCGGAGGCGAGAACCGAGGTGAACAGGGTCACCGCGGACGCGCAATATTGCGGCATCGGCTGCTGCATCCGGCGAACTCGCGGCGTTGTTGGCGATACGGGTAATAAACCGGTCAAGCACGTCTTCGCCGCTCTTGCCGTAATTGCGGGCGAAGTAACCGCGCAGCGCGTTACCGTTGGCGACCAATTCGGACTCGAATTTTTGGACGAAGGAATTGTAGCGGGCGTTTTCGCCGCAGCTGAGCGCCGCCACCATCAATTCGCTCTGCAAGACGCGGGTATCGAAGGCCGTTTTTTCGGCGGCGGATGCGCAAGTGTCGGCCCAAACGGTACTGGCGGCGAATTGAAGGGCGGTAACGGCCACGGCAACTCGCGCGAGACGGCGGCACTTCTTCATAAGGATTCCCCCCTTGTTCCGGCGGAAAAACAACAAGCCCGCGCGAAACCTAGCAAAACATCCCTACCGATTTATTACCGGGGCGCTTCGATCCGGCTAGCCCCGAGGCATCGGTTTTGGGATGATAATGATTTTGACCCCTGTCAGTCCCCGAAGCGTTAACTATCGCAAAGGCTTAGTCGGCCTGGCAAGGGCCAATTGACCGCGACCGAAAAAACTCACCCGAAAAGCTTGTCGATATCGTCCTGGGAAACCGCGGCGTTACTAAGCTGGGGGCCGCTCAACAGCGCCTTATCGGCCTCGACTGGCATATCGGGGAGGGGGGGCGCGATCTCGGCGAAGGCGTCCTTGCCCCAGATGGCAATCATGGCGTCCACATGCTCTTCGATGAATTTGACGGTGTTGACGACCTTGGTGATGCGCTGGCCGGTAATGTCCTGGAAGTTGCAGGCCTCGAAAATCTTGATGATGACTTCGCGCATCTCATCGGCGATGCGGCCGATGAATTCATCCTTCGACGCCTGTTTGATCCGGTCGGCCATGTCGTCCACGGTTTCCGCAGCCTCAAGAATCGTATGAGTGGCTTGCTCGGTCGCCGCCACGACGGCATCGAGCTCGTCGGTGGCAACCACCAGGCGGTCCGAGGAAGAACTCGGATGGCGGACCGCGGCAATTTCCCGCTTGGTGTTGACGATGGAGTCCCGAAGCGCCTCTAGCTCGCCGCGCAATTTCGTTGGATCGACCGCTGGGGCCGGTATCGCCGAAGTGGCGGTGTGCGCCATTTGCAGCACCAGATTGCGAACCTCGGCGAGGGCCGCCAGCATTTCGTCATGCCGCGCCTGGGCCGCGTCGTCGGATAGGCCGGCCGGCAATCGCTGGCCTCCGGTCTTGCCCTGCTGATTGCGGAGCATTTCGGCGACGAACGGCTTCTTGGCTTTGCTGTGCGCCATTATCGGCTCCTTGTGGGTGCGCGTCCTGCGCGAAAGGACATGATTTCACGCTAAAACAGTGAAAAAACCGTTAGTTTTCCGGCTTTCCGAGAATGGTGGAAGTGCGCAGCAAGTCAGTGGCTTCCGGCAGAAATTCAGGCGTCTGGCTGCAACCCGGCCGCCGTCGTAAGCTAACGGTCATGACAAAGAGCGATCGACCGGAATCGCTCGCAGGCGGTGCCGCGGGAAGGTGGTTGCGCACTGTCGGCTGCGCCGCCGCTGCAATCTGGCTTCTCGGCAATGCAGACAACGATCGGGTTCCACTGACGCGCGATCAATTGGTCGGAAATTTTGAAATCATCATTTTCCACAATGAATTTGACTCCCAAACCGATGTCCGGCTGCGCAAATGGGTGTCACCGGTCCGAATTTACCTCGATATCCGCGCCGGCGACCGCAAGACCCTGGAAGACGCGGTTCAAGACCACATCCAGCACCTCGTCCGAATTACCGGCTATGATATCGCGTTGACCGATGACAAGTCGGAGGCGAATGTGTTCGTGGTCTTCGAGATTTAGAAGAATCTCGGCCAAATCCGCCGCGAGTACCTCAGCCCCAAATTCGATCTCATCCAGGTCATGCAGGGACAGATGTGCATTGGCCAATACCGATCGAACGGCGGGTACGAAATCACCAAAGCCGTCGTCGCTATCCCAGACGACCGGGCGCTGGCCAACGCCCGGGTTCGCGCCTGCGTGGTCGAGGAGGTCACCCAGATTCTTGGGCTCCCCAATGCTTCGGACGAGGTGGTTCCTTCGGTCTTCAACGACCACACGCCGGACGTCGAGTTGACGAGCCAGGACATCCTGCTGGTTCGGCTGCTCTTTGATCAAAGGCTCTCACCCGAAATGCCGCGTCTCGACGCCCTCGATACGGTCCGGCAAATCCTCGAGGAAATGGGATATACGGGCCCCGAACCATCCCAAAAAAGCAGGCCGCATTGATAGCGCCACCGGTCCTAATGCTCGACTTGGCGTCTCCGGCCGGCGCAATACCTCACATCGCCGGCAAGGATCTCAACCCCTTTTGGGTCTTGCCCTTTGGTGGAATCCTCCTCTCGATCGCCTTGCTGCCCCTCCTGGCGCCCAAATTCTGGCATCGCCACTTCGGCAAGGTCGCGGCGTTCTGGGCGCTCGCTTTTTTCCTGCCGTTCGGATGGCGGTTCGGGTTTGAGCCCGCCGTCTACGAGTTCGTCCACACCCTGCTCCTCGAATATCTGCCGTTCATCATCTTGCTGGTGGCGCTCTATACGGTCTCCGGCGGCATCCGCATTGCCGACACGATCCGGGCCACACCGGCGAAGAATATGGCCATGCTGGCGATCGGCACCGTTCTCGCCAACATCATGGGGACGACCGGCGCCGCGATGCTGCTGATCCGGCCTTTGCTGCAGGCTAATGCGAAACGGCGGCACAAGGTCCACATGGTCGTCTTTTTCATTTTTCTCGTCGGCAACATAGGCGGGTCGCTCACCCCGCTTGGCGACCCGCCGCTTTTCCTCGGATTCCTCAAGGGTGTCGATTTTTTTTGGACGGCGCGGCACATGACCCTGCCACTGGCGGTCACGGCGTCCATTCTGCTCCCGGTCTTCTACATCGTGGACCGCTACTACTTCATGAAGGACAACGTCCGGCATGAAGCGGAGCCGAAAAGGGCAGGGCGCCTCGGAATTGAGGGCGCACAGAATATCCCACTTTTGCTCGCCATCGTCGCTGCTGTCGTAATGAGCGGGATCTGGAAGCCGAACATCGGAATCACGGTCTATCATGTCCGAATAGAAATTCAGGACATCGTTCGCGACATGTTATTGATCATCATCAGTCTTGCGTCATGGAAGTGGACGCGGGCCGAAATCCGCGCCGGCCACGGATTCACCTGGTTTCCGATGACCGAGGTGGCGAAGCTATTCGCCGCTATTTTTCTAACGATTATTCCGGCAATCGCTATTTTGCGGGCGGGGGAATCGGGGTCGCTCGGATTTTTGGTGCGGACGCTTTCGGCCAATGGCGAACCCGTCAACGCGCTCTATTTCTGGACCACGGGCCTGCTTTCCAGCTTCCTCGACAACGCGCCGACCTATCTCATCTTCTTCAACGCCGCCGGAGGCGATCCCGCCGTTTTGACGGGCCCGGATGCGCATACGTTGCTCGCCATCTCCGCGGGCGCGGTGTTCATGGGCGCCATGACTTATATCGGTAATGCGCCGAATTTCCTGGTACGGTCGATCGCAGAAGAGCGCGGTATCGAAATGCCGAGCTTTTTCGGCTACATGCTTTGGTCGACCGTGTTTCTCATTCCGGTCTTTATCTTGACGACCTTCCTCTTCTTCCGATGACCGTCCGCCTCATTCGCGCCGTCGTCCTGGTCCTTTTGCTCGCCGTTCCGGCGGCGCGTGGGTTCGCCCAGGAGCCGGTCCAATTTCCGGTTTCAAAACTCACCATCGAAACCGCGACCGGCAGCCATAACTTTACCGTCGAAGTGGCGACCGACTTTTTTCAGCACGCGCGCGGCCTAATGTACCGGCGCGAGCTGGCGCCCGACCGGGGCATGATCTTCTTCTACGAAAAGGAAGACGAAGTCCTGATGTGGATGAAGAATACATACGTCTCCCTCGACATGCTGTTCATGGACCGCACCGGCCGCATCGTTGGGATTGCCGCCAATACGACGCCGCTGTCGACCGATATCATTCCCTCCAACGCGCCGGTCAAAGCTGTGCTTGAAGTCGCGGCAGGAACCGCGGCGCGATTGAAGATCGAAGTCGGTAATCGGGTAATCCATCCGGCCTTTGCGCCAGAGGCGAAGTGATCGACGTATTTTGAAGGTAAGTTTGGGTGGCTAGACGCCGGAACCCTTGGCCGCGAGCTTCGACAATTGCTCCCAGTCCTGGCCCGCTGCGACCATGCAGCTCGTCCCGTTCGGCATGGTGATGATGATCGTCCAGGTTCCGCCCTGGCCGGAGGTGAGCAATTCGATCACGCCGCCGTTTTCCGCCAAGCCGAGGGCAATCGGCGATTCCGAATATTTGTTCGAGAGATGATGAAGGACATTCGCCCTGGTGGAGCAGGTTTGCGCGGTTGAATCCGCAGAAGCGGATCCGGTCAGCACGAACGCTGAAACGAAAGACAGAGCTATAGCAAAGCGCGACATGGAAACTTACCGGCCGTTCGGAACCAGCTGGAATCAATATATGGCCGAAATGTTACGCCTGTCTTGTTAACATTTGTTTAACTCGGTGTCGAACCATCTGAATCCCCAGGGATTAAGCCGGATCTGGGAGGGCAACGGCTCAGACCCGCTTGCGGGCCAGAGTCAGGCCGTCGCCGATCGGAACCAAACTCATAGTGACGCGCTGATCCTCGTGAATCTTGGCGTTAAATTGCCGGATCGCTTCGGTGTCTTTGCTGCGATCCCGCGGATCGGCGACGTGACCACCCCATAGGGTGTTGTCGATGGCGATGACGCCGCCCGGTTTCAGCAAGTCGAGCAATCTTTCGAAGTAGGTCCAATTGTTTTCCTTATCGGCGTCAATAAACGCGAAATCGAAATTCTTCTCTCCGGCGGCGGCCAGCCGATCGAGGGTTTCGAGGGCCGGCGCCAAGCGAAGATCGATGCGATCGGCAACGCCGGCTTCGGTCCAATATCGTTTCCCGATGCCGGTCCACTTCGCATTGATGTCGCAGGCGATGACGCGGCCGTCGGACGGCAGAGCCAGCGCCACGCAGAGTGCGCTATAGCCGGTGAAGGTGCCGATTTCGATCGTGCGCTTGGCGCCCATGAGTTCGATGAGGAAGGCCATGAATTGGCCTTGCTCGGGCGAGATCTGCATATTTGCCATGGGAAGCCGCGCCGTCTCTTCGCGGAGCCGGCGTAGGATCGGTGCCTCCCGCAACGAATTGGCGAGAAAATATCCATAAAGCGGATCGACGAGGGGGGTGGTTGCGTTCGACATCGGAGCCTCCGGGACCCTTATAGCGCGCCGCGCGTTCCGGCGCATCGGGGGCGGAAAATGGCCGGGTATTTGGGCTTCGCAAGCGATAATCGCGCCTGGCTCCGGGCTCGCGCGCCGGCCTTGCACGAGTGTGGCCAAGACCCTACTGTTGCGCCCGACGTGCCGAAGCCCAAACGTGGCCGAGGAGACGGGGCGTAGCGCAGCCCGGTAGCGCGCCTGCTTTGGGAGCAGGATGTCGGAGGTTCGAATCCTCTCGCCCCGACCAATTCCGGTTGGCGCGGGAATCAACAGCGGAACGAGCGGAATCAGGAGCATGAAGGTTCGCATTTACCGGCCGGCACGGACGGCCATGCAATCCGGCGAGGCGGGCACCCACAAATGGAAGCTCGAATTCGAGCCCACGGTTGCCAGCACCCGCAATCCTTTGACCGGTTGGACCGCTTCCGCCGATACCCGGACCCAAGTGCAGCTCAGCTTCGATACCCTTGAGGAGGCGATCGCGTACGCCGATCGCGAGGGTTTCACCTACACCGTCCAGGTGCCGCACCGAACCAGGCACCGGGCCAAAAGTTATGCGGAAAATTTCCGTTACCAGCGTCCAACCTAGCCATTTAACAACTCGATTGTGCGGCCGATTGCCGCCACATTGTCCTATGATTTTGAACCCTTTCCGACCGCGCTGGTTCGCCGCGGCGGAGGATTCCTATGCTGTTGCGCTCTGAACGTTCGTGCCACGAACCTAATTGCCAGGCGTTTCATGGAGGCCCCGTGCCGCCCGGCCGCCGTGGCTTCGTCAAACTGGCCGCTGTCACGGCGCGGGCCGGGCTCGTCGCCGGCTGGATGCCGAGTTGGGCCTTTGCCAGCGGCACCGCTGAGGCTTTGATGCTGAGTTGCATCGATTATCGCTTCGTCGATCCGCAGGCCAAATTCATGAGTGGCAAGGGCTTGGACGGGGAATACGATCATGTCGTCCTGGCCGGGGCGTCCCCGGGGCGTCGTCAGCAAGAAATTCGAAAAATGGCACGACGTATTTTGGGAGCATCTCGACGTCGCGATTAAGCTCCATAAAGTGCATGAGGTCATCGTCATCGATCACCGGCATTGCGGCGCTTACAAACTGGCCCTCGGCGAAGGCGCCGTTGACACGCCGGAAGAGGAGCTCGCCGCGCACACGGCGACGATGAAAGCCTTCGGCGAGCTGATGCGGACGCATCACCCCAAGCTCCCGGTGGTAGGCTATCTGATGGCGCTCGACGGAACCGCCGAGCAGATCGAGGTCTAGAAATCCGGGGACGCAGCAGTATCGAGGTTCACTTCGCCGTCTAAACTCGCGGCGGAGAACCGGCCGGCGGACCGGTACCGTCGCTGTAGTAACTTTTTTGGTGATATAAATGGCCCGCGCGTTCGGCTCGCCAAACGGAAGGGCAAGCGATGGGCAATGGCTAAAGGCTGGGCCAGCGGCGCAAGATCATCATCACCCGGTGCCCGATGAGATTCTTCGCGGCAATGACCAGGCCTTTGGCGGTATGCGGATTGAAAACCAGCATCCCCCATTTCTCGCGGCGCTGAGGCAGCCATTTCTTTTTGTATTCGTCATCGCCGCGGGCGAAATCGATCTCCCGCGGTTTGTCGAAATCGAGTACGTGGCGCATGATTTCCCAAGTGAGCGCCGTCGCCACGGAAAGTTTGCCGAATTTTTCGGCGTAACTAAGGCGGAAGATGGTGGCGCGGCCGCCATGGACGATCCAGATCTGCGCCGCGGCCGGCTCGTTATCGATGTAGTAAATCCCCAGGCGAAGCGCGCCCGCTTTCGCGGCCATGTGCACGACGGCTGGGACGCAGCCTGGGCAAGGTTCTTCATCTTTCCAACTTTGCACGGCGACCCGTTCGTAATCGGCAACGGCTTGTTCAAGTTTCGGGCCGCCGGTAACCAGCTCATATCGCCCGCGCCCGGACCGCGCCAAGCTACGGATGCGCCGGCCGATCGCATAGCGCGTTTGCGACGACCGGTTTGCAAGATAGGCGTCGGAAGATTGCCCTTCCACATTGTCGAACCAATTGCCGAAATTCTTGAAGGGCTGAACCAAGAATCCTTGGCTGCGGAATCCGGCGACCATCGCCGTGAATCCGGGCGAATACGGATCCATGCTGTCGAAGCGGAGAACATCGAAAGCCGGAGAGGCGGCCGCGATCGCGTCGACGATTTCGCTCAACCCGGCCAATCCCTCCCCGGCATCGAGAATCGGGCCGTAATCCCACGTGTACATGATGTGCGAGACGCTGAGCAGCATATGGGTCCGAAACGTTCCGGCGCGCCAGCGCTCCCGGGCGATCAAGGTTGCTATCGGCCGGCCCTCTCGCTCGGCCACGTAAATCCGCGGCTCGTCGCCATCGGGACAGGCGGTCGCGTACAGCGCGCGATACCACGGGATGCCGTGGAAAAAGCTGCGCCGCTCCGCCTCGCCGACGAACGCGACGACACGCTCCGGCAAGGATTCCAGACTTGGATAGATTTGAACGCTCATTCCTCGCCGTGGATACTCCGCGGGGGAGTCAAAAACCCGCCGCCTCTGTAATTTGGCCGGCAGGCGTGCTCATTATAGTCCAGTACGCGATGCCGAATGGCCGGATCAGAGAACGGAGCATGGCACCCGACCGGATAGATAGGGACACCCTAAAAAAGGGGGAAATTGGCTTAAGCGGCGACCGCGCGGTCTCGCTCTCGATCATCGTCAGAAACGATTTCAGCATCATATCGACGCGGGAGCTGCGCTAACACAGGGGCTGCCGTGCCCATCGCTGCGGTGGCCTTGGGCCCGGATAGTGGGAGTTCCTGCATGCTACAAGATGGCAGCAACTACGAGCCGCAATAAAAGAAGCCCCATGAATTATCGAATCATCATTGCCGTGACTGCGTCGCTTTTCGCCACCGGCGCCTACGCCGCCGGCCCCTTTGACGGCGATTGGCACGGTTTGGCAAAGGCGGACAAGGCTTATTGCGGCATGGGCGAGGTTACGGTCAACGTCGCCGATAACAAGGCGAGCGGCGAAGCGAAGTTTCCGCGCGGCGTCGCCAAGATTGGCGGCGTTGTCGCGGCGGACGGGAGCATCAATGGCACGATCGGCTTGCACCGACTTACCGGTTTATTCAAAGATGACAGCTTTGCCGGCGGCTTTAGCGCGGTAGGGCGCTGCGACATGACGATAACGCTGACGCGCGGCAAATAGATCCAGATTGGAGCCCACCGGCATCGGCGCACAGGCAACACGCCCATTCATCATGCGAGGACGTCGACCGTGTCCTCATTTGAATTCGGCTTGGTGTCGTTGTCGAGGTTCGATGGAGACTCGGTTGTTTGCGGCCCGGAGTTTTGCCGGTTTCTGGCATTGTTCCGGAGTTTGTTCCGTTGCGACCGCTGTTGCTGCGCCTTTTGAATCAATTCCTGGGTTGCCTGCTCGATCTCAAAGCGGGTCGGAGGAGCCTTCGGTGGGGCAACCGGTGGCGCCGGCGGCAGGGGCGGGAAAAGATGGATCTTCATCTCAACACCCTTCGATGGGCGGCTGCCATGACGGGGCAGCGGTTCCAAGTTTAGGCGAGCAAAAAGCAGGCCACCAAAACATCAAATCTTTTCAAGGCATTGGCGGGCGTATGCCGCTGACCCGTTTCGGCAGCTTGTGCCAGCAGGCAAAGGCTGCCGGGTCGTCGTCTGCCGGGACCGTCGGTCGCCGCGCGACGGCGCACGGTGTCCTGATGGTGATGACGATTAGGGATCAGCCTGGAATCGTTGCTACGTCGCCCATAGCAGCGCGCTCGATCGCTGCGAGCGCCGAAGCCAGACGCCGGGTGATTTCCGGTGTCGCCTCTTCAGGAGCGGCTTCAATTCGTCCGAGCTGCACTGCGGCGTCCGCCAGCGACCCCGCCGACGTGGTGGCAATGGTCTCCTCGATGACCGCGATGCGGTTTAAAAATGGCTTCGGCCTTGCGGCCGGTCTCGGCTCTCGCCGTCGCGTTCGCATGGCAGGGCTGAGCCTCGATCAAAATTTGGTACGCGATCAGCAGGTCGTGGAGCTCGTTTTCGAGGGCGGGAAGTGCGGTATAATCCGCCGGAGTTGGCGTCCGAACGTTGCCCAAGTGTTACCCGGAAAGGTGGCATCGGCGGCCGGTACATTACTAACCTACTGAAAACAAAGGCCAGACCCCGTAGCTCAGTCGGATAGAGCGAGTGCCTTCTAAGCACTAGGTCGCAGGTTCAATTCCTGCCGGGGTCGCCACCAATCTCCGCCACCGTATGCAAACAGGCGTCGCGACGATCACCGGGTGCCTCAGAAAGGATCATTTCTGCCTTTGCAGCGTCATGTCCTTCAACGCCGTGAGCGCCGTTTCGTATGTCATCGCCGCGCAAGTCTGGTCTCTATCGACCAAAGCGCCCATCTTGGCCTGAAGGAAATAAACGTATCCGGCGCGTGCGTCGATCGTCACTTTGGGAGCGCGCGGCAAATCACCACAGGTGAATACGTAAGGTCCGGGAAAGAGCGGAAGGATCACATAGTAACTTTCATTGATGGTCGCAACCAACAGATCGCCGTCATAAAGAGTCCGCGTCGTCCCCAAGAGGGTGGGGATGCCGGTGTTCATCGCATAGAGCAGGGCCTTTCCCGGCGGCGGCGAACTAACCTGAAAGGCGGGGCCCTCGTCGTCCCCCGCGCAAGCGGCAAGACCGATGGCAAGGGCGAACAACGCCGCCGATTTCCAGCCTTTCGGGCCCAATCCTAGGTTCCCCGGTTTTGTTGCTGTATTTGGCCGTCCCATTTGAAATTCTGCCCGTCGACGGAAACCGCTTTGACCAGCGCATAAACTCGCGATCCGGGCCGAAGGTCAAGGTCATGGCGGGCGCGGGCGGTGATCCGCGCCCATATCGGCGCTCCGATATTGACCAAGACATCGACTTGTCCCGGGTCGCCAGCAACGATCTCGGACACAACCCCGGCAAAGATATTCAGAATGCTGATCGCCTTCGGGGGTTCGAGGGCAAGCGAGACGTCGCGGGAACGAATTCGCACCCGGAGTTTGTCACCCGGCGAAAGCGCCAAGCGCGGAACATGGAGAATGCCGCCGGGGAATGCCAGTCGGGTCAGGCCGAAAGCGACATCGTGATCGGCAACCGTCGCGGTTAAAACAGCGCCCGTCTCGAAATCGCCGGTCAAGGGGCGCAGGTCCAGCCGGCTCATCATGGCATCGAGAGGCCCCACCGCGGCGACGCGGCCCTCCGAGATAAGGACGACCGAATCGGCAAGGCGCAGGACTTCCTCCGTGATGTGGCTCACATAGACGACGGGAATTTTCAGCTCGTCGCGCAGTCCCTCGATGAAGGGAAGAATTTCGGCCTTGCGTGGCGCATCGAGGGAGGCCAGCGGCTCGTCCAACAGAAGCAATCGCGGGCTTGTCAATACTGCGCGACCGATAGCAACCCGTTGCTTTTCACCGCCCGAGAGATGGGCTGGATGGCGTTCCAGAAGCGGTTTCAGACCCAACAACGCGACGACGTGGTCGAATCCAATGCGGCGCTCGTCCGCCCGGACGCGACGCATGCCATACGCCAAATTCCCGGCGACCGTCATCTGCGGGAAAAGCCGGCCTTCCTGGAACACATAGCCAATTCGACGGCGCTCCGGCGGGACGTCGATGCTGGATCGGGAATCGAACAGGGTCTTGCCGTCCAGCGCGATGCGGCCGGAATCGGGGCGCGCCAAGCCTGCGATCATGTTGGCGGTCGAGGTTTTGCCAGCCCCCGAACGGCCAAATAGGGCCGTGATGCCGCCGCGGGCGACCGTGAATTCCACGTCGACGGAAAATTTTCCGAAGCTCCGTTTGGCCGCGACCTCAAGCATGGAATGAGCCGCCCATGCGGCGGACCAGACGCCGGGCTAAAATTTCGGAAGCGATCAGCGCGACCAACGCGAGCACGATTGAGATGACGGCCAGACGGAGCGCGCTGGCGTCGCCGCCGGGCGTTTGGGTGAAACTGAAAAGAGCGAGCGGCAAGGTCTGGGTTTGTCCCGGAATATTCGAGACGAAGGTGATGGTGGCACCGAATTCGCCGATGCCGCGGATGAAGCCGAGAATGACGCCGGTGATGATCCCCGGAAAAATGAGGGGAAGCGTGACCGTGAAAAAGACGTCAATCGGCCCAGCACCCAGCGTGCGTGCCGCCGCCTCCAGTCTTTGATCGACGGCTTCGATCGAAAGCCTTATCGCTCGAACCATCAGCGGAAATGCCATCACCGCCGCCGCCACCGCTGCCCCCTTCCAATTGAAGGCGAGGGTGATTCCCAGATGATCGTGCAGCCAGGCCCCGATCAGCCCGCGCCGCCCCAATAGGACAAGCAGCGCGTAGCCGACGACCACCGGCGGCAGAACAAGCGGCAGATGGACGATGCCGTTTACGAGGAGCTTGCCCGGAAATTCGTACCGGGCGAACAGCCAAGCGGCCAAGATTCCGAGGGGAAGGCTGATCACCACGCTCCAGAAGCCGACGCGTAAACTTAGCGCCAGGGCTTCGGCTTCGAGCGGGGTGAGGGACAACACGGGATTAGGGCACCATGAATCCGAATTTCTTGAAGATCGCCTGAGCCGGTGGACTGCGCAAGAACTGATAGAAGCCGCGGGCAGTCTCGGACACGGTTTTCATGACGGCAATCGGGTAGGTGACCGGCGGATGGCTGTCCTCGGGAAAGGTGCCGACAACCATCACCTTGCTGCTCGCCGACACGTCGGTAGCGTAAACGATTCCGGCCGCCGCCTCACCGCGCTCGACCAGCGCCAACACCGAGCGGACATCAATGGCGTAGGCGGTCTTGTCGGCCACCGAATCCCACACCCCCAAATGCTCCAGCGCGGCCTTTCCGTAGGTTCCGGCGGGAACATTGGCCGGATCGCCCATGGCCAGCCTTCCGTCTTTTAGAGCAGCGGCCAGCGAGAAGCCGGGTGCAATTTTCAGCGACAAAGGCGCATCCTTCGGGGCAATCAGCACCAAACTGTTTCCCAGGAATTCCGCCCGGGTCGAAGCGTCGATCAGATCGCGCTTCGCCAGATAATCCATCCACTCTTCATTGGCGGAAATGAATAAATCCGCCGGCGCGCCGCTTTCGATTTGCTTGGCGAGAGTGGCCGACGCGGCGTAGGAAACCACGACCTTGCCATGACCTTCCGCCGTATAATCTTGCACCGCGGCATCGAGGGCATCTTTGAGGCTGGCCGCGGCAAAAACGGTGACCGTGTGTTCTTGCGCATGGGACGAGACCGGCAGAAGAAATGTTACCGCCGCCACGAACGCCGCCGCCATCAAGCGCCGGCGCGTGATTTGAAACGTCGTCATTGAATCCCCCCTTGATGCTTACCGGGAGGAATAAATCGAAGTCATGACAACTTGAAAAATCGTCTTTATTGATCGGCAGAGAGCTTCTAGCTATCGCCGTATAGCGTCTTGGGATCGGTTGTGACACCGGCGATTTCAGTCAGTCCGCCGTCGCGCGCCGCGCGATAGAAGCAGCTTCGTCTTCCGGTGTGACAGGCAACGCCCTTCTGATCGACGAGCAACAGGATCGCATCGCCGTCGCAATCGACGCGAAGATCGATAAGAGTTTGGGTCTGGCCCGAGGTCTCACCCTTGCGCCAAAGCTTTTTGCGGGAGCGCGACCAATACCAAACTTCGCGGGTCTCAAGCGTCTTGCCGACGGCCTCACGATCCATCCAGGCTTGCATCAGGACTTCGCCCGTATCGTGCTGCTGGGCGATCGCGCAGACCAGCCCGTTCGCATCGAAGGTGAGGGCCTTGAGAATTTCCGCAGGTACCTCAGTCATCGATTGTCTCCGCCGAGGCCGGAATGCGGCCTTAAAACAGCTAGATCGCCGTTCGAAGGCGTTCTGTCAACCGGGTGGGGGGAGGAGGCAGGCCCGCAAATTCTCGGCCAGATGCCAGAGAACCTCCGAATAGAGGTCGGGGCCCGCCGGAAGTTCGGCGCCGATATCGTCCAAAGTGCCGGATTTGACCTTTGTTCCCGAAATGATGGTACGAACGATGGCGGGCTCGAATTGCGGTTCGGTGAAAATGCAGCGGACCTGGCCCGACGCCGCCAGCGTGTGCAGCTCACGAATGCGCTTGGCGCCGGGCGCGCGATCCGGCGAGAGGGTAACGGCCCCGAGCGAAACGAGGCCGAAGCGCCGTTCGAAATATTGCAGGGCGTCGTGAAAAACGATGAAAGACACGCCGCGAACCGGGGCCACCCGGTCGGCGATTTGCGCCTCGAGCCCGGCCAGCCGTTGATCGGTCGCCGCGGCATTTGCGGCATAGCGGTTGGCATGAGCCGGATCCGCCGCGGACAAGACCTGAGCGATGGCGCGGACCATGACGCGGCCGTTTTCCGGGTCCATCCAGATATGGGGATCGGGGCCGGTGCTTGCCGGCGCCGGCTGGCCGGCTTCGCCCACGGGATCGGCCGGCCGCACCGGCAGAATGCCGATACCCGGCACGTCGATCAGCGCGATCGCTCGACCCCGGCTAAGCGCCGCGATCGGCTTGATGAACGACACTTCGAGCGACGGTCCGATCCAAAAAATGAGGTCGGCGCGCTCCAACGCCCGCGCTTCAGAAGGGCGGACGGCATGAGTATGGGGCGATTCGCCGCCGCCGATCAGCAGGTCCGGCTGTCCCACGCCGTCCATGACCGAAGCGACCAGGCTGTAAACCGGCTTGATCGTGGCGGCAACCCTGATGGCGGCCGATGCCGGAGCAGGGAACAACAGGAAAACGACGGCGGGAAATGCGGCCGATACCGCCCACCGCCAGGCGGCGCGAGGCGGCAGAATCCGACGCTGAAACGAGGCCGCGAGTTCGTTATAATATAACATACGTTCCGTACGATATAATGTAACATTTATAGTACAGCAGGTTGCGAATGACTCAAGCCGTAAAAATATCCGAGCCGAAAACCGGGCGCCGGGCACGCGCCGGGTTTCCCCGCCGCGGCCATGACCACGGCCCCTGCGTCGAGGATGCGGTTTCCCGTGCGGCCGAGCTCTGCGCCCGGCGCGGGCTGCCGCTCACGGAATCGCGGCGGCGCGTTCTCGAACTCGTCTGGCGGAGCCATAAGCCGATCGGCGCCTATGAGATTTTGGCCAGGCTGCGCCGCCGCGGCCGGACGGCCGCTCCACCGACGGTTTATCGCGCACTCGATTTCCTATTGGACCAGGGTTTTGTCCATCGCATCGAATCGCAGAGCGCGTTTGTCGGCTGCGCCCATCCCGAGGCGGTCCATGCCGGCCAATTTCTGATCTGCGGGTCCTGCGGGGTGGCAGCCGAGCTCAACAATTCGCGAATTCAGAAGGCCATAGCAAAAAGCGCAAAGACCGCCGGTTTTTCCGTCGAACGCCAGACCATCGAGTTGCGTGGACTATGTCCGCGCTGCCAGCCCCGGCGCAAACGCTAACATGTCGGCCCTCCTCCTGACGGCGGAGAATATCGATGTGCAGTTCGGGCCGCGCAGCGTGCTCTCCCATGTGTCGCTGACCGTTCATTCCGGGGAGATCGTCAGCCTGATCGGGCCGAATGGCGCCGGCAAGACGACCCTGGTTCGAGTCGTCTTGGGCCTGGTTGCCCCCGCCGCTGGCCGGATCGCCGCCAAGCCGGGCCTGCGCATCGGCTATATGCCCCAATCCTTGAGCGTCGATGAAATCTTGCCGCTCACGGCAACGCGATTTTTGTCGCTCGCTGGGGGGACCAAGGAAAAAACCGCTCAAGCATTGGACGAGGTCGGCGCCGATTATATCGCGCGTTCCCAGCTCTCCGATCTATCCGGCGGCGAGCTGCGGCGGGTCTTGCTGGCGCGCGCTCTGCTTCGCGAGCCGGAGCTTCTGGTCCTCGACGAGCCAGTCCAAGGCGTCGATGTCGTCGGCCAGTCGGAGCTCTACGATCTCATCACCGGCCTTCGCAACCGCACCGGCTGCGGCATCCTCATGGTGTCTCACGATCTCCACGTGGTGATGGCGGCAACCGACCGGGTGGTGTGCATCAATCATCACGTCTGCTGCACGGGAAAACCTGAGGCGGTCAGCCGTCATCCGGAATATCTCGCTCTCTTCGGGCCCTACGCGGCGAAGAGACTGGCGCTTTATACCCACGGCCACGATCACCGCCATGACGACAAAGGCGATGTCGTGCCGCTTACACCGAGCGGCGGCCGGGCCGCCAAACCGAAGATCGATGTCCATGGATGATTTTCTGGTCCGAGCCTTCGTGGCGGGCGCCGGAGTAGCACTGGCGGCCGGGCCGCTCGGGTCCTTTATCGTTTGGGGGCGAATGGCCTATTTCGGCGAAGCGCTCGCTCATTCCGCCTTGCTCGGGGTGGCGATCGGGCTTGCGATCGGCGCCGATCCGACCTCGCCGGTCATCTTCGTCGCCGGGCTCGTCGGCGTGGCCCTCGCCTTGCTTCAAGGAGGCCGCGGCATCGCCGGCGACACCATGCTCGGCATTTTCGCCCAATCCACCTTGGCGCTGGGATTGGTGGTGTTGTCGTTCCTTCGCACCGTCCGCGTCGATCTCTTAGGCTATCTCTTCGGCGACGTGCTGGCGGTGACACCCGGGGATATCGGGCGGATCTGGATCGCGGCCCTCGTATCGCTGGCGGTTCTAGCCGCGATTTGGCGGCCGCTGTTGTCGCTCACCATCCACGAGGAATTGGCGCGGGTCGAAGGCGTTGCGGTCGCGCGTGTTCGAATCGTCTTCATGTTGCTGGTGGCGGTGATCGTCGCTTTCGCGATGAAGATCGTCGGCTTGCTGCCGATGACGGCGCTTCTGATCATTCCCGCGGCGGCGGCGCGGCGATTCGCCCGCACGCCCGAGCAGATGGCGGGATTGGCCGCCGTCATCGGCTGTACAGCGGTCGGCTTCGGACTTTGGAGCTCGGCGATCTGGGATACGCCGTCGGGACCGTCGATCGTGGTCGCGGCGACGGTGATCTTCGTTCTATCGCGCCTCGGTTTCGGCTTCAGGCTCGCGCCGCGGCCCTGAGCCGTTCGAATCCGGCTTCGAGATCCGCGATCAGATCGTCCGGATCTTCGAGCCCGGCGTGAAGCCGGATATAGGGGCCTTTTTCCGTCCATTCCGTCGCCGTGCGCGAAATCCACGGCTCGACGGGAAGGATAAGGCTCTCGAAGCCGCCCCAACTGAAGCCCATGCCGAAAAGCTTCATGCCGTCGAGCATGGCGACGACCGCCGAATCCGGCGCCGGTTTCAGAATCATCGCGAAGAGACCGGTGGCGCCGGTGAAATCCCGCGTCCAGAGCGCGTGATTGGGATCCTCGGGAAGGGCAGGGTGGATCACCCGCGCGACCTCGTCCCGCCTTTTGAGCCAGGTCGCCAACATCACGCCGGTTTCCTGATGGCGGGCGAGCCGCACCGAAAGGGTCCGCAAGCCGCGAAGGCCGAGGAAGATTTCATCCGCCCCCGCCGAATTGCCGACTGCGACCGCCATGGTTTTGACCGCGTGAAAAATCTTTTCGTTGCCGGTCACGATGACGCCCAGCATCGCATCGGAATGGCCTGCAATGTATTTGGTCGCGGCATGCAACACGATATCGACGCCATGCGTGAACGGCTGGAAATACAGCGGCGTTGCCCAGGTATTGTCGATGACCGTCAGGACGCCATGCTTCCGCGCGACCGCGGCGATCGCCGGAACGTCTTGAATTTCGAAGGTGAGCGAACCCGGCGATTCGAGATAGATGACCTTGGTATTCGGCTTGATCAGCGCGGCAATGCCGGCGCCGATCAGTGGATCGTAGTAGGCGACTTCAATGCCAAGTTGGATCAGGACATCGCAGAATTTGCGCGTCGGATTGTAGACCGTATCGACCATCAGCAAATGGTCGCCGGCTTTCAAAGTCGCTAGAAGCGTGATCGCGATCGCCGCCAGCCCCGACGAAACCGAGATCGCGCGGTGGCCGCCTTCGATCTCGGCGATGGCCTGTTCGAAGGCAAAGCTCGCCGGTGTGCCGATGCGGCCGTAATAGACTCCTTCGAAGGGCTTGCGAATCAATTCCCGGAGCTTCGCGACCGTGGGGAACAGCACGGTCGAAGCGTGATAGACGGGCGGATTGACGATGCCGGAATGAGCCTCAGGGGATCGCCCCGCGGTGATCAGCTTCGTATCCTTCTTCACGGGTTTTTTTAGGTCTTTTTTCACGTTATTCGCTAGCGGAGGCCGGCCCTTCGCCGCCGCTAGGGTTCGATCGGGGTATCGGCTTGCGCTCCCCACTCCGACCACGATCCGTCATAGACCGCAGCGTCGCGCCGCCCGAGAAGATAAAGGGCAAACGCCAGGGCCGACGCGGTGACGCCGGAACCGCAGCTGGCAACGATCGGTTTTGTGAGATCAATACCCGCCGCCGAGAAGCGATGAGCCAGTTTATCGGCGGGAAGCAGCGTCTTCGTCGCTGGATCGAGAATTTCCGGATAGGGAAGATTGACGGATCCCGGAATATGCCCGGGGCGCACACCCGGCCGCGGCTCCGGTTCCTTCGCCGCAAAGCGCGCCGCCGAACGTGCGTCGACGACTTGCTCGGCTTTCGATTTCACATTGGCGCGCATCTGATCGATATCGCGCACCAACAGATGATTCATCCGCGAGGTGAAATGGCGGCGATGCGGCGTCGCCTCGCCGGATTCGACGGGACGGCTTTCGTCGCGCCATTTCGGAAGACCGCCGTTCAGAACCGCGACGTCCTCATGGCCGAAGACGCGGAACATCCACCACACCCGCGCCGCGCTGAACAGCCCAGCGCCGTCGTAAATCACGACGCGGCTGCCATCGCCCAGTCCCATCCGGCGCATATGGGAGGAAAACTTCTCCGACGATGGAAGCATGTGCGGATAGGGCGAGCTCTTGTCCGAGATCTCGTCGATATCGAAGAACACGGCGCCCGGAATATGCGCCTCCTTGTACTCGGCCAAGGCGTCGCGGTTCTGCGACGGCATATACCACGAGCCGTCGACCACGCGCACGTCGGGCGCGGAGAGATGTTTGGCCAGCCAATCGGTTTCGACCAAAGCCTCGGAATGCTTGTAACTCATCGGCCATTTCCTCGGTTCGAACGGATAAACATTGGGCGCGGTTTCGGCAATCGTCACTTTGTAAATTCCTCCCAAAGATTAAATAGGGCGGACCTAAAGCCAGTCGGGGACCGGCAGGTTGCGTTCCTTCAGGAACGCCGGATTGAACAGCTTGCTCTGATAGCGGGTGCCGTAATCGCACAGGATTGTGACAATCCTATGGCCAGGGCCGAGCTCTTTGGCCAGTCTCACCGCACCCGCAACATTGATTCCGGTCGAACCGCCGACGACCAATCCCTCGTGCTTCAGGAGATCGAAGATGATCGGCAGCGCTTCGGCATCCGGAATCTGAAAGGCATCGTCGACGGGAGCGCCTTCCAAATTCTTGGTGATGCGGCCCTGGCCGATGCCCTCGGTAATCGAGCTGCCCTCGGCCTTTAATTCTCCGTGCTTATAGTAGTTATAGAGAGCGGCACCCATGGGATCGGACAGCACGATGCGGATTTTCGGATCGCGCTCCTTCAAGGCCATGCCGACTCCCGCCAGCGTCCCGCCGGTTCCGACCGCGCAGGTGAAGCCGTCGATCTTTCCGTCGCACTGGTCCCAGATTTCGGGAGCCGTGGTTTCGTAATGGGCGCGGCGGTTGGCAACATTGTCGAACTGATTGGCCCAGATCGCGCCATGGGGTTCGGTCTTGGCGAGATCGTTGGCCAGCCGCTCGGAATATTTGACGTAATTCATCGGGTCTTTATACGGGACGGCGGGCACTAAGCGAAGATCGGCGCCGCAGAGCCGGAGCATATCTTTTTTCTCCTGGCTCTGGGTTTCCGGCATGACGATGACGCTGCGATAGCCCAGCGCATTGGCAACCAGGGCCAGGCCGATCCCGGTGTTGCCGGCGGTACCTTCGACGATGGTGCCGCCGGGCCGCAGTTGGCCGCGCTCTTCGGCATCGCGCACGATATAGAGGGCGGCGCGATCCTTTACCGACCCGCCGGGATTGAGAAATTCGGCCTTGCCGAGGATCTCGCAGCCGGTGGCTTCCGACACCCGCCGCAGCTTGATCAGCGGGGTGTTACCGATTGCGTCCGCGAAGCCGTTCCGGATATCCATAATTTTTCTGTAAATAGATAGAGTTTTACGTGGCGAGGCCGGGATACTAATCGCCTCGGTTTCAGGGATCAAGAGATGCGAAGAAGTCGAGGACACGCTTGCTTCGTGAAATTTCAGGCCCGATCATCGGTCCCGATGGATTTCTTTTCCGGGGGGCCGGCGGGCGTTCCTGAAGGGCGGGGTGGCGGCGCTCGCGGGCGTGGCCCTGCCGCCTCCGCTGAAGGCCGCGGTTCCATCCGATGTCTTCGTGATGGCGCTTGAAATCGACGACGTCATCAGCCTCGATCCCGCGGAACTTTTCGAATTCACCGGCGCGGAAATCGCCGGCAATATATACGACCGTCTGCTTTATTTTGATTCCGAGGAACCGGACAAAATCATCGGCGGCGTCGCCCGGTCCTGGGATGTCTCGGACGATGGCCTGAGTTTCCGTTTCCGACTTCGCCCCGGAATCACCTTTCAGTCCGGCAATTCCCTAAGCGCAAACGACGCCGCCTATTCGCTGCAGCGGACGATACGGCTCGGCAAAACGCCGTCCTTCATCCTGGCTCAATTCGGCTTCACCCCGGACACTGTGAGCGAACGGATCGTGGCCGAGGATTCGGAAACCCTGGTCATCCGAACCACCCGCGTTTTTGCGCCGTCTTTCTTTTTCGCGTGTCTCACCTGCGCTTGCGCATCGATCGTCGACAGCAAACTCGTTCAAGCCCACGAGCAGAACGGCGATGTCGGCAACAAATGGCTGCGCACGCGCTCGGCCGGCTCCGGCCCGTTCGGCCTGCGCGTCTGGAAGCCCAACGAGATCGTCATTCTCGACCGGTTCGATAATTGCTGGCGGGGAAAATCCGCCATGGAGACCGTTTTCCTTCGTCATATCGCCGAGCCCGGCGTGCAGCGGCTGCTGATCGAGCGCGGGGATATCGACGTGGCGCGCAATCTCGGCCCCGATCAGGCGGCCGGGCTGGCCGGCAATCCCGGTTTGCGCCCCCACACCGTCCGCAAGGACGGGCTCTATTACATCGGGACTCAATCAGCAGAACGAATTCTTGCGCAAAGCCGAAGTCAGGAAGGCGTTCCGCTATCTCGTCGACTATGACGGCATTGCAAAAACAATTCTGCGCGGCCAAGCCGAAATCCATCAGACGATCATTCCCGCCGGATATCTGGGCGCACTCGACGACCGGCCGTATTCCTGGAAACTCGATGAAGCGAAACGATTATTGGCGACGGCCGGATTGGGCGACGGCTTTGCCGTCACCGTCGATGTCCGCAATACCCAGCCCGATCTCGACATGGCACAATCGCTTCAGGCCGGCTTCGCCCAAGCCGGGATCACGCTTCGCCTGATTCCGGGTGACGGCAAGCAAGTGCTGACCAAATATCGGGCCCGCCATCACGATATCTATTTCGGGCGCTGGGGATCGGATTATCGCGACCCGCACAGCAATGCCCAGGCTTTCGCCAGCAACCCCGACAATTCCGATGCGGCGAAGGTCAAAACGCTGGCCTGGCGCAATAGCTGGGAAATTCCTGATTTGTCGCGATCGACCGACGAGGCGGTCGGCGAACGCGATCCGGAGAAACGCGCGGCGCTCTATCATGAAATTCAACGCCGCGTGCTGGATGACTCGCCCTTCGTTGTTCTTTTCCAAGAGGTCGATCTCGCCGTCGAGCGCCGCGAATTGCATGGCTTCGTGATGGGGGAGGGATTCGACACGGTCTTTTATCGCGAGGTGACGAAAAGCTCGTGAGGCATTCGTCTATCATCGCCGGTGCGGTCCGTAACGTCGTGGCCGCCGCCCTCACTCTATTCGGCCTTCTGATCGTAACCTTCGTCATCGGGCGGATGCTGCCCATCGATCCGGTCTTGGCCGCGGTCGGCGACCGGGCACCCGCGGAGGTGATCGCAAAAGCACGCGCCGAAATGGGGCTCGATCTGCCCCTCTACCGGCAATTCTGGATTTACGCCGGCCATGCTATGCACGGCGATTTCGGCAAATCGGTTTTGACGGCGCAACCAGTGATATCGGACATTAAGCGGGTTTTTCCCGCGACGCTCGAACTTGCCACCAGCGCCACCCTGCTTGGCGTGCTGCTGGGAATTCCGCTCGGTGTCGCCGCGGCGGTTTGGCGCGGAAGATGGCCCGATCATGTGGCGCGCATCTTCGGCCTGATCGGTTATTCGGTGCCGGTGTTCTGGCTAGGCCTCATGGGGCTTCTGCTCTTTTACGCGCGGCTGGGGTGGACCGGCGGCCCCGGCCGGCTCGATATTTATCACGAAGGCCTGATCACTCCCGTCACCGGTTCGATCTTGATTGACAGCCTGTCGGCGGGAAACAGCGCCGTGTTCGCGGATGCGCTGCGGCACTTGATGCTCCCGGCCTCAATCCTCGCCTTCTTTCTGCTGGCTTATTTGAGCCGGATGACGCGCAGCTTCATGATCGGCGCTCTGGCGCGGGAATACGTCACGGTGGCGCGGATCAAGGGACTTTCCGAATTCCGGGTGGTTTGGGTTCACGCCTTCGGCAATATCCTGGTGCCGCTCATCACCGTCATCGCTCTTGCTTACGGCGGATTGCTCGAAGGCTCGGTATTGACGGAGACCGTCTTCGCCTGGCCGGGGCTGGGGCTTTACATCACCCATTCGCTTCTCAGCGCCGACATGAACGCGGTTCTCGGCGGCACGCTGGTCGTCGGTTGCGTGTTCATCCTGCTCAATCTGCTGGCGGAGCTTCTTTACCCGGTTCTCGATCCGCGGCTGCGAAGGAGCGAGAAATGAGCGAAACACTCGCGCTCGATCCCATCCCTCTAGGATTCGTGGAATCGATCCGGGATCTCGCCCGGAACCGGCTGGCGTTGCTGGGTTTCATCCTCATCGGGGCGGTCATTCTTGCGGCGCTTCTTGCACCGGTCATTGCGCCCTATTCGCCGGTGGCCCAGGATTTAGCAAATCGTCTCTTGCCGCCGAGTGCCTCGCATCTTCTCGGCACCGATGAGCTGGGCCGCGACATACTCAGCCGCATTCTCTTCGGCGCGCGGACGACCTTGAAGATCGTCAGTCTCGTGGCGGTCATCGTCGCACCCATCGGATTGTTCATCGGCATATCCGCCGGATATTTCGGCGGCATGGTCGAATCCGCGCTGATGCGGATCACCGACGTGTTTCTGGCGTTTCCCAAACTCATTTTGGCCTTGGCGCTCGTAGCGGCCCTGGGCCCCGGCTTGGACAACGCCATTGTCGCGATTGCCGCCACGTCCTGGCCGGTCTATGCGCGGGTGGCGCGGGCGGAAGCCGCCGCGATCCGGCAAGCCGAATTCATCGCGGCCGTACGGCTGCTCGGCGCATCGCCGGCGCGGATTCTGCTCCGCCACATTGCACCGCTGTGCCTTGGCTCCGTCGTCGTCCGGCTTGCCCTCGATATGGCCGGGGTGGTGCTCACCGCCGCCGGCCTCGGCTTCCTGGGCTTGGGCGCGCAGCCGCCAACACCCGAATGGGGTGCGATGATGGCCGCCGGCCGGCAGTACCTTACGGATCAGTGGTGGGTTGCGGCCATGCCGGGCTTTGCCATTCTGTGGGCGAGCCTCGGCTTCAACCTCTTGGGCGACGGCATCCGCGATTTTCTCGATCCGCGGAGGAATCGATGACGCCGCTGCTTCGGGTCGAAGATTTGCGGGTGAGCTTCCCGGGCGTTTCCGGCCATATCGACGCCGTGCGTGGAATCAGCTTCGATCTAGGCCGCGAAAAGCTCGGATTGGTCGGCGAGTCGGGTTCCGGAAAATCGACCGTCGCGCGGGCGCTGCTGCGCCTCGTGCCTAAGCCGGGCATCGTCTCGGCACGGCGGCTGGAACTCGATGGAATCGATCTTTCGCGCTTGAGCGAAGCCGAAATGCGCGGCCGGCGCGGCCGGCGGATATCGATGATCCTCCAAGACCCCCGATTTTCGCTCAACCCGGTGATGAGCGTGGGCCGTCAAATCATGGAATCGCGGCTCGCCCATTTCAACGATTCGGCGGCGCAGGTTCGCGCGCAAGCGCTTGCCATGCTCGACGCGGTCGGCATCCGCGATCCGGCGCGGGTCTTCGATGCCTATGCCCACGAATTATCGGGCGGCGAGGGTCAACGAGTTCATGATCGCCATGATGCTGACGGCCGAACCCGCGGTGCTCGTCGCCGATGAGCCGACCTCCGCCCTCGATGTCACCCTGCGCGGGCAAGTGCTCTCCCTGCTCGATGACTTGGTTGCGAGGCAGGGCAGGGGATTGCTGATCATTTCCCACGATCTCGGTCTCGTCGCTTCGTTTTGCGACCGGATCCTGGTCATGTATGCGGGACGGATCGTCGAATCCTTGCGCGCCGATGAGATTGCCGGCGCCCAGCATCCTTACACCCGGGCTCTGTGGGCGGCGCGGCCAAGTCTCGATAAGCCGGCGTCCGTATTGCCAACGATCCCGCGCGATCCGGCTTGGGCCAATTCATGATCGAAGTTCGCGCTCTCACCGTCCGCTTTCCCGGTCGCGAGAAGCCGGCGGTGTCTGACGTGTCGTTCCGTGTTGCAGCGGGTGAGGCTTTCGGTTTGGTGGGCGAATCGGGCTGCGGCAAGACCACGGTGCTGCGTGCGCTGGCCGGCCTTCTTGCCGGCTGGACGGGCGAGATCGAGCTCGCCGGACGTCGACGATCACCAAATAAATTCAAAGCGTTGCCGAATATTGTGCAGATGGTGTTTCAAGAATCCCTTTGGGTCCCTGCACCCGAATCACACGATCGAGCGCGTGCTCTTCGAACCGATCGCTATTCACAAACTCGATCGTGCCGAACAGCGCATGGTCGAAGCGTTGGGAAGCGTCGGGCTGCCGGCGCGGTTCCGGCATCGGCTTCCCCATCAGCTTTCCGGTGGGGAACGTCAGCGCGTGGCCATCGCCCGGGCGCTGATCTTGAGCCCGAAGATTTTGCTGCTGGACGAACCGACTTCGGCCCTCGACGTCTCGGTTCAAGCGGAAGTGGTGAACCTATTGCAGCAGCTGCGTGGGGAATTGGGCCTTACTTATCTCCTGGTGAGCCATGACCTGCCGCTCGTCGCCCATATGTGCGAGCGCTGCGCGGTGATGCGGTCGGGCGAAATCATCGAAGACCTTACGAATGCCGATCTGCGGGCAGGAAAAGTGAGAGAAGTCTTATACCCACGAATTTCTGGCGGCGAGCCGTTACGCGGCTTGAATTCTTAGAGCATGATCTTGTCAGTTCGAATCGGCTGCGTTGCGCCTTTGGTGCGGCGATCCGCTAGGCGCGCCGTGAAGGGCGGGGGCATCGGCCGAGCGGCGCAACGCCGCGGGCACCCGCCAAAGCGCAACCCAGAGGGCCGGGGTCTTTTGCGCCGCGGGCAGGAGAAGCGCGAAGCGCGTAGCAGGGACTACGGGCGAGCGCTTCGACGACGCTGCGGCGCAAAATACTTCCGGCGCAGCCAGTTCCAACTGACAAGATCATGCTCTAGCCCGCGCCCCATTGGCGCCGAACCTTGTCGCGGTTAAGGGCCAGCCATTGCAGCGTGATCAGCGCGGTCGCATTGTCGATCTTCCGCGCCTCGAGCAGCTTTACGGTTTCCGAAAACGGCATGACGACGACCTTGATGTCTTCATGCTCGTGCGGCTGGCCGAAAATGCCCCCGGCGCCGCTCGCATCGAACTCGGGCGCAATAAATCGCGATGGTCTCCGAAACCGCCCCCGGACTTGCCAAATAATGGGCGATCGGGATGAGATCGCTGATTTGGCAATTGGCTTCTTCGACCGCCTCGCGAATCACCACGTCTTCGGCGGTTTCGCCTTCTTCGATGATTCCGGCAACGATTTCGAAAAGCCAGGGCGGCCTGCCGGATGCATAGGCGCCGACGCGGAATTGCTCGATCATTACGACTTCGTCCCGAATCGGATCGTAGGGCAGGACGGCGGCGGCGTGGCCGCGTTCGAAGACTTCCCGGGTCATTTCGTCGCTCCAGCCGCCACGAAACAAGCGATGCCGCAGGCGATAGCGGTCGACGCGGAAATAACCACGGAAAACCTCGATTTTCTCGAGGATCTCGACGTCATCCTGGTTCATGGATACTCCCGAGGGATCAGCGCGTTTTGCAATTGAGGGCGGCGTGCAGCGCCTTGGGCGAGATGGTACATCCCATGAGATTGGCCCGCCACAAATCCGTGTTGGTGAAAATGGCGCCGCTAAACCGCGCGCCGCGCAAATCGGCATGACTGAGATCCGCACGAGTCAAATCGGCGCCCTGAAGATCGGCGTCGCGCAGCGAGGCGCTGGTCAGATTGGCGCCGGACAAATTGGCTTGCCCGAGTTTCGCCCCCGACAAATCGGCCTCGCGCAAATCGGCCTCCCGAAGATCGGCGGCCTGAAGACTAGCGTTCCGCAGATCCGCGCCCACCAAGTCGGCGCGACGCCCCTCGCGGGCATTGCGCAGCCATTTGCGGTGATTTTGGAGGATTTCTTTCAGATTGGGTCCGGCCATGCCTTATGCCCCGCGTCTGTTTCCGGCATCTTCGGCGTCCTCTTCCTTTCCTGTCAACGAAGCTGAGCACGACTTTGTCTGCGGCCGGTTCCAACTGACAAGATCATGCTCTAGGCTTTGGAGAGCCGGCAAGCGAGGAGGAATGCGATGCAGGTGCCCATAATCCGAACGGCGTTCTGGGTGAGCTTATGGGGTGTTCTGGCGCTTGGCGGAGCGGCAAATGCGCAGGATCTCGAGCGGCCGCATCTGACCCAAGCCTGGACACTCTATGGCTTTCAAGAACCGGAATCGGTCGTCTACGATTCCCTGCAGAACTGCTTTTATGTGTCCAATATGAATGGCGCCGCCGACGTCAAAGATGACAACGGCTTCATTTCGAAGGTTTCGGCCGACGGCAAGATGCTGGACAAAGCCTGGGTAACCGGGCTCAACGCGCCCAAGGGCCTGGCGATTGCCGGCCGCAAGCTCTATGCCGCCGATATCGACGAATTGGTCGAGATCACTCTTGCGGATCGCAAGGTGATGAAATATCCGGCCCCGGGCGCCAAACTCCTCAATGACACGGCGGCCGACTATTTCGGCCATGTCTATGTGTCGGATATGTTGAGCGACTTGATTTGGCGGTTTTCCGGCGGAAAATTCTCGCTCTGGGTCAAGAATCCGCTGCTAGCGTCGCCCAACGGCGTCTTCGCCGAAAAAACCAGACTCGTCGTCGGTTCCTGGGGCGTCATCGACAAGCCGGGCTTCCAAACCAGCGTTCCCGGCCATCTGGTGACGGTTTCCCTAGCCGACGGCAAGGTTGCCCCGCTTGGCGACGGCAGGCCGGTCGGCAATATCGACGGCGTCGAGGCCGACGGTAACGGCAATTACTTCGTCACCGACTGGGTGGCGGGAAAGCTATTGCTGGTTTCGCCGAGCGGAGAGTTCATTCCGGTCGCGGATTTGGGGCAGGGCAGCGCCGACCTCACTTATTTGCGACCGTCCAAGATTATGGTCGTGCCCTTGATGAAGGAAAACCGACTCGTCGCCTATGAGCTCGATGACAGCGGCGATCGCATTCACGACCGCGGCGACGAGCAGGACTCTCCCAGCGATTCACCGCATTACTAGAACATGATCTAGCAGCACTTTGCGTTTGATTCGGGGACGCAGCATTGGCCCGCCGGATCGGTCGTCGCCGCATAGTCGAGGCCCTTGGTTTCCCGAGGATCGCGGCGCGCGGCCCGTGAATAATCGAACGCGCCAGCCTTATCCAGCGGGATTTCTACCCGCGGTGAAATCGGCACGACATCCTGCGCATAGGGCTCGGACGTGTAAATTCGGAAGGTCTTGTCGCAAACCGCAACCGGCACCCCCCGCTCCAGCACATGGCCGTCGTCGTCATGCACGGCGCTCCACGGCCCCTTATAGATGACGGCTTGATTGCGCTCCAGGCAGGGTCCTTCTTTTCCTTTGCAGGCGGTGACCGTAACCGATCGGAATTCGATGCCTTTGACGGTTTGCCATGGCTCGGCGTCGCGTTTGTCGATGGCAATGCCGTAGAACCCCGCCGCTTCGAAGGCCCGCAAGAATTCGCGCTCTTGATAAGCACCGGAAATGCAGCCAGACCAAAGCGTCGGATCCTCGCGCAAATTTTGCGGCACCGGCTCGTCGGAGACGATATCGGAAATCGCCATCCGTCCGCCGCGCTTGAGCACCCGGTGCATTTCCCGGAAAAGCTGAGGCTTGTCCTCGGGCTTCACCAGATTCAGCACGCAGTTGGAAATGACCGTGTCGATGCTCGCGTCGGCGATCAGGGGCTTTGAAAGCCCCGCCTGCCGGATCGATTCCTGGATATCGTCAAAGTCTTCCAGCGAGCGGATCGGGCTTTTGCTCAGCCGCCGCTCGACGGCCTCCAGATCGGTGCGCAGGTCCTGGATGCGGCCGCGGCGGAATTCCACATTGTCCCAGCCGATCCGCTTGGCCACGGCGTTCTGGTGCTTGCGCGCCAGTTTGAGCATGGCGGGATTGAAATCGATTCCGATCACCTTGCCTTTGCGGCCAACGATCTGAGAGGCGATGTAGCAGATCTTTCCGCCGCCGCTGCCAAGATCGAGGACGGTTTCGCCCGATCGGACGTAGCGCGAGGGGTCGCCGCAGCCATAGTCCCGTTCCAGAATCTCCTTCGGGATCGCCGCCAGAAATTTCGGATCGTAGGCAACCGGGCAACAGAGGGCCGCTTCCGGCTTGCGCGATGCCTCGGCGTATCGCTTCAACACTTCTTGTTCGAGATTGGGGGTGCTATCCATGACACGACTCTCCGCAGGGTTTCCTGTCCGCAAGTTTCTTGGCAAAAGATAACAGGGGGGGCGAACCCCGACACCTCACGAATATGTCAACAGGAGCCGTCACCCGGCTTGCTTGGCGGAATGAAAGCCCGGCACTATTCGCCGATCGAGGGGGAGGGTGTGCCACGATGCAAGAGAAGGACAATCCGGGTGTCGTCGCGCCGCCGCCGCTGATCTATCTGGCCGGCTTGGCGGTTGGTTTTGCGCTCGATCAATTCTGGCCACTGGATTTCGATCGTTACCTGTCGGCGGGGATTGTCCTGATTGGGCTTGGGATCGCACTGATGGCGATCGGTATTCGTGAATTCAAACGGGCCAAGACCGACTTCCTCCCCATCCGTCCGACCGTTCGAATCATCACGACGGGACCGTTCCGGGTTACCCGCAACCCGCTTTATTTGGCGATGACACTGATCTATGCGGGGATTGGAGCGGCATTTGGAGTTCTGTGGGTGTTCATCCTGCTGGTCCCCGTGCTCGCCGTCATGCATTACGGCGTCATCGCCCGCGAGGAACGTTATCTGGAACGAAAATTCGGAGACGAATATTCGGCCTATAAACGGCGGGTGAGGCGCTGGCTTTAAGACGCAGCCAGACCGGTAAAAAAACCCGTAAAAAGATGGGCGCCCCACGGCGAATCGCCGGGGGCGCCACAATCAAGTAGACTAATACGCGGGAGACTACAGGACCCGGGCCCCGAAAGGCCCGTAAACCACATTCACCGGCATCAAAGACGTCGGCTTCTGGGCTCCCTTGTCTACGGCACCCATTTTTGATGCCGTCTTTCCGCGGGCCGACCGTTTCGCCTTACGGGCTTTCCGGGCGGTTTTACGTTTTGCCGGGCGCTTTGCAGCCGCGGTTTTCTTCCGGGCCGATTTCTTGCGCTTGGCGGGGCGTTTCTTTGCAGCCTTACGCTTGGCCGGACGCTTACGCTTCGCAGCCATCAAAGAAGCCGCTATGCGCTTTTTGCGCTTGCCGGCCTTCTTCTTCGGGGCCTTCCGCTTCTTAGCGGCCTTGCGCTTCGCCGGGCTCTTGCGCTTCGCAGCCATCAAAGAAGCCGCTTTGCGCTTTTTGCGCTTGCCGGCCTTCTTCTTCGGCGCCTTTCGCTTCTTAGCGGTCTTACGCTTCGCCGGGCTCTTGCGCTTCGCGGCCATCGCCGAGGCACGTTTGGTCGAACGGCGACCGCGACGGGCTACTCGCTTCTTCGCAGCCGTCGAACGACGCGCTGACGATTTACGCCTTGAAGTGGTCTTACGCGCCTTCGAGGAAGTCTTCCTACGTTTTGCCATATGGCGTACTCCTTACCATCGGTCATTGTTTGAGCGGCGAAGTAATGCCGCCCGGTTGTCGTTAAGCGGCCCTAACATACGCAGAATGGAAAGCAAAATCATTAATAAAAAGTTATAGAGGCAAAAAAAGTTTGCGCATCACTTGTCGAGGCACAGGCGGGGCGCAGTGATTTTCTCGTCAAGCGGAATCGGATTCAGACACCAAAGTGAAGATCGTCAGACAAGCAGTATTGGAGTCTTAAGGAGGTCAGACGGCGTCAGTCAGGACATCAATCGAGGTCTATGTCGACTGGAAGAACTTCTGATCTCTCGAATTAATTTCAATAATTGGAAAAATCCAAAATGTTCAGCAAAATGCGCCAAATGGCCGTCGTAGAATCATTTAATTTCAATCGGTTACCGGTGCATGAAAAACTGAATTCTTAACAACTAATTACTGACCGTTTTACCGAATTTCACAGGATTTCTGAAAGAGCGAGCGCGTGCGGGGCCTCCCGCAGGACGTTTCGAATTTGCGCGCGAATACTCGCCGCGCATCGTGCGCGTTGATCGCGGCAACGGGAAAAAATCGATTGCGGAAAAATTGTCTCGGCGCCGGCGCCGGATGATTTCAGCCGGCGACTTCGATTCGCGCGCCGACGATCTCGACGATCGGTTCTGGGGCGTTCATACGGGCGAGCACGACCCGGTCGAAGCGCCGGGAGAGACTGAGAGCATGGCGCGCAGCCTCCCGCGCTGCGACGAGCATGCCGTCATCGTCCACCATATTGATGAGCGGAACGACCACGGCATCGCCGGTACGCCGCAACGCACCATCGGGACTGGCGAGAAGTCGGCCGAGATGAATTGGCGACAGCAGTTCTCCGATCTTTGCGCCGGTCACGGCCGCCACCAATTCCGGGCGGTGCGCGATGCGCTCGGAAAGCGCTTCGCCGAGCGCCCGCGCCGATACGATCGGAATGACGGTCGCCGTGGAGGGGGGAATTTGCGGTTCATGTTCGCCGGGCGCCTTGATCCAGCGCATCCTGGCACCGTCCGCCTTGACGTAGGTAGCCTCGAAGCCGGCGCGGGCGTGAATGGCCTCCACAAGGTCGGGGGGAATTCCGCCGAGACGCGGAGGTTTGTTGCTGGGCTTGGCAAATGCGACGCGTCGGGCTTGATGGCTTGCCGCAACGACCGCATCCGCCAATACATCCGTTTCGCCGACGACTTCAATGTCACGGAATTCGTCCGGAACCGGAAGGGTGGGGACCGTCGCGGTTAAGCCGAGCCGTCCGACGTAGGCGCCGGCAAGGCGATAAAGCGTCGTCTTCTTGCCGCCGGCCCCCACCGTGCAAACGATCCCGCGTCGGGCGTTTAAGGCATCGAGCAGCATTTTGTTGGACGTGGCCGAATCCCGGAAATTAAAGCGGCGCCTACAGGGAGGCTATGACTATGACCACGGTGATGCAGGCGGCAACTGCAATGATTGCGGATGTCAGGGGCACCGAGCCAGCGGGTTCGGCGTCGCCGCGATTCCGCTCCGACTTATATCCGGTGATCATGGCGGCGATCAGATTGTCGCGGGTCAGCAGAATATCGGCCATAACGCCGGCCACATGTATGCAAACGAGAACCAGCAAGATATTGAAGAAGGTCTCGTGGAGCTCAATCATGTCTCGAGCTAAGCCCGCCGAAACATAATGAGCGAGCGACCCCGCCAATTCGACGCCGTCTTCGGTTTTTCCACTGAATAATCCTGCGGCGCTCGTTGCGGCCAAAACGACAAGGAGAAGAACGACCATCCAACCGCCAAGCGGGTTGTGGCCAACGCTATGCGGCGGCCTTAAAGTCATCAGCTGCTTCGTATAAGCCCGGACGGCGGACCAGGGCCGCACGAAATCGCTGAACAGCGCGTGCTTGGTCCCGGCAATCCCCCAAATCACCCGGAATATCAGGAGCGCCAATACGGTGTAGCCCGCGAAGCGATGAACGCCGAACCAAAATTGCGAATCATTTTCACCAGTGGCCCAGCCCGTTGCCACCGCGAGCACGAGACACCAATGAAATACGCGCGTCGGGAGATCCCAAACGTAGACCTTGGTGCCGTCGTTTGATCGATTCATGAAGCACCATCCATGCGAAGCAATAGGCAGGTAGGTATGTCTCTGCAGCCCGCACGGGAATGTGATTTGTCGGGTCTGGCAAAGCGTATAGCATCACGATGAGGGGCAAAAGGGGATCAGCTGAACGCAGGCAAGGTGGACTATTGGCAAGGTGGGCCATTCGCCCCGCGCGTGATCCTCATTCTGCGGTGTCTGCTTCGTGTGGAAAAAACAAAAAAGCCGCTCACGACCGAGAGCGATACCAAGCAAGGGCGTCGTTGATGGCAACCGGAACAGTTAAGTGGTTCAATACGACCAAAGGGTACGGTTTCATTACTCCCGATGACGGCGGCAAGGACGTCTTCGTGCATATCACCGCCGTCGAACAAGCCGGAATGGGCTCGCTCGTCGAGGGGCAGCGGATCGGCTATCAAGTCATTCCCGATCGCCGCGGAACGAAAGCCGTCGATCTCGTGCGGGCCGACTAGAGCATGATCTTGTCAGTTGGAACCGGCTGCGCCGGGGGTATTTTGCGCCGCGGGCGGGAGAAGGGCGTAGCGCGTAGCCGGGACTACGGGCGAGCGCTTCGACGAACCCGGGGCGGCAAAAGACCCGGGCCCTTTGGGTTGCGCCTTGGCGGGCGCCCGCGGCGTTGCGCCGTTCGGCCGATGCCCCACATCGCCCTTCGCGCGCTTTGCGCGCAAACGGTTGCCGGCAAGGCCCGGCTTGGCGCGCCTGGCGGATTGCCGCACCAAAGGCGCAGCGCAGTCGATTTCGAACTGACAAGACCATGCCTTAACCTTTCGGCTATACCGGCCGTCTCCCCGTAATCTCCGGGAGTTTGCTGTGGCGGCGTCGCCAATATCGCCGCCGCCCAAAATATTTCTCGCGGCGAAATTCATCGAAAATGCCGCAGAAATTCTGGTAAAATTAACGGTATCGCGAAAAGGCCCCTTCGTTGCACGGCCTTGCGCCGGCACATAGGCGAGATCGATCACGACCTCGTCACGCAAGCGACGAAAACTTCCTTCGATTTGAATCGTTTCCCGTCAGGTCCTTAAGACCTTTTTAGCTCCTTGCTCTCTAATGTTTACAAACATTGGAGCGGCACCAATTCTGGCCGCCGAGATTGAACGATGAAAACAAAACGACACATTAATCGACTGGAACTTTTGGTTTGGCCTGGCCTAGCCTGGATCGCTGCGTGGAACTTGGCCGTGGTGCCACCGTCCGTACCTTCAGAGAAGCCCAAGAAGAAGCGGCGCACACGCCGCGCCGCCATCGTCATTCCTTTCCCGACGCACCGGGTCACGCAAAAAAGGTTACGGCCGATCGAAGCGGAAGTGATTGTTCTGCCAAAATCAGCCTAGGAATTTTCGGGCTTTAGGCCCTCGCCCCGGCGGCCGTGCGCCGCATCGCCATCTTCTCCGTCAGATACGGAAGATCTGGCGCTTTCAGGCGGTGGCGAGCGAGCGGAACTAAAACCGCGTTTTCCCAGACGAGATGCCGACGGATCATCTGGCTCAATCGCATGGCGTTGCCGAAAAATCGGACCGGATTGCCAAGCGCCCGGCCATCGATAAGGCGTTGCAGCTCCGGAAGCATGGCATCGCCCAAGCTGCGTTCCCCGGCGTGATTGTCGCGCAAGGCAGCGGCCACCTCGCCGAATGCGTCCCCGACTTGGCAGCGATGGCACAGGAGAGGTAAAAGGTCATCTTCCTCGTCGGCAATATGGGTGAGGAGATCGTTTCCCAGATACCGCCACGCGTCGCTAAGCTCCGAGGAGCCGGCGGAATGACGCGGATTGCGGGCGACGCGCTCCAAAACATGGCACAGCGCTTGTTGGCGATAATGCTCGTCGACGATGCGATCGACCGGATCGCCATCGACGCGTTGCATCAGCTTGGTGACTTGAAGATTTAAAGCCGGCATGCGTAATCCTCCCGAACTTGCTGGCCCTGACTCCAGCCGAAAAGCGATCGCCATGCGGCTTGCAGCCGCACAGCCCCTTCTCAATGTCCCCCGGATTTCACGCTGTCCCGTGCGTCGCCAGCCTGCCCGTCACCGGTGGTGGCGATCGCTTTTTTATTCTTATTATTACCGCGGCGAATTTCCAAAAATTCGCCCCGATCGACTTCATCAGAGTAGCGCCGATCTTCATTCACATTCAAGAGATCGTTTTCAGACAACATTTCGCACCTGCGGTCATTGCTTTCGCGCACGCCAAAAATTGATCCATTGTTGAGCCTTGCGAGGGCAATATCAGATTGTGAATGAAGATTGGAGAGATCAACCTCCGTTAGCCATTGGTCGGCCTCGGACCTATCCTTCAACGTGTTTGATAGCCATGCGGAAGTTGTCACTTAATGCGCGACCAAGGCGGGCGAGGGGCTTTCGAGACGAGCCCGCTCCGAGCGTATAAGGGAGTACCCGTGTCGTACGTTGAACGACCGTCGTCGACCGCGACGTGGATTAAACCCGCTCTCATGGCAGTGCTGGGGCTTGCTCTTAGCCTCGCCGGTTTCTTCGTCGCCCGGAACGAAAGCTACGTTCGGATTTAGGGAGATTTTGAAGAGCTTGCCGCACGCAAACTCGTAAAATTGCAAGATACGATCAATGTCCACGTTACGCTCTTGCGATCGATTGCCGGATTTTACGCTGCTTCCAATTTCGTCGAGCGGGACGAATTCGCGACGTTCATTCGTGAACAACCGCTGGCGCAATTTGGGCATGCCGTGCTCGAATAGGTGCCGCGTGTGCCGCCAAATCAAAGACCGGCGCTGGAAACCCAGGTTCATGGACAAGGGCTGTCCACCTTCCATATTTGGCCGGTCGTGGCGGAATCCGAAAATACACCCGACTATTTCCCCGTTCTCTATGCCGAGCCGCTTGCGCCCGATGAACCGTTGCTGGGATACGACATTGCCTCGGATCCCGCGCGCCGAGCGGCATTAGAGCGCGCCCGCGATTCCGGCGAGGCCGCCGCCACCCGCCGTATTCCGATGGTGCAAGCCGAGGGCAACGAACCAGCATTGATGATCGCTTATCCGATCTACAAATCAAAATCCGTACCCGAAACCGTCGAAGGGCGCCGCGCCGCTCTCGACGGCTTTGCGCTTGGCACCTTTCGTATTCGCCAACTGGTCGAAACCAGCATTTTCTCTGACAGCCCGGCGTGGCAGGATACGTATGTATGGGATGATGCCGCTTTCTCTTCCGAATCGCAGCTCCTGTATTTTCATGCGTCGCAGGCGCGCAAAACGCTAACCGAGCCCCTGCCTGATGCTCAAATTTTGTCCGGATATCACTGGAAAGCGACGATGGATGTCCCGGGCCGGAAATGGACGGTTGTCTTTCGTCCTGCGCCGGGCCTATTCCGCTGGTGGGGCGATTGGACGGCCTGGGTCACGTTCGCCTTCGGACTCGTATTGACCATTCTTGTTACCGCCTATGAATGGAGCCGTGCGAGGTATATGCGCCGCATCGAGGCCTTGGCGGCCGACGTGTCGGAATCTCACGCCCGGCTCGAGACGGAAATTGCCGAACGCGAGGAAACGGAAGAGCGATTGCGCCAATCGCAAAAAGTGGAAGCGGTCGGCCAACTGACCGGCGGTGTCGCGCACGCCTTCAACAACCTGCTGACCATCATTATCGGCAGCCTGGAAATTCTCGAGGAGAAGCTTAGCGGAAACGGAACCGTTTTGCCGCTTGTCCGGTCGGCAATGTCGGCGGCGGTGCGCGGCGCCGCCCTCACGCAACGCCTCCTGGCTTTCGCGCGGCGGCAAATTCTCGAGCCCGAAATTCTCGATATCAATTTCGTCATGATCGTGATGCAGGACTTGCTGCAGCGGACTCTGGGCAAGTCGATTCAAATAAGGACCGTCATGGCAAAGCCGCTATGGCCGGCGGTGGCGGACCGCCATCAAGTCGAAAGCGCGCTCCTCAATCTGGCGGTCAACGCGCGGGACGCCATGCCCGAAGGCGGCGTTCTCACCATCGAGACGGAGAACCTCACGGTCGACGAGGAATTCGCCCAGCGCACCGGCGATCTAACGCCGGGCGATTATGTCGTGCTCGCGGTCAGCGACACCGGCTACGGTATGAGCCCCGAAACCTTGAAACGGGCGATCGAGCCGTTCTTCACGACGAAGGAACGCGGCAAAGGAACCGGCCTCGGCTTGAGCGGCGTCTTCGGCTTTGCCAAGCAATCGAACGGCCATCTCAAGCTTTACAGCCAGCCGGGACGCGGGACGACGGTTCGCCTGTTTCTGCCGCGTTCACGCGGATTGGCGGTTGCGCGAGCCGATTTTGGCGGTGACATCGTCGGCCCGCGTGGCCGCGACACCGTTCTCGTCGTCGAGGATGATCCCCTTGTGCGAGGAGTTCGCGAGCACCTGATCGACCACGGCTATCATCTGCTGGAGGCGGCCCCTATCGAGCAGGTCCCCCTATCGAGCAGGTCCCCCTATCGAGCAGGTCCCCCTATCGAGCAGGTCCCCCTATCGAGCAGGTCTTAGTATGGATCGAAGCAAGTGCCGGTGGCGACGATCCGCTGCTCACCGATTTGGGTCTCGCCGCAGCACCGGTGGCCGCAACCCTGCCGCCCGCGCCAGCGAACGCATCCCCTGGATCGAGGCGCGCTATAGGTCCAGTTTTACCGACACTGCTATTGTGGACGAGGGGCGGCCTAAAATGGGTATCCACCTTCTGCAAAAACCCCCCGTAAGAGCGCATTGCTGCACGCCATCCGCGAGGAATTCGATACCGCTTGACCGCAGGGGCCTGATAAGGCTGTCTTAATTCTCGATTTTTCTTTTCCGGCCAGGGCGCTATGCGCATCTTTCCGGTCGGATTTCGGGTATAATATAAATAATATGCGCCGATTATGGCGCCAACCTTGGAGTTGATGCGATGGGCGGTCTAAGCCTTTGGCACATAATGTTGGTTCTCGTGGTGGTTCTGATCCTGTTCGGCGCCGGCAAGCTCCCGCAAGTCATGGGAGATCTCGCCAAGGGCGTGAAGAACTTCAAAGCCGGACTGAAAGACGACTCTGACGATACGAATGCAGGCTCATCGACCGCACGATCCGATTCCGGGACTTCAGACGCTAAGAAATAAAGACGATCGGCAAGCCCGGGACTGCCGCAGCCTCCTGTTTCTTTCCAGAGTGCCGCACGGATTGATCCGGTGACGTTCGGCGTGCGGCGTTCTTCTGCATGAGAGGGCATTTTCCAATTCTCGGCATTATTGCCGCCGGATTGTCGATTGCTGCGGCATGGGCATGGCTCGGCCGGCCGTTTGCGGTCATCGATGCCCCGCCCGGCAAAGTCCATTGCGTGAGCTACACTCCCTTTCGCGATCGCGATACTCCCTTCGATCCCGGTTATCTCGCCGATCCGCGTAAGATCGATGAAGACCTAAAGCTCGTCGCGACGTTTTCGGATTGCATCCGCCTTTATGCCGCCGACCAAGGATTGGCCGCGGCGGTGCCGCTTGCGAAAAAACACGGACTCAAGGTGCTGCTCGGGATCTGGATCGGCGGCAACGAACAAAACAACCGGATGCAGCTAGCTTTGGCGCTTGCGCTCGCCAAGGAATTTCGCGACACAATCAAGGCTGTCATCGTCGGCAATGAAGTCTTATTGCGCGGCGAGCAAACCCCGGCGGCGATGGCGGCGCTCGCGCGCCAAGTGAAGCAAGAGACCGGACTTCCGGTCACTTATGCCGACGTCACCGATTTCTGGCTGACGGCGCCCCGCGAACTCGCGGATGCGGTCGATTTCATCACCATCCACATTCTGCCCTATTGGGAAGACCAGCCGGAATCGGCGGGCAGGGGCGTGGACGTCGTGCGGTCGGCGGTCGACCGCGTGCAGGCGCGTTTTCCGGACAAACCGATCTTCATCGGCGAAACCGGATTTCCGAGCAAGGGCCGATCCCGCGAGGCCGCGGTGCCGTCGCTGGTTGCCCAAGCGGAATATGTGCGGGGTTTCATGGCTTTCGCCGCGCAAGCCGGCCTCGACTACAATTTGATCGAAGCTTTCGATCAGCCCTGGAAACGATTGCTCGAAGGCACCGCCGGCGGTTTCTGGGGCCTTGACGATACGGCACGGACGTCAAAATTTTCCGGGCAAGGTCCGGTCAGCAATCATCCCGCTTGGCGGCACGAAGCGGCGGCGAGTTTTGGAATCGCGGTCATTCTTTTACTGGCCTGGAGTGTTGCGGGAGCATTCGAAACCAAGCACCGGGATTTCTTACTCGGATCCATGGCCGGCGTCGGCAGCACTCTCCTGATTCTGCAAGGGGAGCATTCTTGGGCCGCGTGGCGCGATCCGATCGAATTTGCCGTCGAATTGCTCCTGTTCCTGTCGTCGGCGACGTGTTTGTGGCTACTGCCGCCGGAAGTCGCGAAGGACCGCGATGCCCGTGCGCCGGCAGCGATCGCGCGATGCTTGGTTTGGCTGCGGACGCCGAGAACGGCTGCATGCGACAAGGAACTCATTTTCGGATTGCTGCGATTTGCGATGAGTTTTGCCGCTCTGGTCGCCTCCGTCGACCTCGCTTTCGATCCGCGCTATCGCGATTTTCCGAACGCCGCCTTTGCTTTTTCAGCCGCGGGATTCGCCTGGAATTCATTCCGTCGCGGCGACGCTTTGAGAATCGTGTCGAACCGCCGGGAGGAAGCGATCTTCGCCGTTGTCTTGGCGCTCGCTACCGCGATTATTTTCGTGAACGAAACGCCCTTTAATCTCGAGGCGGATCTCTGGTGCGTGATTTGTCTTGCGACGATCCTGCCTTGGAGTGGCGCCGCGCGCGGGTCTTATCGCGACCTGACGAGCCCGAGCAGCGTCAGCAGCAATCCGATCGCCCCCAATTCGGTGTTGTAGACAACGAGTCCCATCAGGCTCATCGCAAGCCCAATCTTGAGGGCCCAGCGCCAGCCGAACCAGAATCCGAGTGCGCCGCCCGTCAAGCCAAGCCAACCCCAAATCCAAAATGTGTGGATGAGTGCGAGATCGTCGCGGAGCGTGCACCAGGAAGGCCGCAGCGCCTCAAGACAGAGCTTACCGACCGCGCGCGACTGGAAAAATCCGTAGCGCAACGATAAGGCGAGAGCGAGCACACCGAACGCGCCCAAAATCCAGAGCGTAAATCTTGTGGAAAGAGAGACGCCGGCCGGTGGCTGAGTAGGCTCGGACAAGGCAATGTTTTGAAAGAGATGGCTCCCCGGGACGGGCTCGAACCGCCGACCTAGTGGTTAACAGCCACCCGCTCTACCGCTGAGCTACCGGGGAACATGAAGCGACGGCCTTATATCAAACCGTCCTTAGCATCGCTAGCGTTTCCAATCCCTTAATCGGCAATTGCGGCAAGGCGCCCGCCACCGTACCGGGTTCGAAATACCTGTGCTGACGCCTGTGGATAATTTGGAGGCACGGCCCGGAATCGAACCGGGATACGGGGCTTTGCAGGCCCCTGCATAGCCATTCTGCCACCGCGCCTTCGCCCGACATCTGCGTCTGCCGGCCGCCAATCGCTCGGTGATGCGGCGTCTGGCAAGCGCAAAGCGGCAGGCAGGTATACTGGGGTAAGACCCGGGAATCAACGCGATTCCCCGAGCAAAAGCCCTTCGGGTCATGACGTTGTAATCGCTGGCCGGCACCAGTATAAAGCCCATGCATAGCCGTCTGAGCTACCCTATGTAAGCCGAGACCTACCTGCCAACCCGAGTCCGATGGCCGATTTCACCGCAGCCCGCCGCAATATGGTTGAAAGCCAAATCCGCACCAATGCGGTGACGCAAGAGGTGTTGCTGGCCGCGCTGGCGGAAATTCCCCGGGAGATATTCGTGCCCGAGGCCCTGCGTGGCGTTGCCTATATCGACGAGGATTTGCCGCTCAAGAAAGGCCGCTATTTGATGGAGCCGCTGGTTTTGGCGAAATTGCTCCAACTCGCCGCCATTACGCCGGACGATGTCGTGCTCGATATCGGTTGCGGCACCGGTTATTCGGCGGCGCTGCTTTCGAAGCTTGCCAATACCGTCGTCGCGTTGGAAAGCGACCCCGAATTGGCGGCGCGCGCGATGGCAACACTATCGGAACTCTCCATCGACAATGTCGTCGTTGTCACGGCCCCGCTGGCGGGGGGATATGCAAAGCAAGCGCCTTATGATGTGATCGTATTCAACGGTTCGGTGCCGCGAATTCCGGAAACGATCGCCCGGCAATTGGCCGATGGCGGCCGGCTGGTCGCGGTGGTAGGCGAGGGTGTCGGACAGGGGACATTGATGACGCGAAATCGCGGAATTCTGGCGCAGCGGCCGGTCTTCGATGCGGCGACGCCGATCCTTCCCGATTTTGTGCAAGAACCCGGATTTGTCTTTTGATCGAAAAACTTCTGGTGATGCATTGAACCGTTTGCGGAAATTTCCAGGGCTCTGTGCTATTGCGCTTCTGGTCGCAGCCGGGATGTCGAACCCGGCTTCGGCACAAGGGCTGAAGGAATTGCTCGCCGCCGCCTACATCAATAATCCCACGCTTCAAGCGGCGCGGAACCAGTTACGCGCGACCGACGAGCAAGTGCCTCAGGCGCGGTCCAATTATTTCCCGACCGTCACCAGCGACACCACGGCGGGCCGCAACTGGTTACAACAGCAAGCTGTTTTTGGTGTCGGTGCGGTTCTCAATCCGCGGGAGGAGAGTTTGGTCGTTTCGGAGCCGGTCTATCGCGGTGGCCGCACCCAGGCCGAAATCGACAAGGCCGAAAACCTCGTTAAGGCCGGGCGCGAGCAGTTGACGGTGACCGAGCAGAACGTAATGCTCGCCGCCGCCACCGCTTATATGGATGTCTATCGCGATCAAGCGGTGCTTGATCTCAACATCAATAACGAGCAGGTGCTGCGGCGTCAGCTCGAAGCGACTCAAGATCAGTTCCGGGTGGGCGAGGTGACGCGCACCGATGTGTCCCAGGCCGAAGCGCGGCTAGCCCAGGCGACCGCCGCGCGGATCCAGGCCGAAGGCACGCTCAATTCCTCCCGCGCCGTCTATCGCAATGTCACTGGAATTTCCCCGACCAAGCTCGACGAGCCGGACGGACTGCAAGGTTTGCCGGGCACCGCCGATGAATTGATCGCCGCGTCGGTCCAGAATCCCGCCGTATTGTTCGCGTCCTTCAACGAGCAGGCGGCCCGGAACGACATTGATATCAATTTCGGCGAGCTTTTACCGACGATTTCAGTCAACGGCGAATACGACCACGACGACGACACGATTTCGAAAGGCAGCACCATAGACAGCACGGCGCTCACCGCCCAGCTTTCGGTGCCGCTTTATCCGGGCTCCGCCGTCTATTCCCGGGTGCGCGCCGCCAAGGAAACGGTGAAACAGCTCCGCGACCAAACCGTTCAGGCAAAGCAGGACGCCGCCCAGCAAGCAACTCAGGGGTTCGAGTCCTACACTTCGGCGCTCGCCGCGGTGAAATCCTTCGAGAAACAGATTCAGGCGAATACCATCGCCCTCGAAGGTGTCAAACAAGAAGCCACCGTCGGCGCCCGAACCATCCTCGATATTCTCAATGCCGAGCAGGAACTGCTCACTTCTCAGGTAAGCCAGGTTCAGGCCAAGCATGACGCCTGGGTTGCCGGCTTCCAGCTCAAGGTCGCTATCGGCCAATTGACCGCCCAGGCCTTTGAGCTTCCCGTCCAGCAATACGACGTCGAAACCCATTATAACGAAGTCCACGACAAGCTGTGGGGCACCGGGGACGATAATCATTGACGGCACAAGGGGTTGCGGAAAGACCCCGTTAATAATATCGTCACTAGTTTGTTGGTTAACTTCTTCGCCCAGCCTCGGGAGTTTCGATGTCCAGCGCCAAACCTCAGCAAGAGCCCTCCATGGAGGAGATTCTGGTCTTCGATTCGGAGGATCATCTCCGAAGAGGCCGAGGCCCCGCGCGCGGAAACCCTCGATCAAAAAGACGAAAAACCCGACGGATTCGGCCCCCAGAATTTTGGCGGCGATGACGTTCTCCAACTGACCAAGATGGTCAAAGAGGACGGAACCGTCATCAATTTGGCCGATCAGGCCGAGCCGGCACCCGCTCCGCAAGAGCCGCCGCCGCCTCCAGAACCTGAGGCTATGCCGGAACCCGCACCTCAGCCTATGATGGCGGCGCCACAACCGGAGCCTGAACCGCCGGCCCCCGAACCGGAACCAATGCCGGAGCCGGTGGCGGTTGCGCCGCCACCGCCGGCGGTGAGGATGGAACCGCCTCCACCACCGCCGCCTGAACCGGCCCCGGTTGCGATGGTCGACGAAGAGCTGGAGCTCCAGGAAGTGCCGGGGGAGACGCTCGTGAACGACAAGGCCGACGACAGCCTCATGTCGAAGGAAGCTGCGGAACTTTCAACCGCCGCACTTGCCGCATTGGCGCAGGCCGTCGCGCATCAGAATATCGCGGTGGTCGGCCGGCAGAACTCTCGAAGATCTGACCAAGGAAATCCTGCGTCCGATCCTCAAAGAATGGCTGAATGAAAATCTTCCGGGGCTCATCGAACGCCTGGTTCGCTCCGAAATCGAGAAGATGGTCGGTCGCGTCCGCGATCGCTAAAATCTCCCTCTCTTAAAATCCAAATCTCCTAAAATCACAGACTTCATAAATTTTGGGTCTCCGGCTTGACGGCGGCGCGTTTGCCCCTCAAGAGTTCGCCGGACTTTAAAAGACATGACAGCGGCCCCGACAAAGGTGAAATGACAGAGCTGCCGAAGACCTACGATCCCGGATCGGTCGAACCCCGCCACTACGAGCGGTGGGAGCGCGACGGCGCGTTCGCGTCGGGTCAGCGCCCGGATGCCACGCCCTACACCATCATGATGCCGCCGCCCAATGTAACCGGCAGCCTTCACATGGGCCATGCGCTCAACTTCACGCTTCAGGACATTCTCAGCCGCTTTGAACGATTGCGCGGCCGCGACGTCTTGTGGCAGCCCGGCACCGATCACGCCGGAATCGTCACCCAGATCGTGGTGGAGCGGCAGCTCGAAGCCGCGGGAAAGAACCGCGCTGCGCTGGGGCGCGACGCGTTCATCGAGCGGGTGTGGGAATGGAAAGCCGAATCCGGCAGCACTATCACCCGCCAATTGCGCCGGCTCGGCGCTTCGCCCGATTGGCCACGCGAGCGCTTCACCATGGACGAAGGATTGTCGCTGGCGGTGCGCAAGGTGTTCGTGGATCTCTACCATGAAGGCCTGATTTACCGCGACAAGCGCCTGGTCAATTGGGATCCGAACCTCCATACCGCGATCTCCGATCTCGAAGTGGAGCAACGGGAGGTTAAGGGATCGCTTTGGACCTTCCGCTATCCGATCGAGGGCGAAAAGAATTGTTTCATCACGGTTGCTACCACGCGCCCCGAAACCATGCTCGGCGATACTGCGGTGGCGGTACATCCCGATGACGAGCGTTACAAGAACCTCGTCGGCAAGTTCCTATTGCTGCCGATTGCCCACCGGCGCATCCCCATCATCGCCGACAGCTATTCCGATCCGGAAAAGGGCACCGGTGCCGTGAAGATCACGCCGGCTCACGACTTCAACGATTTCGAAGTCGGCCGCCGTCACGATCTGCCGGTCATCAACGTGTTCGACGCGGACGCCAAGCTCAACGACAACGCGCCGGCGGCCTATCGGGGTCTCGATCGCTTCGCGGCGCGCGACAGGATCGTCGCCGAGATGGAGAGCCTGGGGTTGTTGGAAAAAGTCGAAGTCAATCCGATGACGATTCCCTATGGCGACCGATCGGGCGCCGTCATCGAACCCTGGCTCACCGATCAGTGGTATGTGAACGCCGCAAAATTGGCCGAACCTGCCATCAAAGCGGTGGAGGAGGGGAAAACCCAATTCGTTCCGCACAATTGGGAAAACACCTATTTCGAATGGATGCGCAATATCAGGCCGTGGTGCATCTCGCGTCAGATCTGGTGGGGCCATCAGATTCCCGCCTGGTACGGCCCGGACAATAAAGTGTTCGTCGCCATGACCGAAGAAGAAGCACTGAACGATGCGGCGAAGCATTACGGCGTCGCCGTTGCGCTCAAGCGCGACAACGACGTTCTCGACACCTGGTTCTCATCCGGCTTGTGGCCGTTCACGACGCTGGGCTGGCCGGATCAAACGCCCGAACTCGCGCGTTATTACCCGACCGACGTGCTGGTCACCGGCTTCGACATTATTTTCTTCTGGGTCGCGCGGATGATGATGATGGGCCTCCATTTCATGAAGGAGGTGCCGTTCAAGACGGTTTATATCCACGCTCTGGTCCGCGACGAGAGGGGCCAGAAGATGTCGAAGTCGAAGGGCAATATCATCGATCCGGTTGCGCTTATCGACGAATACGGCGCGGATGCGTTGCGTTTCACCTTGGCGTCGCTGGCGGCACCGGGGCGCGACATCAAGCTCTCTCCGGCCCGGGTCGAAGGCCACCGCAATTTCGCGACCAAACTGTGGAACGCGGCGCGGTTCTGCCAAATGAATGGCTGCGTTCCGAAGCCCGGCTTCGATCCTTCGAAAAATGAAGCCACGGTCAACCGCTGGATCGTGGGCGAACTCGCTGCCTTGGGCGGGGACGTGACTCAAGCCCTCGACAAATACCGGTTCGATGAAGCCGCTCATAAGCTCTATCACTTTCTGTGGGGCACGTTCTGCGATTGGTATCTCGAACTCATCAAACCGATCCTGCTCTCGAACCACGGCCCGCGGGACGAGACCCAGGCCACCGCCGCTTACGTGCTCGATCAAGTTCTGCATTTGCTGCATCCCCTCATGCCCTTCATCACCGAAGAGCTCTGGGAGAAGCTGGCCGACGACCGGGCCAATCGCCTCATTTCCGCCGAATGGCCAGAATTCGAGCCGGGCCTAACGGACCCGCATGCCATGGCCGAGATGAATTGGCTGGTGCGGGTGATTTCGGAAATCCGCGCCGTGCGCACCGAAATGAATGTGCCGCCCGCAGCACAGTTGACGCTCGTCATCAAGGATGCAAGCCCGGTCACTCATGCCCGGGTGCAGACCCACCGCGATATTCTGACCAAGCTGGCGCGGCTTTCGGAAATCGGCTTCGACAATTCAGCATCGGGCAAGGGCGCGCTGCAAACCGTGGTCGACGAAGCAACCTACATTCTGCCGCTGGCCGGCGTGCTCGATGTCGCCGGCGAAAAGCAGCGCCTGTCCAAGGAAATCGCCAAGCTGCACAGCGAGATCGAAAAGCTCGACAAAAAACTCGGCAATGAAAGTTTCATCGCCAAGGCGCCGCCGGAAGTGGTGCTAGAACAGCGCGGCCGCCGGGACGAAGCGGCCCGCGCCGCCGCCAAGCTCGATGCGGCCCTCTCGCGCCTGGCGGCGATGTGACGGCACGCCTCGATAGGCCGCAAGATTGGCTCAAATTCGACGGCTCTCCGATGACATGCCCCTATGGACCCCGGCTGAAAATCAGCCCAAAATCAGCTTCGCACCTTGTAAAAGGCGTCACTTAAGACAGGGTTAGGCTATGCCCGAATATCGCTCCCGAACCACCACTCACGGCCGCAACATGGCGGGTGCGCGCGGACTTTGGCGCGCCACCGGCATGAAGGACGAGGATTTCGGCAAACCGATCATCGCGGTCGCCAATTCCTTCACGCAGTTTGTGCCGGGACATGTTCACCTCAAGGACCTCGGCCAGCTGGTCGCCCGGGAAATCGAAAAGTCCGGCGGCGTCGCCAAGGAATTCAATACCATCGCCGTGGACGACGGCATCGCCATGGGCCATTCCGGCATGCTCTACAGCCTGCCGTCGCGGGAGATCATCGCCAACTCGGTCGAATATATGGTCAATGCCCATTGTGCCGATGGGTTGGTGTGCATTTCCAATTGCGACAAGATCACGCCGGGCATGCTGATGGCGGCACTCCGCCTCAACATCCCAGCGGTTTTCGTTTCCGGCGGGCCGATGGAAGCCGGCAAGGCGGTGATCGACGGCAAAGAAAGGAGCCTGGACCTCATCGATGCGATGGTTCAGGCCGCCAATCCGAAGGTGTCGGACGAAGACGCACTGAAATACGAACGCTCGGCTTGCCCGACCTGCGGCTCATGCTCCGGCATGTTCACCGCCAATTCGATGAATTGCTTGACCGAGGCCTTGGGGCTTTCGCTTCCCGGCAACGGGTCGGTGCTCGCCACCCATGCCGACCGGCGCGAGCTGTTCCTGATGGCCGGCCGGGTGATCGTGGATTTGACGCGGCGCTATTACGTTGAAAACGACCCGACCGCATTGCCGCGCGGCATCGCCACGTTCGAAGCATTCGAGAACGCCATCACCCTCGATATCGCGATGGGCGGATCGACCAACACCGTGCTCCATCTCTTGGCCGCCGCCTATGAAGGCGAAGTGCCGTTCACCATGGCCGATATCGACCGGCTGTCACGGCGCGTCCCGAATTTGTGCAAGGTCGCGCCGAGCTCGCCGGTTTTCCATCTCGAAGACGTGCATCGCGCCGGCGGCGTCATGGCGATTTTGGGCGAGCTCGATCGCGGCGGGCTTCTACACCGTAACGCCGCCACCGTGCATTCGCGAACCATGGCCGAAGCCTTGGATTATTGGGACGTGAAGCGCACCGAGGACCCAACGGTCCATGAATTTTATCGCGCAGCTCCGGGCGGCGTGCCGACCCAAGTGGCCTTCAGCCAGGACAAGCGCTATCCCAGCCTCGATCTCAATCGCGCCAAGGGCTGCATCCGCGATGTCGAACACGCCTACAGCAAGGATGGCGGGCTGGCGGTCCTTTACGGCAATATCGCGGAAGACGGCTGCATCGTGAAAACCGCCGGAGTCGATCCAAGCCAACTCACATTTTCAGGATCGGCTCGAATCTTCGAAAGCCAGGACGACGCAGTGGAAGCCATTCTCGGCGACAAGGTGAAAGCCGGCGACATGGTGGTGATCCGCTATGAAGGACCGCGCGGCGGGCCCGGCATGCAGGAAATGCTTTATCCCACCAGCTATCTGAAATCGAAGGGCCTGGGCAAAGTCTGTGCCCTCATCACCGACGGGCGGTTTTCTGGCGGCACCGCAGGGCTTTCGATCTGTCACGTTTCCCCCGAGGCCGCCGACGGCGGCGCGATCGCACTCATCGAAGAAGGCGACCGCATCGATATCGACATTCCCAAACGCAGCCTCGCCCTTGCGGTTTCCAACGAAGAAATCGCGCGGCGCCGAAAAGCGATGGAAAAGAAAGGCGCTGCTGCCTGGAAACCCGCGACCCGCGACCGCCATGTCTCGGTCGCCCTCGAAGCTTATGCGCTCTTTGCAACGAGCGCTTCGAAGGGTGCCGTGCGCGACGTCAAAGGCGCCTCCAAACGCGCCAAGGCCAAGTTCGAAGCGGCGGAATAGCAGCGTTCTTCGCCGCTCACTTCTTCATCGTCAACTCGCACCACACCGGGACGTGGTCGGAGGCTTTTTCCTTGCCGCGCTCGGATTTGTCGATGCCGCTTTTCTCCAGCCGGTCCGCCGCCTGGGGCGAGAGCAGCAGATGATCGATGCGAAGCCCGTTGTCTTTCTGCCACGCCCCCGCCTGATAATCCCAGAACGTGTACGCATGGCCGTGGGCATGAAGCGCCCGGTAACCATCGGTTAGCCCGAGATTCACGATCGAGCGGAGGGCGGCGCGGGATTCCGGGCGGCACAGCGCGTCATTGGCCCAGATTTCCGGGTCGTAAACATCGTCGTCGGTGGGCGCCACGTTGTAATCGCCGCCGAGAACCATAACCTCTTCGAGCTTGAGCAGCTCCTTGGCGTGGGCGCGAAGACGCTTCATCCAGGCCAGCTTGTAGGGAAATTTCTCAGATTCCACCGGATTGCCGTTCGGAAGATAAATCGAAGCGACGCGAAGCGGCGTCTTGCCTACGGAGACGAAGGCTTCGATATAGCGCGCGTGATCGTCCGCGTCGTCGCCCGGCAGCGCCGAAGCGATATCTTCGAGGGGAAATTTCGAGAGGATGGCGACGCCGTTATAGGTTTTCTGGCCGGAGATCGCCAAGTTGTAGCCGAGATCCTCGATCTCCAGCTTCGGAAACGTATCCTCCGTGCATTTGATTTCCTGAAACAGCGCGACATCGGGCTTGGTTGCGCGCAGCCATTCGAGAACGCGAGGCAGCCGCGCCTTGATCGAGTTGACGTTGAAGGTGGCGATGCGGATCGTACTCATCGAGATTCAGACATTAAAAAAGCCCGCCGAGGGGCGGGCCGCAAGATTAGCACAGGGGAGGCGATTTGGACCGGTTAGACCGGCGAGAACGAACTGCCGCAGCCGCAGGAGGATTTGGCGTTCGGATTTTTGACCGCGAAATAAGAGCCGACCATGTCCTCGACGAAATCGAGTTCGGAGCCGGCGAGCAAGCCAAGCGAGGTTTCGTCGACCACGATTTCGGCGCCGTCGCGGGTGAAAATCACGTCGTCGGCGTTGCGGGCGCCGTCGAAGGTGAAATTGTATTGAAAGCCCTGGCAACCGCCGCCGGTCACCGAGATCCGCAACCGCTGGCCCTTATTCTCGCCCTCGCCCAGGAGCATGGAAATGCGCCGGGCGGCACTCTCGCTGAGGCCAATTTGCCCGCCCGAAGTCTCCGTTATTGCTTGCTCCAAACCAGCCATATTCCCAACTTTCTTCCAGATAGAGCCCAAATTCCAAAGCTTAAGCTAGCACAATCCCAGGGCAGGGTGGCCTTGGGTTGCCTCTTATGTAAGGCGCCAATGACCGGGTGCCAAGGGGTGTAATTGTCTGGAATCTCGGGAAATCTTTGCGGTTTTTAGCGCCGCGAGGTAGGTTCCGCGCCATGAATTCCGGCCTATCGCCCTATGCCTCGAACCCCGCACAAAGCCGGGGGCGGCTGTATCCCGAGCCCGAAAGCGAGACTCGCTCGGTGTTTCAGCGCGACCGCGACCGGATTATCCACTCCGCGGCGTTCCGCCGCCTTAAACATAAGACCCAGGTCTTCGTTTATCACGAGGGCGATTACTACCGCACCCGGCTCACCCATAGCCTGGAGGTCGCCCAGATCGCCCGTTCGATCAGCCGGGCCCTCGCCCTGGATGAGGATTTGGCGGAAGCCCTCGCACTGGCCCACGATCTCGGCCACACCCCCTTCGGCCATGCCGGGGAAGAGGCCTTGGATGCTTGCTTGGAGCCTTATGGCGGCTTCGATCACAACGACCAGACTTTGCGGATACTGACCGATCTCGAACGCCGCTATGCCGAATTCGACGGATTGAATCTTTGCTGGGAAACGCTCGAAGGCGTCGTCAAGCATAACGGGCCGCTTTTACCCGTACCGGATGGCGAATTGCTGCCCCGCACCATCGCCGCCTATGTCAAACGCCACGATCTCGAACTTCACACCAATCCGGGAGTCGAAGCGCAGGTCGCCTCCTTGGCCGACGATCTGGCCTATGTGACCCATGACATCGACGACGGCCTCCGCGCCGGACTTTTCACCATCGCCGAGATGGCCGATGTGCCTCTGGCCGGCCCGACTTTCTCGGCGGCCGAACAACGCTATCCTGGTATCGAACAACCGCGGCTCATTCACGAATCGATCCGGCGGCTGATCAATTCCATGGTCAACGACATGCTGGCGGAAACCAGGAAACGCCTCGCCGCGGCAAAGCCGAAATCGGCGCAAGACGTGCGGCTGCTGAAGGACAAGGTCGCCAGCTTCTCCGATAAACTGTGGCCCGAATTGCTCGCCCTCAAATCCTTCCTGTTCCAATCCATGTACCGGCATTACAAGGTCAACCGCATGACGGCGAAAGCGCGGCGGGTGGTCAGGGAATTGTTCGACCTTTATGTCGACCAACCGGACTGCCTGCCGAATGAATGGCGGATCACGGCCGAAGCCGGCAACGCCGAGGAACGCGCCATCCTGGTTTCCGATTACATCGCCGGAATGACCGATCGTTATGCGCTGGAAGAGCACCGCCGCCTGTTCGATCCTTACACCGTGATGCCCTAAACGGACGCGTGAAGAGAGACCCATGAATTTTTTCCGCGCCTTGCAGGGCGACGTGGCCGTGGCCTTAGCTGAGCTTGTCAAAAGCGGGAAGCTTCCCGCGGGGCTCGAATTCTCGCGCGTCGCGATCGAGCCGCCGCGCGATCCGACCCATGGCGACGTGGCGACCAACGCCGCGATGGTTTTGGCCAAGGACGCCAAAATGAATCCACGGCAATTGGCGGCCGAGCTCATCGGGCCGCTGTCCGAAATCGCAGGCGTTGCGTCGGCAGAAGTGGCGGGGCCGGGATTCATCAATTTGCGGATGACTTCCGATTTTTGGTTTACCCAACTCGAAAAAATCTTGCGCACCGGCCCGGATTACGGAACCTCGAATATCGGTGCCGGCGAGCCGGTCAATGTCGAATATGTCTCCGCCAATCCGACCGGGCCGATGCACGTCGGCCATGGGCGGGGTGCGGTTTTCGGCGATGCGCTGGCCAATCTTCTGGCCAAATCCGGCTACAAGGTGACCCGCGAATATTACGTCAACGATGCCGGCGCCCAGGTCGATGCGCTGGCCCGCTCCACCCATCTGCGTTACCGCGAGGCGCTGGGCGAAAAAATCGGGGCGATGCCGGAAGGTTTCTATCCCGGCGATTATTTGATCAAAGCCGGCCAGGCCTTGGCCGAGCGCGACGGCGACCGCTGGCTCGGCGGGGATGAATCGGAATGGCTGGCGCCGGTTCGCGAATTCGCCATTGCGGCGATGATGGATCTGATTCGAGACGATCTCGCTGCCCTCGGGGTGCACCACAATGTCTTCACCTCGGAGCGGGCGCTGGTGGAGAAGGGTGCGGTCGAGCAGACCATCAATAATCTGATCGACCGCGATCTGGTTTATACGGGCGTCCTCGAACCGCCCAAGGGCAAGACCCCGGACGATTGGGAGCCGCGGCCGCAAACGCTGTTTCGAGCAACCCAGTTCGGGGACGACGTGGACCGGCCGCTCCGGAAGTCGGACGGAAGTTGGACCTATTTCGCCTCGGACATCGCCTATCACGCCGACAAATTCCGGCGCGGCTTCGCCACCATGATCGACGTCTGGGGCGCGGATCACGGCGGCTACATCAAGCGCATGCAGGCGGCGGTCAAAGCCATTACCGGCGGGGAGGGCGCTCTCGACGTCAAGGTGTGCCAGCTCGTCAACCTCATGGACAAAGGCGAGCCGGTGAAAATGTCCAAGCGGGCCGGGACCTTCGTCACCCTTCGTGACGTGGTGGATAAGGTCGGCCGCGACGTCGTCCGATTCATCATGCTGACCCGGCGCAACGATCAGGCGCTCGATTTCGATCTGACCAAGGTTCTCGAACAATCACGGGAAAATCCTGTATTCTATGTGCAATACGCCCATGCCCGAGCCAGTTCGGTGATCCGCCATGCGGCGGAGGAGTTTTCCGGTGTTAACCTTGATTTAGTGGCGCTGGCCTCGGGGCCACTCAATCTCTTGACCAATTCCGATGAGCTTGCTTTGATCAAGGCGATGGCAGGCTGGCCTCGAATCGTGGAGGGGGCCGCCGAGGCTCACGAGCCCCACCGGCTGGCCTTCTATCTTTATGAGTTGGCGTCCCAATTCCACGCGCTGTGGAGCAAGGGGCGCGACGACGCAAGTTTGCGTTTTCTCATTCCGGACGACATCGAACGGACCGCGGCGAGGCTCGCCCTGGTCCGGGCCGTACAGACGGTGGTGGCGACGGGCTTGAGAGTATTCGGGGTCGAACCCCGCGAGGAGATGCGGTAATGCACATCGAAATGGACGAAGATTCGCAGCCGATCGAACTCACTGCCGAGCGCCGCGAAATTCAGCGCTCTTTCCCACGCAGCCGGATTTGGGTGGCCGCGATCGCCTTTGCCGCCGCCGGCGCCTTCACTTGGTATGCCTACCACCAAGCGACCAAAGCGGGTGAGCAGGGTGTCGCACCGCTGATCAAAGCCGAGGACGGACCGAGCCGGGTGAAGCCCGACGAGCCGGGCGGCGCGCCGGAACCGCAAGACAGCGCGGTCTACGAGCGGTTGGCGAGCGATCAGCCCGCCGCACCCAAAGCGGAATCCTTGTTGCCGCCGCCGGAGACGCCGGTGGCCCATCCGGCAATCACCGCCGAAGCCAAATCCATGGCCGCCATCGCACCGGCCGCCGGCGAAACGACCGCGCCTATTCCGGCACCGCCAGCTTCTGCCGTAGCAAAACCGGCGGAGCAATCCCGGTCGCCCGCAAAGCCGGTGGAAACAGCGGCCAAGCCGAGCGACATGAGTGCCAAGAGTATTGAAAGCAATCCGGCCGAGGCGAAGCCGGCTGAAGAACCGAAACCGACGGAAGCAATGGCGACAGAATCCGGCTCGACCGAGTCGAAAGCCGCGGCCGCCGGATCCTACCGGGTTCAACTCGCGGCTCTTCGTTCCCAGGATGCCGCCGACGGCGAATGGAAGAAGCTGCAAAAGACCTATGCCGATCTGCTGTCGAGTTTGAGCGTCACCGTGGTGAAGGTCGATCTCACCGGAAAAGGAACCTTTTTTCGGGTTCAGGCCGGCGCCCTTACGGAATCGGCCGCCAAGGAACTCTGCTCCCAATTGAAGCAGCGCAAGGCGGAGTGCATCGTTGTCAAATCCTGAGACCCGGCCAAGGGCCGCGATTTTCGGATGTGCGGGAGAGCGCCTACTCGAATCCGAGCGGCGCTTTTTCGCTGGCGCGAACCCGCTGGGCTTCATTCTCTTCGAGCGTAACTGCAAGAATCCGGATCAAGTCCTTTCGCTGGTTAGATCTTTCCGCGAATGCGTGGAGCGCGAAGATGCCCCCGTCCTGATCGATCAGGAGGGCGGAAGGGTGGTGCGGCTGAAGCCGCCGCACTGGCGGGTTCTGCCGGCTGCCGGACGAATCGGCGCCCTTGCCGAACGGAGCCGGGATGCCGCCCGCGAAGCGGCCTATCTTTCGGCCCGGATTATCGCCATCGATTTGCGGCCGCTTGGGATCGATGTGGATTGCGCGCCGCTTTTGGACGTGCCGGCGCCCGGCGCCCACGGGATCATCGGCGACCGGGCCTTCGCCGACGACCCTGAATTGGTGACGGAGCTTGGCCGCGAATTCTGCCGCGGGTTGATGGAAGGCGGAGTCCTCCCGGTGATCAAACATATTCCCGGCCATGGCCGTGCCATGGTCGACAGCCATCAAGGGCTTCCCGTCGTCGAAATACACCGCAAGACTTTGGAGATGATCGATTTCGAGCCTTTCCGGCAATTGCGCGCCATGCCGATCGCGATGACCGCCCATGTGGTTTACCGGCCCTATGATTCGCGCAATCCTGCGACCACATCTCTCAAGGTGATCCGCGACGTCGTCCGCGGCCATATCGGATTCGACGGCCTCTTGATCACCGATGATCTTTCCATGAAGGCGCTGACCGGAAGCTTTGCGGAACGGACGACGGCATCCCTGGAAGCCGGATGCGACGTGGTCCTCCACTGCAATGGCCGGATGACGGAAATGGAGGAAATCGCGGGCGCCGCGCCGCCGCTGAGCGACGCCGCTCTTGCCCGGTTCGACCGGGCGAAGGGAATGCTGAGCCCGCCGAAACCGGTCAAGCCACCGGTCTTTGCGGCGCGCCTCGATTCCCTGATGGCGGCTGTCGCCGGTTCGGCATGAACTCGCAGAGCCTCAGCCATATACTGGTTTTGATCTCTGTCTGGGCTATTCCCGGCGTCGTTGCGATTACCTTGCATGAGGCGGCCCACGGCTATGTCGCATGGAAGCTCGGCGACGACACCGCTTACCGGTTGGGAAGGGTAAGCTTCAATCCGCTCCGCCATATCGACCCCTTCGGCACCATCCTTCTGCCGCTAATGCTGTTGATGAGCGGAACCCGGTTCATGTTCGGCTGGGCAAAGCCGGTGCCGGTCAATTTCGGAAGGCTGAACCATCCGCGCCGCGATATGGTCCTGGTCGCTGCGGCGGGCCCCGGAATTAATCTGGCGCTCGCGATTATTTCGGCCCTACTCATCCACGTGGCGGTGCTGTTCCCAGACGTCGCCCGCGAATGGGCCGTGAAAAATTTGGGAAACTCAATTTTATTCAATGTTGTATTGGCGGTTTTTAACATGTTTCCTCTACCGCCCTTGGATGGCGGAAGAGTCGCCGTCGGCCTTCTGCCAAGGGAACTCGCCCGGCCGCTTGCCAAACTCGAACGTTGGGGCCTGTTCATCCTTGTCGGATTGCTGTTTATTCTGCCTTTGGTATTCAAATTCAGCGTATTTTCCTGGCTGATTGGCGTGCCGGCCGATTTTCTGATTCGCATGGTTTGTTCGGTTACCGGACTGGGATCGGCGTGCCAGTCGATTTTCTAATTCGCATGGTCTATTCGGTTGCCGGGTTAGGATAGGCAGCGATGAGCGACGATATATTCCCCGAAACCAACGCCGACCTGACGCCGGAAGAGCGTCTCGTCGTCGATCTCGAGGGATTCGAGGGACCGCTCGATCTCCTGCTGGCACTGGCCCGCGAACAAAAGGTCGACCTGAAGCGTATCTCAATTCTTCACCTCGCCGACCAATATCTTGAATTCATTGCCCACGCACGCCGCCTGAGACTGGAAGTGGCGGCCGATTACCTGGTCATGGCGGCGTGGCTCGCCTATCTCAAATCGCGCCTCCTGCTGCCGGTTCCGGAGCAGGAAGAAGAGCCAAGCGCAGCCGAAATGGCGGCTTCCCTGGCGTTCCACCTGCAGCGTCTACAGTCGATGCAGGAGGCGGGCGCGCAACTCATTGCCCGGCCGAGGCTGGGCACGGAAGTCTTCCGCCGCGGCGCCCCGGAGCGGCTCCACAGCCGCCGCACCCCGGTCTTCCAGGTTACCCTGTTCGACCTGCTCAAGGCCTATGGCGAGCAGCACAAGAGGCGGGAGACCGCGACCCTCCACATCACGCCGGATGAGCTCTATTCGGTTGAAGATGCATTGGAGCGATTGCGCCGGCTGGTCGGCCGGACGCCGGATTGGCAGTCGATGGTTCATTTCCTGCCGCCCAACATTCGAGGCGGCATCGTCGGCCGTTCCGCCTTGGCCTCGACCTTGATCGCCAGCCTTGAAATGGCGCGCTCCGGCAAGATTTAGCTTCGCCAGAACACGCCCTTCGGGCCGATTTATCTCCGCGCAGCGGAGAACGCCGATGAAAACACCCGACCGAAAGGATTGAAACCGCTGTGAGCGCTCAGCCGAAAATCATCGAACACCATGCCGAGAACAGCACCGAGATATCGCCGCCGATGACGCCGGCGCCCAAGGCGGCGCCCGAGATTGCGGCAAAGACGGCGAACCCGCTTACCGATCCGCATCAGCAATTGCGCCTGATCGAAGCGGTTCTCTTCGCTTCCGCCGACCCCGTGGAAGAGATCGCCTTGGCCGACCGGCTGCCGGAAGGCAGCGATGTAGCAAACCTCTTGGCCGAACTTTCGGCCCTGTATGAAAGCCGCGGCGTCCGCTTGGTCAAAGTCGGAACCGCTTGGGCGTTCCGGACCGCTCCCGATCTTTCGCCCTATCTCCGGCTCGAGACCAAAGTTCCGCGCGCGCTGTCTCCGGCAATGACCGAAACCCTCGCTATCGTCGCCTATCACCAGCCGGTAACCAGGGCCGAGATCGAAGAGATCCGCGGCAAGAGCTTAAGCAAGGGCACGCTCGATCTGCTTTTGGAAGCAGGCTGGATCCGCCCGCGGGGCCGGCGCCGCACCCCTGGCCGTCCGATGACCTGGGGTACGACCGAGGCCTTCCTCGACCATTTCGGGCTCGAATCCCTGGACGGGCTGCCCGGCCTCGAAGACCTCAAAGCCGCGGGCCTTCTCGATACCCGGCCGGCGATCACCGCTTACGGCGTCCGTCCCGGCGACGATCCCTTGCCGGAAGCCGATTCCGCCGGCGAAGAGGAAGACATCGAACCCCTCGACATCGGCGATGATGCGACCGACGACGGCTAGTCGCGATTCATGTTCGATATCGGCTGGACCGAACTCCTCCTGATCGCGATCGTCGCGATCGTTTGCATCGGTCCCAAGGACCTGCCGGTCGTCCTGCGCACCCTGGGCAAGATGGCGCGGAAGGCGAGGGGTCTTGCCCGCGAATTCCAAGCCAGCGTGGAAGAAGTGATTCGCGAAACCGAACTCAGCGAGGCGCGCAAGGAAATCGACAACGCCAAGCGGCTCGTCAGCCTCGAGGAAACGCCGGCAATCGGCGAACAAAAACCTGCAGCCTCATCGTCAGCGGCCGCCCCCGCGACTATGCCGGAGCCTCCCAGCGATCCGAAGCCCTGAGTCATGAGCGACGATATCAACGACCGGAAAATGCCGCTGCTCGAACACATCATCGAGCTGCGCAACCGGCTGATCTACGCGATCGTCGCATTCTTCGTCGCCTTCGCCGTCTGCTACTACTTCGCCGATCACATCTTCGCGTTTCTGTTGAAGCCGCTGGCCGATGCCATGCAGAACGAGACCAACCCGCATGTCATCTACACCAATCTCACCGAGCTCTTCGTCACCTATATCAAGGTCGCGGCATTCGCGGCTCTGTTCGTCTCGTTTCCGATCGTCGCCGCCCAAATATGGATGTTCGTGGCACCGGGTCTTTACAAGAACGAGCGGGGGGCCTTTCTTCCCTACTTGTTTGCAACGCCGGTTCTTTTCTTTCTCGGCGGGTCGCTGGTCTATTACGTGGTCATGCCGCTCGCGTGGAAATTCTTTCTCAGTTTCCAAACGCCCGCCGGCCCCGGCGGAGTGGCAATCCATCTTGAAGCCAAGGCCAACGAATATCTGTCCCTGGTCATGACCTTTATCTTCGCGTTCGGCCTATGCTTTCAGTTGCCTATTCTGCTGACGCTGCTGGCGCGGGTGGGACTGGTCAGCTCCGCCATGCTGGCGTCGAAGCGGCGCTACGCAATCGTCATCATTTTCATCGCCGCGGCGTTCCTGACGCCGCCCGACGTATTGAGCATGATCAGCCTCGCGCTCCCGCTCCTGCTGCTCTACGAAATCTCGCTTCTGGCCGTGCGCTTGGTCGAAAAGCGCGCGCAGCAGGCGCAGAGACAAGCTGCGCCAGGGACAGAGTAGTAGACGTCTCGCGCCCGCGCGCCGTATAACCCTGGCCAAAGCGGAATAACGCCATGCTCGATATCAAATGGATTCGCGAGAACCGAGCGGCTTTCGACGCCGGACTCGCGCGCCGCGGATTCCCGCCGCAGTCGCCGGCGGTTCTTGAACTCGACTCCCGCCGCCGCGCCGCGCAAACCTCGACGCAGGAACTTCAGCAACGGCGCAACGAAGCCTCCAAGAAAATCGGCCAGGCTAAAGCGAAAGGCGAAGACGCCGCCACGATCATGGCCGAAGTCGCCGAGCTCAAAGACAAGCTCCAGGCGATGGAAGAGGATGAAAGGCGCATCGGCGAAGAATTGGACGCGATGCTGGCCCAGATTCCGAATATTCCGGCTTCCGACGTTCCCGACGGCCGCGACAAATCCGCCAACAAAATCCTTCGCAGCGTCGGCGAAAAACCGAAATTCGACTTCGCGCCGAAGGAGCATTTCGATATCGGCGCGCCGCTGGGCATGGACTTCGAGCGCGCGGCGAAGATTTCCGGGGCCCGGTTTGTCGTGCTCAAGGGCGCGCTCGCCCGTTTGGAACGCGCGCTGGCCGCCTTCATGCTGGATATCCATACTGGGGAATTCGGCTACACCGAAGCCTATGTGCCGCAGCTCGTCCGCTCGGAAGCCTTGTTCGGCACCGGCCAGCTTCCGAAATTCGCCGAGGATCTCTTCCGCACCACCAACGATTTCTGGCTTATTCCGACCGCCGAAGTATCGCTGACCAATCTCGTGGCCGACGAGATTCTGGATGACGCGGCCCTGCCACATCGATTCACCGCGCTCACCTCCTGCTTTCGTTCGGAAGCCGGGGCCGCGGGCAAAGACACCCGCGGCATGATCCGCCAGCACCAATTCGATAAGGTCGAGTTGGTCTCGATTGCCCATCCCGATCATTCGGAAGACGAGCATCAGCGCATGACCAAATGCGCCGAAGAAATTCTCAAGCGCTTGGAGTTGCCGTACCGCGTCATCGTGCTGTGCACCGGCGATATGGGATTTTCAGCGCAAAAAACCTACGACATCGAAGTCTGGCTGCCGGGACAAAACGCCTATCGCGAGATTTCCAGCTGCTCCAATTGCGGGGATTTTCAGGCCCGGCGGATGAAGACGCGTTTCCGGTCCAAGGCCGAGAAGGGGACCCGCTTCGTCCATACGCTCAATGGATCGGGCCTGGCGGTCGGGCGTACGCTCATTGCCGTACTTGAAAATTATCAGAGGGCGGACGGATCGGTGGCCATTCCCCATGCGCTTCGCCCCTATATGGGCGGAATGGATGCGTTGACGCCCCATGGGTGACGGCATCGACCTCGCCAAGGCGCGCATTCTCGTTACCAATGACGACGGGATTCACGCACCGGGCATCGCCGTTCTCGAAAAGGCGGCGCGCAAACTTTCTTCCGATGTCTGGGTGGTCGCCCCCGAGACCGAGCAGAGCGGGGCCAGCCATTCCCTGACGCTGCAGCGGCCATTGCGAATCCGCAAACTGGCGCCGCGTCGCTTTGCGGTCGATGGAACACCCACCGATTCGGTTCTGCTCGCAATCAACCATATCCTGGCGGGCCGCAGGCCGGATCTGGTGCTCTCCGGAATCAATCGCGGCGGAAATCTGGCCGAAGACGTGACCTATTCCGGAACGGTGGCGGCGGCGATGGAAGCCACCCTGCTCGGCGTTCCGGCCATCGCGTTCAGCCTTTTGGCCGAAAACGACGAGAACGCGAAATGGCATACGGCGTCGCGGCATTTTGCCAAGGTCGTACGCAGCGTCTGCGCCGTCGGCTGGCCGGCCAACGTCTTCATCAACGTCAATTTTCCCGATATAGCGCCCGAAAAGATCAAAGGCATCCGGGTGACGACCCAGGGCCAGCGCAAAATCGGCGATGAATTGTTGGAGCGTGAAGATCCCCGCGGCCGGAAATATTATTGGATCGGCGCCATGCGCATGGAAGACACCGGCAAGCAAGGAACCGATATCGCCGCGGTCAACGCCGGCGCCATCTCGGTGACGCCGCTCTATCTCAGCCTCACCCATCAGTCCTCACTCCGCAAACTCCGAGAAAAGCTCAAATGACCGGGGAGCCGCGCAAAATCCGCTTCGTCATGGGCCTGCGCGGTGCCGGCATATCCGACACCAAGGTCTTGGCGGCGATGGAACGCACCCCGCGCGAGCTCTTCGTGCCGCCGCAATTCTATGACAAGGCCTATGACGACATCACGCTGCCGATCGGGGCGGGGCAAACCTTGAGCGCGCCCGCGGTGGTCGGATTAATGACTCAGGCTCTCGATCTCGACGAGCGGATGAAAATTCTCGAAGTCGGCACCGGGTCGGGTTATCAGACCGCCGTGCTGTCGAAGCTCTGCCGCCGGGTCTATACGGTCGAGCGGCATCGCCAACTCCTCCACGAAGCCGAGAAGCGATTCAAACAATTGGCCTTGCACAACATCACGGCCTGGATGGCCGACGGCAATGGCGGCTGGCCGCATCAAGCGCCGTTTCAAAGAATTCTGGTCACGGCGGCGGCACCGGAGATTCCCCAGACGCTCCTCGAACAACTCGGCGTCGGCGGGATCATGGTGCTGCCGACCGGACCCCGGCACGGCGAGCAAATTCTCACCCGCGTGCGGCGCCGGGAGGAGGATTTCGCGGTCGAATCCCTGGGCCCGATTCGATTCGTGCCCCTTACCGCCGGACGGGTCTCCTAACCGGTCCGAGGACCCCGATTTGCAGTTTCCGCGGCAAGAGCGTAGATTCTTTTGCCATGAATTGCGTTCCAATCATTTTGGCGGTCATGGGAGTCCCGCTCTGGGGCTGCATGCAGGCGAGTCTCCGGGCTCCGCCATTTCGGATTCCTCAGCCGAAATTTCATCGCAATCCATGTCACACAGTTCGTCGCGGATTGATTCCGCCGAGTTGCCGGCGCCGGTCGCCAAGCCTCTGACGCCGATTCTGCAGTCCTCCACCGTCGAAACCGTGACCACGGTCGGCCCGCGCGACACGCTTTACACCGTCGCCCGCGCCCACAACGTCCCCATTCGCGATCTCATTCAATGGAACGGGCTCGACGCCCCCTATGACCTAAAACCGGGTCAGGTGCTTCGCCTGCCGCCGTCCCAGGATCACGTGGTTACGCCGGGGGAGACGGTCTACAGCGTCTCGCGCCGCTACAATGTGGACATGACCGAGCTGGTGCGGAGCAATGACATTGCGCCGCCTTATGCGATCTCCAACGGCCAGCATCTCAAGCTTCCGCCGCCGACTCTGAACGACGCGCCCGGCGCCGATGCCGCACCGGTGACTTCAAACCCGGCGGGATTGTCCGTGGCCGAAGTTCCGCTGCCGCCGCTCCCGTCCGCTTCGCCGAAATCCACGCCGCAAAATTCGCCGGCTGTTCAGCCAATCGTTCGGCCAGCTGTTCAACGTGCGTCTCTCGAAACGCCGCCCGCGGCACCTCCGGCGTCTTCGGCCGCAGTCCTGCCGGAGCCTGAATCAAAACCGCTGTCGCCGAAAATCGACGCGGATATCGCGCCGCAAGCGAAACCGCTTCCGCCCAAGGTAGACCCCGATCTCTCGCCCGAAATCGAGCCTGAGCCGAAGCCGGACATGTTTCTCTGGCCGGTTCGCGGGAAAATCCTGTCCGGCTACGGCGCGCAGAAAGGCGGGCTGCACAATGACGGAATCAATATTGCGACTGCCCGGGGAACGCCGGTGCGTGCCGCCGCCGATGGCACGGTGATCTATGCCGGCAATGAGCTTCGCGGATTCGGCAATCTGATTCTGATCAAGCACGCCAACGGCTGGACCACCGCCTATGCTCATAACGACCGATTGTTGGTGGCGCGCGGCGACGCCATCAAGGCAGGGCAGGTGATCGCCAAGGCGGGAAGCAGCGGCAGCGTCACCTCGCCGCAAGTGCATTTTGAAATCCGGCGCGGCACCCACGCCGTCAATCCCAACGATTATCTGCCGAGCGGCAATCAAACCGCGTCGAGCGAACCCTAGGCCGTGAACTTATAAATTGGGACTGATAGCGGCCCGCGAGCTTCCGCTTCCGGCCCGAATGTGTTGCAAAACTATTTTGGGTGTCTGAGAGTGAAACATTGATTCAAAATTAGACACCAATGCGCAATGTTGATTCAAAAATTGGCTCGCTCAGATTCTATTAGTGCTCGCCAGATGCTCGTTGCTGAGTTTTGCAACACATTCCGGCTGATACCGGAAACGCGTGCTCGGTGTTGACCGCGTCGGCATGGAGGTGATTTATGCTCCGAAAAACTGGAGCTTCAGATCATGCTAGCGTCTTTACGAGTCCGCCTCCTAGTCGAGTTTCTTCCCGAGACGTCCCGCCAAATCCTGAATGAACTGCCAGGCGACGCGGCCTGAACGGGCGCCGCGAGCCAAGGCCCATTGATCGGCTTGCCGCCGGATATCGTCAGCCTTCAGCCGGTAACGGGCGGCGTAACCCTCGACGATCTCGAAATAGGTGTCTTGGTCGCAAACATGGAAGCCCAGCCACAGCCCGAAACGATCGGACAGTGACACTTTTTCGTCGACCGTTTCCGACGGATTGATCGCGGTCGAGCGCTCGTTCTCGATCATGTCGCGGGGCATCAGATGCCGCCGGTTCGACGTCGCATAGAGCAAAACGTTTTCCGGCCGTCCTTCGATCCCGCCCTCCAACACCGCCTTGAGGGATTTGTAGCTCGTATCGGCGTTGTCGAAAGACAGATCGTCGCAGAAGATGATGGTCCGGCGATTCGATGGGCGGAGAATCTCCAGCAGCTTGGGCAGGCCGGAAATATCCTCCCGGTGAATTTCGACGAGGACCAGCGGCCGGATTCCGTTGCCACCGTGAGCGGCTTGCCGGTTGACCTCCGCATGGATGGCCTTGACCAACGAGCTCTTGCCCATGCCGCGGGCGCCCCACAGCAAGGCATTGTTGGCGGGGAGGCCGGCGGCAAAGCGCTTCGTATTGTCGAGCAGAATGTCGCGCTGCGATTCGAGGCCGCGAATGAGCGAAAGCTCGACCCGGTTGACCTCGGAGACCGGGATGAGCCCGCCCTCCGCATGCCAGACGAAGGCGTCCGCCACCGCGAAATCGGCGGCCGCAGGCGACGCCGGGGCAATGCGGTCCAACGCATCCGCAATGCGGCGCAACAGAAATTCGAGAGGGGCTTCCTTTGCCATGGCCTGTCAATGCCTTACCGGGCGACGCTAACACAATATCGGGCGGGTACGGAATCCGCGTTCCGGCCCCTTGGGCGTTGCAAAAGGGGCGGGGGCCGGTATAGTCCGCCCCGTCATTGGGTTCACGAGGATTCCATGTTTATTACCCCCGCTTATGCACAGGCCGCGTCCGGCAACCCGGCCTTCGACCCCAGCTTTTTTCTGCCGATCGCCCTGATTTTCGTCGTCTTCTACTTCCTGACGATCCGGCCGCAGCAGAAGAAGGCTAAAGAGCACCGCGAAATGGTTGCCGCTTTGCGCCGCGGCGACAAGGTGGTCACGACCGGCGGGATCATCGGCACCATCAACCGGGTGGTCAGCGATACCGAAGTCCTGATCGAAATCGCCGAGGGCGTCAAAGTGCGGGTCGTCCGCAGCAGCATCGGCGAAGTCCTCGCCAAAACCGAGCCGGCGAAATCCGAGGCCGGCAAGTCCGACGATTCCGGCGATTCGAAAGACTAAGGGCGCACGGCTGCCGTCATGCTTCAGTTTTCGACATTCAAGATTTTGCTGATCGCCGTCCTGTGCTTCCTGGGTGCGGCTCTGGCCGCGCCAAATCTGCTGTCGCGCGAGACCGCGGAAAGCCTGCCGTCATGGATTCCTCACAAGCAGATCAGTCTCGGCCTCGACCTTCAGGGTGGCTCCCATCTGTTGATGGAGGTCGACACCAAATCGGTCATCAGGGATACGCTGAATACCCTGGTGGACGACATCCGCAATGAATTGCGCAAGGAGCAGGTCGGCTATCTCGATCTCGGGACGCAGGGCGACACCGTCACCTTCAAGCTGATCGATCCCTCGCGCAGCGACGACGTGGGTGCCATCGTTCGCAAACTTAACAACCAACTCGACATCGCTGTCGATAATGGGCAGTTCACGCTGAAGCTCAGCGAACAGGGGCTTCGCGATCTGGCCAAACGCACGATCGATCAATCCATCGAGATCCTCAACCGCCGCGTCGACGAGACCGGGACGCGCGAGCCGACGATTCAACGCGAAGGCGAAGACCGGATTTTGATTCAGTTGCCGGGGGTCAAGGATCCGGAACATGTCAAATCGATCTTGGGCAAGACCGCAAAGCTGACCTTCCATCTTGTCGATCCGACGGCCTCGCCCGAGGATGCCCAGGCCGGTCGTGTGCCTCCCGGGGACGTCCTATTGCCGGGCGCCGATGTGAAAAACGCCCGCGCCGCCCAGTCTTATGTTGTGGAAAAGCGGGTCATGGTGAGCGGCGAGCGCCTCACCGATGCCCAGGCCAGCTTCGACCAAGGGCGGCCCGACGTGTCCTTCCGCTTCGACACCGCCGGCGGAAAAAAATTCGGCGACGTCACCAAGGACAATGTAAACCGGCAGCTTGCGATTGTTCTCGACGGCAAGGTGATCAGCGCGCCCCGGATCAACGAGCCGATTTTGGGCGGCAGCGGCATCATCACCGGAAGCTTTACCACCGAGGAGACAAACGATCTCGCCTTGCTGTTGCGCGCGGGCGCCTTGCCGGCGCCGCTGTCGGTCTTGGAAGAACGTTCCGTCGGCCCCAGCCTCGGCGAAGATTCGATCCGCGCCGGCAAAATTGCGGCTGGCGTCGGATTCGTCCTCGTCGTCGGTTTCATGGCGCTGGTCTACGGATTTTTCGGGCTCATTGCCAACATCGCGCTGCTGCTGAATCTCGTCCTCCTGCTCGGCGCGTTGTCGCTGCTCCAGGCAACGCTCACCTTGCCCGGTATCGCCGGCATCGTCCTCACCATGGGCATGGCGGTGGACGCCAATGTCTTGATCTATGAGCGCATCCGCGAGGAAGTGCATGGCGGCCGCACCCCGTTTTCGGCGATCAGCACCGGCTTCGAACGTGCCTTCGCCACCATCGTCGATTCGAATCTGACGACATTTATCGCCGGTGCGATGCTGTACATTTTCGGATCGGGGCCGGTCAAAGGCTTCGCCGTGACTTTGACCCTTGGCTTGATTACGACTCTGTTCACCGCGGTCATGGTGACGCGCCTGATGGTCGCGACCTGGCTCCGGCGCACGCGGCCCAAAGCTCTGCCAATCTAAGGGGCTAGGACAAAGACCATGAGATGGATCGCCCTGGTTCCCGCGGGAACGACTATCGACTTCATCGGCAAGCGCTATTGGTCGCTCGGCCTTTCCATCCTGCTCACCGTCGTCTCGCTCGTTTCAATCGCCGTCCAGGGCTTCAATTACGGCATCGATTTCAAGGGCGGCGTGCTGATGGAAGTGAAGATGGCGCAAACGCCCGATCTTGCCGACCTTCGTTCCAAATTGGATTCCCTCAATCTCGGGGAAATCTCGCTGCAGGAATTCGGAGCGCCGGACGACATTCTCATCCGCGTTCAAACCAAAGAGGAATCTTCGCAGGAAGAAGCCCGGGTCATCGACGCCGTGAAAGGCGTACTGGGAGAAGGCATGGAGTTCCGGCGCACCGAATTCGTCGGCCCCAAGGTCGGCAAGGAGCTGGTGCAGAACGGGTTCCTCGCCATGTTGTGCTCACTTCTCGGCATTTCGGTCTATGTCTGGTTCCGCTTCGAATGGCAGTTCGGCATCGGCGCCCTGGTGTCGACGATTCACGATATCGTCACCACCGTCGGCTTGTTTTCCTTATTCCATTTGGAGTTCAGCCTGACCACCGTGGCGGCGGTGCTCACCATCGCCGGCTACTCGGTCAACGATACCGTGGTGATCTACGACCGGATTCGCGAGAACATGCGGAAATACAAGAAAATGCCGATCACGGAGCTGATCAACCGCAGCAACAATGAAACCTTGGCGCGCAGCGTCATCACCCATTTGACAACCCTGCTGGCCGTTCTGTCGCTCTTATTCTTCGGCGGCGAGGTGATTCGCGGCTTTTCGATCGCCATGGTCTGGGGCATCTTTGTCGGCACTTATTCATCGGTGTTCGTCGCCGTGCCGGTACTGGTCTATCTGAATCTTCGGCCCGAATCGGCATCTCCGCCGGGAAGCGATCCGGCAGCGGCAAAGGAAGCCGCGTAGCGCCGTGGAACTCCGGCGACTGGGCGGCCGGATCATCGAGGCCTATGGCGAAGGCCGATTCCGCATCGGCGGGCAGCCCTTTACCGGTTCGATCCTCATCGGGCGGGAAGAGATTTCTCCCTGGTCCATCGAGTCTCTTGCCGGCCACTCCCCGGAAACGCTTTTCGATTCATTGACGCCGCTGATAGCGGCTCCGGCACGCGCGGCGATTCTTCTGGTTGGTTGCGGCATGCGTGCCGAGCTCCTGCCCGCCGCGTTGCGGACCCGATTGCGCGATCTCGGAATTGCGGCGGAAGCGATGGATACGGGTGCCGCTTGCCGGACCTATAACGTGCTCGTTGCCGAAGACCGGTCGGTGGCCGCGGCCTTGATTGCGATCTAGACAAAAAAAGGCGGGGCAAAAGCCCCGCCCATTGACCGGCCGAAGCGATGGGGAGGCCGGTTATGCCGGAAGATGGGAAGCCGCCGCCATCGCAAACAACATGGGTATCGACAGCATCGTGTTGGTGCGCGAGAACAGCATCGCCGTGCGCGCCGCCGCCTTTTTCTCATCGGGCCCGACCGGCACGATGCCAAGCGCCTTTTTCTGATTCGGCCAAATCACGAACCAAACGTTGAACCACATGATGGTTCCGAGCCACATGCCGATGCCGATGCGTATGGCCTGGTGATTGCCGTTCAATCCGAGCGTATAAGCATCGACGAGATAGCCGTTGAGCCAAGCCAGGATGATTCCGAATCCGATCGTCGCCATCGCGCCCCAGCGGAACCAAAACAGTGCCGCAGGGGCAATCACTTTGCCGATCGCCGGCTTCTGCTCGTCGGGAATCTTGGGCATGCTCGGAATCTGGACGAAGTTGAAATACCAAAGCAGGCCAATCCACATCACACCGCTCATGATGTGAAGCCAACGGATGTAGAACTGCCAATGCCCGAGATCGAAGAGATCCATCGCGCGCCCCCCTTAACCGACGCTCAGGAAAATTGCGTAAACGATGACGGTGAGTACTAAGCCGAGCACCACCGTCATGTGCAGCGATTCTAAGGGATTTTTCATTCCGCCCTTCCCATTTCGTCTCATTTCGAATTTTTCTAGTTTTTACCACAAGGTCTAGTAGAAGAAAAACCTATTTCTACTAAGGTTTAGTCACTCAAGGGTTACTCCTGCTTTTGTCATACCCCTGTTAGGCTTTGTCTGGAATGGCTGTTTCCTATTGCGCCGATCTGGTTCGAAGGCTGGACCGTGATCGTTATCTTTGTTCGCTCTTCGCACCCGAAGAAGCGCGCGATGACCTATTTGCGCTCTATGCCTTCAATCTCGAAGTCGCCCGAATTCCCGAGACGGTGAGCGAGCCGATTCTGGGGGCCGTTCGCCTTCAATGGTGGCGGGAAACCCTGAACGCCATTTACACCGGAAAGCCGCCAGCCCATGAGGTGGCTCAGGCGCTTGCCCGCGCTGTTGCCCGCCGTGAATTGAACCGAATGCATTTCGACGGATTGATCGAGGCCCGCGAGCTAGACCTCGACACGCGGGCGCCGGCGGATACGGGAACCCTGATCGCCTATGCGGACGCCACGGCAGGCGGGCTTACCTTGCTGGCGCTGGAAATTCTCAATCCCGGCGGAAACGGTCTCGATCGAGCCGAGGCCGTCGGGCGGAATATCGGCATCGCCTGGGCGCTGACCGGCCTGCTGCGTTCGATCGAATTCCGCGCCCAGCGCGGCCGCGTCAACCTGCCCAAAGCCCTGCTGGAAAAGCACGAGGCCAATCCGGCCGATATCTTGGCGCTCCGCCCGTCGCCCGGGATTCGCGCGGCGGTGGAGGAAATCGCCGGATTGGCGCGGGGTTATCTCGCCGCGGCCCGCATGCAATCGGTTTCCGATTGGGCCAAGCCGGCGCTGCTGCCCGGCGTATTGGCCTCGTCCTATCTATCGCGGATCGAGCGTGCCGATTTCGACCCGTTCAATTTCCGCGGCGAAAGCGGCGGATTCCGCCGTCAGCTTCGGCTTTGGGTCGCGGCGACAAGAGGCCGGTTTTAGCCCCGTTCTAGAAAGCGGCCAATTCCGCTATTCTGATGCCATGAAAATTCCCTTTCCCGTCGCCCGGGCGCTTACCCGTTGGGGCAGCGTCGGCTTCGCCGGCCTTGCCGTCGGCTGCCTCAGTGTCGTCGTCGGCACCACGCAACCGCCGAAAAGCTTTGCCCTGGCAGCCATCGTCGCCGTTATTGCGGCCGCCGCCTGCACGGCCTGGGCGATGCGCCTTGCCGCCCTTGCCCGCTTTCCGTTCCAAACACTTGGCGCTGGCCACACGGTGACGTTCGGTAAGGGAAGGCTGCGTGACGACGGGGCGATAATTGCGGAAGCCCGGGTGCACAGCGACAGCGAATTCGAATCGCTTGTCGATGGACAGAAATCGGTCCGGCTGCAAAAATTCGTGGTCGAGCCGACCACGCTCGATCCCCAGGATTTGCTGACCGATTGGCATTACGCCTGCAGCATCGGCGAGCAAATTTTTGCGCCGGAACCGGTTCTTTCGCCCTCGCGCTCGCTTCGCCTCGACGTTCCCCTGGCCGAGCCGTCGAAAGCCGGAGCGCGGTTTTCGATCGCCGAGGATCTGACTTTCGAATCCTTCCTCGATGGCCCGGCGCGCCTCGTGTTTCAGCCGTCTTACCCATCGGGCGCCCAGTCGGTGGTGATTTCATTCGACGGGCCGAAACCGCTTTCCGCCCGCTATCGCATCGAGCGCGGCCTCGGCAATTCGGAATCCGGCGATTTGGCCCTAAGCGAATCGGGGGCCGAATCGGGAATTTCCTTCGTCTGGGAGCGCGCCGAACCGGGCGAGCAGCTTGTCATCGAATGGGATTGGGATCCGGCCACTCTGCCCGAACCGATGAGCGAGGCCGAACGCCTCATCGCGGCCGCCCGAAAGCGGCAGGAAGACTTTCAGAAGATTCTGGCGACGCAGTTCGGGGCGGAAGAAGGTGGCGACGGCGAAAGCGCCGAAGCTCACGCGATCATCAAGGCGGCGCGCGCCCGTGAAGCGCTTTACGTTCAGGGCGCCGCACCGGCCCTATCCGGCGATTCAGGATTCGAAGACGAGCAGCAAGGCGCCGACGATCATCCGATCATCAAGGCCGCACGGGCTCGCGAGAAGCTGTACAAAAGCGACGACTGAGCCGCGTCGCGCTCAACTGCGAGTTTGTTTCCGCCAACGCTCGACCGTCTCGCTGATGAATTCAGTCGTGGCGTTGTCGTGCTGCCAGGCGCTGGAGAACGGTGGCGTCCCGTTCATCGGCCGGTACTTGGCATCGAGCTCGTCGAAGCGGAATCGCATCGGCACCGCAACGCCTTCGCCTACCGCGATCGCTTCCCGGGTGCGCAGCGCCGGCAGGGCGCCCAAAAGACCGGCGGCCGAATCCGGCAGGGCGTTGCGGACGAAGGTGTGATCCCGCTCGTTGCTCATGCGGAGCGCGAACAGGGTATTGCACTGGGAAAGAATGGTCGCCGAAAGCTCCGACGGGCGCTGGCTGACCAGGCAAAGCCCGACGCCGTATTTACGGCCCTCCCGCGCGATATTGGCGATGACCTTCCGGCTCGGGCCGAAGGTCTGATCGTCGTCGCGCGGAACGTAGCGGTGGGCCTCCTCGCAGACCAGAAGAACCGGCAGCGCCTTGCTCCGTTCGCTCCACAGCGCGAAATCGAACATCGCGTGGCAAAGCACCGAGACCACCGCATCGGTGATCTCCGGCGGAATGCCGGAGATGTCGATGATGGTGATGGGCTTGCGCTCGACCGGGATGCGCAGGATGCGCGAAAGGATTTCCACCATGTTGTCCTTGATCACCATGCCGGAGAACATGAAGGAAAAGCGCTTGTCGTTGCTGAGCGATTCGATGCGGGATTTCAGCCGCAGATAAGGCGTGTTGTTCTCCGCCTTCTCCAGCTTGCCCATCGCGGAATCGACGGAGCGCAGCACGTCGGTCAGCCGGTAGGGAATGGGCGTATCGACGGTGATGTAACCGAGCTCCTTGCCTTCGCCGCCGTATTTGCGCTTGGCGTCGACGATGGCGGATTTCAACAACGCGTGCTCGGCTTCGACCGTCGGCCCGGTGCGGCTGGCGAAAACCGAGGCGATTTCCTCGAAATTAAGCAGCCAATACGGAAGCTGAAGATTGGCCGGATTGACGAGTTCGGCCCGGTCGCCGAAGGCCGCGGAATATTCATTATGGGAATCGATCAGCACCACATGGCCGCTCGGATTCTGGTCGAGCACCGCGCGCAAGATGAGCGCCACGGCGCAGGACTTACCCGATCCGGTCACGCCCAAGATGGCGAAATGCTTGCCGAGCAGGTCGTCGGTGGCGACGAAGGCGGGAAGGGTCTGGTCCTGGTGAATCGTGCCGACGCGCACCGTCGCCGTTTTCGGCTTGGCATAGACGAGCTCGAGTTCATCCCGCGACGTCGTATAAAGATCGGTGCCCAAGCCCGGATAAATCGAAACCCCGCGCTGAAAGCCGGTGGCAGCGCCCTTATCGTCGTGGAGCAATTCGCCGAGGAATTGAATTTCCACCAATTTCTTTTCTGCGGCCGATGGGTCGGCCGTCGTGTTTTCCGCTTTGAGGCTGGTCACTATTCCGAAGACGTCGGCGCCGTGGGTCGGCATTCGGATGATCGATCCGATGCGCACGCCCTCGGCGTCGTTTTTGAGAATTCCGGTCGCCGTCGAACCGGAAACCGCGATCACATGGCCGGCTTTGGCCGCGCGCGGCCGCCATGCCGGAAGCGGTGCGTTGTCGTCGAGCGCACGGAGATTGGCCATCGGGTGGGACTCTCTATATCTGCGGAAAGAATGGGGTTCGCTTAAAAACATGGCTGCGGCATAGGCCTATAAGCCTCGCCGCGGATTTCAACCCTAGCGGGTTAACCCTCAATAAATCCCTAACGGGTTACCATGGCTTTATCACGCGCTAAACCCATCCGTGCCGGCCCGCCCCAAGGTGAAAAAGAAGGTTGCGCCGTCGTCCACTTTTCCCTCGGCCCAAATGCGGCCGCCATGGCGCTCGATGATGCGCTGAACGGTAACCAGGCCGATGCCGGTTCCCTCGAATTGATCGGCGCCGTGCAGCCGTTGAAACATCTTGAATAGTTTGTCGGCGTATTGCGGATCGAATCCGGCGCCGTTGTCCTTGACGAAGTAAACCGTGGCCGCTCCCGGCTTTCGCCCGATCTCGATTTTGGCAGGGTCCCTGTTCTTCGTGAATTTGATGGCGTTGCCGATCAGATTGACGAAAACCTGTTTGAGAAGCGCGGCGTCTCCGTCGGTGAATCCGAGATCGCCCACGGCAAATTGGATTTCGCGTCCGTCATAGGCCGGGCTCAATTCGGCGACGGTCTCACGCACCAGCTGTCCAAAGTTGATCCGTTCTTTCTTGATCGGCTTGCGGCCCAATTTCGAGAATGCCAGCAAGTCCTCGATCAACCGATTCATCTTCCTGACGTTTCGGTTCACGGCCTGAAGGTAGCGCTCGGCATCGCCGGAAAGGTCTTGGGCATGATCCTCGATGAGAATTTGCGAGAATCCGTCGATGGCGTGCAGCGGGGACCGCAGATCGTGGGCAACGGAATGGGCGAAAGCTTCGAGATCCTTGTTGACCGTGGCAAGTTCGGCCACCCGATCGTCCAATTCGGCGTTCAGCCGGCGAATCAGACCCACATGCCGGCGTTCCCGGTCCGCATCGTTGAGAGACTCGAGAATCCACAGGATCGCGGCGACGAAGACGATCGTGTAGGCGCCGACGAGAAGCGCCGTGCCGAGTTCGAAATCGAACAGGCCCAATCTTTGGCCTTCGATCCGCAGCCATCCTAAAACGACTGGAGTAATAATGGTAATCGGCAACAGACGGCGCGCCAGGAAACCGCCCGCAAGTGCGCTCGTGACCAGTTTCACAAAACCGCGATCAGGACGGACCAATATGATTCCGGCCGCAAGTGCAACGAAAGCAACCGCGGTATTGAGCGCCACCGCCGTGTAGGAAAACGCGGCGTAGAGCAGCGGGATGTTGTAGAGATATCCCAGAATGGCGAGATAGGACGACACCAGCACCAAGATGACTGGAATATTGGTGAGTTGGGGCCACCGGTCCTGCCAAGCGCGAGGAAGAAGAAGGGTAAGGCCAATGAGAGCAAAATTCGCCGCGGTTGCCGGCGACATCCGGCCTGGAAACGGTTTGGCATTCGCGATGGCCTTTGCATCGGCGAATATCAGTTCGTCAATTCGTAGATTTTGGCCGACGAGAAACTCAATGAGAATCAGCACCCCGATAAGGCCGGTCAACGCCGCGCAGACTTGCCTTGTTCTGATCTCGAAACCCGATGGCCGTCGTCGCGCCGATAGATAGAGAGCGGCGCCGCTGAGGACGAAGCCGATCGCCGTATTCGCCTTCATGGCGATCCAATTCGAATGAAGGCTTTCGAGAATTGAAAAATCAAAAGTCCAACCAAGAAGAACGATCGTCCCGACAGTCACCGCGAAGAGACCCAGGCCTGCGGCGATCGAGAGGCAGGCTTCACCGATTAGGGAGCCGTCAAATGGCTCCGGTTTTTGCAAATAGGCGATGTAGGAGGGGCGGTTTTCGGACACTGCGCCAGACCTATTGTGGAGGACTGATCATTACACTTTGGCACGGTTAATTTAGTATGACTTACATCGTGCCGCGGCACGCCGAACACGCCTTTGGTATAGGAAGCGACGGCGTTAAGCGCCTATTCCGCGGCGGCGCGCGGGGTTCTTATCCAAGAGTCAAGATCGGCCAGTGCGCGTTCGGCCATCAGGCGCTTGCGGTCCTTGCCTTTGGTTTTGCCCCCGCCCTCGTCATGTCGAAGCGGCGGGAATAATCCGAAATTGACGTTCATCGGCTGAAAGATTTCGGCATTGGCGCCGCCGGTGATGTGATGAAGCAAGGCGCCGAGTGCCGTGGTATGCGGCGGAGCGGTACCGATTGCGCCCGTTTTTTCTCCGGCTGCGAAATTTTCCGGCGACCAAGCCGATGGCCGCGCTCTCCACATAGCCTTCGACGCCGGTGATCTGGCCCGCGAACCTTAACCGCGGCATCGCCTTCAGCCGCAGTTTTTCATCGAGCAATTTCGGTGAATTGATAAACGTGTTGCGATGCAGTCCGCCCAAACGGGCAAATTCGGCGCGTTCCAAACCGGGGATCATGCGGAAAATACGGGTCTGCTCGCCGTGTTTGAGCTTGGTCTGGAATCCAACCATGTTGAAAAGCGTGCCCAGCGCATTGTCCTGGCGAAGCTGAACGACGGCATGGGCGCGGCGTCCCGTACGCGGATCGGTCAGGCCTACCGGCTTCATCGGCCCGAAACGCAAGGTTTCGCGCCCGCGCTCGGCCATCACTTCGATCGGCAGGCAGCCTTCGAAATAGGGCGTGTTCTCCCATTCACGGAACGCGGTCTTTTCGCCGGCCAGCACCGCACCGATGAAAGCTTCGTATTGGGCTTGATCCATCGGGCAATTGATGTAATCCGATCCTTCGCCCTTGCCGTAGCGGGATTCGAACCAGGCGGTCTCGAAGTCTATCAATTCCTTGTGCACGATCGGCGCGATCGCGTCGAAGAACGCCAATTCCCTTTCGCCGGCGAGGTTTTTGATCGCGTCCGCCAAAGCAGGCGAGGTGAGGGGACCGGTCGCGACGATAACCGAATCCCAATCTTCCGGCGGCAATCCCGCGATTTCGTTCCGGTCAATTGTAATCAATCGATGGGATTCGAGCGAAACGGTGATGGCGTCAGCGAATCCGTCCCGGTCGACGGCGAGCGCCGATCCCGCCGGCACCTTGCTCTGATCGGCGGCGCGCAAGATCAGCGACCCGCAGCGCCGCATCTCTTCGTGCAGCAAGCCGACCGCATTGCCCATCGCGTCATCGGAGCGCAGGGAATTGGAGCACACCAGCTCGGCGAATTTTCCGGTCTTATGGGCATCGGTCTGGCGCGTGGGTCGCATTTCGTGCAGCACGACCGGCACATCGGCCTGGGCTATCTGCCATGCCGCCTCGGAGCCTGCGAGGCCGCCGCCGATGATGTGGATGGGGGTCACTTGATTTTCGGCAATTATCAGTGCAACGTTTCAATATGTTCGAGAAACTTTGCATATTGCTCTGGCAAATGCCAATGTTGAGCGCCGCCCAAAATTAATTCCTTATATTCACGATTAGGCTTGCGTTCACAATTAGGTTTGGGCGGCTCTTGCTCAATGGCAACATAAGTAGAAACTGCCGGGGGTGACTCTTTATCACCGCAACGGAGTACCTGTTTCTCACAACGAATATATGAATTTTCTTCGCGTGCATGATTTGGATTGTATTTTTCTTTGTTATCCAACTTCCCTATATCCAGCTCATCAATCTGATAGACAACACCCCCATACTTCTTTTCCCGATACATTGGTTACGCTAGCTACCCAACATTTCCGCTTCTGCGAAAAGCGAGGGAAGGTTAACTCATAGTCCGCAAGCTTTGCGATACACACGAAGCGCGCTGATGTGCAGCGGTCACTCATTTGCCCCCAGTCCATATTTGATCCATAGGCGAAATACAACATCGTGCGATCACGCCCGCTTCTTCGCCTTTTGCGCGCCGGTCTTGAGATAAGCGGCGAGGTATTGGCCGGTATACGATGCCGGCGTGCGCGCGATGTCTTCTGGCGTTCCCGCCGCAACGATCCTTCCGCCCTTGTCGCCGCCTTCGGGGCCGAGATCGATGATCCAATCCGCGGTCTTGATCACGTCGAGATTGTGCTCGATGACCACGACGGTATTGCCTTGATCGGCGAGGGCATGGAGCACTTCGAGAAGTTTGCGCACGTCCTCAAAATGCAAGCCGGTGGTCGGCTCGTCCAGTATATAGAGTGTGGTTCCCGTCGACCGCCGTGAGAGCTCCTTGGCCAATTTCACCCGCTGGGCTTCGCCGCCGGAGAGGGTCGTCGCCTGCTGGCCCAAATGGACGTAATCGAGGCCGACCCGCCGGAGCGTTTCGAGCTTTTCGCGAATCGCCGGCACGGCTTTGAAGAAATCGGCCGCTTCCTCCGCCGTCATGTCGAGGACGTCGGCGATCGACTTGCCCTTGAATTTGATTTCCAAGGTCTCGCGGTTATAGCGCTTGCCCTTGCAGACGTCGCATTGCACGTAGATATCCGGCAGGAAGTGCATCTCGATCTTGAGGACGCCGTCGCCCTGGCAGGCCTCGCAGCGCCCGCCCTTGACGTTGAACGAGAACCGCCCGGCCTTGTAGCCCCGCGCATTCGATTCGGGCAGGCCGGTGAACCAGTCGCGGATCGGGGTGAACAGCCCGGTATAGGTCGCCGGGTTCGAGCGCGGGGTGCGGCCAATCGGCGATTGGTCGATATCGACCACCTTGTCGAAATATTCGAGCCCTTCGATCCGGTCGTGCACGCCGGCCACTTCCCGCGACCCGTAAAGCCGCCGCGCCACCGCCGTATAAAGAGTGTCAACGATGAGCGTCGATTTCCCGCCGCCGGAAACTCCGGTAATGCAAGTGAGCGTGCCGAGCGGAATATGGACGTTCAGATTCTTCAGATTGTTGGCGCGGGCGCCGACGATCCTGATGCCGCGCTTGGGATCGGCCGGCCGGCGCACCGCGGGAAGAGGAACCTGCTTCATCCGAGTCAAATATTGCGCCGTGAGGCTCTTCGGCGATTTCAGCACCTCTTCGGGCGTGCCCGCCGCCACCACCTCGCCGCCGTGAACGCCGGCCCCCGGCCCCATATCGATCAGATAATCAGCTTCGCGGATCGCTTCCTCGTCATGCTCGACGACGATCACGGTGTTGCCGAGATCGCGAAGCCGGATCAGCGTATCCAAGAGCCGCCGGTTGTCGCGCTGATGAAGGCCGATTGAGGGCTCGTCCAAGACGTAGAGAACCCCCGTCAGCCCCGAGCCGATTTGCGACGCAAGCCTGATCCGCTGGCTCTCGCCGCCCGACAGCGTGCCGGAGGCACGGGAGAGAGTCAGATACTCCAAGCCGACATTGACCAGGAACCCGAGCCGCTCATTGATCTCTTTCAAAATCCGCTGGGCGATCTCGAGTTGTTTCGGCGTCAAATGCTTCGGCAGCTCGAGGAACCAAGCGGCTGCCGCCGAAATCGACATGTCGGAAACTTCGCTGATATTGAGCCCGCGGATCTTGACCGCCAGCGCTTCGGGTTTCAGCCGCCGCCCGTTGCAGGCCTCGCAAGGCCGGGTGCTCTGATAGCGCGACAATTCTTCGCGCATCCACAGCGATTCGGTTTCCCGCCAGCGCCGCTCAAGATTGCGAATGACGCCTTCGAAGGGCTTTTCGACCTTGTATTTCTTGAACCCGTCGTCATAGGCGAGTGTCACCGCCTCTTCGGTGCCGAACAGGATCGCCTTGCGGACATGCTCCGGCAATTCCTTCCACGGCTTTGTCGTCGAAACCTTGTAATGCTTGGCCAAGCCATCGAGGGTCTGGGCGTAATATTGGGTCGGCGATTTCGCCCAGGGCTGGATGGTGCCCTCCCGCAAGGAGAGTCGCTCGTCGGGAACCACCAGCTCCGGATCGAAATAGAGCTTGGTGCCGAGACCGTCGCAAACCGGGCAGGCGCCATAGGGATTGTTGAAGGAAAACAGCCGCGGCTCGATTTCCTCGATGGTGAAGCCGGAAACCGGGCAGGCGAATTTCGACGAGAAGATGGTGCGAACGCCGGAATCCGCGTCTTCGGCGAACAACAATCCGTCGCTGAGATGCAGCGCCTGTTCGATCGAATCCGCCAGCCGCGTTTCCAAGCCCGGTGCGATCACGATCCGGTCCACCACGACCTCGATGTCGTGTTTGAGCTTCTTGTTGAGGGCGGGGACGGCGTCGATCTCGTGGAGCTTGCCGTCCACCTTGACCCGCTGGAAGCCGCGCTTCTGGAGATCGGCCAGGTCCTTCTTGTATTCGCCCTTGCGGCCGCGCACGGTTGGAGCCAGGAGATAGAGCCGGGTGCCTTCTTTCATCTCCATAACCCGGTCGACCATTTGCGAGACCGTCTGGCTTTCGATGGGCAGGCCGGTCGCCGGCGAATAGGGCACGCCCGCGCGGGCATAGAGAAGCCGCAGATAATCGTAAATCTCGGTCACGGTGCCGACCGTCGACCGTGGGTTGCGCGAGGTGGTTTTCTGCTCAATCGAGATCGCCGGCGACAGCCCGTCGATCGAGTCCACGTCCGGCTTTTGCATCATCTCGAGGAATTGCCGGGCATAGGCCGAGAGCGACTCGACATAGCGCCGCTGGCCCTCGGCATAGATCGTGTCGAAGGCGAGCGACGATTTGCCCGAGCCCGACAGGCCGGTGATGACCACCAGCTTGTCCCGGGGCATTTCCACGTCGATGTTCTTGAGATTGTGCTCGCGGGCGCCGCGAACCGTGATTTTATTGGTCATCCAGATGTCCGGCTGGGGCCACGATAACGGCCCTCGGTAACGGTAATGGGGCCCCATTATATGGCGCGCTGCGGCCCATTTTCGAGCCCCCCGGCGCAATGGCGCGGAACCCGATGGCAGGCGCCCTTAATCGCGTGTAAAATCGAGGTTCCGGGGCAGTGTTAAGGGAACCCGGCTCAGACTTAATCTATGACCTATCGCTGGATCGCATGTCCGGCCTTAATCGTCGTTGCCGGCCTCGCGGCGCTGGTTGCGCCGGCTCGGGCCAACCGCTTCGAGGGCTGCCAGAACACTTGCCGCGATCTTTCGGGCAATATTACGTCTGACGAATGCGTCGACACCTGCAATCGTGCTTACTGCGGGCAGCAGCGGCTAACGACTTCCTACGGCGCCATCGCTTTTGGCGCATATAGCGGCGCCACCGGCTGGACCTATGGCAAGCCGGACCCGGAAACGGCCGAGCAGGTGGCGCTTTCCAACTGGGCGCACCACGGCAACGACTGCGAAATCGTCACGAGTTTCTCGAATAGTTGCGCCGCCGTAGCCGGCGGGGATGGCGGCCACTTTGCCGCCGAGCAGGCGGACAGCCGCGAGAAAGCGGAGGCCAATGCGTTAAGCTCGCGCGCCGGCTGATTTGGCTGTAAATGCGACATCAAAGCCTGGACCTGCGCCGTCCCCTAAAGCGCCGTCCGCACGCCATTTTTCGAGGCCCCCGGCACAACGCCGAAGCGATTGGACGGTCCCGCCGTTGCGTGTATTGTGCGCCTTCAGGGAGCCGAAAAACCGAGGGTTTTGCGATGGCAGGCAGCGTCAATAAGGTGATTTTGGTGGGCAATCTGGGCCGCGATCCGGAGGTCCGGAGCACCCAAAGCGGCGACAAGGTGGTCAATCTCTCGGTCGCCACCTCCGAGCGCTGGAAAGACAAGAATACCGGCGAGCCCCGGGAAAAGACCGAATGGCACCGGGTGGTCATTTTCAACGACCGGCTGGGCGACGTCGCCGAGAAATACCTTCGCAAAGGCTCCAAGGTCTATGTGGAGGGCCAGCTCCAGACCCGCAAATGGACCGATAATTCGGGGGTCGAGAAATACACTACCGAAGTCGTGCTTCAGCGTTTCCGCGGCGAGCTCACCATGCTCGACGCCAAGGGCGAGGGCGGAAGCAGCAGCGTGGGCGTCACGGAAGGCCAGGACGAAGACGCGCCGCGGATGTCCGGCCCGCCGCGCAAGGGTGCGGAGCTCGACGACGAGATCCCGTTCTGATCCGCTTTCGTTGTCCTAAACCCCGTAATTTGCTAGGGTCTTTTCAGCCGCCACGGGTCGGGGGAAGACCCGGAATTTCCATGATTTTTTGGCCCCGCCGGGGCCGCGGAGTCCGTGAGTAATCGTGACAACAACGACCCTTCCGCCGGAACCCCAAGACATCACGCCGATCTCCATCGAAGAGGAGATGAAGCGCTCCTATCTCGATTACGCCATGAGCGTGATCGTGTCGCGGGCGCTGCCCGATGTCCGCGACGGCTTGAAGCCGGTCCACCGCCGCATCCTCCATGCCATGAAGGAATCCGGCTACGACTACAACCGGCCCTACAAGAAATCGGCGCGTATCGTCGGCGACGTCATGGGCAAATACCACCCCCATGGCGACACCGCGATTTACGACGCCATGGTGCGCATGGCGCAGGATTTCTCCATGCGCCTGCAACTCATCGACGGCCAAGGCAATTTCGGCTCGATGGACGGCGATCCGCCGGCCGCCATGCGGTACACCGAAGCGCGCCTCGCCAAACCCGCCCATGCCCTGATCGAGGACATCGACAAGGAAACCGTCGATTTCCAGGACAATTACGACGGCTCGTCCCGCGAGCCGGTGGTGCTGCCCGCCCAGTTCCCCAATCTTCTCGTCAATGGCGCAGGCGGCATCGCGGTCGGCATGGCGACCAACATCCCGCCCCACAATCTGGGCGAGGTGATCGACGCCTGCTGCGCCTATATCGACAATCCGGAGATCACCGTTGACGAATTGATGGAACATGTGCCGGGTCCGGACTTTCCGACCGGCGGCATCCTGCTCGGCAAGACCGGCATCCGCGAGGCGTTCCGCACCGGCCGCGGCTCGCTCACCATTCGCGGCAAGACGGCGATCGAAGAAATCCGCAAGGACCGGGAAGCCATCATCATCACCGAAGTTCCCTATCAGGTGAACAAGGCGCGGCTGCTGGAGCGCATCGCCGAGCTGGTGCGCGACAAGCAGATCGAAGGCATCTCCGATCTTCGCGACGAATCGGATCGCGACGGCGTCCGCGTGGTCGTGGAATTGAAGCGCGACGCCCAGTCCGACGTGGTGATGAATCAGCTCTACACCTTCACGCCGCTGCAATCGAGTTTCGGCGTGATGATGCTGGCGCTGAACGGCGGCAAGCCGGAGACGATGAATCTCCGGCAGATCATCGCTGCCTTCATCGATTTCCGCGAGCATGTCATTACCCGCCGCACCGTCTTCAAGCTCGGCAAAGCCCGCGAGCGCGCCCATATTTTGGTCGGCCTGGCGATTGCGGTCGCCAATCTGGATCCAGTCATCAAGCTGATCCGCGAAGCGCGCGATCCCGACGTGGCGAAAGCCGGATTGATGGCGAAGCCCTGGCCTGCCGAATCGGTCAAGACGATGATCGAGTTGATCGACGAGCCGGGCCATACCATCGAGAACGGAACCTATAAGATCTCGGAGATTCAAGCCAAGGCGATCCTGGAACTGCGCCTGCAGCGCTTGACCGGCCTCGAGCGCGACAAGATCGGCGAAGAGCTGAAGGGATTGTCGGACGAGATCACCGGCTTTCTCGATCTCCTGCGTTCGCGCGAGAAGCTCATGAAATTGCTGCGCGACGAACTGATCGTGATGAAGGACGAGTTCGCGACGCCGCGCCGCACCGAAATCGCCGATGTGGAAGCCGAGCAGAACGTCGAGGATCTGATCCAGCGCGAGGACATGGTGGTGACCGTCAGTCATGGCGGTTACATCAAGCGCGTGCCGCTTTCCACCTATCGTTCGCAAAAGCGCGGCGGGAAGGGACGCGCCGCCATGGCAACCCGCGAAGAAGATTTCGTGAACCGCCTCTTCGTCGCGGACACCCACACGCCGGTGCTGTTCTTCTCGTCGCGCGGCGTGGTCTACAAGACCAAGGTCTGGCAATTGCCGATGAGCACGCCGCAGGCCCGCGGCAAGGCGCTGGTCAATCTTCTGCCGCTCACCAGCAGCGAAAGCATCACCACGGTGATGCCCTTGCCGGAAGACGAGTCGACGTGGAATGACATGTTCATCATGTTCGCCACCGCCGAAGGCAATGTCCGGCGCAATCGCCTATCGGATTTCACCCATGTCATGGCCAACGGCAAGATCGCCATGAAGCTCGAAGGCAACGACAAGCTGGTGGGTGTTTCCACCTGCGCCGAGGACCAAGACGTGCTGCTGGCCTCCCGCCAGGGCAATGCGATCCGCTTTTCGACCACCGATGTGCGCGTTTTCGCCGGGCGAAGCTCGGTCGGCGTGCGCGGCATGACGCTCGATAAGGGCGACGAGGTCATCTCCATGTCGATCCTCCGCCACATGGAAATCGAGCTCGAAGAGCGGGAAGCGTATTTGCGTCTTGCGGGCGCGATGCGGCGGGCGGAAAGCGATGTCCCCGAAGAGACCGCCGTCGACGATGCGACCAAGCTCGGCCAGGTGCGTTTCGACGAACTCCACGGCAAGGAGGAATTTATCCTGAGCGTCAGCGAGCGCGGCTTCGGCAAGCGCACCTCCGCGTACGAATACCGGATCACCAATCGCGGCGGCAAAGGCATCGCGAATATGGAGCTGACCAACCGCACCGGCACCGTCGCCGCGGCGTTCCCGGTCGCCGCCAACGATCAGATCATGCTGGTGACCGACGGCGGCCAGATCATCCGCTGTCCGGTCCACGATATTCGCATCGCGCGCCGCCAGACCCAGGGCGTCATCATCTTCAAAGTCAATGAGACCGAGCGGGTGGTTTCGGTCACCCGCCTCGAAGCAGAAGCGGCCGCCGTTGGTGGCGAGGGCGACGCGCCCGAATTGCCGGCATTGCCCGGCGAACCGGCGCCCGATGGATTGCCCGACGGATCACCAGACGGATCGGAAGGCGAGGGGGCCTGATATGGCGCAAAGCACCGTGGGGATTTATCCCGGCACCTTCGATCCCGTCACCTACGGGCACTTGGACATCATCAAGCGCGCGACCCATATCGTCGATACGCTGATCGTCGCCTGTGCTGCGTCCGACGGCAAATCGCCGTTCTTTCCCGTCGAAGAGCGGGTGCAGATGATCAAGGACGAGCTGGCCTTCGGCGCCTATTCCAACGGCAAGACGATCGAGGTTCAGCGCTTCGACACGCTGCTCATCAATTTCGCCCAGGATATGGGGGCGAGTGTGGTCATCCGCGGGCTTCGCGCCGTGTCCGATTTCGAATTCGAATTCCAGATGGCGGGGATGAACGCGCGGATGAACCCGGACATCGAGACCGTGTTTTTGATGGCCTCCGACAAGCACCAATTCATTTCGGCGCGGTTGGTGAAGGAAATCGCCCGGCTCGGCGGCGACGTTTCGAAATTCGTCAGCCCCCGGGTCGCCACCCATCTGGCCCGGCGGCTCGGCGTCGCCGTCATCGGCGCCCCCGAAGTTGCGCCTACGCCGTCGGCAAAAAAAGCGCGGTGACCCCGCGCCATTTTGGCGCGCGATCCTCGACAGCGTATTTTTCGGAAACGAAAGAGCCCGTAGCTCAGCGGTAGAGCATCTGACTTTTAATCAGAGGGCCGAGGGTTCGAACTCCCTCCGGGCTCACCAATATTTCAATGGCTTAGGCCGTGCGGCAGAAAATTTTGCAAACTCAGTCAGCGGATGCCGCATCAAACAAACACCTCCGAAGGCACGACGCTGTATTTTAACCATGATCAGACGAGCGGGCTGAAGGTCGAGAAGTTCACCGGCGCCAGAAGATCAGTGCAGTGGTCGAGAATGAAGCCTCGATGTCGTTATCAGAACACTCTGTCCTAGCCAGCTCGTTCGTAGACCCAGACGGAAGCGGGCGGAAAGTTGCGCAATGTAAATGCGCGTTTTTTGCAGACAAGACCAAGCCGCGCGGCTGGCAGTGGCGACGTTAACCAGTAACTGAAGACAAGAAGCTGACCATTCACCGGCATGACCGATAATGCCGCGGCAACCAGTTCGCGTTGCCGTTCGTATGGAAGCATCGCAACCGAGATCCCGCAGACGACGGTGCCAACTTTGCCGCCAATCTGTTGCGGCAAAATGCGGACGAGATCAAAGGCGTCCCCCTCGATAACCAGAACGCCCGGAAGGGATGAGCGCAGAAACTTCGCCATGTGACTGTCGACCTCTATGGCGACAAGTCTGTCGGCTGGGATGCCCGCGGCCAGAATGGCGCGCGTTATGACCCCTGTCCCGGCGCCAAGTTCGACCACTAGGTCGTGATCCTTGCGGCGTACGAGTGCCCCGATAAGGCGGCCCACCGTATCGGACGCCGGCACGACCGACCCCACCTTGAGCGGATTGGCCAGGAAACGGCAAAAATGCAGCCAATCGGCCGACCACGCTGGCTTTTTCGCCGCGCTAACCAAAGGCCTGTCTCCCCCGGTCATGACTCCCCATGTCAGACGATGGCCCAGCCGCATGCTAACCCCTCCGTGGACCGCGGTCGAAGAATTATTAAGTTACTTCGTCTCCATCACGAGCTTCATGACAGCCGGATAATCTGTCTTTCCCGAGCCGAGCAGAGGTATTCGGTCCACCAGAATGAGAAGTCTGGGCAGGAAGAGGTCGGAGAGCCCCTTTGCCCGGAAAATTGCGGGCAAATCGCTCCGTTTTTCATGCGCTGCATTCGTGAGAAGAGCGAGTTGCTCGCCTTTACGCGGATCTGGAATTGCTACAACCGCATGCTGATGCGTGAGCCATGCTGCGGCGATTTCGGCCTCGACGCGATCGAGAGGCACCATCTCGCCGCCGACCTTGGCAAAGCGCTTCACGCCCCCAATAACCCTTACGAATCCTTCGTCATCAACGGCGACGCCGTGCCGTGCCAACCATTCGGAGCCGGTTCGATAGCACCCGGACGCTTGGCGCGCACGTAACACAGCATGACGTTTGGGCCGCGGACAAAGAGCAGGGCCTCACTTTTGCACCGCTGCCGCAAATCCTTGATGCACAATGTGTGAAACGAAGCGCGAACTCTGCAAAAGACCCCTAAAATCATTAGGAAATCAGGTGCCTTTTAATCAGAGGGCCCGTGGGTTCGACTCCCTCCGGGGCTCACCACAACCTCAGGCCGACAATCGAGATCTATTTAGTCGCCGTTGCCGGGGTTGACTGGTTGCATTTCATCTCGCAGCTCATCTGGCAATGTTCCGAGTCGTTGGCATTGCCGATCGAGCCGCATTGCGGGGCGCATGCCGCGCGGCATTGCTGAAACGCGATCAATTCGACGTCCGCCGAATTGGGCCCCCATTCGAGGGTGTGGCTGCCGGTGGCCGGCTCAATGCTGTCGACGCCCGCGACTTCGTCGGCGCTGGACGCCGCGCAAAGGGAGCCTGAAAAGAGCGTCAGGCCCAACAGCATAGCGGCGGATAAACCGGCAATTCTTGACATCGTCATTTCCAATGCGTTCGATCCGGATGCGATTCGTCGCACGTTCGGGGGCCGGCAAATCCCGGCGGCCCGCCTGGCCCTCGATTCAGGGACGGGATTCTGAGGCCAATAGGTTGATAAAGTCTTGCCAGGGGCTTATTTTTTGCGCCTTGTTTTTCGCGATCGGGGAACCCCTAAGCCCATGTTAACGCAACCAATTCTTAATCGAGAGGCGGTAGGTTTTTGATTCCCCCGGCGGAGCACCCAGGGCAAGTTATGAGCGTCCAAATCTATCCCAGCCTCAACTCGCTGCCGGAGCGCGTCGCCGGCTTCATCGGCGAGGCCGAGCGGCGCAGCTTCTTCTACGGGGTCCCGTGGTATCGCACGTTCTATGCGACCGCCTGCCCCGACGGCGACGAGCCGCGGATTTACGTGGCCGAGCGGCAGGGGCGGGTGGTCGCAGCCCCTGATTGCCCGGGAGCGATGGCGCGCCGGAACCTTTCGGACCCACATGCTGATCAGCGTCTCGCACGTCATGTACACGTCGGATTACGGCCCCATTCTCGATCCCGAGGAGGGCTTGGCGGGGTTAAGCGAAATCGTCGCCGCGATCGCCACCGCGTCGCCGGCCTTCGACGTTCTCCGCTTCGACAGCATCGATCCGAAATCGCCGGGTTTCGAGACGATGGTCGCCGGCTTCCAAAGCCACGGATTCTTGGTCCAGCCTTTCAAGAATTTCGGCAACTGGTATGAAAACGTGGAAGGGCAGACATCGGACATTTATCTCGCGAACCGGTCTTCCAAAACCCGCTATCACATCCGCCACCGCACGCGCGTCTTGGCGCGGGACGAACGCGGGCGCTATGAGCTTGTTACGGGCGGCCCGAAGCTTGAGCAGGCGCTTGCCGATTACGAGCGCGTCGCCGCGCAAAGCTGGAAAGACGAGGAGCCCTGGCCCGACTGCGTTCCGGCCATCGTGCGCATGGCCGCGAAGACCGGCGCACTGCGCCTCGGCGTTTATTACGTCGATAACGAACCGGCCGCGGCGCAGAATCTGGATCGTCCATGGCGGCGAGGTCACGATTTTTCGCGGTTGCTACGCGGAAAAATTCGGTAGGTTTGCGGTGGCCACGGCGCTGACCTGGCAAATCATTCGCCATATGCTCGACGTCGATAAACCCCGGGAGATCGATTTCGGCCGGGGCGACGACGAATACAAGAGAACATGGCTGCCCCGGCGCCGCGAAAAATGGGGGATGCTGGTTTTCAATCCGTATACCGCCAAGGGCCTCGCCATTGCCGCGAAGAATCTGATCGGACACCGGGTGATGATGACCCTGCGCCAGATCGGCCGCTTCCTGCGCGTCTTGCCGCGCCAAGATCATGCTCTAGACTGAAGTCGGCGGGCGAGCGGCCTGCCGGGTTTGCGCGCTACTTCTCGACCGGTGCCAGGCACCGCCCCGCACAATTCCTGCGGCATTGGACGATGAGCTCCGGACTGCCGAGAGAGTTGCACCGGGCGTCGCAGGCGGCTGCGCAATCATGCTCCTGACTTCCCGGCGCGCCCATTTGATCGGATGTTGCGGGCTCGTCTTCGGAAGGCTGGGATTTCCCGGAAATCTTGCTAATCGGCTCTTGATCGCCGGCGGCGATTTGAAGACGCTGTGAACGAGTTGCATGGACAGAGGTTTGCCCGGGCGCATTTGCGAGCGACGGGGCCGACAGGGCGACCGCGATCAGCACGACTACCACGCCGATCCATCGGATCATCGTCATTGCCTCGCCGGGCGCTTCGACACCGTCACCATGTTAGTCGCGAAGACGAGGCCATGAAAGGGCTGCCGTCACTTTCCCGGCGGTTCGTTACAATGCATTTCGCAGGACTGCTGGCAATGCTCCGCCCGGTCCGCATTGTCGGAGAGTCTGGCATTGAGGCGCGCAAGCCGCTTTGCATTGCTGCAGCGCCGCCACATCGGCATCGGCGTCGGAGATATCGGTTACCTGCAGGTCGGCGCCGCGCGTGGCGGAGGCCGGCACCGCTTGATCTGATGCCAATTGAACCGCCGAAGCAGGCTTCGCGCTCGCCGTCTGTCCGGCGACAGGCGACACAGGAACTGGCGACTCGGGGGCGGCACGAAGCATGAAGCCGAGCCACATTGCCGCGTCGGCCTGCTGTCCGGGAAGCCACGCCGAAAAAGAGGGTACGGCAAATAACATCATTCCCAGCCACAAAGCCGACACGAAGCCGATAATTCTCATCATCCGCAAATCCTTCGGCGCGGAATGCGCCTGACGCCCGATATAGCCCAATATAGAATGTCCAATATAGAATGTAATGTCGGCCGGTTTGTTCCCGCGAGCGGGAACATTTCCGCACATTTCCCAACCGCCACGCAAAAAATCCTGAAAAATCAAGCCATTGCCAAATAGTCCGTCGCGGGACGGGGAGGGGGTAAGCGTTGCTAAACGCGCCGCCGTGGCCTATTTTCCGCCAGCCTATTTTTAGCACAGGCAAAGAGCCCGTAGCTCAGCGGTAGAGCATCTGACTTTTAATCAGAGGGCCGAGGGTTCGAACTCCCTCCGGGCTCACCATTTCATATTATGGCATACAAAAAAATAACCGCCGCGTTTTAGAGCAGCGGCTATTTCTTTGGACGGGCAAGGCTGGCCCTCAGCCTTGAGTCTTCCAGCCGCTACCGGGCGCCTTGCAGGCCGTTGCTTGCTGGGTCACCGTGTTGGCGCTGGTCTTGACGACCTCCGTGTAGGACTTGCAGACGGTGCCGTCGGACTGGGTGCTGACCATGTTCACCGTCGTGCTGCCGGAATTGCCGGTATTGGCGTCCTGCCAGCTCGAGCTCTGCCCCTGGCCCAGGGTATCGAGGGCCTTGAGATTGTTGCTGGCATGGGTTTGCGCGTCCTCTTTGCCAAGCTGATTGCCGATGACGCCGCCGGTGACGCCACCCAGAATGACGCTGGCCGCGATCCACGCCGGATTCGCCCCGGCGAGTGCCGCAATGATGCCGCCAAAGGCGCCGCCCGCGGCGGCACCGGTTTGGGTTTCATTGCTAAGCCCGGTTTCCTGTTCGATCGTCGCGCAGCCGGCGACAGAAAATCCGATCATGCCGATGAGCGCGCATGAGGCCGCCGTCATCCGCATCTGTTTTTTCATCATGACCCACCTCCGCGATAGACCTTCAACGTCATCAACCGCCGAATCGTTTCACTGACCGGCATCTATTCAGGCGTTACCGGTGCCGATTTCTTACCGTAATTCGGACATTCGGTAATGCCCCAGCCGGTCTTCGTACAGTCGTCGAGTTGCTGGGGATAGGGCGGCACCGTCCCCAGCGACGGCGCCCCGGACGATTCCACCGCCGGCTTCTTGCCGTAATTCGGACATTCGGCAATGCCCCATCCGGACTTCATGCAATCGTCGAGCGGCGGCTGATAAGACATTGCCGGCCGTTCGCCGTATCGAGGCTCCACGGTTTCGCTGGCCGGCTTCTTGCCGTAATCCGGGCACTCCGTAATGCCCCATCCGGTTTTCCCGCATTCCCATAGCTGATCGCTATAACCGCCCGCCATGACGATGCCGAAATTGGCGCCACCAGGGGATTGTTGACGTGTATCCGCCGAAGCATTTGACGCCTGTATCGACAGGAACAGCAGCGACGCCAAGCCGATGGTTCTGCCAAAAGACGTATTCATGTTTTTACCCGCTCCTCATTTTTTTTCCATAAGCCGCATCACATTTCGCCTCGCAGGATTCCCGGCATTGTGCAGCGAGATCGGCACTGCCGAATGCGTTGCATTGCGGAGCACAGCCGATTTTGCATTGTTGAAGCTCGCTCACCGGCGATTCCGATCCGTCGGCGGGGCTCGAAGTTCCGGGACTTCCGGCGCCCGACGGCGGAGACTGATCGCCCGCCTGTTTATTATCGCCCGCGCATTCCGCAACGCCATAACCTGACTTGTCGCACCCGCTATTCGGATCTTTGCGTGGAACCGCATTGCCTTTTCCGGATTCGGACGAATTCGACCGGAGTGTATATTGGGGACATTCGGAGACACCGTAGCCGCCCCGGGGGCATTGTTCGCTTGACACATCCGGCGGCGCCGTGCTCGGGGTTGCTTCCGTCGGGCGGTCGGGCTTGGCGCCCGCGCATTCCGAGGCGCCGTAACCGCCACATTGAACGAGCTTGATTCCGCTCTCGTCTGGCACCGGCTCTGGGCGCGCGTCGCTCATCGTTGCCGAGCCGGCCTGAACGTGAAAAAGCAGCGCCAGCCCCGACAAGTAGCCGACCGTCCTGCAATTCATGAATTGTCTCATCGCTTACCGAGCATAATCCGGACCCAGCAATCATCATGTCACGATGATAGACTTTATATAATGACCTGAATTCCCCGCGCCGCAACGTAGATTCCGACGGCAGCGACGACGACTGCACCCCCGGCAACGAAGAAACCCGCCACCGGCCAATCGACCAATCCTGAATGAGCGTAGCTTGCCGCGGTGGTTGAGCCGAAAGCCGCCGGCGACACCAATGAAGAACCGATTGCATTGATGAGCGGCATCGCCGTCGCATTGATCAGGCGCGGAACAATAAGAAATCCACCGCCGATTCCAAAAAATCCGGATAGCCCACCGACCAGTGCGCCGATGCCGGCAAGTGCCGGGAACAATTGCCGCGCACTTTCGCTCGTGAGCTCGACGTCGGGATTGTCGTCGCTTTTACGCGGTCGCAGCAGCGACAATCCGATCGCGATCATGAGCAAGCCAAAGAGTCCCAACAGCCGCTGGCCGTCCACCAATTTTCCCAAAAACGCTGCACCCGCCGCGCCGGAAATCTGCCGTCCGCCGAGGGAAATGGTGTGCGCTCTCTCAAAATTCCGATGAGATCCCCTCCATCCCCAGCCTAATTTCCCACCGGCTTCAAAAGTTCATTCATTTCGATGCCGAGGCTAAGCCCGTCATTCGCCTGTCCGACGGTTCGGAAAACATGGGTCTGAACGTCATAATCGGAAGTGAGCGCCATATAGATTTGCGATAAACCATAACTCACACCGCTCGACGCCAAAATCGCCTATTTGGTTTCGCCCCAGGCGGCGTCGCTGTGCTTTGCGTAAGAGGCGAGCTTTTGGACGTCCACGCCGGTCAGTGCGGTGCGGCACTCCCGGAAATCGGCAACGGCTCCGAGGCCTTCGCGAAATCCCGGCATGGCCGACAATTCGTCGAAGACTTGTTGCCGTTCGTCATAGGTGACATCGCCCCAATATCGGACGACGATGACACCCAGATTGTCGAGTAGCTTCGCGCGATGAGGCATCGGGTCGCAGCGGCCGAATTTGTTCTTTCTAGAATTGTAGACTTATACATAGGGGTACGGCCGCAGTTTACTGGTGCCAGAATACCTCTACTTTTTTCCGGCCGTGGGAAGGCGGCAACGCCTTCGGCCGGCCGAGAATGATCGGTGCAACCGGCGCGTGCTGCGCCGGTATGTCAAGCTCGGCCTTACCCTCGACGGTTTCCAGCCAAGGCCGGGAAAGACCGATCCAACAAGTGCCAAGTCCAGAGCCAAAAGCAGCGAGCATGAGATTTTGCGCCGCCAGCGCGCAGTCTTCATTGCCGTGCGCTACTTCGCCGCCTTCGTAAGGGGCGGTGCAGATCACGATCAAGGCGGGAGCACCGTAGAAAATGTCGAATGCTGGGTCCGCGAGTTGTCCCCGCAAAGTTTCGAGCGGCGAACCCGGCGGGATATTTTTTAAGAGATGGGCCTTGGCTTTTGCCGAGATGCGCAACAACGCCGCGCGATCCTGCACCACGGCGAAACTCCAGGGCTGAAGAATTCATGGCGCTTGGGGCTTGAATGGCCGCGTCGATCAGCTTCTCGATAACGTCGCGGCCAACCGGCTCACTCGTGAATTCGCGCACGGCACGGCGACGATAAATCGCGTCGATTAATTCCATGACATTGCTCCCTCGCTTGCCGGCTGCGTCGACCAGCCTATTCCAAAAAGGTGCCAGGCACCGATACCTTTATGGCGGACTGGCCAAGTAAGCGCTTAAAGGGATCGCGCGCGGCCAAAGGTTAACAGCCGCTATTGAGGATATGTAACCATTGGGGGAACATGAAAAACGTTGATAGCTGGTTTATTGCCGTCGCCATTCTTTACGCACTGCTGGGGACGGTGTTCGGGATTTGGATGGGGATGAATGAAGCCTTCGATTACGCCGATTTTCACGCTCACGTAAATCTGATCGGCTGGGCTTCGTTCGCGATCTTCGGACTGGTCTACCGCGCTTATCCGAAAATGGCCGAGTGCCGCTTGGCGGCGCATTTCTGGGTCGCCAATCTTGGGGCCATCGTCTTCATTCCGGGCGTTTATATCGTCATCACCACCAAGAATATGGTCCTCGTCGCGATCGGCTCGCTCATCGTGACGATAAGATGATGAAGGACGATAGCAGCAAGTGGAGCTGCTAGAGCGGGATGACTTTAGGTCCATTCGTAGCCTGAGTTTTTGAAGTAGTTTCCGCATTCCTGCGGGGTGAAAGCGCCGAGATGGGTGCCGATGGCCGAACAGATGGCATCGGCCGATCGCGGCGCGGCCTTCCGCAGCAGGTGTTTGAGCTTGGAGAAGACCTGCTCGATTGGGTTCAGGTCGGGTGAATATTTCGGCAAGAAGAACAGCTTCGCGCCGGCAGCCCGGATCGTTTGACGAATGATCTTGCCCTTGTGGCTTCCAAGATTGTCCATCTCGACGATGTCGTCGGGGCTCAAAGTTGGCACGAGAACCTTTTCCACATAGGTGTGAAAGCTTTCGCCATTGATCGGCCCCGCCACCAGCCATGGGGCGTCGATACGATCATGGCGAAGCGCCGCCAGGAACGTCGTGGTCTTCCAGCGGCCGTAGGGGACCTTGGCCCTGAGCCTTTGGCCGCGCGGAGCCCAGCCCCGCAATGGCGCCATGTTGGTCTTGGTCCACGTCTCGTCGATGAACACGAGGCGTTTGGCGTCGATCCGCCCGCGATACTTCGTCCACTGCTCACGCCTGCGTGCGACGTCGGGACGGTCCTGTTCGCTGGCGATTGCGGTTTTTTTTAAAGCTCAGCCTCTCAGCGTGGACGAAGTTCCACACCGTCCGATAGTCAACTTTGAGACCGCGCAAGGCCAGCTCGGCGACAAGCCCAGCGAGCGTAAATGGCTTCTTCGCCCGCTCCAGAAACCAAGCCCGATGCTCGCCCACAATCTTCTTCGGCCTGTAGCCGCCGATCTTGCCGGGCGCAACGCTGCCGGTTTCCCGTAACCGGCGCACCCACGCGATCGCCGTCGCGATCCCCACCTCAAAATGCGCCGCAGCCGCGTGACACGACATCCCGCCCTTCTCAACTGCCGCCACTACGCGCTCGCGCAGATCCATCGAATAAGCTTTGGCCATCCATGCCGGCCTCCTTCCCAGCCAGCATGTTGAATTATTTTTACGAGTCGGTGGGAATCCCTAATCGACTCCGGCTAAAGTCATCCCGCTCTAGACGCTCTATCGGACGATCCGACTACGCATCGGCGGCCGCGGGAAACCGCGGCCCTCGTTTTGTGCACTGCATGACGGCAGCCTTCGGGCGCGGCAAAAAAGGCGGGCTGGGAGGCTGCACAGTATTAAATCGCGGCAGGCAGCCGCCGGTCAATTCACGCCGCCGCCTGCGATCCTCTGCTGAATCGTTTGCGCCAATTGCGGCGTCGCCTCGCCATCTGCCGGCATGCCGTTCTGCTGCTGAAAGGCGCGAATGGCGCTCTTTGTCTTGGTCCCAACCACACCGTTGGCAGGGCCTGGGTCGAAGCCCAACTTACTGAGCCCATTTTGGATGATTTGGATCATTTCGGCATCGGGCCCCTTGGCCGATTGCTGCAGCCCAGCTGATTCGGGATCGCCGGTGTTCGCCAGCGGCGTATTTGCGGTCGAGGCGGCCGGGTTGGCGGAGGCCGTCGAGGACTGCGCCGCAGTCTGGGAGTTCTGCTGCTGGGGATTCGATTCTCTGCGAGTCCTTGCCTTGTTTCCATGCTGGATCCCCGAGATTGACGTCGCTGTTATCGGTGACCATGCCGGCGACCCCGCCGACCGCGGCTCCAAGCAAGGCGCCATTGCCAGCGCCAAATCCGGTGATCGCCCCTACAACGGCGCCGGCACCGGCGCCAATTCCCGCCCCGGTCACCGTGCGTTCGCCGCGCGTGTCTCCGCAGCCCGAGAGCAAAAACATGACCGCAGGCAGAAGACAGAGATAACGACGCATGTCGCCCTCCATTTGTTGCCAGATCTCCAAATCTATAAGGCACAATCATCCAACCCACAAGATCTAGGTAAGGAATTCGCTGCGCGGCCGTAATTCTTCGGCCGGACCATGACTGGGATCATTGGACTTCGCGTGGAGCTTGCAGGCCGCTGGGCGCTGTGCTTAAAGGCCGCTCGGCGCTGCGCCGGGCCAGTCGCTGAAAGGGAAGGGTTTATCCTCGGTGCCAAAGCTCAGGAATTTGGCGATCTGATAAACGAAGCGGCTTAATCCGTTACCGAAAGACTCAAGCTGAGGATTTTGTTTTCCCGTGATTATCACGAAGAGGAACTGAAACACCGCCAGCGCGGCGACAAGCCAGGCCGCGACATTGCCGATGATCATGAACAAAATCATGAATAGGCCACGTATCCAGACCGCTTGGCGCGCATCGACCACCTCGGCTCCGGTATTTTCTTCTTCGCTCATTTGGCCCCCTTGCATGTGGTAACGCGGGCGAAATCTCAACGCCACCAAGTCCGCGCGGGATCGATCTTAGCAAATTCCGTCGGCTGCGCCGAGATTGCGCACCGCGGTGGCGCATCGACCGAATCGGAAACACGCGATGCGTTGGAATTCTTTTCTCAGAAAAATGAGGAATGGCTGAGATTTAGAACCAGGTCCTCAAAGGCGAGGGGGAACGGGTGCCCGCTAATTCGATCCCGGCTGGGCCGCCGCCGGTGCTTGGCGCACGGAATTCACCCGGCTCTGATACTCGATGCCGTTATCGGAAATAGGATCGTCCGGGTTTGTGCTGGGTGGCGCCATGGTGGCGGACCCCGCTGCGGGCGCGATTTGGGAAACGGCTGCGCCGCCTGCCGAGGAGCCGGTATCGGCGCTCGCCGTTGCTGTCGCCGGCGGAGGCTTGAAAAAATAATTCCATATCTGGTCGAAGAACGAGGTGACCGGCTTCCATTTGTCGGCCGCGCCCGCATCGGAATTCGTGGATACCTGTTGGACGTACCAGGCTCCGGGCCCGGCCGTATCGGAATCCTGTTTGAAGGCCGCGCGCGATCCGGCGTTACCGCCATCCGGCTCTCCCGTCACCATCGCTGTCTGCTGGCTTTTCGGCTCAGTTTGCGGAGTCGACGCCTGAATCGGGGCGGCAGCAACTTTCGGTGCCGGGTCGGAATCATTCGGGTTGGAACTCGCGGACACCGCGGCAGGCGGGTGGGTCGGCTTTTCGGCTGCCTGGAATTCGGTTGCCTGTTTCTGGACGGTCGCGGCAGATGCGGCGATGTGGGCGGAGGATGTCGGAAGCTTTGTTTGGCCCGAATTCGGTTGAACGGATTCGGTCTGGGTTTGCACCACGGTGCCTAGCTGGGCAACCGTCGGGGCCTCGGGCGCCGCGCTGGACTCCGGTGACGAAGTGACAACCCTCATGACCGGCTTAATCGTAAGTTTGGCGACCGGCTGCACAGCCTCTGCATCGGGCGCATTCGCGGTGAGTCGCGTGCCCGATCCTGAGCGCGCAGGCGTCGCCTCGCCAGCCGCCTTATTTGGGACGCCAAGGTCCGGCGGCGCGGCGGGATTGTCGGCCGCCTGTGGGTTTACCGGGGCATCAACGCTGCTCCCGCCGCCGGCTTTGGGCTGGATCGATGCCGGCGCGCTCATATCGGGCTGACTGGCCGCGGATGGCGGCGGGACCGGCACATGGACGCCGAGAATGGCGGATAGCAGGGCCGCATCGTCGGCGGCCCGCAGGATTCCATAATAGGCGAGGTTGTCTTGCACCGTTTTGTCGTCGAGATCGATGCGGGCGATGCGTTGGGCTTCGGCGTCGCGCCCGGCCAGACCGTAAGCAAGCGCCAAATTGAGGCGCTGGCGGGCGGTGGCGCCAGGTTGTTCCGCGGCGGTGACGAGCGTCACCATGGCCGCGTCATAATCCCGGGTCAAGAGTTGCGACAGGCCAAGATTATTGAGGAGTGTCAGATTCTTGGGAAAACCCTTTAAGCCAGCTTCGTAATAGTCTTGAGCCGCCTTGTGCTGGCCCATATGGTCGCTGGCAACGCCAAGGCCATTATAGCTCCGATAGTCGGGCTCGATGGCCAGCGCTGCCTTGAAATGATCGATCGCCAGGCCCGGCTGGTTCAAGCCGATAAGGGCCGTGCCCAGGCCGCGCAGCGCCTCGACATTGTTGTGCTCGTATTCGAGGGCGGTTCGAAATGAATCCGCGGCTTCGCTAAACTTGCCGACATCGTTCAGGGCGTCGCCCAGCTTGACCAGCGGTTCGACCTTAAATGGGTCGAGATTGTGGGCACGGCGGAAGAGAGTGATTGCGGTCACTGGATCGCCGGATTGGCGGCTTGCCTCGCCGACGCGAACAAGAGCGGCGACCGACCCGGCCGGTGCGCCCGGGTGATTGGCGACATCCTCCGGATTGGGCCGGAGCGAGTTGGTGATCGGATCGGTAGCGCAGCCGATAAGCAAAAAAGCGGCCGCGATCAAAGCCAGAAAGGCGAGGCGGTAGGAACCCAACATCGTGCGCGCTACTCCGGTTATCTTCCGGTTTAAGCACACCGTTTTAGGGTCGCATGGTTAACTCAAGGTTAAGTGGGAATATGTTCGTAAAAATGACACAACATGCTCCTTCAATTGGCACTGGGATTCCCGCAGGCGCTTCAGCAGAAGTACATTTTGAGGGTAAGGAAACAGGCCAAGCCGCCCACTAATGGATTGCCGCTAAAGGACGCATTTCGGCTCTTCGCACCAGCACGGGATACCCTGTGGCACGAGATCGGTTTCCCGGTAATCCCACTTTAGTTCCGTTCCCTTCGGGATCATTTGTTTGGCGCGAACCACCAATGTGCGCTCGATATAGCAATTGGGCTTGCAGGAATGATTCATGAAATCGACGCCGCCGATATCGTCGGGGGTAATCGGGGACAGGGCGAAGAATTTCCCGTCGACGACTGCCAAGTGGATCAACATATGCGGATTTTCGCTGCCGTAGTCGACGGTTCCGTCGGGCTTGATATCAAGGGCCACGGCGCGGCCGTCGAAGATTGCCACCACGGCGTCCTTGGGGATATCGGTGCGGCTGAATACGCCATGTTCCCCGCCCGGCAGCTTCCGGATCTCCACATAATCGTAATTGGTCCAACTCATTGCCTCGTCTCCCGCGGCCGCTGCCGGCTGGCGGCGGTGTCCGCGATAATCCGCTGGCCGCCCGTGGCCAGCTGCGCCCAGTTTCCCGATGTCATGGATAAGTCCCGACCGGGACTACAGCAAGGGTCGTCGCCCACAACTTCTTTGTCGAACTGTGTCGAACCGTTTTTTAGCGAGTTGTTTTCGCCCGAACCACCATCGGTCAAATCGGCGTCGACCGATCGACCGTCTTTTTCAGTATCGATTAGTTCCAAAATCCAGGCAAGTCCAGGCTGTCTAACCCGCGACGCGTTCGGCTCGACGGCGGGGGCAGTTTACGGTTACAACCGAACGCAGCTTGTGGTTACAACCGGATACGGGCGCAACGGGGGGAGCATGCTGCGCGGCATGTTGGGGAAGCTGTTCCGGCGCGGGGAAAAACGCCGCGAACGCCGTGAAGATGTGGTGCTTGGCGCCGTCGAAATCGACGGACGCAGCTACCGGGTCAAAAATTGGAGCTCAACCGGCTTTCTTGCCTCGCCTTGCGATTGTGGCCGCAAAGAAGGTGATAGCGTCCACATCCTGTTCCATGTTCAAGCAGCCGGCCAGACCCTTCGCTTCGCCTGCAAGGCCATCGTAGTCCGAGTTGGAGGCGGCGAGCTTGCCGGTGTATTCACGATGATGGACCGGGATACCCGCTTGGCCATCACCAATTATTTCCAATAATTTCGTGACACTAGACGATGACGCTGCATATCCGGTTTTGGTCGAGGTCAGCCGCGGCGCGATGGTCGAAAGTCGTCATCGCGGCGCCGTGGCAGTCGTCGAATCCTCGGGGTCATTGGTGCTCGGCAAAGGCCTGGTCGGCGCGGAAATCTTTCCCCGCTCGGCCATCAAGCCGCTCCAGACATTGCTCTTGATCGAGAGCGGTGCCGCCGACCGCTTCGGCATCACCCCGGAAGAGATCGCCTTGGCCTGCGCCAGCCACACCGGTGAGCCGAGACATCTCTCGCTCATCGGACGCTGGCTAACGAAAATTGGCTGCACTCCCACCGATCTCGAATGCGGCCCAGAGCCGCCTCGGACCCCGGAAGGGTTGCACGACATGCTACGAGAGGGCGGCAAACCGACCCCGCTTCACAATAATTGCTCGGGCAAGCATGCGGGGTTCCTGACCGTCGCCAAGTGTTTCGGTGTGTCGACACGCGGATACATTGAATACGACCATCCCGTCCAGCAGTATCTTCGCAAGATTCTCTCCGAAGTATTTGAAACTGACCTCGAAAGAGCCCCGCGTGGCACCGATGGCTGCGGCATCCCGGTCTTGGCAGTCCGGCTGGATAGACTGGCGCGTGGAATGGCTAGGCTTGCCGATCCGTCGCTGGAACTCGAAAAGCGCCGGAGGGCAATGCTGCGAATTCGGCAGGCAATGGCGGCCCACCCTTTCCTGGTCGCCGGGACCGGCCGGTTCGCAACCGCGGTGACCGAAATCATCAAGGATCGCGCACTCCTGAAGGGCGGAGCGGAGGGCGTTTTTTGCGCGGCATTGCCGCAGCAAAAACTCGGAATCGCGATCAAGATCGAAGATGGCGCGGGCCGCGCCGCGGAAGTCGCTATGGGCGCCCTGCTGCGGCGGTTCGGCGCGATTGGCGAGGCCGAAGTCGCGTCACTCGCCAATGTATTGGAGCCAAAGGTCGTCAACTGGGCGGGGGCGGCAGTGGGGCAAATTCGCGCCACCGAAAGCTTGAGACCCTAACCAAGCGACAGAAAACGTCGAGTCATGCAGGATCCCAAAGGCTTGCCAGGCGAAACCGAACCCGGCAGAGTGCTGTCCATGTCCGATCAGGCGGCAGCTGGATTCTTCGGCCGAACCCGAAGCGCCTTTGTCAATACCTGGCGCGACATTTTGGGCGCGGCCAAACACAAGCTTTCGGCCGCAGTCCATCCGGACCTGCCGCCGGATGATCTCGACCGCCTTCGCCTGCAGATCGAGGAGTGTTTGACCGCCCGCGGCGGCGAGGTCTCGGCCCGGGCCCGGGCGGCCGATCTTGGCACCACCTATCTTGGTCTGAACGAAGCAGGCCGCATCCGCTTCCTTGGGCTTCTTGCCCGCGACTACGGCTTCGACCGGCGGATGGTGGAAACGACGATCGCCAATCTGCACAAGGCGCCGGACGCATCCCGCTACGCCGCTGCCGCCGGCGAATTGCGCCAAGCCTTGATTCCGCCGCGGCTAAGGTTATTGCGCCAATTCAGCACGTTGGGAGAGGGAATTAAATTCCTCTCCGATCTCCGCGCGGATGTCATGCGTTACGCAAAATCCGATCCGACCCTGGTTTCCCTGGATGCCGAGCTTAGAGATCTTCTGGCCTCCTGGTTCGATATCGGGTTCCTGGATCTGCGGCGCATCACCTGGGAATTGCCGGCGGCCCTTCTCGAAAAGCTTATCGACTACGAGGCGGTGCATGAGATCCAGTCTTGGGCCGACCTTAAGAATCGGCTCGATTCGGACCGACGTTGCTATGCTTTCTTTCATCCCCGGATGCCGAATGAGCCCCTGATCTTTATCGAGGTCGCCCTGGTTTCCGGAATGGCCGACAACGTCCAGACCTTGCTCGATGAGTTGGCACCGCACCAGGACCCGAAGACCGCCGACAGCGCCATCTTTTATTCGATCTCGAATGCCCAAAAAGGTCTGGCCGGGGTGAGCTTCGGGGGTTTTCTCATCAAGCGGGTGGTGGACGATCTCGCCCATGATTTTCCGAACCTCAAGACCTTCGCGACCCTGTCACCAATTCCGGGCTTCAGAGCTTGGCTTGAAGAGCAGATCGGCGTCGACCGGCCGGTATTGGCGATGCCGGAAGCCCATGACATCGCTCACGCCCTTGGCACCGAAAACGCGGATACAGCGCTTCTCGACCTGTTACGCCAACCCGGATGGGCCGAGGATCCAGCAAAAGCGGACATCGTACGGCCTGTCCTGCTACGGCTTTGCGCCCGCTATCTCCTGACCGAGAAAAGAGGAACCCAGGCTCTCGACCCAGTGGCTCGTTTCCATCTAAGCAATGGTGCGCGGGTGGAGCGGCTCAACTGGCTGGCCGACAAGTCGCCAAGGGGCCTTCGCCAATCTGCCGGCATCATGGTGAATTACCGGTACAAGCTCGAAGAGATCGAGGCCAATCACGAGGCCTATACCGGCGAAGGCCGGATCGCCGCGGCGCCTGCCGTCCGCGGTTTGCTCTAAACGGATTCCCCGAGTTCGGGTTTCAAGCCCCTCGGGCTTCGAGCACTTTGTCTTCGGTCCGGATGCGGAACCACAGCGCCACCGCATTGAGGATCGAAAATACCACCGCGATTTTCCACGCACCCATAATGAGCGGCGCAACCGCAATCTCGGCCACGACGACCACGTAATTGGGATGGCGGATGAACCGGTAGGGTCCGCGTTTTACCAAAGGCGCGCCGGGTAGAGTGACGATTCGTGTGCACCAATACCGGCCAAGACTGGCCATCACCCAAATCCGAACGGCGAGCAGAGCGAGATAAAGGAACAGAAAGCGGAAATGGATGAAGGCTTCGGCCGGAATCAGAAACGCCATCGCCGCCAGCCAGCCGGCGTGAACGGCAATAATCCATGCATAGACCGGCTCATCGATGACCATGGCCCCTTGCGCAACGAGACGCTGGAGATTGCGCCGGGAATAAACCAACTCGGCCAATCGCTGGAGAACGAAAAACCCCACGACGACGATGTGCGGATTCATCAGACGGTTCCCAAAACCAGGAACCCGGCGGTGAACCCAGGACCGAGCGACGACATCAGCTTTCGCCCGTCGAGGGCTGCATCCAGCGTGCGCCGCAGGACGAACATGATGGTAGCGGCCGACATATTTCCGAAGTCGCGCAACACGTCGCGGCCGAGAATCATGGCTCCGGGAGCGAGACCAAAGGCCTCTTCCAAAGCGTCGATCACCTTGGCGCCGCCGGGATGACAGACGAAATTGGCGATATCGGACAACATCAGTTTATGGCCGGAAAGAAAGTTCTCCGCGGCAGCCCGCAGATCCGAACGAACCAAGGCCGGAATATTTCGGGAGAAGACAACGCCAAGGCCGTCGTCCTCGACTTCCCAACCCATGACATTGAGGGAATCCGGCCAGCAATACTCGCCCCAAGCGGAAATTTCCGGGCCCTCGCCGTCGCAACTGACAATCGCCGCGGCGGCGCCGTCGCCGAATAAGGCGGTGGCAATGATGTTGCTTTTCGACTGATCGGCGCGGCGGAAGGTGAGGGAACACAATTCGACCACGAGATAGAGAATTTTATGTTTGGGCGAGGATTTCGCCATTGCCGCCGTCCGGGCCAAACCAAGGACGCCGCCGGCGCAGCCAAGCCCGAATACCGGCAGCCGCCAAACATCGCGCCGCATTCCCATGCGTTCCATGATCAGGGCATCGAGGCTGGGGGTCGCAATCCCAGTGGTGGAAACGGCAACGATTCCATCGATGTCCTCAACCGTGAGACCGGTTTGGTCCAAGACCTGACGCGCCGCGCGTTCGAGAAGGTCGACGGCGTTCTCGAGGAAAAGCCGGTTCTTTTCCTCCCAGCCATGGGGTTTCTCGTACCAGTCGAGGGGGACGCAGGAATACCGGCATTCGATGCCGGCATTGCCATAAATTCCCATCATACGCTCGATCTCGCTTGAATTGTGGGCGAAGACCCGCCGGACGCGGGCCATAACGTCGGATTGAGTCATGCGGTGGCGCGGGACGGCAGTGGTCAGGCCAAGCAAATGGGGGGTCATTTGGGGCTCCGGCTGGAACGGCTCAGTTTCGACGGCGAGGCCCAGATTGCCAGGAGCAGGGAGATTGCCAATGGCCCAGGCAGGCCTTCACGCTATTGTGACCTGCCGATTTACTCTAATATTCCAGATTTTTGTATTCCAGGTTTTCGCGTCGTCATTGCGCGGACGGCGGAGATCATGGTGTCATCCCGCCGACAACAAATCAGGTTCTCATGGCCAACGGCAAGTTCAAGAAAAACAAAACACAAACCCAAGACTTGCTGCCTCTCGGAAACCCCGGTCCTGCCGGCCAGACAAGCCCGCACCGCGGTGGCCTTGTAGGGCGGCTTCGCAATTATTTCCTCGCCGGGATCGTCGTCACGGCGCCGATCGGCATTACCGCGTACTTGGTCTCGACTTTCGTCAGCATCGTCGACGGCTGGGTCACGCCGCTCATACCGCCCCGTTACAGTCCGGAAACCTATCTGCCGTTCGGCGTTCCCGGCTTCGGCCTGATTTGCGCCATCGTCGGCCTGATCTTAGTCGGCGCGCTCACCGCCAATGTGGTCGGACGGTTGTTGCTCCATGCCGGCGACCGGCTCATGGCCGGCATGCCGGTGGTGCGCGGCGTCTATGGTGCGGTCAAGCAACTGACCGAAACCGTGCTCGGCAAGCAATCCGCCGCCTTTCGCGAGGTGGTGCTGCTCGAATATCCGCGCCGGGGCATTTGGAGTCTCGGCTTCATCACCGGGATCACCGAAGGCGAGATTCAGGATTTGACCGAGGACGAGGTATTGAACGTCTTCGTGCCGACGACTCCCAATCCGACCTCCGGTTTCCTCCTCTTCGTGCCGCGCCGCGAACTGGTCGTTCTCGACATGTCGGTGGAGGAGGGGATCAAGATGGTCATCTCGGTGGAATTGTAACGCCCGCCGACCGCCGTTCGGTCGAGAAGAAGTCACGTCAGCGCGGCCTGGCGATTTCCCACGAAGGCGGCAGCGGCCGGTCTTGATCCGCCGCGGATATCCCGGCGCCTTCAGATCACCATTCGAGGGTATATGCGAGCAGCCATGGCAACCAGCGCCGCCATGGTGAACGCCAGAACACCGAAATCCAGCGGCAACCCAAATTCGGATACGCCTTTGGTGAGCATCAGGGCACGAAGGGCATCGACGGTGTACGTCAAGGGGTTAACGGACGATACGACGCGCAGCCAAGCCGGCATTAGGACGAGCGGATAGATCGCATTGCTCGCAAAAAAAATCGGCATAGTCAGCACTTGTCCGATTCCCATGAAGCGTTCGCGTGTCTTGACGATGCAGGCGATGATGAGGGAAAGCGTCGAGAACAAACCCGACGCCAAGGTGATCACGCCGACGACGCCGAGGATATTCAACGGATTGACGTTCACGTCGACGCCAACGACGAACGCCAATAAATAGACGAACACCGCCTGAGTGAGGCCGCGGACGCTTGCCGACAGCGCCTTGCCGATGACGAGTGCCGATCGCGGCGCCGGACTCACGAGATAGCGGTGGAGAACGCCGAGATCGCGTTCCCAAATTGCCGAAATACCGTAAAAAATGGCGACGAACAGTACGCTTTGAGCGAGAATACCGGCGGCTAGAAAATCGAGATAGCGCAGATTGCCGGACGAAAGCCCGCGGACCTGAGCCATTACCTCGCCGAACAGCAGGAGCCAAAGAACCGGCTGAATGGCTCGCGTAACCAACTCCCAGGGATCGTGCCGGAGTTTTTGGAGTTCGGCACCGACGACGGCGAGGGTCTGCGTCGCAAAGCCGAGAATCGGGTGTCCGAAGCCGATTTCAGCCGTGCTCGCGGGCGGCGCGGCGTGTGCGTTGAACGTCACGATAGCTTTCCTCCGATTCGAGCTCGGCGCCGCCAAGCCGCGCAAATACGTCGTCCAGTGTGGCGTTCGGTCCGATCAGGGCCTTCAGCTCCGCCGGGGTCCCGATAGCGGCGATCCGGCCTCGGGTAATCATCGCAATGCGGCCGCATAGCGCCTCCGCCTCTTCCATATAATGGGTCGTTACCAGCATCGTCGTGCGAAATGTCGAGCATAAATCCTGGACGTGTGACCAAACCGTCTCGCGAGCAACGGGATCCAAGCCCACCGTCGGTTCGTCCATGAAGAGTACGGTCGGTCGGTGAAGCATGCTTTGGGCAATTTCGAGTCGTCGAATCATGCCGCCGGAATAGCGCTGCACCAAACGATCGGCCGCGTCGGTCAGGCCCATGGTGGCCAACGCCTGCCCGATACGTGCGGCCCGTTCCGCGCGCGGCACGCAGTAGAGCCTGGCCGACAGCAACAAATTCTCGCGGCCGGTGAGCGATCCATCGGCCGACAGAAGCTGCGGTACATAACCGATGCGGCCACGCACTTTCGCCGATTGGCGGACAATATCGTAGCCAGCAACAGCGGCGCGGCCCGAGGTGGGCGGGAGAAGCGTCGCCAGCATTTTGATGAGTGTGCTTTTCCCAGCACCATTGGGGCCGATCAGTCCGAAAATCTCGCCTTCCCGAATGACCAGCGATACCCGATCGACCGCAACCAAGTCGCCGAACCGCTTTGTCAGCCCTTCGGCCACTACTGCCGCGCGATCGGCGGGCGCGGCGAGCGCCGCACCATCGGGCGAGGCTGGCGTTGGATTTAGCTCCGGGGCAAGGCTCATCTCGGCTCGGTCATTAACATACGCGTGGGGTTACTATGGAATGTGGCAGGAGTAACACACAGTAGCTGTTCATACTGCTTTGATCTGGGATACTGCTTTGACCTGGGCCAAGCCTGTACCCACCGGTAGTCAACCCGAGCGCAGGGTCGCGATTACCGCATCCCGTTCGAAGAGATAAAGGAGGATCCGCAGGGCATCTCCCCGGTTCGAGGAAAGCTCCGGATCACGGTTCAAGATAAGCTCGGCGTCGTGGCGGGCAGCAGCGAGCAGAACTTCGTGGCGGGCGATATCGGCGAGGCGGAATTCGGGCAGGCCGCTTTGGCGGGTTCCCAACAACTCGCCGGCACCCCGGAGCCGCAAATCCTCTTCGGCGATCCGGAACCCGTCATCGGTTTCCCGCAGGATCGTAAGACGGGCGCGGGCATTTTCGGTTAGCGGCGGCGCATAAACCAGAAGGCAAGTCGATGGCCGGTCCGATCGCCCGACGCGGCCGCGAAGTTGATGAAGCTGCGCCAAGCCGAACCTTTCCGCATGCTCAATGACCATGACCGTGGCCTCGGGCATATCGACGCCGACTTCGATCACGATGGTCGCGACCAGAATATCCAGATCGCCGGCGGCGAAGGCGGCCATGACCTTGTCTTTGTCCACGCCTTTCATCCGGCCGTGAACGAGACCAACTCGTGCACCGAATCGCTTGGCGAGCGCCGCATGACGCTCTTCGGCCGCCGCCAGATCGAGCGCTTCGGATTCAGCAATCAGCGGACATACCCAATAAACCCGAGCCTTATTCGCGGTCGCCCGGGTAACCGCCGCAATCACGTCATCCAATCGTTCCAGCGGAACGACGCGGGTATCGATCGGTTTGCGGCCGGATGGTTTTTCGGTCAGGCGCGAGACATCGAGATCGCCGTAAACCGTCAGCATCATGGTGCGCGGAATGGGGGTCGCGGTCATCACCAGGACATCGGCACCTTCCGCCCCGCTGGCGCCTTTTTCCGCCAGCGCCAGCCGTTGGTGCACGCCGAAGCGGTGCTGCTCATCGACGACCGCCAGCGCCAGATCGGCGAATTCCACGTCTTCTTGAAACAGCGCATGGGTGCCGACGGCAAGCTTCACCTCGCCGCTTTTCAATCTTTCATGGACGGCACTTCTAGCCTTGCCTTTCTCGCGGCCGGTCAGCAGCGCCACTGAAACCCCGGCCGCAGTCGCCAAAGGTTCGATCGTCTTCATGTGCTGGCGGGCGAGGATTTCGGTCGGCGCCATGAGCGCAGCCTGATGTCCGGCTTCGACCGCCGTCAACATGGCCAGGAATGCGACGACGGTTTTGCCGCTGCCGACATCGCCCTGAAGGAGGCGAAGCATGCGGGTCGGGGCCGCCATATCGCGGCGAATTTCCTCCAAGCTTTGGGTTTGCGAAGCGGTCAGCTGAAAGGGTAGGGCCGCCAAGACGCGGCCGCTCAAATGGCCATCGCCGGCAATACTGCGGCCCGGCAATTTTCGCTGACGCGCCCGGATCATCGCCAGCGCCAGCTGATTGGCGAGAAGCTCGTCATAAGCCAGGCGCGAGCGTATGTCTGTGCCGGGATCGAGATCCGAATCGCTTTGCGGGGCGTGAGCGGCGCTAAGGCTTTCCTGCCAGGATTTCCAACCCCGGTCTTTCAGAAACGCCGGATCGATCCATTCCGGCAGATCGGGTGCCCGCTCGATCGCCGCGCGAATAGCCTTCAGAAGCGGTTTGGCGGTCAAACCCGCGGTCAGCGCGTAAACCGGCTCCACAATCTGGAGCCGGGAAAGTTCCGCCATTGTTCCGATGCGATCCGGGTGGGTCATCTGCAGCGCCTCGCGGAAATGCTCGATCTTTCCGCTAATGACCCGTTGCTCGCCGATGGGCAGCGCTTTGCGCAGGTAATCTTCGTGGCCATGGAAAAACACCAGGGTCAGCTCATCGCTGCCATCGGTGACGCGCACCTTATAAGGCAAGCGGCGGTTGGCTGGTGGAATATGGGCCGCAATCGTCACCGTCACGGTGGCGATCCGGTCCGGTTGCGCATCGGCGAGTTTGGGCGCGTAGCGGCGGTCGATGATCCCGACCGGCAAATGCCAGAGCAAATCGGCCACTCTCGGCCCCGCCAATTTTTCGACCAGCTTCGATAGCCGCGGGCCGATGCCGGGAAGAGCCGTCACCGGGGCGAAGAGGGGATTCAGGATCGGGGGGCGCAAAATACCTTGCCGGGTTTGCTCGAGGAGGATGGGAGCCTTATATCGTAGGGCAACTTATCCCGGACCGGAATGAGCGACGATCTCCGCCGCAAGCGTTTGCGTTACCGAAGCTGGCACCGCGGCACCAAGGAGTTGGACCTGCTCTTGGGCGGCTTTGCCGACCGGCATCTGGCCGAATTTTCGCCGGCCCAGCTTGACCGGTTCGAGGCTCTGCTTCAGAACAGCGACCCGGATATCTATCTATGGATAAGCGGCCGGGAGCCCATTCCCGAAGCCCATGACGACGACGTTATGGCGCTGTTACGGAACTTCAAAATCAAGACCTAAGGCCATTGGAAAACCTAAAGAAATCATTCGAGGTGCCCGGGCGCATCAGGATCGCGGGCGCCCCTGAGGGCTTCGACGCGCAAATTGTTTCGCGGCTCGCCAGGAAACACGGTGCGGAAAGGCCACGGCCGATTCTTCACGTCGCCGAGGACGAGGCGCGCATGGAGCGGATGGCGGAGTGCCTCCGCTTCTATGCGCCGGGTCTCGAAACGCTGACCTTCCCGGCCTGGGACTGCCTGCCTTACGACCGGGTGTCGCCCAATGGCGAGGTGGTCGCTCGGCGGATCGAAACCTTGGCCAAGCTGGCAGGCGGTATCCACGAAGACGAGCCGCTTGTCGTGGTCACTACGGTAAGCGCTGCGCTGCAGCGGGTACCGCCCCGGGATCTCTTCCGCGAGGCGACCTTCGCCGCCACGCTGGGTGACAGGCTTTCCCTCGACGACCTCGCCAGCTATCTCGCCCGGAACGGCTACAACCGGGCGGATACGGTTCGCGAGCCTGGGGAATATGCTCTGCGCGGCGGCATCGTCGATCTGTTCCCGCCGGGAAGCGAAGAGCCTCTCCGTCTCGATCTTTTCGGCGATGCGATCGAGGCGATCCGCAGCTTCGATCCGGTAACCCAGCGTTCCGATAAGAGGCTGGAGCGATTTGCTCTGAAGCCGGTGAGCGAAGTCTTGCTCACCGAAGAGTTGATCGGCCGGTTCCGTTCCGGCTACCGCGATCTGTTCGGTGCCGCCAGACGCGACGATCTCCTTTACGAGGCGGTGAGCGCGGGGCGCCGATACAGCGGCATGGAACATTGGCTGCCGCTGTTCTACGAGCGCATCGAAACCTTGTTCGATTACCTGCCCGATGCGGCGGTGACCCTCGATCCCAACGCGGGAGACGCGATCAAAGCGAGGCTCGATACCATCGCCGATTATTACGCGGCGCGGGTAGCACCCGGTCCCAGCGACGGCGAAGCGCCTTACCGGCCGCTTCCGCCCGACCGTCTTTATCTTGGGGAGGCCGAATGGGCGGATCTTGTGGCGCCGCGGCCGGTCGGCGTCTTTTCGCCCTTTGCTGCGCCGGAACACGCGGCCGGACTTGTCGACGCCGGCGGCCGCCCCGGCCGGGACTTTACCGATGTGCGGGCACGGCCGGACGCGAATGTTTTCGATGCGCTTCGCGATTTATTGACCACCGAAGCGAAAAGCGGCCGCCATTCCATCGTCGCCTGTTACAGCGACGGATCGCGGGAACGATTCCTCGGATTGTTGCGCGACCACGGAATCACCGGCGCAGCCCATTGCGCCAGCTGGCACCAAGTAAGCCATCTCGCCAAGGAATCGGTGGCTCTAGTCGTCTTGCCGATCGAGCACGGCTTTGCCGCACCCGATGCTTTCGTCGTCACCGAACAGGACATTTTGGGCGACCGGTTGGCGCGGCCGCCGCGCCGCCGGCGTCACGCCGAGGCGTTCATCGCCGAGGCCTCAAATTTGTGCGAAGGCGATTTTGTCGTTCATGTCGAGCACGGCATCGGCCGTTACGAGGGACTCGAGACCCTCGACGTCGGCGGCGCGCCCCATGATTGCCTGAAGCTCATCTACAGGGACAGCGATAAGCTTTACGTGCCGGTCGAAAACATCGAAGTGCTGTCGCGCTATGGATCGGAAGGAAGTGCGGCCGAACTCGATAAACTGGGCGGAGCCGGGTGGCAGGCGCGCAAGGCCAGGGTCCGCAAGCGGATCAAGGACATCGCCGATCAGCTGCTGCGCATCGCCGCGGCGCGCGAGCTGCATGACGCGCCGGTGCTGACGCCGCCGGAAGGACTCTATGACGAATTCGCCGCGCGCTTTCCTTATGCCGAAACCGACGATCAGCTGACGGCAATTGCCGACAGCATAGCGGATTTGGCTTCGGGTCGGCCGATGGACCGGCTGATTTGCGGCGACGTCGGCTTCGGCAAAACCGAAGTGGCGCTGCGCGTCGCCTTCACCGCCGTGATGTCCGGCGTTCAAGTTGCCGTGGTGACGCCGACCACGCTGCTCGCGCGCCAGCACCTCATCACGTTCCGCCGTCAATTCGAGGGACTGCCGGTGCGCATCGGATCGCTGTCGCGGCTGAATTCGGCGAGCGAGGTGGCCAGCGTGAAGCAGGGATTGGCGAATGGCAGCGTCGACATCGTGGTCGGAACCCATGCCTTGCTCGCCAAGGACGTGGCGTTCCGCAATCTCGGTCTGCTGATCGTCGACGAGGAACAGCATTTTGGCGTGGTCCAAAAAGAGCACCTGAAACAGCTTCGCGCCAATATTCACGTGCTGACACTGACGGCAACCCCCATTCCGCGCACGCTGCAGATGGCGCTGGCTGGTGTCAAGGAAATGAGCCTCATCGCAACGCCTCCCGTCGATCGGCTCGCGGTCAGGACTTTCGTCTTGCCCTTTGATCCCGTGGTGGTGCGTGAGGCGATTTTGCGCGAGCACTACCGCGGCGGACAGACTTTCTATGTATGTCCCAGGATCGAGGACCTGGCCGGGGTCGCCGAACGAATTAAAAAGCTGGTGCCGGAAATCCGGATTGCGACCGCCCACGGAAAGTTGGCGGCGCGCCAGCTTGAGACCGTCATGTCCGAATTCTATGACGGAAAATTCGACCTTCTCATCTCGACCAACATTATCGAATCCGGACTCGACATTCCGTCGGCGAACACGCTGATCGTCCACCGCGCCGATATGTTCGGCTTGGCCCAGCTCTACCAATTGCGCGGGCGCATCGGCCGGTCCAAGCAACGCGCCTATGCTTATCTGACCTTGCCGCCGGGCCGGGTCTTGACTCCAACCGCCCAGCGCCGCCTCGAAATTCTCCATGCGCTCGATTCACTTGGCGCCGGATTCAGTTTGGCGAGCCACGATCTGGATATCCGGGGCGCCGGGAATCTTTTGGGCGACGAGCAGTCGGGACATATCCGGGAAGTCGGCATCGAGCTCTATCAGAGCATGCTGGAACAGGCGGTCGCCGAAGTGCGCGGCGGCGGGCAAGCGGCGGAAGAATGGACGCCGCAGATTTCGATCGGCATGCCGGTTCTCATTCCGGAAAGCTACGTGGCCGATCTCGGCGTGCGGCTTGGGCTTTACCGGCGCATCGCCAATCTTCAGGAAGAAACCGAAATCGAGGCCTTTGCCGCCGAAATGATCGACCGCTTCGGGCCGCTCCCGGCCGAGGCGGAAAATCTGTTTAGCGTGGTTGCCCTGAAGCGGCTATGCCGCGACGCCAATGTCGAAAAGATCGAGGCGGGGCCCAGGGGCGCCGTGCTGACCTTCCGCGACAATCATTTCGCCAATCCCGCCGGTCTCATCGATTTCATCGCTCGCCATGCCGGGACGGTGAAACTGCGCCCCGACCATAAACTGGTCGTTCAGCGGGCCTGGGACACCGGAACGGACCGCGTCACAGGCTTGCGCCAAATCCTCCGCGACATTGCGGCGATTGCCGCGCGGGCCAATTCCGTGGAAAAGAAGGGAGCAAAAGTCAGTGAGCGCGCTTAGCGCAAACGGTGCCGGGCGCGTTCGATGAGGCTTGCCGAGGTGTCGCCGGCAACGAAGTCGGCGCAGCCGGCTTGAAGCCAAACGGAGACCGCATCCTTCCCGCCATTGATGCCGAACTGAGTATTGAGGAGCACGCCGGAAATCCGGTGGGCGACAATATCGGCGTCTTCCATCGCGGTTTCGGGAAGAACGACGCAAAACTCTTTGTCGCCAACCCGCGCTACCATGTCTTCGGTACGGACCAGCACCGAAATCCATTCCGCAACTTGCCGAAGGAGATCGTCAGCGGCGGCGGCACCGAAATCGCGGGCGACCCAGGCCAGGTTCTGAACCTGGAAAGAGACCAAGGACAAATGCTTGCGCCAGGATGTGGAAGCGGAAATCAAGCGATCGAGATGAGCGAGCAAAAAGTCGCGGCCGTAGACGCCGCCAACCTCGTGGGCGCCGGCTTTGCTCTGAATAGCCGCCAATTGATCGCGGATCGAAAGCCGCAGCTTTTGACGGTGCACCAGGGATTCGATCGCGGTGTGAATTTCGGTTTGATCGAGCGGGCGAAGAATTCAAGACGCTGGCGCCGCTCATATAAGGTTCTTCCACGCTGTCAAAGGCGCCGCGGTCGGCGATCAACAGGGCCGGAAGATTGAAAAGCCGGGTGTTGTTACGAATTTGGCCGCAAAGATACAGCGCGTCTTCCGCATTGCCATCGATGACGATGACCAAGGCGTCATAGGATTCGCGATGGAGGAGGGATGCCGCCGTGAAAACATCCGGCGCGGTCACGAGGTCGAAATCGCGATCGAGCGTCTTTTTGACATCGTCCAATTCTCGGTTGGCCGCCCCGGTGACGAGAACACGGCTGACTTCACCGGCCCGTGGCGCCGCGATCTTGCCGTCGATCTTCAACCCGAGAGCGCGGGCAGTGGCAATCCGATGCTCCAATTCCGTCCGCATGATCGCAAGCCGCACCAGCGGCTTGAGACGCAGCAGCAAAATCGTCTCGCTGAAAGGTCCAATGACGACATCGTCGACGCCGGCATTCAGGGCACGCCGCCGAAATGCGGGGGGCGCCAGTTCTGCCACCATGACGACGGGAATATGGGCGGTCTCGCCGCTCTTTAGGGAATGGGCAAGTTTGACGGCTTTTTCGCCGCCATCATTGGCATCGATAAGAGCAAGATCCGGATGTTCGTCCCGGCCCAGCTTGCGGGCGGTGACCGAGAAATCGCTGGCGGACGTGGCGTAACCCTGGCCGCGCAGCATTTTGGCGAGCTGACGCGCACGGTTTTGGTCTTCGCTCAAAATCAAGATGCGGGCGATGCAGGCGCCCGCAACCGCGGGCGCCGCCGCGACCGTGCTGCGCGGCGTTCCTTCACACGGCGTAAGACCGTCCGATTTTCCCCAAAGACCCATGCTAGGAGATATCCCCGAAATTGGTTACCAAATGGTGAGCAAATCCCTAGAAGCAGAAGATTTTTCAGGGAATTCTCCCGCGAATGATACGTTAGAAAATGCACCCCTTCAGCAGCGGCCGCCGGAAGGCTATTTTGATGGCAAGATTTCACGGAATTCGAATGAGGATTTGTGCAATGCAAAAACGAAATGTCATTGCGCTTTGCCTGGCGGCAATGCTGGCCATTCCAAGATTCGCTGTTGCGGCGGATTGTGCGGCGGGGATGCAGGATCAAGTCTATGCCGCATACGTCCGCACCGCCCAATCGGAGCTCAATCTCCACGGCTACGATGCCGGGACCCCTAACGGAACGCCAAGTTCTAAGCTCGAATCAGCGGTCCGCGACTACCAGAAGGACGCGAAGCTTCCCGAGGACGGCTGTGTCAGTAAGGGCTTGGTAGACCATCTTCAATTCGTCCTGCCCCGGGTCGAAAAGGCGCGCAGCCCACGCGCCAAATCAACGGTCGGGGAGGTGCAAAAGCTGTTGATGCAGCGCGGCTATTACATGGGCACGGTGGACGGTATGAGCGGATCGCAGACCCACGACGCCATAAGGCGATTCGAAAAAGACGCCAACCTGCCGGTCACCGGCAAGGTCGATGAATCGCTGATCGCAAAAATCCAGGCGGCGGATCCGTCAATTCGCGGCGATAAGACAGCTCCGTAATCGTTCAAATAAAAAGGATTTTTCCGCTTTCCAACCACCGGCATTAACCGAATTTTAAGCACGACGGGTTCAACTGGAAGCTGTAGCTGGCGCTCCAGCGCGGGTGTTGGCGGTGGATTTGCGGCGCCGTGCCGGAATCGCGATAGGACGGGCCACAACCGTGGCGGTTGCAGACGTACTCACATGGCGCCGCATTTCCGCGGGCGCGGGAATTTCGCCGGAACCCGGATGGTTGACGCGCGGCCTGATTGCGCTCGACCGGCCCATCCTGATCGCCGCCGTCAGCGTCGTCTCCATCGTCTCTTCGGAAATTACCGCCGGCATCGTCAGCCTCGTTATGCAAGGCGCGATACCGGCGGTCGTCTTGGTCGCCGCCTTCGTGACGCCGGGCATCGTGGCGCCGCTGGCATCGCTGCTGCTGGTCACCGTCATCGAACACTTGAAACGTGAGGTCGATGACCGGAGGCGCGCCGAGGATGCGCTTCGAATGGCCATTGAGATGGCCGAGCAGGCCAATCGCACGAAATCGACCTTTCTCGCCAATACCAGCCACGAATTGCGGACGCCGCTCAATGCCGTCATCGGTTTTTCCGATATGATTCGGGACGGCATGGGCGGCGGCGTTTCCCCCGAGAAGCTGATCGAATACGCGACTCACATCAACGATTCCGGCCGCCATCTGCTGGCCGTACTCAACGATATCCTCGATCTTTCAAAGGTTGAGGCCGGCAAGCTCGATCTCTTCGAGGAAGAAATCAATGTGGGCGCGATCATACGCTCCTCCACGGCCCTGATGCGCGAGCGTGCCGATCACGGTTCCGTCGTGTTGGCGGCGGAGGTGCCGGCAACCTTGCCGATGCTGTGGGCCGATCCCCGCAAACTCCGGCAGGTTCTGTTGAACCTGCTCTCGAACGCAATCAAATTCACCGCCGCCGGCGGCCGAGTGACGGTGGAAGCCGCCGCCGATTCGACTGGCGCCGTTTTCATTTCGGTGGCCGACACCGGCATCGGCATTGCCGCCCAGGATATCGCCCTAGCGCTCGCCCCCTTCAGCCAAGTTGACAGCGCACTCAATCGCAAATTCGAGGGAACCGGGCTCGGTCTCCCGCTTGCCAAAGCCCTGGTCGAACTTCACCAAGGCCGGTTCGAGTTGGAAAGCGAGCCGGGAGTGGGAACGACCGTCACCGTATCGTTTCCGGCGGCGCGCGCCCGCCAGCGCGCGGCGTAAGATCCCGACGGATTTCGAGCGTTACGCCCAAAATGAAAAGCCCGCGCGGCTTATGCCGCGGCGGGCTTTTGCATCGACGGCTCCCGCTGAGGAAGCCGAAAAACCAAATACTAATCTGCAGGTCCGAGATCGACAGCCTTTGCGCCACGCGGCTCGTTCAGCACTTGGTAGGTCACGCGTTGACCTTCCATGAGCGAGCGCATGCCCGCGCGTTCGACGGCCGTGATATGGACGAACACGTCCTTGTCGCCCTGACCGGCGTCTGGGGTGATGAAGCCGTAGCCCTTGGTGGCATTGAACCACTTAACTGTTCCGGTAGCCATGATTACTCCTTATATGACAAACAACAAAAACGCCGGCCGAGAGCGGCCGACGTTGTACGGGTCTCACAATTTCCGGAAGTAACCAGGCTAGGCCGGTTAGCTTTTATGCATGGGCTCTGGAGCACGGTACGCCGATAACTTGTGTGACTTCGCGCCCTATATGAGCGGTTCTTCGCCGCCGTGCAACAAAAATCGACGATTATTAACCGAGAACACCACAAGAACTCCCCGGGAAATCTGCGATTCGCGCGGGTAGCGGCGGGTTTCGCAAGAGCGTATGATTTTGGTGACGAGGAGCCATGAAGCACAGGACCGTTTCGGAATTTGTGCGCGACCAAGTCGTTGCCGAACTTCCCCCCAGCGCCACGGTGCGGGAGGCGGTTAGAATCATGGCCGACCGCCATATCGGCGCCGTGATGGTCACCGAAACGGGACATCTGTCCGGCATCTTTACCGAACGCGATATGGTGAGCCGGGTAGCGGCACCGGGAAAGGACCCCGACCGCACCACGCTCGCCGCGGTCATGACCGGGCATCCCCAGACGATTGCCGCGGATGCCTCGACCATCGATGCGCTCCGGGTAATGCAGGCGGGCGGGTTCCGTCATTTGCCGGTCGTCCATCACGGCAGACTTGTCGGCGTCTTGTCCTTGCGTGATTTCGCCGGCACCGATTTGATCGAGATCGAACGCGCCTCCGATATCGAGCGGGCGGTGGCCGAAGGCGGGATACTCCACGACTAGCCGACGGCCGCAGCGCGCCAACGCCGCTATTTTTCCTGATATTTCAATAAAATCCGCCTCATCCAAATCAGGCAATTTGTCTGCACATTAACGGCATCTTTACCGTCCGGAACGATGATCCGCTGGGGGCAGTCGCTCCGGCATCCACCGCAGGGTCCGGAGCCAGGCAGACGAGACGTTAAAGTGCGAAAACAAAACGCGGAGCTCCGCGAAAATATCCGGGAGCCGGCTGATGAAGCCGCGCTCCCCCTCAGCGCTCCGGATTCATCGGCGGCCATGGCGGGCACCGAGCGGATTCGCGACTTCGCGGATCTGGCCTCCGAGTGGTTTTGGGAGACCGGGCCGGACCTCCGCTTTACCTTTCTGTCGGAGCGCTTCGAACTGATCACCGGACTTCCTCGCGAACTCGGTCCTCGGCCACACCATCCTTGAAGCCGCCCGTGCCGATCTGCGCGATCCGCGTTGGCAGCGCCATCTCGAAGATTTCTTGGCTCAGCGCCCGTTTCGCGACTTCCAATTCACGACCCAACTGCCGTCCGGAGAAACCCGGCAGTTGCGGGTCAACGGCAAACCCTATCGCGACACCCAGGGACGGTATCTCGGCTATCGCGGAACGGGCTCCGACGTAACCGATTCCGAGCGCACTCATGAAAGCCTGTTTGCGGTCAAAGCGCGGCTCGAACATCTGCTCAACACCAGCCCCGCCATGATCTACAGCTTCAAGGCCGGCGACAATCACGCCGCGACGTTTGCCAGTAGCAACATCAAGACACAGCTCGGCCACGAACCCCACGAATTCCTCGACGACCCCGGATTTTGGACTTATCACATCCATCCCGAGGATGCGCCGCGCGTGTTCGCCGATATGGCGAAGTTGTTCAAAAACGGTCGCCATTCTCAAGAATACCGGTTCCGTCACAAGGACGGCAGCTACCGTTGGATGCGCGACGAGCTGGTTCTCGTCGAAGACAACGACGGGACACCGTTGGAGGTCGTCGGCTATTGGGTCGACATCACCGACCGCAAGCGGGCCGAAGAGGCAGTTCGGGAAAGCGAAAGGGCGCTGAAGCGCACGAACCGCGCCCTGCAAGCCATCAGCGAATGCAACGAGGCGCTGGTTCGCATCACCAACGAATTGGAACTCTTGCGCGAGGTGTGCCGCATCATCGTCCAATCCCGCAGTCACCGTATGGCTTGGGTCGGCCTGACGGAAAATGACGAGGCAAAGACGGTGAGGCCCGCCGCGACCTGGGGTTCGGACGATGGCTATCTGAGCGAAATCAAGGTGAGTTGGGACGATCACGCAAAAAACCTGGGCCCCGTCGCCCGCGCGATCACGACTGGCAAGCCTTATGTCGTCCGGGACACGGCCAACGATTCGAATTTCGCGGTGTGGCGCGACGCGGCCTTGAAGCGCGGATTCCTCTCGGTCATCGCCCTGCCGCTGCAAGTCGGTGATCGGCCGATCGGCTGCTTGGCCATTTACGCGCCCACCTCCGATGCCTTCGACGACGTGGAAGTCAGGCTCTTGGCCGGCCTCGCCGACAATCTCGCCTATGGCATTTCCACGATCCGGACCCGCGCCGACCGGGCTCGGGCCGAAGAAGCGGTCCGGGAATATGCGGAAAAGCTCGAACGAAGCAATCGCGAGCTCCAGGATTTCGCCTATGTGGCATCGCACGACCTTCAGGAACCGCTGCGGAAAATCGAAGCCTTCGGCGACCGGCTCAAAACGAAATGCTCCGGTGCCCTTGGCGAAGACGGCCAGCTCTACCTCGATCGCATGCAACGCGCATCCGCGCGGATGCGGGCTCTGATCAATAGCTTGCTCAGCTATTCTCGCATCACGACCAAAGCCCAACCCTTCGAAGCCCTGAACTTGACCGAGGCGGCGCGCGACGCGGCGTCCGATCTTCAGATGCGCATCGAGAAAGAAAACGGGCGTGTCGAAATCACCGACATGCCGACGATCGATGCCGATGCGACGCAAATGCGCCAGATCTTCCTCAACCTGATCGGCAACGGCCTCAAATTCCATAAGGCGGAGGAAGCCCCGGTCGTTCGCGTTTCGGCCGAGCTCTGCGGCCGCGACGGCGGGCCGATCGACGCCGCCGATCCGCAGGATCAGTGGTGCCGCATTGCCATCGCCGACAACGGAATCGGCTTCGACGAAAAATACACCCACCGAATCTTCGGCATGTTTCAACGGCTGCATGGCCGCAACGAATACGAAGGCACGGGGATCGGGCTTGCGACCTGCCGCAAAATTGTCGAGCGGCATGGCGGCTCGATCACCGCCAAAACGGCGCCTGGAATGGGTGCCACATTCATTGTGCTAGTTCCGGCACGTCAGGCCCATAAGGAGTAACCTCCATGAAAGCCAATGGAAAACCCATCATCATCCTGATGGCGGACGACGATTCCGACGACCGCATGCTGGTCAAGGATGCGTTCGACGAAAGCCGCCTCAACAACGATTTGCACTTCGTCGAGGACGGCGAACAGCTCATCGATTACCTATACCGTCGCAGAAATTTTGCCCACCTCAAGGGCCAGCCTTATCCGGGCCTCATCCTTCTCGACCTCAACATGCCGAAGAAAGACGGGCGCGAGGCCTTGGCTGAAATCAAGAAGGATCCGGACCTTCGCCGCATTCCAATCGTGATTTTCGACGACCTCGCGGGCGGAGGAAGACATTCTGCGGACCTACGATCTCGGCGCGAACTCCTTCATCACCAAGCCGGTGACGTTCGAAAGTCTGGTTCAGGTGGTGCAGGTTCTCGGCAATTATTGGGTCGAGATCGTCGAGCTTCCTTCGATCTGCGCGCCGGCGGCCGCGTAACCCGAACCGATAACCGAACCGATGTCGGCCGCGCCCATCCGCATCTTGCTCGTTGAGGACGATGAGGACGATTACCTCATCACGCGCGATTTCCTGTCCGAGATCGCGGACGTCCAATACGACATCAAATGGGCGCCGACGTTCGACGAGGGTTTGGCCGCGCTCGACCGCGATCCCAGCCGCACGCCGACTTTTGACATTTGCCTGATCGATTACCGGCTCGGCGAAAAGAGCGGCATCGATCTGCTGCGCACCGCCGTTCAGCGCGGATGCCTGATGCCCGTCATTCTACTGACGGGGGCCGGCGACCGGGACATCGATATGGCGGCGATGGAAGCCGGCGCCGCGGATTTCCTCGACAAGACGACGTTGACGGCCCCGTTGCTGGACCGTTCGATCCGTTATGCGATCGCCCAGTCACGGGATCGCCGGGCGCTGATTGAGAAATCCTATTCGCTTTCTTCCGCGAAGGAACAAGCCGAGATCGCCAATCGCGCCAAGTCGGAATTCCTCGCCAATATGAGTTACGAGCTGCGGACACCGCTCAACGCCATCATCGGATTTTCGGAGATCATGAAGGACGAGCTCTCGGGGCCGATCAATAATCCCTATTACCGCGAATATGTCCGCGACATTCACGCCAGCGCCAACCATCTGCTCGAAGTCATCAACGATATCCTCGACGTGTCGAAGGTCGAAGCCGGCAAAATCGAGCTTCAGGAATCACCGGTCGAAATCGATTCCACGGTTCAAGCGGCGGTGCGGCTGGTCATCGAGCGCGCCCGCGAAGCCGATATCCGCGTCGATGTGACTTTGCCGCAGACTTTGCCTCGGCTCTACGCCGATGTCCGCCGGGTCAAGCAGATGATGCTCAATTTACTGTCGAACGCCGTGAAGTTTACGCCCGCGGGCGGAAGCGTCAAAGTCGACGCCCATGCCGACGATACCGGACTTTCGATCTCGGTGGCCGATACCGGCATCGGCATCGCCGAAGACAAGATCGCGCTGGTCTTCACGCCGTTCGCACAGGTCGACGGTTCGTTGAAGCGCCGCTATGACGGCACCGGTCTCGGCTTGTCCCTGACCAAGGGATTGATCGAAATGCATGGCGGAACGATCACGATGGAAAGCGCGCCGGGGCAGGGAACCACGGTCACGCTGTGGTTCCCCCGTGAGCGCCTTGTTTCCGAAGCGGCAGTGCCGGCGGCGCGCACCGCGTAACGCCGTCGCAACGTTTCCAACGCTCGAGAGCTCCCGGCCCTCGCGCCGTTGAAAGGACGGCAAATGGCCCATTCCGGCTACGATGTGATGGCGAATTTCGCCGGCGCGCAATCGACGGAACCGTTTGGCGCGCTCTTCGACAACGACTTCCAGCCGATGCTCCTGATCGACCCGGAAACGACGGCAATCGTCGACGCCAATAGCGCGGCCTGCGCATTTTACGGGTACAGCCGGGCCGAGTTCGTTCGTCTCAAGAAAACACACATCAACGTGGCGCCGGAATCCGAGATAAAAAACCTGGTCAAGAACACCGTCGTGGCCGGCCACACGCGGTCCCAATTCCAACATCGTCTGGCCAATGGCGAGCTCCGCGACGTCGAGGACTGGATGGGGATGGTCGCTGTCGGCAGCCGGCAACTGCTCTGCTCGATCATCCGGGACGTCACGAACCAGCGGCGCACCGAAGCAGCCTTGCGGGCGAGTCGAGGCGATGCTGGCCACGGCCGAACGCATCGCCCAGGTCGGCAGCTGGGATTGGGATATCGCCCGAAATACTCTGGTCTGGTCCGAGGAACAGTGCCGCTTGTTCGGCTACGCGCCGGAGGACTTCAACGAAAAGTACGAAGGCTGGATGGTGTGCGTCCATCCCGACGACCGGAAGCGCGTACAGGAGGCAATCGACGCTGCAGTGGCCGGCCAGAAGGTCTACGACATCGAATATCCGGTCATTGGGCCCGATGGGACGAAGCGATCATCCACGCCCGAGGCGAGGTGTTCCAGGACAAGGACGGCAAACCGGTTCGCATGGTGGGAACCTGCCACAACATTACGGAGCGCCGGTCCGCCGAGGAAACGCTCCGCCAGTCGCAAAAGCTGGAATTGGTCGGGCAATTGACCGGCGGCATCGCCCATGACTTCAACAATCTGCTGGGCGTCATCATTGGCAATCTGGACCTCATCCTCGACCGGAAGAAGATCGACGCCGGTCTCAAGAAATTGGTCCAAGCCGCACTCGATGCCGCCTTGCGCGGCGGCGATCTCACCCAGCGCTTGCTGGCGTTTTCGCGCAAGCAAACCTTGCAATCGAAAGTCATTTATCTCGGCGAGAGGCTGATCCAGGCCGGCACCATGTTGCGGCGGACATTGGGCGAGCAGATCACCGTCAAGGTCCGCGCCGCCCACGATCTCTGGCCGGTGGTCGCGGATTCCTCTCAGATCGACAATGTGATTCTCAATTTGGCGATCAACGCCCGCGACGCGATGCCCAAAGGCGGGGCCATCACCATCGACGTGTCGAATGTCCGATTCGATGCGGAATACGCCGCCCGGAATGTCGAAGTCTTTTTGGGCGATTACGTCCTTCTTGCCGTCGCCGATACCGGCGAGGGCATGCCGCCGGAGGTGCTCGAGCGCGCCTTCGAGCCGTTTTTCACGACCAAAGAGGTCGGCAAGGGATCGGGTCTTGGCCTCAGCATGGTTTACGGCTTCGTCAAGCAATCGAACGGGCACATCAAGATCGAGAGTACGGTCGGCCGCGGCACGACCGTTAAGATCTACCTGCCGCGCGTTGCGGCTGCTGCCGCCGCCGAACCGGCGCCCGAGAATTCGAAACTGAATCTGTCCGCCAACGGCGAAATGATCCTGGTGGTCGAAGACAATGACAGCGTGCGGGCCGTCGCCGTCAATCAACTGGCCAGTCTCGGCTATAGGACGTTGAAGGCGGAAGGCGGCGAAGCGGCTCTCGCCTTGCTCGGCAAACATCCGGAGATCGACTTGATGTTCTCGGACGTGGTCATGCGCGGCGGTATAAACGGCTATGAGCTGACGCTCGAAGCCTGCAAGCGCCGGCCCGGCCTCAAGGTTCTTCTGACCTCCGGCTGTGAAATGAAATCCGCCGACGGTCTCGACGGCGTCGAGAAATTCGAACTGCTGAAAAAGCCCTATCGCAAGCGCGATCTCGCCCAAAAGCTGCGCCGGATCCTGGCGCTGAGCTAGACACCGGACATTGTTGCTCTTGCGCCCGCCGCGTTTCGGGAAACTGGCGGATGGGGTGAGATTTGAACTCACGGAACCCTTGCGGGTTCTCCGGTTTTCAAGACCGGTGCCTTAAACCGCTCGGCCACCCATCCTTATCAGTATTCACAAGAGCTTAGGATATACCGTCCAGCGAACGGATCGGCAACTCTCGCGGGTTTGGACCCAACTTGGACCCAATGATGTGGACAGAACCATCCCCATGTTCCGCAGCCGTTCGCTATCCACCAAGCACACCGCGAGACAACGTGCCGATGATTGCCGCCGCGCTCGTGTCGGCCTTCCGCGTTCTTTTGGCATAGACACGAAGCAAAACCGCCGGGTCATGTCCGCATCGCGCCGCAACGACATGAACCGGAACGCCGCTATCAAGCAAAAGCGTTTCATGCGTAGCCCGTAGATCGTGGAAACGGAGATTGGTAAAGCCCATCGCTCGCGCTTTCCGAATAAATTCTTTTGTCACGTTGCCGGGTTTACGTGGCCGCGTGAAGCTAAAATCTTCGCCGGGCGCGGGCAGGGCAGGGAACACAAGCGCGTCGCTCGGCAACTTCACGAGCGAAAAATCTATCGCGGCGCCATCAGGCACGCCCGCAACGACGCGCTGGTATTTTTCATACTCTGTGCGGAGTAGGGCAGCGAGCCCATCGTCAATCGCAATGCTTCGCCGGCTGCGCTCGGTTTTCGGTTCCTTGAAGCGCAGACCGTTCGCTTTGGTCGCTTCGAGGGAACGATCTATCCGAAGCGTCTTTGCCTCGAAGTCCACATCGCTCCACCGGAGGGCCAATATCTCGCCACGCCGCGCTCCCGTGTAGGCCGCGATTGCGACGATTGGGAATAGCGTAGAGCCACGGAAGCCGTTCACGAGTGCCGTCAAACGATCTTGCTCAAGGGCCTGTGCAGCATCGCTATCGCCAGCTAACGGCGCCTCAGCACGGGCAACCGGATTTCGAAGGATCATGTTCTTGTGCTCGGCCGTGCGGAAACACGCGCCTAACACAGTATGAATGTGATGTATTGTGCGCGCGCTCAATCCCTTTGTCTCAAGGGCTTTGTAAAGCTCGTCTACCATCGTCGAGCTTATCGATTGCAGCGTCTTTGTTCCCAGCGTCGGCTTGACATGCAACCGTAGCAGTTCCGCATATCGTTCTAGCGTCCGCGCATTGACTTTGCGTTCGCGCAGGGCAATCCAACTATCGATCCACTGAGAAACGGTGATCTTGTCGGGGGCAACGTGCTGGTCATCGTCTCCGCTCTTGAGGAGGCGGCGCAGTTCCTTCCGTGCTTCGCCGATGGAGCCACGGACTGTCTTGGTGAAACGCTTCCCGTGGATGCGATAGCGTAGCCGCCAGCGATCCTTGCCGCGGGCGTCTAAGCCGCCGTCGCCATGATCGCGTTTATCTTGTGCCATGGTTGCCTCCCTCAATTCGGCCGCGTGAGCATCTTCCGGTAAAAACCATCAACAGTACACAAAACCATTTCGGCCGCCGCGATTACCCTCTCAACTTCGGATAAGCTAGTGTCTGCCTCATAGGTTGCCAAATCGATCTTGTTGTCCTTCGCGACCTGTTGCACAAGCTCCACCATCTTTTTCGGGGTTTTGCGATCAAAGTAATTGCGCCACCCGTTCACGATATCAGCAGAAAGATCAAGCCGCTTGATTGCTTCGTCACTCCCTAAGGCTTGCCCCATGGCGACCGTGACTGCCTTGGTGAATTTCAGATTTGCCATTGCTACACCTCTCGATTTCTTTGATGCTCACGCGCCTCGGCTTTCCGTTTCTTTTGTTCGTCGGGCCTTAGGCGGTTAAACCGCACGCGGCAGTTAGCGGAGCAATACTCTCGGGTCTTTCGACCGTTTCCGGGGCCGCGGCCGATAGGCGCAAAACAGTTCAAACAGGGCATCCCGTCCCAGCGAACTCCGCTGGAAAGATCGTCGGCGACCCGGTGCCAAAGCCAAGCATAGAGACTTTCCGCCTCATAATGCACCCGGACGCGGCCATTCTTATCCGGCGCGAGATACATTCTCAGGTTTGGCCCCGCGTGGCGCCCGCCGACAAGAGGGAGGAGGGTCTTGCCGAACGCTCCCCCACTGTGCAGGAAGCCGGCAATCTCGCTCTGTACCTTCATCAAATAATCGACGGCTTCTTGATCCGCCTCAGCCCCGGTTTTTTCGGAGCCGAGAAACCCGTATTCGCTCACGAAATTGAGTAGAGCCTCATCGCGCTGGAAACCGCGCGGGGCAGGGTTCAAACCACCCTCGGGATGAAAACCCCAAAAGAACAGATCGGCGAACTGGCGATGCAGCGGCGGCTTAACGTCGGCCGGATCGTATTCGACCAATGCGCCGCCGCGCCGCACGATCATCTTTCGATCCGGGGACAGGTCGTAGCCACTGGCATCCTTGCGCCAACGAAAAATAGTCAATGGTTCTCGGTCCTTATCCACGGGCGGCCTTTCGGTGAACGGTTATCATGTGCAATACCGTAACATACCGTACCAGTTTGTCAAGCGAAACAGCCATTGTGCATTAGCGTTACGCTATTGTTACGCTTCCATCACTCGACTTGAGCGGCCGGATTTGATCCAATGCGACCGATTGGTTTTGAGCATTGGAAATCACATGGTCGCCGACATCAATACCGAGAAACCGGCTCGCCTCGCGCCACTTTCGCGCCGCGGAATTCTCGCGCGGATGCCGAAAGATGGAATTCGCGATGCCGCATTCGTATTTCCTACGGAACAATGTCGCGTTCTAGCGCAGCGCCGCGATGAATGGGAAGCCATGCACACATTCAACGCCGCTGGCGGTCGGGGAAACATCGGCTTCGCGGCTGATTACGAGGCCGTCTTCGGCTCTTCGAAATCGAGAACGAATAAACTCCTACGTTTTCACGACAGCATCGATCCCGATGTTCTCGCAGAGATCGCTGAGACTGAACTCGACACGATAAAATTTCTCGCAGCCTTGGCAGCACTCACGCGCGACCAGCAGCGCGCCCGCGTCGCCGCGATGCGAACTGAGGTCGGGCAGGAACAAGACTGGCTCCAGCGCACAAAAGAAATATTGGAGCAACTCGCCAAGCGCATCGACAAAGCCCCGACTGAAATGCTTCGGCGCGAAGCGGTCGAATACGTCGAGAAAGTTTTAAAACTACCAAATTCAACTGAACCGGAGCACTCCAATGACTGAACGACTAACTTTGACAATCGACGAAGCCGCGGAAGCTCTCGGAATTTCGCGGAATACTGCTTTCGCGCGGGCCAAAACCGGCGAACTGCCAGTGATCCGGCTCGGCCGACGCTTGCTCGTGCCGCGCAAAGCGCTTGACGCAATGCTGGAAAAATTCGCCGAGCCGACCGCGAACACCACAACTTAACCCGCAATCAGGCCGCCTTGGGAGGGCGCGGCCGACGAAAGATTTTCCGATGCCCTCTTTTGCTGAACTTCGCATACAGGCTATGAGCGAAAACAAAAACAAAATCGCCGCATACATGTCGGAAATTTGGCTGGCGGATTATGTGGCCAATAGCTTCGATTATGATTTTTTCTACGTCGTCGGACGCAAAAAATGGTTTGTCCGCGAAGACGCCAGTTCCACGCCTGGATCGGATCAACCCCTCGGCTTTGTCGAAGATGTGAGCCGCAAAATTTTCTCCCACATCATCATTGATCTGGGCGAACTCTCGCTCGAAATTTTTAAGACTGAGCCCAAACTCGCCCGCGCCGTCGCAAGCTGGGGGACCGTGAAAGCGGTCGAGCGCCTTTTGCGGTCACATCCTTCGTGCTCCATGTCGAGCGAGCAATGGGAGGCCGAGAACTTGGCCGTGGCTACCGAAGGAAAACCCACGTGAGCGCCAACAGCCAATATCGAGTTGACGAGGATGCAGTACGAGCGCTTGCCGAGCGTCTTTGTGCAACTGCGGGCGACGAGCAAGGCGATTTTGTTTTCGCGACGATTAGCGACAAGGGACACGTGCAACACTACACCGTGCCGAATTCTCCGAACGCGGTGGAAGGGATTATTTGGCTCGTCAAGCATATTGGCGGCGAGCCGCACCAGAACGTGTATTTCGCCGGCAGTCTGTTCCGCTCGGGCGCCGTCGAAGGCTCAATCGGCCGTACCAAAGAGAACGTCATCGGGGTTCTTTGTGCCGTCGCCGAATTCGACGCAAAGCACGAGCCGGCGACGCGGCATGATCGGCTTCCTGGTTCGCCGGGCTCAGAAATCGAGACCAGCCCCGGCAATTACCAATGTCACTACTGGTTTGATCGACCGTATCCCGGCAACGAGATTGAACCGGCGCTCTATGCACTGACAGCGGTGGCCAAAGCGGATCACTGCAAATCAGTCGAGCATTTGTGGCGCGTTACCGGAACCTTCAATTGGCCGAATGCGAAAAAGATTGCAGAGGGCCGCTCGCCGGAACCGTTTCTGACGCGATGGTCAACTCAGCCGGAGTTGTGGGACTGCATCACGCCCGACGACTTGCGCGCGAAAATTCTTGAGATAGACCCCGCGGCATTCGATCACGCGCCCAGCGGCGATGAGACCAACTTCGATTGGGATTTGCGAAAGAAGCCGAACGAGCCGGCCATTCTATTGGATGAAGGGTCAATCGTCATGGCTCTGTGGAAGGGCGGTGATCGGAGCAAAGCCGCCTTCACACTCATTCGCCGCTTGCAGCGAGCCAATTACTCGGCGGAAGAGATTGTAGTCACCCTCCTGAAATTCTCGAATACGCCCGTCATGGCTCACTATGGCGAGCCTGTGAATGAGGCGCGTGTACGCGACGATGTACGCCGCGCTTTCTCCAAAAAGGATGAGCCGAGCTACGAACGCAGCGCCGCGAAGGTGTTCCGCCAATTCGCGGATAATGCGACTGAAACGAGCAGCCCTTCCTTGCGCGTCATTCAAATTCAAGGCGGCGCACTCCCGGAGAACGTGAACGACGCCGAAGCCGCCTTGATCGAAACCGATACGGCTATATTTCAGCGCGGCGAAATGCTTGTGCGCCCCGGCGAATGTATCATTGAAGTGCGCGATGGCACAAAAGCAAAAGATGTCTTGCTCGTGCCCGTGAAACGCTCCGAACTAATCGAGCACGTGACGGCGGCGGCCGACTGTAAGCGATGGGATGCGCGGAAGAACGATTGGAAGCAAGTCAATTGTCCTCCCGAAGTCGCCGATGCATATCTCGCCCGCACCGGACGTTGGAAGCTTCGGCCGCTCATGGGCGTCATCAATGCGCCGACATTGCGGGCGGATGGCAGCCTCTTAGACAAGCCCGGATACGACCCGGCAACCGGCTTGATCTACTATTCTCGCGGGTCTGTCTTTCCGAACATTCCCGATGAGCCATTGCAAGACGATGCGCGGAAAGCGATTGCGACCCTTGACGAGTTGATCGGCGAATTTCCCTTCGAGACAAAGGAAGCGCGATCCGTAGCGCTTGCTGCATTCCTGACAATTTGCATTCGCCGAACCCTTCCCGCTGCGCCGCTATTCGGCATCGATGGCACTGGCCCCGGAACAGGGAAGGGCTTGCTTGCCGATACAATCGCGATGGTGGGCTCCGGCCGTGCCGCATCGCCCGTCACGGCCGGAGCAACCGAAGAGGAACTTGAAAAGCGCATCGCGTCGATGCTGCTACGGGGTGACCTCGCGCTTTGCATCGACAATCTGAGCGGCCCGCTCGATAGCACTTTCCTGTGCAGCGTGCTCACCCAAGGGACGCAATCCGTCCGCGTTCTCGGTCAAAGCCGGGTGCTCACCACTCCCACCAATTCCCTGTTCCTGGCAACGGGCAACGGCCTCGCTTATGCCGGCGATCTGTGGCGCCGCGGACTTACCTGCCTGATCGATCCTGCGGTCGAGCGCCCAAGCGAACGGGTCTTCGGCTTCAATCCCGTCGAGCGCACCAAGGAGCACCGCGGCAGATATGTCGCTGCCTGTCTCACCATCCTTCGCGCCTATCAGGTGGCTGGCCGGCCCGCACAGAACGGGAAGACGATGGGGAGCTTTGAGGATTGGTGTCGCACTGTGCGAGACGCGCTCCTGTGGCTCGGGGAGGCCGATCCGGTTCTCACCTGTGCGCCGCCGGCCGATGACCCCGAGCGCGAACGCTTCGCCGCGGTGATCCTCGCATGGCAAGCCGTTATCGGCGAAGACCGCGGCGTGACCCTCAAGGAAGCCATCAAAGCCGCCAGCGCTGCGACCTGTGAGACGCCCTCCCGGCCCGATCTGCTTGATGCCTTCCATGCTGTTGCTGCGCCTATGGTCCGCGGGGTCGAAAGCAAGATCGATGCGCGGCGGCTCACCTATTGGATGCGCTCTGTGAAACGGCAGGTCATTCGCGGACTGCGGTTCATGCCTGAGGGTGAGGCGCATGGGGGAACTGCGCGCTGGTGTCTCCGCAAAGCGAATGGGAGGGCGGCATGACTACCGTAACCGATCTGGAGACCATGGAGACCATGGAGACGATATTCCAAGCGCTACGTAGAAACTGTCAGAGAAAAAATATACTGACATCTCTTAAAGGCCGGCTGAAAAATGGTCTCCATTGTCTCCATGGTCTCCAAAGCGATGGTCGCTCTCCCTCTTGTGCCGGCGGGAAAGATGGTCTGACCAATAATTTCTCCGCGATGGCAGTTTCAAGCCTCACGCGGCTCCTTACCCCAAAATTTTGGCAACCCGTCGCCACGTCAGATTGGCGTCGCAATACCCGAGAAATTTTATTTCCCCACACTTTAACCCTGTAACTCGAAGGAACCCTAGTCATGTCCACCATGTCCACGCTTCTCAATCGTTCCCCGAAGGCACCCCAGGCGCCCAAGGCGTCAGAAGTGCTCCGTAAGCTCGAACAGGCGGAGGCCACTCTCGCCGATCTCGAAGCCCAGCACGGGCAACTCGCCCTCGATGCCCTGGCCGGCGTCGATGGCGCAACGAAGGCTCTGGCCGATGCTGAGGCTAAGCTGTCCGAGGCGCGGACCAAGGTCGCGAACCTACACGCAGCGCACCGTACCGCGATTGCCAATGACGAGGCGGCCGAGCGAGCCCGCGTCACCGCGATCCAAAAGACACAACTCAACGCGGTCAAATCTCATCTCGCCGCCCGTGACAACGCGGCCGAAGAGTTGGCTACAGCCCTTGAGGCGGCCGGCAAGGCGTGGCGGACCCTTCTGCAACGCTCGGGGCAAGCTCAAGAGGCTTGCCCGATCCGCACCGAATTTCCCCTCGGGGGCTTGTGCGGACTTGGTGACCTTCGGCGGATCGTCGAAAGGGAAATGTTCAGGGTTGCCGGCGACGGATCGATGAATAATGCGGCCTCCCTACCGGGCGCGCATTGGGGCTGCGACATCAACTTACAACACAACCCCGACGCAGTGCCGCCACTCGTAGACGAAATTAAGCGAGCGAGCGCCTTCGTGATTGGGAAGTTAAAGGAACAGGTCGCGAAGTGATCGCAGTGGACACCATAGGCGGATCACGCCGCGGCGCCGCGCTGCATCGCTTCTTTGATGCGGGTGACTGCGCCGATACCGGCTTTGCATTCGCGCGCTGTTTTGCGGATACCTGCGCCCGTGGCAAGCATGGCGCGGATGTCGGCTTCCCGTTCGCCATCCATGCGCGGCCTTCCAAGCTTGGTCCCCTTGGCAACAGTGCGCGCCAAGCCGGCGTTGACACGCTCGCGGATCATTTCCCGCTCGAATTCGGCGAACACGCCAAGCATTCCGAACATCGCCTTACCAGTGGGCGTCCGCGTATCGATGCCTTGCTTGTGCAGATACAGATCGATGCCGCTGGCGTGAAGCTCGCTCAGCGTTTCAACCAAATCTTTGAGCGAGCGGCCAATACGATCAACGGACCATGCAGCGAGAATATCGAATTTGCGACGGATGGCGTCTGTGAGCATGGCATCGAATGCCGGGCGTTTATCGCGGCCTTTGGCCCCGGAAATGCCGGCATCTTGGTAGACCTTGGTGATTTCCCATCCTTGCCGCTTTGCGACTTCCCGCAAGTCGCGCAACTGGTTCTGGACGGTTTGGCTGTTAGTGCTCACGCGGGCATAGATCGCCACGCGCTTGCCTCGGGCTTTGCGATTGACCATGGCGTTTTTCTCCTCTTGGCCGGGCTGTTCCGAAAGCTGTTCCGAATATGCGGCTGCGCTGTTCTGAAATCAACTGATTTCGATAACACTCTTTCCCAAGCTCGAAAGCCGCGGAAATGCTGGGCTTGCTCGCTTCGATTTTACAGGGGATTTCGGAACACCCTCGATCCGTTGCGTTGCCTCACTCCTGCCGATGCGCTGATCGTTCTTCTGATCTTGTCACTGATCCTTCCGCCCGATCCTGGCGCCGCTGGCAAGGCCACTGGTTCATCGCCTTCCCATTCCCCGAAATCATCTCGCGCCCGATATACGCAAGCCCGCGGCAAAGACCGGGGTGGGGTGCCGGGTGGGGCCCGGATCGCGGCGATTGCCAGAAATCGACCTGCCCCAAAACTGACGAGGACAAAATTAAAAAGCTCCCGACCTAATTCATTTAGTGGGGGCCTCACATGACCGGGAAATCCGTCACGCCCCTGATCGATCTGCCTGACGAGAGTTCCTTCGGCGAAGCGATGCTTGCGCTGTCGCCAGGGCGCCGCGCCTTCGTCTACGGAAAAGTGATGTTGGGGCTCAAGAATGCCGAAGCTGCCCGTCTCGCCGGCTACAGCGACAAAACCGAACACGCCATCGAAGTGAAGGGCTGGCAACTGGCGCACAGCGCAGACGTGCAAGCCGCGATCCTCGAAGTGGGCCGGCAATTGATGCGGACGGAAGGCCCCCGCAGCATCAAGGTTCTCTGCGAAATCCGCGACGACGCCAAAGTCAAAGCCGGCGACCGGATCAAGGCCGCGTCCACTCTCTTGGATCGCGCCGGCTTCAATGCTGTTTCCGAACACACCCTTCACGTCGAGCACTCGCTTTCCGAAAACGAAAAAGACCGCCGCATCCTCTCTCTGTGCGCCGAGCTTGGCATCGCCGAGACCGAGGCGAAAAAGTTCCTGATCGCGCCCGCCAACTTTACGGATGCCGACTATGAAATTGTCGGAGAGCCGACGCCCGCTCAGCCGATGACTGAGGAGGAACAGAGAGCCGCGGCGCAGCGCGAGCGGGACAATGAACTTCGCCGCCAGCGGCGCAACATGACGCCCGAGGAATTGGCCGAACATAAGGAACGGACACGCGCCGAGCGGAGCGAAAAATCAAAAGAAAAATACGCCGCGCACCGAGAGCCCGTCGATGATCTCGATAAGGAGCTTGCCGATCTCCTCGCTTCCATTGATGCGCCACCAGCCGAACCCGAAGAGGACGGAGTTACCGACGATGAATAACAAACCAAATCCAATCGAAACGACATTGGCCTTTATCGCGCGGCAACCGGCCGGGTTCTTCACGATCATTCAAGGCATCATCGAAAAGCAGTCTTCTGCCAATCGACGGCGCCTGATCCGCGCCGCTGTCCGCTCGTTATTCGCCGGCAAAACGGCCCGCGAGCGCCAAGACATTCTGGCGAACCTTCAAGCCGAGTGGAAAGCATTCGCGGAGCCCTTGCCAAAGAGCGGGACCGGATCGACGGCGGCATTATGTGCTGACGCCGCGCACGAAGACGATAGCCCCGATCACGAATTACCCGGCGCCTGATCGCAGAACTTCAACAGTGGTGCAACATAAGGAACGCAATTATGACCGATAACGTAACAACTGAGACCAAGCCTTCCCCGCCCTCGTTGCCTGATCTCTCGCCGGAGCAGCTTGCCGGGGCTCGTGCCGACTGGGTAGCCCGCGGCCTCGACGCGGCGCAATTCGACGCAGCCTTAAGGGGAGAAACACAAACCGCCCCAATTCAAGAGACGACCGCACTTGTCCCTGACGTACTCGACCCCGCGACAAAACACCCATCCCTCGGAAACGCGGAGGTTGATGCGATGCAGAAAGAATGGACGCGGCTTGGCCTCGATCCAGCCGCTTTTGCGAAAGCTGCCGAAGCAGATGGGTTCAAACTCATTGAGACCGAGACAACGGCAGAGAAAGACGAACACGCGACGGCTTACGATTTGGATCGCGACTTTGCCCCGGCAGAATACAAGGTCCAGTACATAAACGATCCTGTTGCCCGAAACTTGGATACAACGCTATTGGCCGAATTCAACGCCAACGCGACGGCAACAATGGCTGCGATCAGTATTAATCCGGGCTTGGGCGCTGGGGTGATCGAGCACGCAATGGCCGCGGTCCAGAAATACGATGCCATCTCAAATGACGCCGGCAAGGAGCTATACGCGAGAGAGTGCCGGAGCATCATTCAGCATCAATTGCGCGATGTGCCAATCGAGAAGGCCGGCGACGCTATTGCGGCGATGTTCAAGCAAACCGCGTCCCCTGACGGAAAGATCGGCGGATTTGCGGCGGCCCTCGTCACCTCGCGCGCCATCCTCGATCCATTCGTCTTTCTTTCCCTCTACAACCATTCGCAGCACTTACAGCAATTCCTCGCAACATACCCTGAAAGGACATGACCATGAGCAAAGACGATTTGACATACGAGCAACGTGTTTCTGAGGCGAATTTGATCTATCAGCGCAAGCGGGCCAATGCGACTACGGAAGCCGAGCGCCAAGCAGCCTTAGCCGAATATGATGCAGCCGTAAAACAAGCGTGGGCGGAAACCCACGTCGGCAATGCGTACAACCCGCGATGATTTTGAATTGCCGCTCGCGAACGGGGATTTCACACAACGCTCGCTTGAGTGGCAATCTCCCCCGGCACTTAGGCTCTCCTCTTGAGTGCCGGGGGACTGTCTCTCACTGATTAGGAATTGAACCATGACGAAACGAAAAGATGAATTGCTCAAAGTTTTGGAAGCACAAGCGAAGGCGAAGCGAGAGAACCGCTTACTGTCCTTTCAGCCGTATCCCAAGCAAATCGAGTTCGTGAACGCAACGAAGGACTATCGTGAGGTTGTCCTTCAAGCGGGCAACCAGTTGGGAAAGTCGGAAATCGGCGCATACATGGCGGCAGTGTTCGCGACTGGGCTTTATCCCGATTGGTGGCAGGGCCGGCGCTGGGATCGGCCGACGCGCGGCTGGGCTTGCGGCGAAAGTACAGTGGCGGTTCGCGATATTTCCCAGCGCAAGTTGTGTGGGCCTCCCGGTGATGACGCGCTATTCGGCACCGGCATGATCCCGAAGTCTCTTATCGTCGGCAAAATTCTCGGGCACGGTGCCGGCGGCGCATTCGACATCATCAAGGTCAAGCACGTCTCGGGCGGGATCAGTGAGATCGCGTTCAAATCATACGACCAGGACCGCAGCAAGTGGCAAGGGGCGACGCTCGATTGGATTTGGCCAGATGAGGAGCCGCCGGTCGAACACTATCTCGAAGGCTTGGCTCGTCTTGGTGCAACGGAAGGCTTGGCCTATTCCACCTTCACCCCGCTAAACGGAATGAATTTGATCCTGCCGCGCTTCACGCGCGACCGATCACCGGAAGCGATGCGTGACCGTATCATCATTCGGATGCGGATTGAGGATGCGGGACACTTCGCCGATCCTGAGAAGCGCGCGCGTCAGGTTGCCAGCTATGCCGACTTTCAACGCAAGACGCGGGCCGATGGCGTACCCATGCAAGGCTCCGGCGCCGTTTTCGAGGACGTTGATATAAATGATTTGCTCGTGCCGCTCCGCGTGGTCAATGGGGAAGTCATTCATGGGACGCTCGGCGCCCTCGATACAAAACACTGGTCCTTTGTGTGGGGCCTCGACTTCGGTATCGATCATCCTTTCGCCGCAGTCTTACTCGGCCATGACAGGGACAGCGATACGGTCTTCGCCTTGGCCGAGGTCAAGATCAAGGGCGGGACGCCGCCGGTTCATGCCAGCCGCATGAAACAAATTGCCGCGAACGTGAAGGTCGCTTGGCCTCACGATGGCAACGCCCGCGAGAGAGGAAGCGGCGAACAGCTTGGGAAGCTCTATCGCGACGAAGGGCTGCAAATGCTCCCGACACACGCTCAATTCGCAAGCGGCGGATACTCGACTGAGGCGGGCGTGGCCGAGCTTTTGGTGCGGATGAAGAGCGACCGATTTAAGGTCGCGGCCGGCCTTACCGAATGGCTCGATGAATTCTCGGGCTACCATCGGAAAGAGGGGATTATCGTAAAGACAAACGATGACCTGATGTCGGCCACGCGCATCGGATGTATGATGTTGCGCTCGGCTCGGCCGGCACCGTTGGGAAGTAAGATCGTCAATCGCAACCGAGGACCATCAATAGCTGAGGGCCTGGATTTTGACCTGTTCTGAGGAGGCGAATTATGAGCGATCCGAATGATCCCGACGAAAAGCGGCGGCGCGATGAATTGGTCCAGGCGGCGATCCGCAACCAGGGACGCCAACAGCGTCAGGAGAAAATCAGGAAGGACAACCTACGGCGACACGGCACGATCTCACCCGTTGTAGACGGGATAGACTTCGACGTGTTCACGGGCGAGTGAGACACGATGTTCTCACTCGCCTTTTTTGGGCTGGTGGTAGCGCCCCGTATGCACGACCAATTGATCGGATGCCTTTTCAAGCTGGCGTATCGCGGCCCTGTAAATTGTTCCCGCTCCTATCTTTTGATAGCGGCTACGCTCTTTCAACAGCTTCAGAAGAGCACCCCCATCTTCGTCGGCTTGGTCCAAGGACCATCCGAATTTTTCACGCATGGTTTTCATTGCAGTCTTGTAGCCGCTGATCCTCTTTTTCGCCTCCGGTATATAATCCCCGTAATCTGGCAATTCTGTCTTGGACGCCGCTCGTACTTTGTCCGCCTCATTTGCCAAAACCTCTATCTCTTTCAAGATGGCTTCGTGGTCGATTGCGGTTTTTAGGTTTTCGTCTGGTTCCATGACCTAATACTCACCATCGTTGCGAGGCAGCGCCTATGCTACCTCATAACCATCCCGCCATCGCTCTCGGCTTTGCCGCGGCGATGTTTTTTTTCCCGCTCATGTATATCACTCGCGCTTCCGCCCGGAACCCGTCTTCGGCGGTATGATAAAGCCGGCCCCACCCATCAACGCCGCCAACACAAAAATCCATTTGAATGGGATCACAATGGCGCACCCCTCGTCGTCTTGGGTGCCGCAGAAAACATCCTGAATCCAAATTTCTCCAATCATCAGGTTCGAGATGATTCCAAATCGCGGATAGTAGATGTGGAGCGACGCAAAACTTATCAGCACGATAACGACGGCCAATACTGCCAGCGATTTCGGCTTGGCCGTGACGAGCCGCCACGCCCGCTTAGACAGCCAGTAGATGGCGTAGCCCCAACCGGCCACGGCCATGACGAGGCTAATGATGAGGAGCGGTGGTTGAGTATTCCCGACGAGATAACTAGCCGTAGCGACGATGACGAGAAACCAGATCAGCCTCCCCCAATTGATCTCGCGCAGCGGATCGCTCTCGCGCATTTCCGCCGCTGGCATCAAGTCGAGAGGCAGTTCGCTTTCACGCACCTCTGCCGCGGGCGTCAAGTCGAGAGGCGGGGTCTGTTTATCTTGCATCAGAAATTTCCTGCCTTCGCCCGCCCGACACTATAGCAAAACGACTAATCGGGTGTCCGTCCGAGCGGCGTGCTCCATATGGCGCCGCATGGATCGGTCATATTCTTGTGCCTCGGACGCGCCGCTAGCGACAGGAGGACATCCGGCAGGGCTGCGTCGGGGCCGAAGAGACTAAGGAGCGTGCCGCGCCGGTAACGGCCATGCTGCTTGCACTTCGGGCAATGAATTTCAGTCAGCCCTTCGGGAAGGTCGGAGACGATATATGCGCCCGCTCGCGGCATCTTCGTTTTCGGTGGACCCAATTTTGGACCCAAACTCTGCGATATGGGTTGTTATTGCCTGATACGCGCCAGGTTAAGTGAGGCCCGGAAATCCAATGAAATCGGGTACTTTTGTCACCCGCTGTTATCCGCTGGCACATGCCCGCGCGACTTTCAAGACCGGTGCCTTAAACCGCTCGGCCACCCATCCATTCTAGAATTTCAGTCCCTTAGCAATTCGGGCGTGGGCGGGGAAGAGGCGACTGCCGCCGGATTGCCGCCTCCCTGCGTTGCTTTACGATCGCTCTTTGATAGGTCGGCTCATGCTGGCGAGGTTTTCTTTTCGGATCCGGCAGGGGCGAAGCATTCTTGCCGACCGTCGGCGCGAAGTAAGAACAAGGGAGAAACATGGTATTGCCCGAGGCGCCCCCGGTCCATCGCGCGGCGACCGACGGTCCCGGCAGACGACGACCCGGCAGCCTTTGCCTGCTGGCACAAGCTGCCGAAACGGGTCAGCGGCATACGCCCGCCAATGCCTTGAAAAGATTTGATGTTTTGGTGGCCTGCTTTTTGCTCGCCTAAACTTGGAACCGCTGCCCCGTCATGGCAGCCGCCCATCGAAGGGTGTTGAGATGAAGATCCATCTTTTCCCGCCCCTGCCGCCGGCGCCACCGGTTGCCCCACCGAAGGCTCCTCCGACCCGCTTTGAGATCGAGCAGGCAACCCAGGAATTGATTCAAAAGGCGCAGCAACAGCGGTCGCAACGGAACAAACTCCGGAACAATGCCAGAAACCGGCAAAACTCCGGGCCGCAAACAACCGAGTCTCCATCGAACCTCGACAACGACACCAAGCCGAATTCAAATGAGGACACGGTCGACGTCCTCGCATGACAATTTAGATTTCTAGATTTTTGTTCGGACTCCATATTCGTCAATAATTTCGCGTTCGATGAGCGCGCCCATGCCGCTGCGGGAATTCATTCCGCGCCGGGTTGCGCGGAACGATACGAACTGCCGCGCGGCGGGGCGCTATCAGTGCTCCGGCTTGCCGTGATCGTCCGGCGCATGGCCGGGCGGTGGTCCCGATTTCGCTGCGGGCGCAGGCCGCGCGGCAGCCGGATGCGCTGCGCCCGGACCGGCGCGCCTGGCGCTCACGATGCCGCGACCAGTGAAGGTCGCGGGTTTTGGCGTTGCCGCGACCGGGGGCTGACCGCGATTGACCGAGGCCAGCGCGGGATGAAGGCCGCGGGCCGCGCTTTCGTGCCGCGATTGGAGGTCACTCGGCGGCGCATGCGGCTCGCGCGAGGCGGCGTCCTCCTCGGGAGCCGGCCGCGCGGCGGTGCCGTGCGGGCCGCCGACGAAGCTCAGGCCCGCGCCGCGATCGTTGGGTACGGTTCTGCGGTAGACGTTGGCGACGTGGACCGAGCCGAAATTGTGGATGGCGCTGTTATAAAAGAAGTGGTCGTGCTCCCAATAGCCGCCCTCATAGCCCTTGCCGAAATAGCCGAAGCCGTAATTGATGCCGCCGTAAAAGCCGACATGCGGTCCCCAATAACCGGGGTGCCAGAGATAGGCGCCGTCGACGAGCGCCCAAAAACCCGGCGTCCAGAGCAGGCCCAGCGACGGCGGCAGCACCCAGGTCCCCGGCACCCAGTAAAAGCCGCTCGGCCCCCAGGCCCAATAGCCCGGCGTGAAGATGTAGCCGTCGGCCGGCAGCGGCGGCTCGGAATAGACCGGCAAGGGCGGCGGCGCGACGTTGACCGAAATGCTGGTGGCAACCTGCGCGCGGCCAGGCGCCGGCAGCGCCAAGGCACAGCAAACTAAGAGGAACGACAGGAAGCGGCGGATAACGTGCATGGTCTGTCCTCGCAGTTGGCGAAAAGCGGTTCGACCGATATTCCCTAAAAGAACCCCAGTTTCGAGCGCCGGTTCCGAGCGCCAGAGTAGCCATCCGGGCTCCCTATGGCAATCTGGAGCGCGGTAATGGCCATACCAATGAAGCGGCCGGAGACTGCGGCAGGCCCGCGTTTTTGGCTCACTCCCTCGCAACAAGCAGCCGCGAATAGCGCTCCACCGAGCAATGGGTCGCGACCACCGCGTCGTTCGAATATCGCTGCTGCACTCCCCGAGACGCGAAATATTCGTGTTCGACCCGGTACGCTTCCTGTTCGAGCAGGCAGCGCGGCGGTCGCCGCGAATTTTCCGGCCCGCCACTGCTCCCAATGGACGATCTCGTGAACGAGCGCGGTACCACCGGGAATTGAATTGTTCCATTGGGGGTCGGAGGCCGTCACCCCGTTGGCATCGATGAGGCCGGCGATCCGCTGACCGCCGCCACAAGAGAGTTCATGATATTCGATCTGGGGAAGAATAGCCGCCGGCGCATCGTTGGTGTGGGCTTCGACGAACATGATCGCCCATGCCAAGACTTTGAGTGGAATCATGGCGCCCCCTTATCAACCGGCCGCACGATGACGATCGGCTATCGGTCTCTCGGGCCTTCTATTGTTGTCGTCGGACGGGCCCTAGAGCATAGAGGCGGCCGGGGGTTGCGGCCCGCCGGAATTTCAGGATCTGGGAGCCGGGGCCGCGGAGCCCGGGACGGAAAATGTCGCCCGGTCGCGGTACGTCATGGGGCGGAACGCCACCGCTACGCCTCTGTTATAGTGAGTGTTTCTTTTGGATTCTGGCCGGGAACGAATTGCCATGCCATTACGACCGGCGGCTACCGCCAATCTTATTCAAAGCAAGCGGCTTCAAATCAAGCGGCTTGGGCGCGGAAGCCTGCCGCGGGATACGGCGGCGCTGGCGCGTTTCCTCATCGGCAAGACGCTGATTTACGACAGCGCCGAGGGAAGAATGAGCGGCCGCATCGTCGAAACCGAGGCCTATCCACCCGGCGATGCGAGCGGTCACGGCTTCATCGGCTTGACCCGGCGGAACCGCTCGCTCTTCCTCGATCGCGGCTTCGCTTACGTCTATCTCGGTTACGGCGTTTGGTATTTGCTCAACGTATCAAGCGAATCCCATGGCGTGGGCGCCGGCGTTCTGCTGCGCGCCGTCGAACCCCTGGAGGGGATCGAATTGATGCAGCACCGTCGCGGCACCATGCGGCTGCGGGATTTGGCGCGCGGCCCCGGCCGTCTTGCCGCCGCGTTCGGGATCGACCGGAAATTCGACGGCACGGATTTGTGCGGGAATGGGCCGCTTTGGCTCGGCACGGCGGTGCGCGCCGTCGGCCGCATCGGCGCCGGCCCGCGCATCGGCATCTCGCGGGAGGTCGAACGGCGCTTGCGTTTTTATGAGCGCGGGAATCCTCATGTGAGCGGACCGAGGCGGCTGAATGTCTGAATTGCGCTGCTTGATGCCTGTCAAAATCGCGCGAGCGGCTAAAGAGACCCGCGCCCCATCTTGCGGACCATCTCATCATATTGACAGGCCGACTGCCGCGCCTGTTCGAAATTGTTTAAACTCCGCGGCCTTGCGTGGCAGACAAGCGGTTCGGACCCGGTGATCACTCTTCGCAGCACCAAATATCATTATTGGCGCAATCGGTACGCCGAGCGGCCGGTCTTGGCGATGGAGATCGACCTTGGCGGCGGCAAGGCTGGCGCGCCGACGCATTGCCGCCGGCGCTCATCGAAGCGCTCGACGAGAAATTCCCGGGGCTTGGCGAGGATCTTTCGGGCCGCGATGCCGCCGGCTTGACCGCGGCGCTCGCCCTGAAGATTCAAAGCTCGAATGACCACGTGGCGCCAATTTTCGGCGTCCATTCCGACGGCACCGATGAAACCCGCGCGACGGCGTTGTTTGCCTGCATGGATCCTCATCTTGGCAATGTTTCACGCCAGCTTGCGGTCGGACTTGCCGACATCCTCGCCGGCACACGCCCGATTACGACGGAAAGGCCGACCGCCATATTGGCCAAGATCGAGAACCGCATGAACGCCGCCGGCCTGGATCGGTCGACGCACGCCATGGTCGCGGCGGCGATGCGCAAAGGAATCCCGTGGTTTCGCCTCGTAAACACCACGAGCAATATTCAATTGGGGCAGGGCCACAAGCAGCGGTAAATCCGTGAGACGCTCCGAAGCGGCGAATTGGGGATCGCCCCGGAGCTGGCCGCCAATAAACTTCTGACGAGCGTGATGCTTAGTGCCGTTCAACTCCCCATCGGACGGGTGGCTCTCATCACCGATGCCGATTCGGCGATGAGGAGCGCGCAGCAGATCGGCTACCCGATCGTGCTGAAGCCCGTGGCCGGGAGTAAAGGCGACAACGTCTTTGCCGGACTACGAAACGCCGAAGAACTGCAGCAAGCGCTGGCGACCGCGCCGCTTAAGCGCCGACAATTCCTGCTCCAAAGTTTCTTTCCGGGAGACGATCATCGCCTCCCGGCGGTTTCCGGACGCCTGATCGCCGCCGCGCGCCGGCATCCCGCATCCGTGATCGGCGACGGAAGGCGCACCATTGGCCAACTTGTCGAAGAAGCGAACAAGGATCCGAGGCGAGGGCGCGGATTCGCCAAGATCATGAATCGGATCGAAATCGACGGCGAAGCTTTGCGCGTCCTGTCCCGCCAGGGCTTCGCCCTCGAAAACATACCGGCCGAGGGCGCGACCGTTCGCCTGAGAGCGACCGCCAACATCGCGACCGGCGGAACGGCCGTCGATGTTACGGAAGCGGTTCATCCCGACAATGCCGAAGCAGCGATCAAGGCGGCAAAAGCCCTCGGCCTTCAAGTCGCGGGGGTCGACCTCCTGTCGCCGGATATTTCGCGGTCCTGGCGGGAGATTCGGGGGAGGGATCTGCGAGGTGAATTCCGTCGTCGGCCTGCAGCCGCATTGGCTCGGCAACCCCAAGCACCATGTGGTCGGGCCAATTCTGGAAACGGTTTATCCGCCGGGCGAGAACGGTCGAATCCCAACAGCGATTACCGGTACGAAGGGCGAGTCGACCACCGCGTTGATGCTCTCCGGCATTCTGGATAGCGCCGGCCATACCGTCGGTACCGCCATGACCGATGGCGTCATTGTCGGCGGCACCATGATGGGCCGCGGTGATGCGGCGGCTGTTTTCGGCCCGGAGGCCGTTCTTCGCGACCCCACGGTAACCGCCGCCGTCCTCGAGACCGCGCGGGGGGTTGATAATGCGAGGCATGTATCTCGAATCCTGCGACGTGGCCACGCTTCTGAATATCGGTCACGAGCAAATCGAGATGGATGGCATCGAGACGCTCGACGACAGGGCACGTCTCAAACGGAAGGTTTTGGAGGCGGCCAAGCGCGCCATCGTGCTGAACGCGGATGACCCGAGAAGCGCCGGCATGGCGCGAGATTTTCCTTCGGTCCGAAAGATTTTCTTTTCAGTCCGCGGCGAGATTTCCGCGGATCAGCTTTACGTTCGCGGCCAAGACACGGCGATCTTTGCGCGCGCCCACGGCGATCGAGAATTCATCGTACTCGAGCGCGACGCCGAGCCGATTCCCCTCGTCGCGGTCGACGAACTTCCGTCCTGTATGGAGGGAATCGTTCGCCACAACATGGCCAACGCGATGGCGGCGGCGGGGTTAGCGTTCGGATTCGGACTCTCATTGGAGACGATCGCCGACGGACTACGGCGTTACGGCAATTCCGTGGAACAATCTTACGGCCGATTCAGTTTTGTCGACGGTTTTCCGATGCGGGTGCTATTTGACCGCGCCGTAGAGGCGCCGGCGTTCGAAACCGTTACCGCCGCCATTGATAAAATACCCGCGGCTGGCCGACGGATCTGCGCGTTGACGGGTATTGGGAACCGGCCGGATAGGCGTTGGCCGGAAGCCGCGTCGGCCGTTGCCGGCCATTTCGATTTTTATGTGTGCTACGAACGGCCGGAATACTTGCGTGGAAAGCGCTCCGGAGAAATTGCCGAGGGCTTGATCCAAGCGCTGGTTGCCGCAGGGGTGCGGCCCGATTGCATCGTAGGCGCATCGACCAGCCGGGCGCGGCGCGGATCATCGCCCGAAAGGTCCAGGCCGAAGACCTCGTGGTCATTTTCGGATCGGACATCACCACGTCGGTCCGGGAGTATCCCGAGGCTTTCAAGCGGATTACCGAACTCCGATAAAAGCCGGACAGCGAGCGTCGGCGCCTTTATGCGGTTCGACCCGCTGCCCGTGATGCCGCCGCATTTTCCACGCCGCCTTCAGCCAGCCAAATCAATGCCTGTTCGCAGGTGTTGAAGGTCGCGAAACCGTGCGTTTTGAAATGGACGGCGATAGCCTTGACGACCTGGTCCGTCCATTCGTCGCGCGAAACAATGGCGGTGCGTTTGCCGCTATCGTTTTTTCCGTTGGCAAATTCATACCACCGGTTCGAAATTTCTCTCACGTCGTCAATTCCGATTGAGCCTGTATACAGCGTTTGGTCGATGAGGCAATTATAGGTAAGAACTTCCGGGTGCCAGCGCCAGATTTCCGGAATCTGCGAAATCGCCATCTCTCCGGTCACGTCCCCAACGTAACGAATGGTCAGCAAACGGCGATGATGATCAATCTCCCATTTAATCTCCGACACTGGCATCCCCCGAAGCGCAGACAGAGCGGCAGATAATCTAACGGCGCCAGCGCTGGCGGACCAGCTAAGAAATCGGTTGCGTGAAATATTATAAGTTGGTTGTATTTTTAGAATTTTTCCAGTCGGAAACAATGGCCACCATAGATCAGCGCGAAATCATCCGTTGCGGTTCTCGTCAATCGGCACGCAATCGTGGCGGCCGGACAAAAAGCAATCTTGAACCTTCCGATTCGCGGCGAAGCTTTCGATCAACCAATAGGCGCCGAGAATCAACAGCAAGACGACGATCGCGGCGCCGATATTGGCCGCAACGACCGATCGGTCGTCGTCGCGGCCATTTCGGTCATCGGACATTTTCCTGATCGCGTTCCCGGTCGCGCGCCGTGCAATTGGGTGGCTACATCGCACCCTTGAGAGCCGCCGCGGATTCCGCGGCGTCTTTTTTCGCCTCGGTCAGATCGTTCGAGGCGAGACCCGCCATGGCTTTCTGCAAGCCGTCGCTCAACGTCTTCTTTTTTACGGCGTCCGCGGTGTCCGGAATGGCGCCGCTACCCATGCCGTCGCAGGGATTCATTTGCTTTGCGTCGAAACCTTCGCCTTTCGGCCCGACCAGACAATTCACGGTATGATGCAGATGCGCGTGAACCGTATCGATGATCGTCGCCTGGGCGGCAAGTCCTGCATGCTGTGCCGCGGTCGCCGCTTCCTTGGCGGCGTCGGCCGCCCACGCCGGCCAGGCCGCCAGCGTTGAGGCCGCCAACGTTACGGCCGTGACAAAAACGAGACAATGCTGCATCGCAGATATGGATTTGTTCCTCATGCGGGGTCTCCCTGGTTGATGGATGCATGCGCCGGCATTACCCAGGCGGCCTATAGACCGGTGCCGCCCGGCTTTTCACTCCATAGCCTTCAATTTTCGAGCCTTTATCGGCCGCCGGCGGTCCGTCCGGCCGGTTAAGCCCGTTTAACAAACCGTATACCTATTTGCTGTCTAATCGAGGGTGTTTCCAGCCATTCCTAAAGGCCATGATTCCTGCCCGTTCCGCCACACCAGGCTACGCCGAATTTGCCGGCGAGACGCCGCTGAACGACTGGACGACGCCGGCGCCGCCCCTTGGCCCGCAATCGACCTGCGCGGAAGCGTCCGGCATCTTTTCCGAAAACCCCGAACTGCCGGCGCTCGCCGTTGTCGACGGCTCCCGAATCGTCGGCCTCGTGACCCGCAGCGAGTTGTTCGCGGCGCTTTCCGACCGGTTCGCGGTCGCCGCGGCGGCGGATGAGCCGGTCGTAAAAATTATGATTCGCCAGCCTCTCATTATCGACGCGAGCTGCGATTTTGAAAAATTGATCGACAGGGTCGCATCCAGTCGCTCCAACGCCTTCGCCGCTGGATTTATCGTGACCCAAAACGGCACCTATCGCGGCATCGGGGCTGTCCGATTGCTGATGGGTGCCGCCGCCGACCGGCTCGCCCAGCGGCATACCGAAATCCAGCGCGCACAGATGGAAGCCGAGCAGTCGAGCAAGAGCAAGGCGCAATTCCTTGCCGCGGTCAGTCACGAACTGCGTACGCCCTTGAACGCCATCATTGGATTTTCGCAGATCATTGCCGAAGGCACTTTCGGTCCGAATGACTTCGAACGCTATCGCGGCTATGCCGCGGATATTCAAAACAGCGGTGAGCATCTGCTGGAGATCATCAACGACATTCTCGATATCTCCAAAATTGAATCGGGCAAATTGGTCTTGCACGAGGAATTCCTGGACATCGAACCTCTCGTCGATGTCACGCTGCGCTTGGTGCGCCAACACGCCTTGGAAAATCAAGTGGCGCTCGCCGTGCGGGTCGGCGGGCCACCCTTCCGCCTGCGCGGCGACAAGCGGTTGCTTCGCCAGCTCCTGCTGAACCTTGTCGCCAACGCCGTAAAATTCACGCCCCCCAACGGCAAGGTGACGGTCTCCGCCCATCGAACGCCGGATGGCGGTTTGTCCGTTGTGGTCGAAGACACCGGCATTGGCATTGCCAGCGAAGACATCCCGAAGGCGATGATGCCATTCGGGCAAGTGGATAGCCGGTTGGGGCGTAAATACGAAGGCACTGGGCTCGGCCTTCCGCTGGCCAAGGCAATGGCAGAGGCCCATGGCGGCACGCTCAAATTGGAAAGCCAGCTCGGCGTCGGAACGACGGTGACGGTGCGGCTGCCCGCCGAACGCTTGATCGAATTGCCGGAAGACGGGCTTCGGAGAGCAGCGGTATGAGTCATCGGCCGATCGCCGCCATTCTGCAAATTGCGACCGTCGCCGCGATTACCGTCCTCGCGACGGGATCGTCGGTCGGCGCCGAATTGTCGATTCTCGATTACGACAGCGGCGGCCGTCTAAGGAAATTGCACGACGTGCCGCCCGAAACGCCGCGCGCGTCCGGCCAGATCCAATCCGGACAAGCGTCCGACACGGCGTCCCCCGAGAACTTCGACCCCGACAAATGGTTCGAGCCGGATCAGGTGCTGATCGGCAATCCCCCGGCAAATTTCGAGGATACGGTCAGGTTCGAAGGCTTCCACGTCCTCCAAAAGGTGCCGCTCAAGGCCCTGGCGATGGACGTCTGGCGCGTCCACACCCCCGATAAAATCAGTGTCCGCGACGCGATAGCCCAGCTGCGGCAGGAATTCCGGGGGTTGCTTGTCGATGCCGATCACCTCTATGAGCAAAGTGCTGGACCCGCCGCTGCGGCGATGGCGAGTCAAACGCGGGCGATCATCGGCTGGAGCGATCTCGATCCAAGCTGCGGCACCGGCATCAAGATCGGCATGGTCGATACGCCGGTCGATGTGACCCATCGCGCCTTGGCCGGACAGAAAATCGTCTACCGATCCTTCATTCTGCCGTCGCGCACACCGGCACCGGCCGATCATGGAACTTCCATCGCCGCGATGCTGGTCGGCAAGCCGGGAAAGGACGGCTTCGGCGGTCTCTTGCCGGGGGCGGAGCTGCTGGCCGGAAATATATTCACCTTCAACGATCAGGGCGCCGAAATGGCCGATGTGGTCGCGCTTCTGCGCGCCCTCGACTGGTTGACCGCCGAGAAAGTACAGGTGGTCAATCTCAGCATGGCGGGCGCCGACAATCAGCTGATGCACCATGTGGTCGAGCAAGCAGGGGCCCGCGGCATGGTCCTCGTGGCCGCGGTCGGCAATTGGGGCACAACCGACCGACCGGCCTATCCGGCGGCCTATGCCCAGGCCATCGGGGTTACCGCCGTCGACGCCAACGACTTCATTTATTCTTACGCGAACCGCGGTTCCTATGTCGCCTTTGCAGCGCCGGGCGTCCAAATCTGGACCGCGGTGCCGGGGGGAGGCCGGTTCCAAAGCGGAACGTCGTTCGCGGTGCCCTATTTGACGAGCGTCATTGCGACCGAAATGGCGGCAGGGCGGGCACCTTCGGCCGAACGCATTCGCGAACTCCTGAGTCACGAAGCAGTCGATCTCGGTCCGCCCGGCAAAGACGATACTTTCGGTTGGGGGCTCATCGGAACGCCGCCTTTGTGCAATCAAGGCGGTGCGCCGCAGAATCCCGATGCGGCCGATGCCGCTCACTAATCGACTTCTAGGGAGGGCTTCGGAAGAGAGCGCGTTGCGGGAATCGTCTTCCTGTGTCAAAAATCGCCGCTGTGATTGAAATCGCCGGTCGACTGTGAACCTTCCGATCCGACTTGCCCGTGCGCTGTGCGGTTTGCTGGCTTTGCTTTGGGCCGGGACTGTCTTGGCCGATGACGTTACCCCACCCGACAATGGCGCCTTTGCCGCCTGGCTTGCCGATCTGCGCGCCGAAGCGCTGTCGCGGGGGATTTCGCAAAATACCGTCGATACCGCCCTTGCCGATGTCACACCGATCGAAAGCGTGATTGAGCGCGATCGTACACAGCCCGAATTCACCCAGACCCTGGATCAATACTTAAATAAGCGGGTCACCGAGGACTTGGTTTCACAAGGGCAACAACTGCTCAAAGAGAACCGGGCCCTGCTCGAACGCGATTACAAAAAATACGGAGTTCAGCCGCGCTTCGTCGTGGCGTTGTGGGGGATAGAAACCAAGTATGGGCGCTATACCGGTGGTTTCGGGGTCATTCAGGCGCTCGTGACGCTCGCCTATGACGATCGGCGCAAGGACAAGTTTCGTGAGGAGTTGTTCTTCGCCCTTGAGATTCTGGATGAAGGCGATATCAAGCTTGCCGACATGACCGGGTCGTGGGCGGGTGCCATGGGACAGAGCCAGTTCATGCCGTCGGTGTTCTTCAAATATGCGGTCGACGGCGACGGCGACGGCAAACGCGACATCTGGACCGACAAGGCGGACATCTTCGCATCGGCCGCCAATTACCTTTCCCAGTCGGGATGGAAAGGCGACCAAACTTGGGGCCGTGAGGTTCAGCTGCCGCCGGATTTCGACGCCTCCCTGGCCGACCCCTTCGACAAACAAAGCGATCACGAGAAGCTGCGCAAGAAGCTGAGCGAATGGCAGAAGCTTGGCGTACGCCGCGCCGACGGGGGACCGTTGCCCGGCCGCGATCTCGAGGCGGCACTCATCCTGCCCGATGGGCGGGACGGCAAGGCCTATCTCGTCTACGACAATTTCCGCGTATTGCTGACCTGGAATCCGGCATTCCTGTTCGCCGTTACGGTGGGCACGCTTGCCGATAAGCTGGATGATGAATAAGCTTGCGTCGATTTCGCCTGCGGGGGAGCCGCATGCTCGCTTCTAGGCGCTGGATCGCGCCCTGTCTGATTGCCGCGTCGGCGCTCATGCTGGACTCCTGCGCGGAAACCGAAATCGTCGCCAATACCACCAAAGAAATCGCCAAGGCTTCGACTCCGGCGGCGAAGTCGTCTCCGGTCTATAAGGTGGGCAAGCCCTATCAGGTGGACGGCGTTTGGTATTACCCCGGTGCGGACTACAGTTACGTCGCGACCGGCATCGCTTCGTGGTATGGGCCGGATTTCCACGGCAAGCTCACGGCGAACGGCGAAGTCTTCGACATGAACGAGGTAACCGGCGCGCACAAGACCCTGCCGCTGCCGACTATTGCCCGCGTCACCAATTTGGACAACGGCCGATCGATCATGGTGCAAATCAACGATCGCGGACCGTTCGTGAACGCACGGATTATCGACCTTTCGCGCCGCGCGGCGCAGCTTTTAGGCTTCGAGCAGGCCGGAACCGCCAAGGTTCGGGTCGAGGTGGAGGCCGATCAAAGCCGGCAGCTGGCTCTATCCCTGCCGCACGATTCGAACGAGGCCGTGCCGGCACCCGCCGTCATTGCGGCGCCGCGGGCCCCTGTCGAAGCCCAAACCTTGCCGCCGCCTGGGCAATCGGCCGCGGCAAGCCCGCCGCCCGCCGCTCCCTCTCCGGCTCCGGCGAAACCAGCTCCGCTCCTCCAGGCGGCGGCGGATCCGCCGCCGACGGCCGTCAAAGCGCCGCCACCGGTCGTCACCCAAGTCGCGCCCGGGCCGACCAATGTCTATGTTCAGGCCGGCGCGTTCAGCCAGTTCGACAATGCCAATCGTTTGCGTGCCCAATTATCGACCCTTGGCGATGCCAAGATTTCGCCGGTCTTGGTCAACAATCAACAATTGTTCCGGGTGCGGCTGGGACCGCTTAATAATGTCGGCGCCGCCGATCAGCTGTTGGAGCGAATCATCAAGGCGGGCTATAAGAACGCGGAATTGATCGTTGCCGAATAGCGCCCCGAAGCCGCGCCCGAACGCCTGCAAAGCAAGAAGGAAACGATGATCCATAGGCTCGCAATCGATTTTGTTCCCGGTATTTTTCGCACTTCCGCCGCCGGGCTGCTCACCCTCGTCCTGCTGGCCGGTCCGGCGCGGGCGATCGAAACGGAAGCCAAACAAGCCTTCATTGTCGATTACGACACCGGCGCCGTCCTGCTGGAAAAGAGCGCCGACGAGCAAATGCATCCGTCGTCCATGAGCAAGCTGATGACGCTCTACGTGCTCTTCGATCACCTGAAGAGCGGAAGCGTCAAACTCGATGACGAACTGCCGGTCAGCGACAAGGCGTGGAAGATGGGCGGCAGCAAGATGTTCGTCCCTAACGGCGGCAAGGTGAAGGTCGAGGATTTAGTCCGCGGGATCGCAATTCAGTCCGGCAACGACGCCTGCATCGTCGTCGCCGAAGGCATCGCCGGAAGCGAAGACGCCTTCGTCGATCAGATGAATCATACGGCAAAGCAGATCGGCTTAACGAATTCGACGTTCAAGAATGCCACCGGCTGGCCCGATCCCGGGCATCTGATGACGGCGCGCGACCTCGCCATCCTGGCGCGCCACCTCATCGCCGACTTTCCCGAGTACTATCGCTATTTCAGCGAGATCGACTTCACCTATAACGGAATCAAACAGGGCAACCGCAATCCCCTCCTTTACAAGAATCTGGGAGCCGACGGCCTGAAGACCGGTCACACCGATGAGGGGGGATATGGAGAAGTAGGCTCTGCCAAGCGCGGAGACCGGCGGCTCATCGTCGTCCTCAACGGCATGGAAACCATGAAATTCCGCGCCGAGGAATCCGAAAAGCTCATCGATTGGGGTTTCAACGAGTACAACAATTACGCCTTGCTCAAGGCCGGCGACACGATAAGCGACGCCGAGGTCTGGCTCGGCAATGCGCCGACAGTGCCTTTGGTCGTGCCATCGAACGTGGTCGTCACCTTGCCGCGCAAGGCGCGCCGAGGGATGAAAGTTACCGTTTCATACGACGGCCCCATCCCGGCGCCCATCGCCAAAGGCGCGCCGATCGCGAAACTCGTGGTTACGGCACCTGACATCGATCCGATACAGATCCCGCTCGTCGCCGGTGCGGACGTCGGCACCCTCGGCTTCACAGGCCGCATCACCGCGGCGCTCGAACACGTCATCTGGGGCCAGACAAAGTGATCGCCGCGCGACCGCCGGGTTTTCCAGGAGCGGCGCATTAGTGTCCCAATTCATCACGCTCGAAGGGGGAGAGGGCGCCGGCAAATCGACGCAAATCCGCCTTCTTGCCGAATGGCTCCGTGCCGGCGGCCTTGACGTCATCACCACCCGAGAACCCGGCGGATCGCCGGGCGGCGAAGAAATCCGCGCCCTTCTGGTCGATGGCGAAGCCCATCGCTGGGATGCCCTGACCGAAGCGATGCTTCATTGCGCCGCCCGGCGCGATCACCTTGCCAATACCGTCGAACCGGCATTGCGCTCCGGGCGTTTCGTGATTTCCGACCGCTTCGCGGATTCGACGCTGGCTTATCAAGGATACGGGCTCGGGCTCGACGGCGAAACCATCGCAACGCTGAACAAGATCGCAACCGGCGGCCGCAACCCCGATCTGACGATCATCCTCGACGTGCCGGTGGAGGAGGGATTGAGACGCGCGAACGCACGGGGGGGCAGCGCGCGCTACGAACGCATGGGCAGCGGTTTTCACGAGCGGCTGCGAAAAGGCTTTCTCGAAATCGCCAAACGCGAACCCCAACGCTGCGCGGTCGTCAATGCCTGGCGGCCCGTTCCCGAAGTCGAAAGCGCGATCCGCGACGTGGTACGATCGCGTCTGAAATTGAAACTTCCGTGAGCATTCCGTGAGCGACGACGAAAAAACCTGGCCGGAGCCGCGTGCCAATCCGGACCTCATCGGCCACGAGACGGCGGAAACCGCACTCCTCTACTCCTTGCGGTCGGGCCGGATGCCTCATGCCTGGTTGTTCTGCGGACCGGAAGGAATCGGGAAGGCGACCCTGGCCTTCCGCTTTGCGCGCTATTTGCTCGCCGGTGCCGCACCCACTGCCGGGCTATTTGGCGTAGCAAGTGAACTCGATCTCGATCCCACCAACGCCGTCTTCAAACGGGTCGCCGCGGGAGGTCACGCCGACTTGCTGACCGTCAGCATCGGCCGCAATCCCGACACCGGCAAGATGCGCAGCGAAATCGTGGTCGAGGACGTGCGCGGTGTCTCGAGTTTCCTGCACATGACCCCCGCCGAAGGCGGTTATCGCGTGGTGGTCGTCGACAGCGTCGACGCGATAAATCGCAATGCCGCCAACGCGCTTCTGAAGATTTTGGAAGAACCGCCGGCGCAAGCGGTGCTGCTTCTCGTTTGCCACGCGCCGGGCCGGGTCCCGGCCACCATCCGGTCGCGCTGCCGCAAGCTCGTCTTGCATCCCCTCGGCGCACAGCAAATGGATGGGCTGTTGGCCCGCTATCTGCCCGAATTATCGCAAGCGGACCGGCTGTCGATCGCCGAACTCGCCGAGGGATCACCGGGCAAGGCATTGACCCTTGCCAGCCATGGCGGTCTCGAACTCTATAAGGAGATGATGACCCTGATCGCGAAGGGGAACGGAACCGCCATTGCCAAGTTCTGGGAAAAGACCGGGAGGGACGAAGAAGGGTTTCGGACCGCCGCCTCGCTTTACCTCTGGTGGCTGGCCCGCGCTGTTCGCGGCGCCGCATCGGGCAACACGCAAGAGATCGTTCCGGGAGAAGCGGCCGCACTCGCCCGCATTGCTTCGGCGGGCAGCCTTGATCGTCTGGTCGAGCTGTGGGAAAAAGCGGGCCGGCTTTTCGCCCGGGCGGAAAGCGTCAATCTGGAGCGCAAGCAGGTGGGGTTGAGCGCCTTTCTCGCCTTCGAGAACACCTTAACCTAAAATCTGAAATCCGCGATCTTAAGGCTGGATTCCACATTCGGTGCGGCGAATCCATCACGGCAGGCCAAGCGGGTAGGAATGTCCAAACCGTTTTTCATCACCACGCCGATCTATTACGTGAACGATGCGCCGCATATCGGCCATGCGTATACGACGCTGGCTTGCGACGTGCTGGCGCGGTTCATGAGGCTCGACGGACGCCGCGTCATGTTCCTGACCGGCACCGACGAGCACGGGCAAAAAGTGGAGAAAGCGGCGGCCCTCGCCGGCAAGGACCCGCAAAGCTTTGCCGACGAGGTTTCGCAGAATTTCCGCCGGCTGACCAAGATCATGAACTTCAGCAATGACGATTTCATCCGCACCACCGAGCCGCGGCATAAGCTCGCGATTCAGGCGCTGTGGCGCGAAATGGCGACCCGCGGGCATATTTATCGCGGCAGCTATGCCGGCTGGTACGCCGTGCGCGACGAAGCGTTCTACGCCGAATCGGAACTCGCTGTCGGCTCTAGCGGCAAGAAATTGGCGCCCTCCGGCGCCGAAGTCGAATGGGTGGAAGAGCCCAGCTATTTCTTCGATCTCTCGAAATGGCAAGAGCCGCTGTTGAAATTCTACGCGGACAATCCCGATTGCATCGGACCGGAATCGCGGCGGAACGAAGTCATCAGCTTCGTCAAATCCGGCTTGCGCGATCTGTCAATCTCGCGCACCACCTTCAAATGGGGAATCCCGGTTCCCGACGATCCCGACCACATTATGTACGTATGGCTCGACGCGCTCGGCAACTACATCACCGCCGTCGGCTATCCGGAAATTCAGGGCGAGACATTCTCGACCTTTTGGCCTGCCAATCTTCACATGGTGGGGAAAGATATTTTGCGCTTCCACGCCGTGTATTGGCCGGCCTTTCTGATGGCCGCGGGCCTCAAGCCGGCCAAGCGGGTCTTTGCCCATGGCTGGTGGACCAATGAGGGGCAGAAGATCTCAAAATCCGTCGGCAACATCATCGATCCCTTCGCCTTGGTCGAACGATACGGACTCGATCCGGTGCGCTATTTCTTGATGCGCGAGGTGCCGTTCGGGCTCGACGGCGATTTTTCCCATCGTGCCATGATCCATCGCACCAACAGCGATCTTGCCAACGACTACGGCAATCTGGTGCAGCGCGTGCTGTCGATGATCAACAAGAATTGCGGCGCGCAAATTCCCGAATTCGGAACCTTCACGCCGGAAGACGAAGCGATGCTGACGGCGGTGCCCAAGTCGCTCAATTCCTTGCGCCGGGCGATGAGTGCCCAAGCCTTCAACGACGTCCTCGATCAGATCTGGGCGGTGATCAGAGCCGGCAATCGCTATGTGGACGAGCAAGCGCCCTGGGCGCTGAAGAAAACCGATGCCAAGCGCATGGGAACGGTACTTTACGTGCTGGCGGAGACGATCCGCCACGTCGCCATTTTGACCCAGCCTTTCGTGCCGGCGGCGTCCGCCAAAATTCTCGATCAGCTTGCGGTGCTTCAGGAGCGCCGCAAGCTGTCGCATCTCGATCCCGCCTACCGTCTCTCCTCCGGCACGCCGCTGCCGAAGCCGGAAGGCGTTTTTCCGCGCTATGTCGAAAGCGAACCGGCGCCGGAATCGGAATCCAATTCCGATCGATAATCGGCAATGGCGGTCGGGTTGCGGCCACTAAGGCATAACCGCCTTGACGCATGCGGTTCCGGCGATATGTTCGCGCCAGGATCGCAATAATTCTGGGTGACCGAAGACCATGCTGGTCGATAGCCATTGCCATCTCGATTTTCCCGACTTTGCGTCCGAGCGCGATGATGTGGTGGCGCGCGCCCGCAACGCCGGGGTCAGAGCGATGCTCACGATCTCCACAAAGCTCAGCACCTTTGCGGGCGTGCGCGAGGTGGCGGATTCTTATCCCGATGTTTTCTGCACGGTTGGGGTGCATCCCCACGAAGCGGACAAAGAGGAGGGGGCGAAGGATCCAAGAACACTGGCCGAACTCTGCCGGCACCCCAAGGTCGTCGGCTTGGGCAAATCCGGCCTCGACTATTATTACGGCCACAGCAGCCGCGACAATCAGCGCGCCGCCTTCACCGCCCATATGGAGGCCGCGCGCGATACCGGCTTACCCATCGTCGTGCACAGCCGCGACGCCAATTCCGATACGGTCGAGCTGCTCGCCGCGCAATCGGCAAAGGGAGGCCTCACCGGTCTCATTCATTGCTTCACCGGAACTCGCCTGCTCGCCGAAGGCGCCCTCGATCTCGGCTTCTATATTTCCTTTTCCGGGATCATCACCTTCAAGAACGCCGAGGAATTGCGGGAGATTGCGGCCCGTGTGCCCTTAGAGCGTATTTTGGTCGAAACCAATTCGCCCTATCTAGCGCCCATTCCCAATCGCGGCAAGCGGAACGAACCCGCCTTCGTCGTCCACACCGCGGCCCATCTTGCCAAGCTCAAGGGGATTTCGCCGGAAGAATTGGCACAGGCGACGACCAATAATTTCTTCCGTCTGTTCGCCAAGGCGCCCAGGCCTTGATGAGAAGGCCGTGGTGAGGAGCCCGTCATGAGGGTGACAATTCTCGGATGCGGCGGGTCCGGCGGCGTGCCGCTCATCGGCGACTACTGGGGCGCGTGCAATCCCCGGAACCCGAAGAACCGGCGGCTTCGGGTTTCAATTCTGGTGGAGGAGGGCGAGACCGCCATCCTGGTCGACACCTCACCCGATTTGCGGCAGCAGGCTCTCGCCGTGCGGCTCACAAAACTGGACGCCGTTCTTTTCACCCATGCCCATGCCGATCATTTGAACGGGATCGACGATTTACGGCCGGTCAACCGGCTGATCGACCGGCCGCTCGATGCCTATGGCAGCCCCGAGACCATGCGGGAAATCAGAGAACGCTTTGGCTACGTCTTCGAGCCGGCCCATCCCGGGTTCGGCTTCTATAAGCCGGTTCTCAATCCCCATGAGGTGACCGAGCCGTTTTCCGTCGGGCCGGTGCCGGTCAGACCCTTCGAACAGGATCACGGGTTCACCACGACCACCGGTTACCGGATCGGAAACATCGCTTATTCCACCGATGTCGTGGATCTGCCGGGAGCGTCATTCGCCGCCCTCGGGAATCTCGATTTGTGGATCGTCGATTGCCTCCGTTTCGATCCCCATCCAACCCACGCCCATTTGGACAAAGCCCTGGACTGGATCACCTACGTGAAACCGAAACGCGCCGTGCTGACCCATATGAACCAGAGCCTCGATTACGACGAGGTCGCCAACCGTTGTCCGTCGGGTGTCGAACCGGCTTTCGACGGCATGGTGATCGAGACCGGATAGAGCGCGCCGCTGTTTCCCCATTTTCGCAGAACACCAGAAACGCCGACCTCCCGCAGCTTCCGGCGCACTTAAAGACACGTCTTTAAGGCATTGAGGATGCGGGCGTATCCAATCACACACGATCGGCAATTCCGATCTTTTATATTTTCCATAATATATATTATGCGACATTCTCAGATGCCCAGTCGCGTGGCAGATCGGTCACCGATCGAAAGTCGTGATACCCTGCCTTTATGCAAATCTATGGCGAAGTCGCGATCGTTACCGGCGCCTCGAGCGGCATCGGGGCCGAGACCGCCAAGGCGTTGGCCGCCCGGGGTGCGCGCGTTGTCCTACTCGCCCGCCGCAAGGACGCCCTCGATCAGTTGACTTCAGAAATCCGGGCGGCCGGCGGAATAGGCTCCGCCTATGCGGTCGACCTCGGCGACCCGAAGGCGGTTGCCCGGATTGCCGAAGCCGTCAAATCCGAAGTTGGGGTTCCCGGCATCCTCGTGAACAATGCCGGCTCGGGGGTTTGGCGGTTCATCGACGAGACCAGCCCGGAAGAGGCGGTGGCGATGATGGCCCTGCCCTATTTCGCCGCCTTCTATGTCACTCGCGCCTTCCTGCCGGAGATGCTCCGGCGGAACCGGGGGATTATCGTCAACGTGAACTCGCCGGCCTCCCAATTCACCTGGCCCGGCGCCAATGCCTATACCGCCGCGCGCTGGGCGCTACGGGGCTTCACCGAATCGCTCCGCTCCGACCTATACGGCACCTCGCTTCGGGTGATGCATTTCGTCGCCGGCCATACCAAGTCCGGCTACTGGCAAGCCAATCCCGGAAGCGAAGAACGGGCCCCGAAAATCGGCAAGCTCGTTCCCACCTTGACCTCACAGCAAGCCGCCGCGGCCCTGGTGCGGGGAATCGAGCAAGACCGCCGGCAGGTCGTGGTGCCGCTCATGTTGCGGCTCTTCTATATCCAGCACGCCCTTTTTCCCCGGGCGGTGGAATGGATGCTGCGGGTGACGGGTTATCGGCGGCGGTGATTAGCTCTGGCCGGTCTCGTTGCCCAGTTTTCCGAAGCTGCTAATCTCGGTTCGACCGCCATAGCCACCACGGAACCCTCGATGACAAAACCGGATTCACGCCGCGATCCCCTGGCGCGGCTGCTTGAGATCATGGCTCGGTTGCGCGATCCCCAATCGGGATGCCCCTGGGACAAGGAGCAAGATTTTCGCACCATAGCGCCTTACACCATCGAAGAAGCCTATGAGGTGGCGGATGCGATCGAGCGCGAGGATCGGCCCGCCTTGCGCGAGGAGCTGGGCGATCTGTTGTTCCAGGTGGTGTTCTACGCCCAGATGGGCCGGGAAAAAGGCTGGTTTGACTTCGGCGATATTGCCCGCGACATCGCCGACAAGATGGAGCGCCGCCACCCGCATGTATTCGGCGACGCCAAGATCGAAACCGCGGAGGACCAAACCCGCGCCTGGGAAAACCACAAGGCGGCCGAGCGCAGTGCAAAAGCTGTCGCCATTGCCGAGCACAGCGCCTTGGACGGCGTGCCGCTGGCCCTGCCCTCCCTCGCCCGCGCTGAGAAGCTCCAGAAACGCGCGGCCCGGGTCGGTTTCGACTGGCCGGAAGCCGTGCAAGTTCTCGACAAGATCGAGGAGGAGATCGCCGAGCTGCGCACGGAGTTGATGAAGACTGGGCTGAAAGCCGGATCAAAACCCGATCCGCGGACCGAGGACGAGCTGGGCGATCTGCTGTTCGCCCTGGTCAATCTGGCGCGCCATCTCGGCCATGACGCGGACCAAGCGCTCCGCGGGACTAATGCCAAATTCGAGCGCCGCTTCCGGATCATCGAAGCCGAATTGGCCAAATCCGGCCGGCGGCCGGATCAAGCCAGCCTAGACGAGATGGAAGCCCTGTGGCAGCGGGCAAAGAAGGCGGAATAGCGTTTCGTTTCAGAAATTGACGAACCGGTTTGCCGTGCCCTTTGTGCGTTGCACCTAAATGCAGTATCAAAGCGCCTCCAAATTTTAATACCCCAAATCTTAGGCCGGGAGCCGCCATGACCGAGACCGTCGCTTTCATCGGATTGGGAACCATGGGCTTTCCCATGGCCGGGCATCTCGCCCGCGCCGGCCACCAAGTCACGGTTTTCAATCGCACCCCTTCGGTCGCCGAGGCCTGGGCCAAGAATTATTCCGGCCGCACCGCCGCCACAGCCGCCGAGGCGGCTCGGGGTGCCGGATTCGTATTCGTCTGTGTGGGCAATGACGACGATCTCCGCCAGGTCGTGCTCGGCGAGGAGGGGGCTTTCGCCGGGATGACTCCCGACGCGGTTCTGACCGATCACACGACGGCTTCGGCTAAGATTGCCCGGGAACTCGCAGGCATAGCCCGTGAAGGCGGGATTCATTTCCTCGATGCCCCGGTTTCCGGCGGCCAATCCGGCGCCGAGAACGGCGCGCTCACCATCATGGCCGGCGGCGATGAGGCGCCTTTCGAAAAGGCGCGGCCGGTCATTTCGGCTTATGCCAAGGCGGTGACCCTGATGGGTCCATCCGGCTCCGGCCAACTCACCAAGATGGTCAATCAGATTTGCATCGCCGGCCTCATTCAGGGCCTCGCCGAGGGTCTCAATTTCGCGGTGAAAACCGGGCTGGACGCCAAGCTGGCGGTCGATGTGATTTCAAAGGGCGCCGCCCAATCCTGGCAAATGGACAACCGCGCCAAGACGATGATCGAGAACCGCTTCGATTTCGGCTTTGCCGTCGATTGGATGCGAAAAGACATCGCCATGTGCTTGGACGAAGCGCGGGCCTGTGGTGCTGCCATTCCGGTCACCGCCTTAGTCGATCAATTCTATGCTCGGGTGCAGGCCAAAGGCGGCGGGCAATTCGATACCTCGAGCCTGATCACCGTGTTGCGAGAGTTCTCACGACGTCTAGGCCTTGAGCGGAAGCGGTTTGGGCCCTAATGCATCCGCTTGTTCTCGAACTTCGCGACATCGGCGGGAAGCAGGCCGACGCGGATATGGGCGAATTCTTGATCGTCGCGGCGGCTGAGGACTTGGCCGTGGCGATAGAGCCAGGCGATCGCCGCACCGTCCGCCAGATCCACCGAAAGCTCGACGATGTTCCGAGGACTTTGGACGCGAGCCGCAATCGCCTTCATCAGATGATCGACCCCCTCGCCCGTCGCCGCCGAAATGAGAATCTCGTTCGGATTGCGCGCCGCCTGATTGGCGAGATGGGTTCGCGTCGGTTTGTCCAAGAGATCGATCTTGTTCAACGCCTCGATCATTCCGGCATCGACTGCGGCACTCAAGCCTAAGTCGCGCAAGACTTCTTCCACGTCCTGCTTCTGGCTTTCGGTATCGGGATGAGCGACGTCGCGGACGTGAACGATGATATCGGCGGCTTGCACTTCTTCAAGGGTTGCGCGGAACGCGGCAACAAGGTCGGTTGGGAGATCGGAAAGGAATCCGACGGTATCGGATAAAATCGCCTTCGGCCCACCCGGCAATTTGACCGCCCGCATGGTGGGATCGAGGGTCGCAAACAGCAAATCCTGAACGAAGATTTTCGATTCCGTCAGCCGATTGAACAGCGTCGATTTGCCGGCGTTGGTGTAGCCGACGAGTGCCACGATCGGGTACGGCACCCGTTTTCGCGCCTCGCGATGCAGGCCGCGGGTGCGCTTGACGTCCTGCAGCTCGCGCTTCAAACGGATGATTCGGTCGCCGATCTGCCGCCGATCGGATTCGATCTGGGATTCGCCGGGTCCGCCCAAGAAACCGAAACCGCCGCGTTGCCGTTCCAAGTGGGTCCAGGACCGGACCAATCGGCTCTTTTGATAGGTCAGCGACGCCAGCTCGACCTGCAGCCGGCCTTCGCTGGTTCGCGCCCGGTCGCCGAAGATCTCGAGAATGAGCCCGGTGCGGTCGATCACCTTGCACTTCCAGGCGCGTTCAAGATTGCGCTGCTGGACCGGCGACAGCGTTCCGTCAACGATGGCAATTCCGATATCGTTGTCCGCGATGGCGAGGCCGAGCCTGTCCACCGCACCCTTGCCGAGCAGGGTTGCCGGCTTCGGATGGTCGAGGCGCACCGCTTCGGCGTCGACGACATCCAGGCGAATGGCGGCGGCAAGGCCCGTCGCTTCGGCGAGCTTGGCCTCAGTATCGCGCTCGTCGGCGCTGCGACGGAGCAGCGGGCAGACCACGAGCGCCCGCCCGGTTGAATTGGCGGCGTGGCCGTTTGCGCCGGCGGCGCCGTTCTTAAGCGTCATCCCCCTCCTTAGAGGGTTCGAAGAGCTGGATGGGTCCAGCGGGCATGACGGTTGAGATCGCGTGCTTGTAAACGAGTTGCGACTGCGCATCGCGGCGCAGCAGCACGCAAAAATTATCGAAAGCCGTGATAATTCCCTGAAGCTTCACGCCATTGACCAAAAAAATTGTGACTGCCGTTTTGTTTTTCCGGATGTTATTGAGAAAAACATCCTGAATGTTTTGTGATTTCTCCGTCGACATGGGATAACCCCCATTATTTTTTTATTGTCCCCCCGATCGCTTGCTGTTTCCCGCTTGTCTATTCGCATCGCGACCGCCCGCTGAGGTGAGCACATAACTCCCCAGTCTAATGATCCAATATAACAGAAAAACGCCGGAATTTTAAAGTCTAAGCGGGGCTGGCTCGGGCGTTCTAACCTTCCAAATCGACGACCAGAGCCTCCAGTTCGGCAAAACCTCGAACATGGAAAACTGGCGGATAATTGCCGAATTCCCTCGGTTTGGGGGGCATTTTGCGGAGCAGCACCGCGATGCAATGGGCGCGGTGGGCACATTCCATGTCGGATTGGCCATCCCCTACCAGCCAGACCTGGGGGCCGGGCGAGAATCCCGGATTTGGCCAAGGCCTGAATAGCGGGAGCCGGTGCCGGCTTGTCTTCCGGGGCGTCGGTGGCACCCACGATCGCGCCGAAATGTTCGCCCCAGCCGAGATGCGCGGCTTCCCGGCGCAGATAGTCGCCGGTTTTGTTGCTGATCACCGCAAGATAAATTCCCAATTTCTTGAGCCGGTGAATGGCGTCTTCCGCACCGCGATGCGGCTTCAGAAATTGCAGATGGTTTTCGGCGAAGTGGCGATAAAAAACGCCGCGCGCTTCCTCCCAGCGGTCGCCGAACAATTCCGGGAAACTATTGCGCAAGGACCGGCGCGCTTCGAATTTCGTCTGTTCGATCGTCCAGGGCGGTTTGCCCATCGCCGCAAGAGTCGCGTTCATCGCGGCGTGAATTGATTCCCAATTATCGACGAGGGTATCATCCCAATCGAAGAGAATGGCCCGCGGCCGGCGCGGGCCCGTCAAGCCGCGGCTCCCTCGCTTGTTGCATAATCGCGGTAGAGTTCTTGAAGCCGGCGCGTCACGGGGCCGGGGGCGCCTTTGCCGACGGGGCTGCCGTCGATTTTCACCACCGGCGTCACATAGGCGGTGGTGCTGGTCAAAAAGGCTTCGCGCGCGGCTTTGGCTTCGGCGACGGTGAATGGGCGCTCGACCAGTTTCACTTGGGCTTCGTGAGCGATTTTAACCAACGAGTTGCGGGTAACGCCGCTTAAGATCGTTTGATCGGTTTTGCGGGTGATAAGCTCCCCCGCCGCGGTCACGATCCAAACATTGGTCGAGGTTCCCTCGGTCACGGTGCCATCGTCGCCGACCATCAAGGCCTCAAACACGCCGGCTTCGGCCGCCTGCTGCTTGCCCAGCACATTGGGCAGCAGGGCGACGGTCTTGATGTCGCAGCGCTTCCAGCGGATATCGGGAATCGTAATGACGGCAACGCCCTTGCGCTGAGCGGCCTCGCTCGCCGGCTTCGATCGTTTTGCCGTTACCACCAGAGAGGGCGCAACACCTTTGGGAAAGACGTGATCGCGGGGTGCCACGCCGCGATTGACTTGAAGATAGACGATGCCGTTGCGTACGCCGTTGCGCCGCAACACTTCACGCACGATCTGCCGCAGCGCGCCGCGCGCCACCGGCCAAGCGATCGATAGCGCCTTCAGCGACCGGTCGAGCCGGTCCCAATGCGGCTCTTCATCGAGCAAATTGCCGCTCGAAACGCCGACGACTTCATAAACGCCGTCGGCGAATTGGAATCCGCGATCTTCGATATGGACCTGGGCGTGGCGGTGCGGCACGTAGCGGCCGTTCACATAAGCGATGCGCGACATGAGATTTCCGATTGCTTAGAAATATTCGAGCCTGACCGAGAACATTTTTTCAATCTTTTTCACTGCCTCGGCCCCGGCAAAGAGCACGATACGGTCCCCCGTCTTGATCACCGTATCGCCCCGCGGGATGATCACGTCCTCGCCGCGCACCAAGGCGCCGATGACGACACCGGTCGGAAGATCGATGTCCTTGAGCGGATTGCCGACCAGCGACGAGGTTTCAAGCGCATCGCCTTCGATGACTTCGCCAACGCCTTCCCCCAGGGAATGCACGGAACGGATGCGGCCGCGGCGGACGTGCTGAAGGATCGTCGAAACGGTGATCGCCCGCGGACTGACCGCGACATCGATACCGAGATTCGTAATCAGCGGCCCAAACACCGGATTGTTGATCAGCGCCACCGCCCGCCGGCATCCCTGGCGCTTCGCAAGCAGCGCAGCAAGCACATTGACCTCATCGTCGTTGGTGACGAGGACGATGGTTTCGGCGTTATTCACATTCGCCTCGGCAAGAATATCGGAGTCGAGCACATCGCCGACCAAGACCGTGGTCCGTGACAGCGCTTGGCTGGCTCGCTCCGCCGCCGTCCGATTCGATTCGACGACCTTCACATTGGCACCCGGCTGGCTAGCTTCGATCGATTGGGCGAGGAAAATGCCGATATTGCCCGCACCGACGATGACCACCCGGCGCGCCTCGGGCTCTTCATGTCCAAATGCCGCCATCACCCGCGACACGTGGTCACTATCGACCGCAAAGTAGACGTCATCGCCAGCCAGCATCTGGGATTCGCCGCTGACAAAAAGCGGCCGGCCTTGGCGCAAAATGACGAGGATCGCGATGTTGAGATCCGGAAACAGGCCGGTCAATTGCCGCAGCGGCGTGTTGATGAGCGGACAATCCGTGCCGCAACGCACGCCGATCACCCGCACCTTGCCGTCAATCAGCGGAATCATTTCAAAGGAACCCGGAGCTTGAAGGCGGCGGGCGATGGCGCGGGCGATTTCGATTTCGGGCGAAATAATCACGTCGATCGCCATGTGATCGCGGCTGAACAAATTGCCCCATGCCGGATCCAAATAGCTTTGATGCCGGACGCGGGCGATCTTCGTCGGCACGTTAAACAAGGAATGGGCGACCTGACAGGCCACCATATTGATTTCGTCGTCCTTGGTGACGGCGATCAGCATGTCGGCGTCGGCGGCCCCCGCCCGTTCCAAGACTTCGGGATGGGACGCGAAGCCGACGATCCCCTGCACATCGAGCGAATCGCCGATTTTGCCGATCAGTTCGGGCGACTGGTCGATCACGACGACATCGTTCTCTTCGGCAGCCAAATGGCGTGCAATGCTGGTGCCGACCTGTCCGGCCCCGCAAATAATGAATTTCATGACCCGTGCTCTTTCGGCAAGTTTCGTTTGATGGCTGTCAATTCGGCGGGCTTAGGCCCTTGGTAGCGCAAGCGGTTCAACCGTTCAAACTCTAACTATTCAAATTTTGCGGCCGTTCGGCCTGGTGAAGGCCGAGCGATTTGAGCTTGCGATGGAGTGCTGACCGTTCCATGCCGACGAAGGCCGCGGTACGCGAGATATTACCGCCAAAGCGCATGACTTGCGCGGTCAGATATTCGCGCTCGAAGACTTCGCGGGCTTCCCGCAAGGAGAGCGTCATGATCTCGCTGCCCCGCTCCCATTGCAGGACCGTCGGGGTAATGCCGCTGATTTCGGGCGGCAGCATATCGCTGCGAAATCGGCTCCGTCGCATCCCCCGGCGCCATGATGAGCAGCCAATCGATGACATTGCGCAGCTGACGGACGTTTCCTTTCCACGCATAGCTTTGCAGCGCCGCCATCGCATCTTCGCCGATCTCGCGCGTCGGCATTCCCGCCGCCTCCGCCGAACGGCGCATGAAATGGCGCGCCAGCAAAGGAATATCCTCGCGCCGGTCGGTCAAGGACGGGACGCGGATCGGGACGACGCTTAACCGGTAAAACAGATCCTCGCGGAAATTGCCCTGGGTCATCTCCTCGGTCAGATCGCGATTGGACGACGAAATAACCCGCACATCGACCTCGACGGCATCGGTTCCCCCAACCCGCTGAAAGGTTTGCTCCTGAAGCGCCCGCACGATCTTGCCTTGGGTTTCCAGCGGCATGTCGGCGACTTCGTCCAGGAAAAGCGTTCCGCCATGCGCTTGTTCGAAGGTGCCAATCTTGCGCGGCGAATCGGGACCTTCGATTCCGGCCTCGATCCCGAATAGCTCCTGCTCCAATCGGTCGGGCCTCATCGTTGCGCAATTCAACACAACGAACGGGCCCGACGCGCGTTTGGACCGGGTATGAAGCATGCGCGCGACGACCTCTTTACCGGCGCCCGCTGGACCGGTAATGAGAACCCGGCTTCCGGTCGGAGCGACGCGCTCCACCATTTGACGGAGTTGGTTGATCGCCGAAGATTGACCGATCAACTCCGCTTCCGCGCCGACGCGAAGCCGGAGCTCCTCATTTTCGCGCCGAAGCCTCGCCGCCTCGATGGCCCGCTCGACAACCAGAAGCAGCCGGTCCGCCTTGAAGGGCTTTTCGATGAAATCGTAGGCGCCCTTCTTGATGGCGGCGACCGCGGTCTCGATCGTTCCGTGACCACTGATCATCACCACGGGTACGGTCGGGTGTTCTTTTTTAATCACGTCGAGAAGTTCGATGCCGTCGAGCTCGCTGCCTTGCAGCCAAATATCGAGAATGACCAGGCTGGGCCGCCGGGAGCGGATAGCAGCGAGCGCGCTCGTACTGTCCGCCGCTTCCCGCGTCTCGAATTCCTCGTCGGCGAGCACGCCCGACATCAGGATGCGATTGTCGGACTCGTCGTCAACGATAAGAATGTCATGAGCCATGAGCGGCGGTCCTCAAGGATTCCAGCCTTTGGGGATCGGCTTGTTCGCTCTCGCCGGCTTCCGCCGATCGGGCAAAAACCATACGGACCCGGGCGCCGCCGCCGTCGCGATCGGAGAGGATCAAATCGCCCCCGTGATCCTCCATGATCTTCTTCACGATCGCGAGACCAAGCCCCGTGCCTTTCGCCCGCGTCGTGACATAAGGTTCGGTCAAGCGCTCGCGGTAGGCGGTTGGGAAACCTGGACCGTTATCCTCGATATCCACGATCATGCGTCCGCCTTCCCGCGCAATACGCAGCCAAACCCGGCCGTCGCCTTCGCCCTGGGCTGCGCCCTCGAGGGCTTCCGCGGCGTTCTGCAAAAGATTGGTCAGGGCCTGACCGATTTGGCGGCCGTCACAGCGGATCAAGACCGATTCATCCGGAATGTCGCAGGAAAATACGATCTTCGGATAGGCGTTCTGTTGCAGAAACACGGCGCGCCGGCACATATCCGCCAAATCCGATTCCTCCATCACCGGTGCCGGCATCCGGGCAAAAGACGAAAACTCGTCGACCATCCGCCCGATATCGCCCACCTGGCGGACGATCGTATCGGTGCAGATGATGAATGTTTCCGGATCCGATTTGATTTCGCGCAGATATTTGCGCTTCAGCCGCTCCGCCGACAATTGAATGGGCGTCAGCGGGTTCTTGATCTCGTGGGCGATGCGCCGCGCGACATCGGCCCAGGCGGCCTTGCGCTGGGCCGACAGCAATTCGGTCACGTCGTCGAAGGTGACGACGAAGCCTTTGACGACGCCGTCGGCTTTTTCGGTTGCGATGCGCACCAGGAGCGTCCGCACCCGCCCGCCCGGCATGACGGTGATCTGGGATTCCGCGATGCGGTCCGAGCGGCGCTTCGCCTTACGGACCAACCCCGCCATTTCCGGAACGACTTCGGAAAGGTCTGCCCCGATTTTCCGGTCCAATGGGATGCCCAGCAATTTCGAAGCCGAGCGATTCGGAAGATGGATGCGCCCATCCTTGTCCAAGCCGATGACGCCGGCCGAAACACCGGACAGTACCGTTTCCGTAAATCGGCGTCGCATATCGAGCTGGCTGTTCGCTTCGACCAATTCGGTGCGCTGCTCTTCGAGCTGGCTGGTCATCCGATTGAATGCGCGGCTGAGCGTTCCAAGTTCGTCGTTCTGCGGCCCTTCATCGACACGAGCGGTCAAATCTCCCGACCGCACCTGTTCGGCCGCGGTCACCAGGCGCGTGATCGGGCGCGCCAATTGGGTCGCCAGCATCAGGCCGACGAGCACCGCGGCCAACAAAATCAGCAACGCGACGACGACGAAGATCATGACGAAGGTCAATTGCAGGCCCGAACGCTGCCCTTCCAGTTTCTGGTAGGTGCTGACCGCGCTTTGGGTCGCCTGCATGTGGGCAATGACCTTCGGATCGACGAAGCGGCCGACATAAAGATAAATGTCGTTGAGCTGGTTAAGTTTGACCAGCGCCCGCACGCGATCGTCGCTGGCGCCGGTCAGGATGGCCACGTCTCGGGTGTTGGCGGTGTCGATTGCATCATAAGGCGGCTGTTCGAATTCGAGGGCGAAGCTGAAACCCGCATGGGCGATCACATGCCCGTTGCCGTTGTAGTAGTAGAATACCACCGCCTCGGAGAGCGACCGCAGCGACGATTCTTCGTTCAAGACTTGAGTCAGCGCTTTCGGGTTCGCCAACAGGGTCGGCTCACGGCCGATGAGATCGGCGATCGAGAGAACGTCCGAGCGGATATTTTCTTTGTGTTCGCGAAGATAAGCCTCCGCCACCGCGAGCAATTCATTGACCGCCGTGCTCACCCTCTTGTCGAACCAGGATTGAACACCAAGATCAAAAAACAGCGCGAAGAAGACCGACATGATGATCGCCGGCGTTGCCGCGACCAAGCCGAACATCAGGACAAGACGGGTGTGCAGCCGCGACCCCGCAGAGCCCCGTCGCCGCGCCGCCCAGATCGCAACGATGCGTCTTGCCACGACGATGGCAAGCACCAGGAGAAGCACGAGATCGGCAATCAAGATGCCGAGCACCAAACTCGGATCGGTCTCGGAGAGCCCGGATTCTGGTGAAGACGGCATAGGTGGCAATACCCATGCCGGCCGCCGCAAGCATCAAGAAGAACATGAATTTGCGGGCGAGTCCGATGCGCTCCGCCCAAGCCTCGAAGCGGCGCAACCATAACCAGATGCGCGAGCCTCCCCCCGCTTCGTCCGTGGTACCGCTTGTCATCGCATAGTCCGGATTCGCGTGCCCGGGTTGAAACAATCGCCCAATCCCGCGGAAATCCGCGGGCGGGCGGTAAAGAGGCTTATTTTATGCCTCGTACGACGCGGATGTCCAATTCGCGAATCCGCTTGCGCAGGGTATTACGGTTGACACCCAGCAATTGCGCCGCCTTGATTTGGTTTCCGCGCGTCGCCTCCAACGTCAAGGAAATGAGCGGGCGCTCCACTTCCTTCAGAATACGGCCGTGGAGACCGGCCGCCGGCAAGGCGTTTTTATGCGCGCCGAAATAGTCGCGGAGGTGGCGTTCGACCGCGGCGCCGAGGGAATCCGCTTCGATGACGCCGGCCGGCCGGATCGGCGGCAGGGCTTCGGCGAGCTCCGCTTCGATGGCATCCACCCCGATGACTTCCTGCGAATAGAGTGCCGCCAAACGGCGTACCAGATTTTCGAGTTCGCGGACATTGCCCGGCCAGCGATAGCTCCGCAGCCGCTCGAGCGCCGCGCCGTCGAGCCTCTTTGACGGCAATCCTTCGGCCAACGCTTGCGCCAAGAAGTGACGGACCAGGGCGGGAATGTCATCGGTCCGTTCGCGCAAGGGTGGCACGCGAATCGGCACGACATTGAGGCGATAGAATAAGTCTTCGCGGAATAGTCCCTGATCGATGAGCTGGCGAAGATCACGGTGGGTGGCAGCGATGATGCGCACATTGGCTCGGATCGGCGTGCGCCCGCCCACCGTCATGTACTCGCCGGACTGCAGAACGCGCAGCAGCCGGGTTTGCGCATCGAGCGGCATGTCGCCGATCTCGTCGAGGAATAGCGTTCCGCCCTCGCCTTGCTCGAAGCGTCCCGAACTGCGGGAAGCGGCGCCGGTGAACGCACCCTTCTCGTGGCCGAACAGTTCGCTTTCGATCAGCTCGCGGGGAATCGCCGCCATGTTGACCGCGACAAACGGCCCGTTGCGCCGCTTGCCGTAATCGTGGAGCGCCCGGGCGACCAATTCTTTGCCCGTTCCCGATTCTCCGGCGATCATTACGGTCAAGTCGGTTCCCATCAACCGCGCCAAGACCCGGTAGATTTCCTGCATCGCCGGCGAGCGGCCGATCAGCGGAAGCTGCTCTTCGCCTTCTTCGCGGTCCATTTCCTCTTCGGCGGAGGGCCGCGGTTCGGTGAGGGCCCGCCGGACCATGCCGACGAGCTCGTTCAAATCGAAGGGCTTGGGCAAATATTCGAAGGCGCCTCGTTCGGTCGCCTTGACCGCCGTCAGCAACGTATTCTGCGCGCTCATCGCGATGATGCGTAGGTCCGGTCGGATCTTGCGGATGCGCGGAATAAGATCGAGGCCGTTTTCGTCCGGCATGATGACGTCCGTAATGACAAGATCGCCCTGCCCGTCGGCGACCCAGCGCCACAAGGTTGCAGCATTGCCGGTCGTCCGCACCTCGTAACCGACCCGCGCCAGCGCCTGTTCGAGAACGGTCCGGATCGCGCGATCGTCGTCCGCAATCAGAATCGTGGCTGCACTCATTGCGCCTCGCCTTGCTCGACAAACATTGGAAGCCGCACGCGGAAGATGGTGCGGCGCGGCTGGCTGTCGAATTCAATAACGCCGCCGTGGTCGTTGATGATCTTGGCGACGAGCGCCAAGCCGAGCCCGGTTCCTCCGGCCTTGGTGGTCACGAAGGCATCGAACAGGCAGGAATGCAGATCGTCGGGAATTCCGTCGCCGTTGTCCTGAATGCTGACCATCAGCGGCAGGTCCATGCGCGTCGCACTACCGGGGACGGCCATCCGGACGCCGTGCTGATAGGCCGTCGACAGCACGATCTCGCCGCCCTTTTTCGGCGCCGCCTCGGCCGCGTTCTTTACCAAATTGAGAAGGACTTGGATCAATTGGTCCCGGTTGCCGTGCACTGGCGGCAGCGAAGGGTCGTAGTTCTCGACGAACCGCATACCGCGGGCAAACCCGGATTCGCCGAGCCGCCGAACATGTTCCAGCACGCGATGAATGTTTACCGCCCCCCGTTCGATCCCGCGCTTTTCGGAAAACACTTCCATCCGGTCGACCAGCGCACAAATTCGATCCGCTTCGTCGCAAATGAGCTCGGTCAGTTTCTTGTCCGGCGCCGGCGCGTTCTGTTCGAGAAGTTGCGCAGCGCCGCGGATGCCGGAGAGCGGATTTTTGATTTCATGGGCCAGAACCGCCGCCATGCCGGTCACCGACCGGGCGGCGCTGCGATGGGTCAATTGATGATCGATTTTGTCCGTGATCGACCGTTCGCGGAGAGTCACGATGATGGAATCGGGCATTTCCGGCACCGGGGAAACCTGGATCGTCACGAAGCGGTCGCCGATTCGCGGTGTTGCGATCGTCACGCCATATTCGAAAACGCTGTGTCCCCCTTCATTCACTTGCGAAACCAGGGACAGAAGCGGGCTGTCGGACGGGACGAGATCGTGAAGCTGCTTAGCGCATAATTGCTCGGCGCTCGCCGCAAAGAAATTTTCCGCGGCGAAATTGGCGTATTGAACGGCGCCGGCCTCGCCGACCACCAGTACTGGATCGGGAAGCGCATTGAGAATGGAAAGAATATTCGACCCCGGCAAATCGCCGCGCGTTCGCCGGCCGAACGGCGTGATCGCGCTCGCCCTGACGCCGTTTCGAGCCATCACGCGGCCTCGCGCGCCAAAGGTTCGAAGAAATCCGCAATTTTCCGGTTCAACGCCGCCGCTTCGCCGATGGCATTAACCTCAGCCCGGAACCCGGCCGAGCCGGGCAGGCCCTTGCAATACCAGCCGATATGCTTGCGGGCGATTTGCACGCCGGTGTGCTCGCCGTAATGGCTCAGCATGTCGTCGAGATGGCTGCATAGGATTTGGTATTGTTCGGCGAGGGGCGGATCCGCCAAGCGCTCGCCGGTTTCCAGGAACCGGCTCACTTGCTTCAGAAACCACGGCCGGCCATAGGCGCCGCGCCCGATCATCACGCCGTCCGCACCGGATTGTTCGAGGCAGGCTTTGGCTTCTTCGAGAGTCGTGATGTCGCCATTGGCGATCACCGGAATCGAAACCGATTCTTTGACTTCGCGAATGAAATTCCAATCGGCGCGGCCCTGATACATCTGGCAGCGCGTGCGGCCGTGTACCGTCAGCATTTTGATGCCGGAGGCTTCTGCGATTTTCGCGAGCCTCGGCGCATTGCGATTATCGGCGTCCCATCCGGTGCGCATTTTCAGCGTCACCGGCAGAGTCACCGCATTCACCGTCGCTTCGAGGATTCGCGCCGCCTTGATTTCGTCGCGCATCAAGGCGGAGCCGGCTTCGCCGTTCACCACCTTTTTCACCGGGCAGCCCATATTGATATCGATCAGAGCCGCTCCCCGGTCCTCGTTGAGTTTGGCAGCGGTACCCATCACCTCCGGCTCGCAACCGGCAAGCTGCACCGCCATCGGAAATTCCTCCGGCTCATTGGCAGCCATGCGAAGCGTCTTGGCGTTCTGGCGAACCATCGCCTCGCTCGCAATCATCTCGGAAACCACCAACGCGGCGCCCTGGCGCTTCACCAGACGCCGGAACGGCAGATCGGTGACGCCGGACATCGGGGCAAGGATTACCCCATTGGTTAGGCGCAAGCGCCCGACCGCAATGCTCATTTTTAAGGCTCTCGATGATGCCTGATTAGGGAATAGGCACTGTAGCCTGCCTGCTGTGCCGGTTTCAACCGCCCGTCGACTTTATCCGAAATGAGGCATTGCCGGGCGGAAAGATCCGGTTGGGCAGACCCTTCGGCCAAAAACATCCCGGAAAAACAAGGCCCAGCACCCCTTGGCAAGGACCGGAGGGATGTCTAGTTTGGGCACCCGAACATTCCCTGCAGGATTCGCAATGCCCGGAAACGTGGCTCTCGTGCTCGCCGCCGGCCGCGGCCAGAGGCTCGGTTCTTCTACTCCGAAGCAGTATCTGCCGCTCGCCGGCAAACCCGTTTTGCGCTACAGCCTCGCCGCCTTTGCCTCTCACCCGTCGATTGCGGCGGTTGCGGCGGTGATCGCACCGGAAGACCGCGCCCTTTACGACCGTGCCGCTAGCGGATTGACGCTGTTGCCGCCGGTCATGGGCGGCGCCACACGGCAGGAATCGGTGCGCAACGGCCTCGAGGCGCTGAGCCAGCGCGATCCCGAACGTATCCTCATTCACGACGCCGCTCGACCCTTCGTCGATCATGACACCATCGGCCGGGTCTTGGACGCACTTGATTCGGCGGCAGCCGCGATTGCTGCGGTCCCCGTCGCCGATACCTTGAAGCGCGGCGAAAACGATCGGGTCGCAGGGACCGTCGAACGGAACGGGCTTTGGCGCGCCCAAACGCCGCAAGGTTTTCATTATCGCGCTATTCTCGAAGCGCATCGGCGATTTTCACATTCCGAAGCGACCGATGATGCGATGCTGGCGGAAGAAGCCGGAATGGCGGTCGCGCTGGTCATGGGAAGCGAGGAGAATTTCAAGGTGACGACGAGCGACGATCTACGCCGCGCCGAACGCTTCGCGTCGGCCGGCGAAATGCGCACCGGGCTTGGTTTCGACGCCCATCGGTTTTCGCCCGGCGATCATCTTTGGCTTTGCGGAATCAAAATTCCTTTCGACCGCACGCTATCGGGGCACTCCGACGCCGATGTCGGATTGCACGCCGCGACCGACGCCCTTCTCGGCGCCATTGGCGCCGGCGATATCGGGGTGCATTTTCCGCCCAGTGACGAGAAATGGCGCGGGGCGCCGTCGCATAAATTCCTGCGCTTTGCCGCCGACAAAATTGCGGAGCAAGGCGGCTCGATTCTCAATCTCGATGTGACGCTCATCTGCGAACAGCCGCGTATCGGCCCGCACCGCGACGCCATGGTCTCGCGCGTCGCGGAAATCCTCGGCGTTCCGGCGGCGCGAGTCAGCGTCAAGGCCACGACGACCGAGGGCATGGGCTTTACCGGAAGGGGCGACGGCATCGCCGCACAAGCGGTCGCCGCGGTGCGCCTGCCCCTTCCGCGATGAGCCCGCGGCCGCCTGCCGGCATGGCGGTGCTCCACCCGGCATGGATAGTGGCAACATGGTTCGGCGCCGGACTCCTTCCCAAGGCTCCGGGAACGTTCGCCTCGCTTGCCGCGTTGCCTTTCGCCTGGGTCATTCAATGGCGATTCGGCGCGACCGGGTTAACTGCCGCCGCCGTCATTGCGACCGCGGTCGGATTGTGGGCCTGTAGCCGGCTCATCACGCCCACGAGCGCCGAGGATCCCGGCCACGTCGTGATCGACGAAGTGGCCGGGCAATGGCTGACTCTTGCACCGGTGGCGGCAATGGCGCCGTTGCCAGATTACCGGGTTTACGCAACCGGCTTCGTAATGTTCCGGCTCTTCGATATCTTGAAGCCCTTCCCCGTGAATTGGGCCGAAAGGCGATTTAGAGGTGCGCTCGGCATCATGGCGGACGATATCTTCGCCGCGGTTTACGCCGGCATCGGGACCGGTTTCATCTATGCTTATTCCCATGGCCTCGGACCTTTTTCCGCATAACCTCGTCGAGCTGGCGCGCTCGCTCGTGACAAGCTGCCGGGAAAGGCATCTCAGCCTCGCCACCGCCGAATCGTGCACCGGCGGATTGATCGCCGGCTGCCTCACCGAAATTCCCGGAGTTTCGCAAATCTTTCGCGGCGGTTTCGTCACCTACGCCAATGAAGCCAAAACGGCGGAACTCGGAGTGCCGAAAGAACTGCTCCAAAAGGTTGGCGCGGTGAGCCAAGAAGTGGCCCGCGCCATGGCGGAAGGCGCCCTGAAACGACTCGACGCCGATCTTGCGGTTTCGGTCACGGGAATTGCCGGACCGGATGGGGGAACGCCGGCCAAACCCGTCGGCCTCGTTCACATCGCGGCCGCGCGCAAGGGCAAGCCGACCTTGCACGAGAGTTATCAATTTCCCGGCGGCCGGCAGGCGGTACGGCTTTCTTCCGTCGAAGCCGCCCTAAAGCTCGCCTTGTGTGCCGCCCATGCTTAACAATGCCGAAAATGGTTCATCGGGCAAGCCGCTCGCGTTCCTCGACATCGCGCTGACTTGCGGCGTCGCCGCGGCGATCGCGCTGCTCGGCTTTTTTTCGCTTTATGTCGCGGCCGCACTCCATCCCGACGGCCCGGAAAATTCCCCGAGCATTCAGATCGCGGTCTTTCTCCTTCTCGAACCGGTGGCGATTTTCGGGGCGGTGTTGGGCGTTCTGATCTATCGCCGCGGCTTTTCCTGGACGGATCTCGGCGTGCGCCCGATCGACGGCAAATGGGTGCTGCCCGCGATTCTCGCGGCGTTCGGCGGCCTGTTCGCCGCCGGAGCGATCTCCCAGATCACCGAACGGTACTTCAACACGCCGATGATGGACCAATACATGTCGGAGCTGGTTCCCGGCGGGATAACCTGGCAGCGCGCCGTGGCTTTGATTGCAACAATTGGAATCTTGGTGCCGATCGCGGAGGAACTGCTATTTCGCGGCGTCCTTTACACTTGGCTGCGGCAACGTCTGACGATTCTTCCCTGCGTTCTTATCAGCGCGGCGCTCTTTGCCTTGGCCCACGGCAACCGGCAAATGGTGATTCAGATCTTCATCGTTGGAATCGTTTTGGCGCTGATTTACGAAAAGAGCCGCTCGATTCTTGTCTCCGGCCTCGTGCACATGACGGTCAACACGTTCTCCCTCGCCGTCATTTTTTACTATGCCGGTGCCGCCCCCGGCGTCGCCGCGCCGTAGACTTGGCGGGCGCGGGATTCGAAGGCGGCGACCATGCGCCGCACCGCTTCGTTGAAGAAGGCCCCCATGATTCGCTGCAGAAAAGCCGAGCGGAATTCGAAGTCGATGTAAAAATCGATCCTGCAGGCGCCGGCGCCGGCCGCATCGAAGGCCCAGTGATTGTCGAGTTTCCGGAAGGGACCGTTCAAATAGGTGACGTCGATGCGCCCCGAGCCGCGTCCGTCCGGCGGCGTCAACGTCACCCTTGACGTGAATTTCTCGCGAACCATTTTGTAGCCGACGACGAGATCGGCATAGACGGCACTTCCCTCGCGCTTCGTTATCCGCGCGGCGATGCACCAGGGCAAAAACTCCGGATAGCGTTCGATATCGGCGACGAGATCGAAGAGCTGACGCGGTGTGTAGGGAAGAACGCGCTGTTCGGCGTGAGTCGGCAAGGGCTACCCGGAAATCGACGCCGGCGTGTTGCGGCGCATCGCCCGCAATTTAGCGAAATCTTCGCCCGCATGATAGGACGAGCGGGTGAGCGGCGACGCGGCAACGAGCAGAAATCCCTTGCTCGTTCCCAGCGCTTCGTATTCGGCGAATTCCTCCGGCGGCACGTAGCGCGCAACCGCGATGTGCGCCGGCGTCGGACGCAAATACTGGCCGATGGTCAGAAAATCCACTTCGGCAGCGCGAAGATCGCCCATCGTTTCCGCGACCTCGTCGGCCGTTTCCCCCAATCCGACCATGATCCCGGACTTGGTAAAGATTTGCGGCGCCAATTCCTTGATCCGAGCGAGAAGCGCCAGCGAGTGCGCATAGCGCGCCCCCGGCCGCACCTCGCGATAGAGCCGCTTCACCGTCTCGAGATTATGGTTGAACACATCGGGCCCAGCGGCCGCCACCATTTCCGCGGCACCTTCCTTGTGCAGGAAATCGGGGGTGAGAATCTCGATGGTGGTTTCCGGCGCGCGGGCGCGGATTTCTTCGATGCAATGGACGAAGTGGCGCGCCCCGCCGTCGTCGAGATCGTCGCGATCGACCGAGGTAATGACGATGTGTTTAAGGCCAAGACTTGCGACCGCCTGCGCCACCCGTTCGGGCTCGTGCGGATCGAGTTTGTCGGGCCGTCCCGTCGCCACATTGCAAAAGGAACAAGCGCGGGTGCAAACAGAGCCCAAGACCATCACCGTCGCATGGCGCTTCGACCAGCATTCGCCGATATTGGGGCAGGCCGCTTCTTCGCATACCGTGTTGAGGCGAAGCGCGTGCATCAGCGCGCGGGTTTCGTCATACGCGCTTTGGGTCGAGGCACCCGGGGTCGAGGTGCGGGCGGCGGGCATTCGCGCCCGGATCCAGGACGGTTTGGTGAGCGGTTCGGAGAGCATCGTTGTCGCTTTGGCCAATGGAGGCCTTTTGGTTTATCCGGTTCCGCTTAACCGGAGGTAAATCTAGCGGCGCCCCGCCGGCGCAGCATGGGGCGCGGTATCCGGCCCATCCGGGCCCTGGGCCTGGCCCACCGCCCCTGGCGCCTGCTCCAGGATCATAACTTCGTCCGGCCGCGCCAAGTTGAGCATGGCGTGGGCGCGCTCGTCCAACAGGTCGGGATCGAGCTTGTCGTTGCCCAACAGAGATACGCGGTGTTCCAGCGCCTCGCGCTCGCCGTGAACGCGATCATAGGTAGCATTCGCGTTCTTGAGCTGCTGCGTTATCTGCCACCAGGCGATCAACCCGCGATCGCCCTCGACCGCGTGGTAGCCGAAATAGCCGGCCACGGCCACCATGACCACCGGCCCGGCCACATCGCGCGCGCGGCGGCGAATTTCTGCTAAAAGCGCCATAACTCGATGGAATCACGGGCGAATGTAGGCGGTCAACGGGAAAGAGCGGAAAGCTAGCTGCGGCGGGCCAGCACCTTTTTTCCGGCGAATTGAGCGGACGACCCCAGGCTCTCTTCGATGCGGATGAGCTGATTGTATTTGGCCAAGCGGTCGGAACGCGCCAGGGAACCGGTTTTGATCTGGCCGCAATTGGTGGCGACCGCCAAATCGGCGATGGTCGAATCTTCGGTTTCGCCGGAGCGATGGGACATCACCGCCTTGTAGCCCGCGTGCTGCGCCGTCTTTACCGCGTCGAGGGTTTCCGTAAGCGTGCCGATTTGATTGACCTTGATCAGCACGGCATTGGCCAAGCCGCGGTGGATGCCCTCGCGGATTTGCTCCGGATTGGTCACGAACAAATCGTCGCCGACGAGCTGGATCTTATCGCCCAGCGCATCGGTCAGATCGGCCCAGCCGCCCCAATCGTCTTCGGCCATGCCGTCTTCGATCGAGACGATCGGATAGCGCGCACAAAGGTCGGCGTAATAAGCAACCAAGGCATCGCCATCGAGAACCTTGTTTTCGCCCTTCAGGTTGTAGCGGCCGTCATGGAAAAATTCGTTTGCCGCCGGATCGAGCGCCAGCATGACGTCGTCGCCCGGCTTGTATCCGGCCTTTTCGGTCGCGCGCATGATGAAAGAGAGCGCTTCATCCGCGCCCGAAAGATTGGGGGCAAAGCCGCCTTCATCGCCAACCGATGTGTTGTGGCCCTTGGCTTTCAGCTCCGCCTTCAGCGCATGAAAGATCTCGGCCCCCATGCGAATCGCATCGCGCATGGTGGGTGCCGAGACCGGCATGATCATAAATTCCTGAATATCGATCGGATTGTCGGCATGCACCCCGCCATTGACGACATTCATCATCGGCACCGGAAGCACACAGGCATCCACACCGCCGACATACCGATAGAGCGGCAGCTTGAGATGCGTTGCCGCCGCTTTCGCGAGCGCAAGGCTGACGCCCAGAATCGCATTGGCTCCGAGACGGCCTTTGTTCGCCGTGCCGTCCAGCGCGATCATCGCGTAGTCGATTTCCGGTTTGGTCCTCGGCGTCGCGGCCCGAAATCGCGTCGAAGATCTCGCCGTTCACCGCATCGACCGCCTGCAGCACGCCCTTCCCGCCATAACGCTTCGGGTCGCCGTCGCGCTTCTCCATGGCTTCATGGGCGCCGGTGGAAGCGCCGCTTGGGACCGCAGCGCGGCCGAGCGCCCCCGATTCGAGGCGCACATCGACCTCGACGGTCGGATTACCGCGGGAATCGAGGATTTCGCGGGCAATAATATCGATAATCGCTGTCATGAACCTGTCCCGTCAAAAAGCCCGGCAACAGATAGCCGGGCAAGCGGCATTTACGCAAGGAAAAGGGCTAACGAATGGGGCTTAGGCAACCGGCCGGGATTTGGCAATCCGGTCGAATTCGATGAGGTCGGAGAGCAAGGATTCCATCCGCGCCAGCGGCATCATAGTCGGGCCGTCCGAGGGCGCATGGTCCGGATCCTGATGGGTTTCGATGAACAGCCCGGCGACACCGACCGCGACCGCGGCCCTTGCCAACACGGGAACGAATTCCCGCTCGCCGCCGCTCTTATTACCCATACCCCCTGGTTGTTGAACAGAGTGGGTCGCATCGAAGATCACGGGGCAGCCGGTGCGCGCCAATATCGGCAGCGCCCGCATATCGGAAACCAGCGTGTTGTAGCCGAAGGAAACGCCGCGCTCGGTCAGCAGCACGTTTCGATTGCCCCCCTCCTCCATCTTCGCCACCACATTCGCCATGTCCCAGGGTGCCAGGAACTGGCCCTTCTTGATGTTGACGACACGGCCGGTTTTCGCCGCCGCCAGCAGAAGATCGGTCTGGCGGCAAAGAAAAGCCGGGATCTGAAGAACGTCGACGGTCTCGGCGACAATCGCGCACTGCTCCGGCGTGTGGACATCGGTGAGAACGGGACAGCCGGTTTTTTCGCGGATTTCGGCCAATATCGGCAATGCTTTTTCGAGTCCGATCCCGCGCGGGCTTTTGCCGCTGGTTCGGTTCGCCTTATCGAAAGAGGTTTTGTAGACGAGCCCGATTTTGAGTTTGTCCGTAATCGCCTTGAGCGCGGACGCCATTTCCAGCGCATGGGCCCGGGATTTCAAGCGCGCAAGGTCCGGCAATCAGCGCAATCGGCAGATCGTTGCCGAAACTGACTTTGCCGATGGCGATATGGCGGCTTGCTGGCATGCGTCCTTCCGGCATCAGACGAGACGCGACTGATCGAGCGCCGCTTTGATGAAGGAAACGAAAAGCGGATGCGGCTCGAAGGGCTTGGATTTCAACTCGGGATGAAATTGCACGCCGATGAACCAGGGATGGTCCGGGATCTCGACCATTTCGGGAAGCGTGCCATCCGGCGATTTGGCGGAGAAAATCATGCCGTGTTTGGCGAGCCTGTCTTCATAGGCCAGGTTCACTTCGTAGCGGTGGCGGTGGCGCTCGCTGATGCGGTCCGCATTGTAGATCTGATGCACCCGCGAATTGCGGTTCAGCACGGCTTCGTAGGCGCCAAGCCGCATGGTCCCGCCGAGATTGCCGTCGGCGCGCCGGCGCTCCACCACATTGTCCTTGGTCCATTCGGTGAGCAAGCCGACGATGGGATCGGCGCAGGGTCCAAATTCCGTCGAGCCCGCGCCCGAGATTCCGGCGAGATTGCGCGCCGCTTCCACCACCGCCATCTGCATGCCGAAGCAGATCCCGAAATACGGCACGCTTTTCTCGCGGGCGAAGCGCACGGCGTTGATTTTGCCTTCCGAACCTCGGCCGCCGAATTCGCCGGGCACGAGAATTCCGTCCACGTCGTTGAGCTTTTGAATCGTATCCGGCTGCTCGAAGATCTCGGATTCGATCCAATCGAGCTTCACCCGAACATTGTTGGCGATACCGCCATGGGTCAGCGCTTCGACCAGCGATTTGTAGGAATCGGTGAGCGCGGTGTATTTGCCGACGATCGCCACCGTCACCTGGTCTTCCGGATGGCGAACCCGCGAGACGATGGCGTCCCAGCGCGACAAATCGGGTTCGCGGTCGAGGCCGATTCCGAAATGCTTGCAAACCTGGGTGTCGAAGCCCTGCTGATGGTAACTGATCGGCACGTAATAGATGCTGTCGACGTCGATTGCCGGGATCACCGACTCTTCACGGATGTTGCAGAACAACGCGATCTTGCGCCGCGCCTCCGGCGGGATGGGCCGGTCGCAACGGCAAAGCAGAATGTCCGGGCGGATGCCCAGACCTTGAAGCTCCTTGACCGAATGCTGGGTCGGCTTGGTCTTGAGTTCGCCCGCCGAAGCAATGTACGGCACCAGGGTCAAATGCACGAACTGGGTGCGCTGCGGTCCCAATTCATTGCCGAGCTGGCGGATGGCTTCGAGGAACGGCAGGCTCTCGATGTCGCCGACGGTGCCGCCGATCTCGCACAGCACGAAATCCTCGTCCCTGAGGTCGGCGGTAATGAAGTTCTTGATGGCGTCGGTGACATGGGGGATCACCTGGACGGTGGCGCCGAGATAGTCGCCGCGCCGCTCCTTGGCGATCACCTCGGAATAGATGCGGCCCGAGGTCACATTGTCGCTGCGCCGCGACGGAACGCCGGTGAACCGCTCGTAATGGCCGAGATCGAGATCGGTTTCGGCACCGTCATCGGTCACATAGACCTCGCCGTGCTGGAACGGGCTCATGGTCCCCGGATCGACGTTGAGATAGGGATCGAGCTTCCGCAGCCGGACCTTGAATCCGCGCGCCTGCAGAACGGCGCCGAGTGCCGCTGAAGAGAGTCCTTTGCCGAGAGAAGAGACCACGCCGCCGGTGAAGAACACGAACCGCGTCATGGACTTGCACTGTAACCTAACTTCGCGTGACTCCCCAACAAAAAGAGGCGGCACTTCTGCCGCCTCTGGTTTATCGGGGTGCGCGGCCTTGGCCGGGCCGCGCCTGAGCGCGGTGCGCTCATTTTGAAACCGGCACCTCGGGCGCCTTTTCCGCCGGCGGTAGCTCTTTTCCCGATTCGCTCGAAGGCGCGGGTGCCGAAGGAGCCGCCGGGCCGGGCGCCTCGGGTGCAGACGAACTCGCGGGCCGGTCGAGAATCGAGACCGGCTTGCCGTGAATTCCACCCAAATAGGCGAGCAGCAGACTCGTCGACATGAAACACGCGGCAAGGATAGCCGTTGTGCGGCTCAGCAAATTCGCGGTCGCCCGTCCGGTCATGAGGCCGCCCATGCCGCCCCCGCCCATGCCAAGCGCGCCACCTTCGCTGCGCTGAAGCAGCACGGTGGCAACCAGCGCAATCGCCAGCATTACGTGAATGACCAAAAGGACCTGCGTCATCGCCTTTAACCAAAGCGTCAATTCCGGGAATGGGCTCCTTGGAGCCCGCGCGGCTTTTTAATCGGTTCCCGCCGGAAGCGCCAGTAGGAAGATGGGCGCTACCGGGCCGATTGCGCAATCCCCCAGAAATCATCGGCTTTGAGACTGGCGCCGCCGACCAGAGCGCCATCGACTTCCGGGATCTTAAGGATTTCCGCGGCGTTTCCAGCCTTAACCGAGCCGCCATACAAAATGCGGATTGGGGCTGCCGCCAAAGCCCCCCGGGCGCCATATGCCATCCGAGCGAGGACGGCGCGAATTTGACGGTGAGCCGCGGCAATATCGTCGCCCGTCGGGGTCTTTCCCGTTCCGATCGCCCAAACCGGTTCATAGGCGATGACCGTGTTGTCGCCCTTTGCCCCATCGGGAAGCGAGGCCTCGACCTGGCGCGCCAGCACGTCGAAAGTGAGGTTTCGGATCCGTTCGGCTTCGGTTTCGCCGACGCAAACGATCACCGAAAGTCCGGCCGCTTGTGCCGCCTTGGCCTTCCGGCGAACCAGCGCATCGGTTTCCCCGTGGTTAACCCGCCGCTCGGAATGGCCGACGATGACATAAGTGCACCGGGCGTCCTTGAGCATCGCCGCCGCGATATCGCCGGTATGGGCGCCGGGACCTGAATCGTGACAATCTTGGGCGCCAAGTGCGATGCCGCTGCCTTCGAGCGCTTTGCCGATGTCATGCAAAAGGGTGAAAGGCGGACAGACCAGGATTTCGCAAGCAAGGCCGGCGGCGGAGCGCGTCTTCAGTGCGGTGGCGAGGGCCAGACCTTCGTCGCGCAGGCCATTCATCTTCCAATTGCCGGCGATAAGCGGTCGTGATTCCCCCATGCAATTACCCGCTATATTCCCCCATGCAATTACCCGCTATTCCCGGTGCCGATTGTGCCGGCGACAATCCTCTTGGCGGCAATGCCGGTCTTTAGCACGGGGAAAGCGGCAATCCAACCGCTGGAACTGCGGCGGTCGCCGTTTCCGTCCGTCATTCGCCCCAGGCCCTGTCTACACAGTCCTATCCAGGTTGCGATGCCGGGATTTGGCGGGATATTAGGAGCCGAACCGCGGGCGATGCGGAACATCGGCGAGGTTCGGCGACGCTGGAGCCGGTCAAATCCCGGCATCCCAACTGGGTTGCGGCGGGATGGCCGATTATCGCCGCCGCCGGTCTTGACCGTAGACTCCGTTACGCTCTGCGACCGCCGGCTTGATTCTCAGCCATCCGGCCGCAACGCAACCCGATACGACCATGTAAACAGGGCCTAGTTCGCGATACGCCCTAATTGGCAATGCGCCAGGACCCATCCGGCTGCAAGCAGGCGGTGCCGTAGCTGTTCTGGGCTCTGCCTTCAACAACCACCGTCGATTGGTATTCGCGGCACGTCAGGCCGTTCGAAGCCTGATAGGGCGGCGAAACCGGCGTGGCGCTGATGGCTTGGCCGGACGTGACATAGGCCGAAGCCGGCGGGGCGTACACAGCGCCGGGAGGCTGCGCGTAATAGACCGGCGGTGGGCCTACGACCACCGGCGGACCGAAGAACGGGTAAAAAAAGTGGGGCCGGAAGCCGCAATTGAAGCAGCCGCCAACAAATACCTCGGCATCGGCCTGGGGAGCCATTGCTGCTACCAAGCCAAGCCCCAGAACGGCAGCGGCAAGGCCCTGTTTTGCAAAGCGGGACACCGGCTGTGCCACGGGAATGAGACGCAAAATCATTGAGGTCTTCATGGTGTCCTCTGGAAACTCATGAATAACGTTACTAATTTCACGGAAAATAAGGCCTCTTCCTGCGCGGCTTAGAGCCTGATCTTGTCAGTTGGAACCGGCGGCGGGTTGCGTTTCAATCCTGCCGTGACAGGCCGTCCAATCCCTTGTTGCGGCAGCCCTTAGCCACTCTTATCATGCGCGCCGCCGGACGATCCGGCCGCCCCATAACCATCTGGATTTCCTATGCTCGATAGCCTCCGCAAAGGCGCCAACACTTTGGCCGCCAAACTTTTATTCGGCCTCCTCGTGATTGCGTTCGCGATTTGGGGCATCGGCAGCCGCGATATTTTCTCGGCCGGCCAAAACTATGTGGCCAAGGTCGGCGACGTGAAGATCGACCCGCAGACGCTGACCAACGAATATCAGCGGATGCTCGCGCAATTGCGGCCGCAATTCGGTGGAAAGCTCGACCCCGACCAGGCCAAACAGATGGGCCTGCCCCAACTGGTGTTGAACCAGCTTGAGAGCCAGGCGTTGCTGGACCAAGCGGCGCAGGATCTCGGCATCGCGGTCAGCGACGACGTGATCTACACAACGATCAAGGGCAATCCCGCTTTTCAGGGACCGGGCCAAAAATTCGACGATTTGACCTTCCGCCAGCAACTTGCGCAGGCCGGGATTACCGAACAAGCCTTCGTCGCAAAGCGTCGCGCCGAAATCGCCCGGGACATCTTGACCGGCACGGTGCGACTTAGCGGCCATACGCCGAGGATGATGGCCGAAGCGCTCTATCGGCTCCGCGAGGAAAAGCGGGTTGTCGACAAGGTGGAAATTCCGGACACGGCCTTCACCGATATCAAGGATCCCGATGATGCGACGCTCGCCGCTTATCACAAGGAACATGCGGCGACATTTACGGCGCCGGAATATCGCGCCGTTACCTATCTCGCCCTGACTCCCGCCGATCTCGCCAAGGACATCCAGGTTTCCGACGAAGACCTCCGGCAAGCCTATGACGACAATAAGAGCCATTATGCGATTCCGGAGTTGCGAACCCTCGAGCAAATGGTGCTCGCCAATGAGGATGCGGCAAAGCACGCCGAGGATATGCTTTCCCAGGGCAAGGATTTTGCCGCGGTCGCCAAGGAAGTCGCCGGCGCCGACAAAGACGCCATCGAGCTTGGCGCGGTGAGCAAGGAGCAATTGCCGAAGGAATTGCAGGATCCGGCCTTTGCCGTGCCCCAAGATGGCGTCACCCAGCCGATCCAGGATGCGCTGGGCTGGCACATCCTCAAGACCGTAGCGATCAAACCGGGTTCGATGAAAACCTTCGATGAAGTCAAAGACGAACTGCGTGAATCGATCGCGGAGGAACGGGCCACCGACAAGATCAGCAAGGAGGCCGACGAGCTCGAAGACACGCTGGCATCAGGCGCCAGCCTGGAAGACACGGCGCAGAAATTGGGCCTGAAGACGGTGGCGGTGGCGGCCGTGGACTCGCAGGGCCGCGACGACAAGGGTGACCCGATCACCAGTCTTCCCCGCGGACCCTTCGTCACCACCGCTTTCGCGACACCGGAGGGCAAGACCAGTACGCTGATCGAGAGTTCGGATAACGGATATTTCGTTATACGGGTCGACAAAATCGCGCCAGCGGCGCTCCGTCCGCTGGAAGGCATTCGCGACGTGGTGATCTCGGTGTGGCGCGATGAGCAGGCGCGCAAGGCGGCAAAGGCCCGCGCCGACGAGATCGCGTCACAGGTCAAGGCGGGCAAAAGCCTTGCCGACGCGGCAAGCGCCTACCATTACGACGTGGAAACGACGACGCCAATCAAGCGCGATGAAGCCGGAGCCCTGCCGCAAACCCTGGTCACGGACCTGTTCAAGGAACCCGAAGGCGGCGTTGCAACCGCCGAAACCAAAACCGGCGCGATCGTGGCGCAGGTAAAGAAAATCGAAGCGGCCGATCCGGCCGCCGACAAGCCGGGCGTGACCGCGTTTCAACGGCAACTTGACGCCACGCAAGGCACGAATTTCCTCGACCAATACGGCCTGGCGCTGCAAAACCGCTACCCGATCACTGTTCATACCAAGACCTTCGACGCGCTGTTCTAGGGCGGAGCATGAAGCCGGCGCTCGATTTTGCTTCCTTTGCCAGCCCTTATGAGGCTGGCCAGGCGCAGCTCTTGTGGACGGTTCTGGTCGCCGATCTCGAAACCCCGGTTTCGGCGATGCTCAAGCTGGGCTTGGGGCGCGCCAACAGCTTCCTCCTCGAATCGGTGGAAGGCGGCGCCATTCGCGGCCGCTATTCCGCGATCGGCTTCGATCCCGATGTCGTCTGGCGCTGCCGCGGGAAAACGGCGGAGATCAATCGTCAGGCGTTGAAAACCCCCGATACTTTCGAACCCTGCCCGGGCCCGCCGCTGGAATCGCTACGGGCGCTAATTGCCGAATCGCGGACCGATCTTCCGGAAAAGTTGCCACCGATGGCATCCGGCTTGTTCGGCTATATCGGTTATGACGCCGTACGCTTGATGGAGCGCCTGCCGGACAAGAATCCGAGCGAGATCGACATCCCCGACGCGATGTTCCTGCGCCCCACCATCATGGCGATCTTCGACATCGTCGAAGACAGCGTGTTTGTGGTGACGCCGGTTTGGCCTAATCCCACCGTGCCGACGCGCAAAGCGTACAATCAGGCCTGCGACCGCTTGCGCGAAGTCGCCAGCCGTTTCGACCGCGACCTCAAAATGGGCCACGCACCGGAAGAAGTGGCGGGGGAATTGGCGGAACCGGTTTCCAATACGACGCGCGCCGAATATCACGCGATTGTGGCAAAAGCGAAAGAATACATTCTGGCGGGCGATATTTTTCAGGTCGTCCCGTCCCAGCGCTTTTCCGTTCCCTTCGCCCTGCCGCCCTTCGCGCTTTACCGGGCGCTTCGTCGCCTCAACCCTTCGCCCTTCCTGTTCTTCTTCGATTTCGGCGGATTTTCCGTCGTCGGGTCGAGTCCGGAAATTCTCGTCCGCTTACGCCAAGGCGTGGTCACCATCCGCCCGATCGCCGGCACGAGACCGCGCGGCGCCAACGCGGCGGAAGACCGGGCACTCTCCGCCGATCTGCTGGCCGATCCCAAGGAAGTGGCCGAGCATCTGATGCTGCTGGATCTGGGGCGTAACGACGTGGGCCGGGTCGCAAAGACCGGGACCGTGCACGTCACCGACCAAATGGTGATCGAATACTATTCCCACGTCATGCATATCGTCTCGAACGTCGAAGGCGACATCGATCCGAAATACGACGCCCTGGATGCGCTGATCGCCGGTTTTCCGGCCGGTACCGTCAGCGGCGCGCCGAAGGTGCGGGCGATGCAAGTCATCGACGAATTGGAGAAGACCCGGCGCAATCTCTACGCCGGAGCCGTCGGCTATTTCTCCTGCACCGGCGACATGGACACCTGCATCGCGCTCCGCACCGCGGTCGTCAAAGACGGAACCATCTACATTCAGGCGGGCGGCGGCGTCGTCGCCGATAGCGACCCCGAATCCGAATATCAGGAAACCCGCAACAAGGCCCGGGCGCTTTTGCGCGCGGCGCAAGAAGCCGTGCGGTTCGCCGGAACCGGCGCGGAAGAACCGGCCCGGGAAGCCGGTGGACGTTAAAGCCTATCCGCGCTGTGCCGTATTGCCGCCCGCTGTCATTTGATGGCGGACGATGGCGCTTAAGGGCACGAGCACGATCCCATCCGCTTGCATGCGCGGCAGCCAGGCTTTGAGCGCTTCCAGCGTGCCGTCATGAGGATGGCCGATTGCCACCGCGAATCCGTCCATGCGGGCGACCCGTTCGGTTTCGGCCAGCCGTTGCTCGACCTCTTCCGCGTTCTGATCGTTGTCGAGAAAGACTTGGCGCGCCGCCGTCGGTACGCCCATCTCATGGGCCAATTTCTCGCCGACCGAATCCGGAATGGTTTTCGAATCGAGGAACAGCAACCCCCGCGCCTTCAACTCGTTCATCACCAATTCCATGCCGTGACGATCGCGGGTGAAACGGCTTCCCATGTGATTGTTGACGCCGACATAGCCGTCGAAGCGATCGAGATTCCAGTGGAGGCGGCGCAGCAATTCATCGTCGGGGATTTCGGTCATGAGCGCGTTCGGGCCCGGGTTCTGGGTCGAATCCATGGCCTCCATCGGCATATGGACGAGAAGCTCGTGACCGGATTGCTTGGCGAGGCGGACCTGATCCGCAACGTCTTCCGCATAGGGCAGAAAAGCCAGCGTCACCGTTGCCGGAAGTTCGATGGCGCGCGCCGAGCGATGCCGGTCCACGCCGACATCGTCGATCACGATGGCCACCATCGGCCGCCCGTTGGTTTCGGGCGCCGTCGAGGCAAATCGCATCCAGGCGGGCGAAAGCGTCGATTGCGAAGACGATCCTGCGGACGGCGGCGATGAATCGGATTTATGGGCTTCCGGCGGCAGGTTCCGTTGGGCGCTGCTGAGATCGACCGGCTCATGGGCGCCTTCCGGCGACCCGGCGGCAGGCGCAATTTCCGCCAACCGCGCCTCTTGACGGCCCGCGACCGGAAGCCAAAGCCGGGCGACGGCAAATCCGACGATCGCGGCGACCGCGATCACGCCGAATACCTTCAGGGCTTCACGCCTGGCCGCCGCTTCGCGCTTTGGCGAAATGCGAAAACGGAACAGGCTCGATAGGCGGCGGTGCCAAGACGCCGGTTTCGAGCGTTTAGCGGCCATTGGCGTTAGAACACTGCGGGTCTGTCATTGCAATTCCTGATTTGACGTCTCATATGAAATAGGCCGGCGCCGTGGGGCCGCGGCGAGCCGGGATGCGTAGATTAAAGCCCTGCAGATGCAGCTCGAAACCAGCCATTTTCCTGGCACTTTGAAGCCTTTTTGGGGCTAGGCTGCGCTTCCTTCGCTCTCACGGACCTGATATATCTGCGCTTAACATATAAGGCTTAAGAACTCCTAGAACGGTCAAAGTTTGCGATGTTCCTGTTGATCGACAATTACGACAGCTTCACTTACAATCTCGTTCACTATCTAGGCGAGCTTGGGGCCGATGTCGTCGTCCGCCGCAACGACGTCCTCACGGTCGACGAAGCGCTCAATCTGAATCCTCAAGGCATCGTAATCTCGCCGGGACCCTGCGATCCGGATCGCGCCGGTATTTGCTTGGAGCTGATCGAACGCGCGGCACCGCGAATTCCGCTCCTCGGTGTTTGCTTGGGCCATCAAGCGATCGGCCAGGCTTTCGGCGGCAAGGTGGTGCGCGCACCGATGCCCATGCACGGCAAGGTAAGCGCCATTTACCATAAAAATACCGGCGTGTTGCGCGGCTTGCCCAATCCGTTCCATGCCACCCGCTATCATTCGCTCATCGTCGATCGCGCGAGTTTGCCCGATTGCCTCGAAATCACCGCCGAAACCAAGGATGGCTTGATCATGGCCCTGGCCCATCGCAGCCTGCCGGTTCACGGCGTTCAGTTCCACCCGGAATCGATCGCGACCGAGCACGGGCACGATATGTTGCGCAATTTTCTCGAACTCGCCGGAGCGCGCGTCCCGGCCGTGGCCTGATCCAGGTCTTGCCCAAATTGAACGGGGCCGCATGAGCGATCTCAAGCCATTCCTCGCCGCGGTCGCCGCGCGCAAATCGCTTTCCGAAGCCGAGGCCGAACAGGCCTTCTCGATTATCATGTCCGGAACCGCGTCCGAATCCGAAATCGGCGCCTTCCTCATGGGATTGCGCGTGCGCGGCGAAACCGTCGACGAAATCGCAGGCGCCGCCAGGGTCATGCGTGGCAAGGCCCATATGGTCGATGCGCCGGAAGGGGCCATCGATACCTGCGGCACCGGCGGCGACGATTTGGGTACGCTCAATATTTCGACCGCGGCCGCCATCGTCACCGCCGCTTGCGGCGTTCCCGTCGCCAAGCACGGCAACCGCGCCTCATCGTCGCGTTCAGGATCGGCCGATGTGCTGGCCGCACTTGGCGTCGATCTCGATGCCGAAATGCCGCTTGTCGAACGCTCGCTATGGGACAACAAGATCGCTTTCCTGATGGCGCCGCGGCACCACAGCGCGATGCGGCATGTGATGAACGTCCGCCGCGAACTTGGCATCCGGACCATTTTCAATTTGCTGGGGCCGCTTTCGAACCCCGCCGGCACCCGCCGTCAATTGGTGGGTGTGTTCGCGTCGGAATGGGTGAAGCCGTTGGCGGAAGTCCTGTTGCGGTTGGGCGCGCAATTCGCCTGGGTCGTGCATGGCGGCGACGGACTCGATGAGCTGACGATTTCCGGTCCCTCCGAAGTGGCCGAACTCAAGGATGGACAAATTCGAAGCTTCACCGTGACCCCGGAGGATGCCGGCTTGCCGCGCGCCCGCGTTGAAGACATCCGAGGCGGCGACGCGATCGCGAATGCCCGGGCGCTCAGGGCCCTTCTGCACGGTCAGCCGGGACCTTACCGCGATATCGTCCTCCTGAATTCCGCGGCGGCTCTCATTGTCGCTGGAGTGGACGGAGATTTGCCGGCCGGAGTCGCGCGGGCGCAGGAAGCCATCGATTCCGGCGCCGCGCTTGCCACACTCGATCGATTGATCGCCGTCGGCCATCGTCCCAAGGCGGCAAGCGAGCAGACGGCATGAGCAACGCGCTGGTCCGGATCTGCGCCGATAAGCGCAAGCATGTGGCAACACAAAAAGCGGCAAAACCGCTTGAGGCTCTAACACGCGAGGCCGAGAAATTGCCGCCCCCGCGGCCTTTTGCCCAACGGCTTACGAGCGTCGCCGACGCCGGGCGCTATGCGGTGATTTGCGAAATGAAGCGGGCCTCGCCCAGCGGCGGTCAGGTCCGCACCGATTTCGATCCCGGGATCTTGGCCCGGCAGTATGAGGACGGGGGTGCCGCCTGTTTGTCCGTCCTGACCGATGGCCCCTATTTCCAGGGACGGGACGAAGACCTTATCGCGGCGCGGTCGGCCTGCGGCCTGCCCTGCCTGCGCAAGGACTTCATGCTTGAGCCTTATCAGATCGTCGAATCCCGCGTCCTCGAAGCCGATTGCGTGTTGTTGATCATGGCGGCGTTAAGCGACGGAGAAGCGTATGAGCTCGAATCCCTGGCGACGGATTTGGGGATGGATGTTTTGGTCGAGGTTCACGACGCCGAGGAACTGTCCCGCGCGCTTCGCTTGCGCTCTCGCCTGATCGGTATAAACAATCGCAATCTCAGGACCTTGAAGACAGAAATTGCGACGACAGAAGAACTTGCCCGCCAGATCCCGGACGATCAAATCTTAGTCAGCGAGAGCGGCATCAAAACCCTTGCCGATCTTGAGCGGCTGTCTGAAGCCGGCGCCGATGCGTTTCTCGTCGGCGAATCGCTGATGCGCGAAAAGGATGTGACGGCGGCGATCCGGGCCCTGATCGGGGAGTCCCTGGAACAAGTGGGGGCGTGAGATGCCGAAGCTCTCTCACATCGATGCCAAAGGCGAGGCGGCGATGGTCGATGTTTCCGGGAAAACCGTGACCTTGCGCAGCGCCACCGCCAAGGGATCCGTGCTGATGGCACCGGCGACACTGCGCATGGTGATAGAGGGAACCGCCAAAAAAGGCGACGTGCTCGCGGTCGCCAAGCTCGCCGGGATCATGGCCGCCAAGCAGACCGCCACGTTGATTCCGCTTTGTCATCCGTTGCCGCTCTCCGTAATCCAGGTGGAGCTAACTTGCGACCAGGCCCGCAATGCCGTCGACATTACGGCGACGTGCAAGGTGGAGGGCCAAACCGGGGTCGAGATGGAAGCGCTGACCGCCGTCAGCGTCGCCGCTCTGACCGTCTATGACATGTGCAAATCAGCCGACCGTAACATCACCCTCACCGATATCCGCCTGATCCATAAATCCGGAGGCAAATCAGGGACCTTCGAGGCGGTTTGATGATTTCCGTCGAAGCGGCTCTGGGGCGTATCACCGCCGCCTTTGCTCCGTTAGGAGTTGAGACGGTTCCGCTCGCCGAAGCGTTGGGACGGGTGCTTGCCGAGGATGTCGCGGCAACGCTAAGCCAGCCGCCGGTTGCCGTTTCCGCCATGGATGGCTACGCGGTTCGAGCGGCCGATATCTCGTCCCTGCCGGCAACCCTGCGCTGCGTCGGCGAGGCTCCTGCTGGGGGTAGTTACGGCAAGGAACTCTGTGGCGGCGAAACAGTCCGGATCTTTACCGGCGGGCCGGTGCCGGCCGGGGCCGATACCATCGTCATCCAGGAAAACACCGAGGCCGAAGGCGGGCATGTCACCGTCATCGCGGCAGCGCTGCCTGGCCGCTACATCCGGCCCGCCGGTCTCGATTTCAGGCAGGGCGAGATCGGCCTCAAACGCGGCCGAAGGCTTACGCCACGGGACATCGGCCTGGCGGCGGCGATGAATCTGGCGGCGCTTCCCATCCGCTGCAAACCCAAAATCGCCGTTTTGGCCACCGGCGATGAATTGGTGCCGCTGGGGACAATTCCCGGCCGCCATCAGATCATCAGTTCCAACGGTGTCGGGCTTGCCGCTTTCATCGCCGCCCAGGGCGGTCTTTGCATCGACCTTGGCATTGCCCGGGATTCGATCGAAATGCTCCGCGACGCGGCGGGAAAAGCGAGGGACGCCGATCTGCTGGTGACCACCGGCGGGGTTTCGGTCGGCGATCACGATCTGGTTCAGGAGGCTTTCGGCCAAATCGGCTTTGCCGCCGATTTCTGGCAGGTCGCCATGCGGCCGGGAAAGCCGTTGTTGTTCGGCCGGATCGGACAGTTGCCGGTCTTGGGATTCCCGGGCAACCCGGTTTCGGCATTGGTGTGCGCCGTGATCTATCTTGCCCCGGCGATCGCGGCCATGCTCGGAGTGGCGGAATCGTCCCTATCCACCCAGTCCGCATTGCTCGCCATCGACCTTGCGGCCAATGATCACCGCCAGGATTACCTGCGTGCGCGTCTTTCCTTCGACACCGAGGGCAACCCGGTTGCAACGCCCTTCCCCCGCCAGGACAGCTCCATGCTCTCCTGCCTTGCGGCGGCCGATTGCCTGATCATCCGGCCGCCTCATGCGCCTCCAGCCAAGGCTGGGTCGCGGGTTTCGATCCTCGCCTTGCCTTCCATCCCTCCGCTTTAACAACCGATTCAAAGCTTGACGCCGGACAGGAACCAAACTAGAACAAGGCAATTCGTTTTTGTTTTGTTCTAGATACTGTGGTTCTGCGTCCTGGCAAGTGGAACGACCAAATACCGGGGAATAACATGCTGACGCGAAAACAACATGACCTCCTGATTTTCATCAACCGTCGCCTGAACGAGGGCGGGATTTCCCCATCTTTCGATGAAATGAAGGAAGCTCTGGGCCTCAAATCCAAATCCGGCATTCATCGCCTGATCACGGGCCTCGAAGAGCGCGGTTTCATCCGCCGCTTGGCGCACCGGGCCCGGGCGCTTGAGGTTTTGCGCTTGCCGGAGAAAACCGCGGTCCCCGCCGCCCATCCATCGAATGGTGGCGCATCCAATGGCGGCGGACGGTTCTCACCCAATGTCATTCAGGGCAATTTCCGCGGCGCCCTTCCCGGCGCCCAGCCTGCCGCCGAGAGCGAGGCGGTGGAACTGCCGCTCTATGGCCGGATCGCCGCCGGCACACCCATCGAAGCTCTTCGGGACAATTCGGCATGCATCGACGTTCCCGCATCGATGCTCAGCAATGGCGAGCACTACGCCCTCGAAGTCGATGGCGATTTGATGGTGGACGCCGGCATCTATGACGGCGATACGGTTCTCATTCAGCGCTGCGATACTGCCGAAAACGGCGCCATCGTCGTCGCCCTTATCGATGATCAGGAAGTCACCTTGAAACGCCTCCGCCGCAAGGGCGATTCGATCGCCTTGGAGCCGGCCAATCCGGTCTATGAAACCCGGATTTTCGGACCGGATCGGGTGAAGGTGCAGGGGCGCCTCATTGCCCTGATGCGGAAATACTGAATTCCGTTTTCGCGCATGATCTTGTCAGTTCGAATCGGCTGCGTTGCGCCCTTGGTGCAGCGATCCGCCAGGCGCGCCGCGAAGGGCGATGTGGGGCATCGGCCGAGCGGCGCAACGCCGCGGGCGCCCGCCAAGGCACAACCCAAGCGGGCAGTGCGAAATAGAATGCGCCGCCGGTCCCCAAGTAGACCGGGACGAAGAGCGGCCAGCGGTCGCGCTCGGCTTCAAGCTCCTGGCGCAAAAACGCCGAGAGCCGGCAAAGCGCCCGCTCAGATGCCGCAACCGGAGCCTCGGCGGAAAGCGCGGTCACCGCGGCGATCTCTTTGCCCGCGGCTTTGGCCGTGTGGTAAATAGCTCGGCCTCGCGGACCTCCCGCCGGTCTCTCCCCAGCAATGGCCCCAGCGATTTCAATAGCATGACCGTCGTCACCCGCTTCGCCCCCTCGCCCACCGGTTTCCTGCACGTCGGCGGCGCCCGCACCGCCCTTTTCAACTGGTTATACGCCCGGCACTTCGGCGGCACGTACCGGTTGCGGCTCGAGGATACCGATCGGGCGCGCTCAACCAAAGAGGCGATCGATGCGATCCTGAACGGCTTGGCTTGGCTCGGCCTCGATCACGATGGCGAGGTGGTCTATCAGTCGAAAAACGCCGAGCGGCACGCCGAGGTCGCACGCCAGCTGCTTGCCGCCGGCCGCGCCTATTATTGCTATTGCTCGCCGGAAGAATTGGCGCAGATGCGCGAGAAGGCGCGCGCCGACGGCAAGCCCCTGCGTTATGACGGGCGCTGGCGCGGCCGCGACCCCAGCGAGGCCCCGAAGAACGTCCCGCCCGTCGTCCGTCTCAAGGCGCCCCAGACCGGCGAGACGGTGATTCAAGACCGGGTTCAAGGCGAAGTCCGGGTCGCCAACGATCAGCTCGACGACATGGTGCTGCTGCGCGCCGACGGAACGCCGACCTATATGCTCTCGGTCGTCGTCGACGATCATGATATGGGGATCACCCACGTGATTCGCGGCGACGACCATCTGACCAACGCCTTCCGGCAGGCGCAGATCTATCTCGCTTTCGATTGGCCGATCCCGGAATTCGCCCACATTCCGCTCATTCACGGTGCGGACGGCGCGAAGCTCTCCAAGCGTCATGGAGCGGTTTCCCTCGAAGCCTATCGCGATATGGGATTTCTGCCCGAAGCCTTGCGCAATTACCTGCTTCGCCTCGGCTGGAGTCATGGCGATGCCGAAATCATTTCGACCCAGGAAGCCATCGAATGGTTCGACCTCGATGCGGTGGGGCGCTCCGCCGCCCGCTTCGATTTGGCCAAGCTCACCAATCTCAACGGCCATTACATACGCGCGACAGCCGATGCCAGACTCGTCGAACACGTCGTTCCGTTTATCGCCAAGCTGGTCGGACACGAACCGGATCAGGCCGCACGGCAACGGCTTGCCGCCGGCATGCCCGGGTTGAAACAGCGGGCCAATGCTTTGGTCGAGCTGGCGAAGAGCGCCCTCTTCTATGTGTGCGAACGCCCGATTCCTATCGAACCGGCGGCGGAAAAGCTCCTCGATCAAGCGGCACGGGAAAGGCTCGGCCGCTTGCGAAATCGTCTTAAGGTCTTGGCGGAGTGGACCGAAAGCCGTTTAGAGGCCGAGATCCGGGGATTTGCCGAGGATGAAAAGACCGGGCTCGGCCAAATCGCTCAACCGCTTAGGGCCGCATTAACCGGATTGAAGGTTTCTCCCGGCATCTTTGAGGTGATGGCCACATTGGGCCGCGACGAGGTCTTAGGACGCCTCGACGATGTCTCGGGCCAATGACGGCGGATCTCTCCGATAAAAGATGCCGCCCGAAAGTCATTTGCATTATTGGCCGAAATACGGCCAAATCATCACTGTTCGCGACCGCAGCATTGGGCAATTAGGGGAACCTGCGATCGCCCATCAGCCTAGCGAGAGGCCTGCACCATGCGCGAGACATCTTCGGCAAAGCCCAAGGAAGAAGCGGCCAATTCCGTCACCCTGATCGATAACCGCACCGGAAAGCAGTTCGAGTTCCCGTTGATCGACGGGAGCACCGGCCCGGCGGTCATCGACATCCGCAAGCTCTACGACGAAACCGGATATTTCACTTACGATCCGGGCTTCACCTCAACCGGCAGCTGCGAATCCAAGATTACCTATATCGACGGCGATGCGGGCATCCTGATGCACCGCGGCTATTCGATCGAGGAATTGGCGGAAAAAAGCGACTTCATGGAGGTCTGCCACTTGCTGCTGTTCGGCGAGCTTCCCAACGCCGCCGAGAAGGCCAAATTCCAAGCCGACATCACCCGGCACACCATGCTCCACGAGCAGATCAATTACTTCTTCCGCGGATTCCGCCGTGACGCTCATCCGATGGCGGTTATGGTCGGCGTGGTCGGCGCGCTTTCGGCCTTCTATCACGACAGCTCGGACATCAACGATCCGCGGCAGCGAATCGTGACGTCCTATCGGTTGATCGCGAAGATGCCGACGATTGCGGCGCAAGCCTATAAGTATTCGATCGGCCAGCCCTTCATGTATCCGCGCAACGATTTGAGTTTCGCAGAGAACTTCCTCTACATGACTTTCGCGGTCCCGTGCGAGGAATACAAAATCAGTCCGGTCCTGGCCCGCGCCATCGACCGCATCTTCATTCTGCATGCCGATCACGAGCAGAATGCATCGACATCGACCGTGCGGCTCGCCGGTTCATCCGGCGCCAATCCCTTTGCCTGTTTGGCCGCGGGCATCGCTTCCTTGTGGGGCCCGGCCCATGGCGGCGCCAACGAAGCCGTGCTCAAGATGCTGGGCGAAATCGGCACCAAGGATCGGATTCCGGAATTCATCAAGCGCGCGAAAGACAAAAACAATTCGTTCCGCCTCATGGGATTTGGCCATCGCGTCTACAAGAATTACGATCCGCGCGCGACGGTAATGCGCAAGACCTGCCACGAAGTGTTGAACGAACTGGGGGTCGAGAACGACCCGCTTCTGCCGCTCGCCATGGAACTCGAGCGCGTCGCGCTGGAAGACGAATATTTCGTCGAGCGCAAATTGTTTCCGAATGTGGATTTCTACTCCGGAATCATTCTTCAGGCATTGGGCATGCCGACCTACATGTTCACGGTAATGTTTGCCATTGCGCGAACCGTTGGCTGGATGTCCCAGTGGCTGGAGATGATGGAGGATCCGCAGCGCAAGATCGGCCGCCCGCGGCAATTGTATACGGGTGCGACGGCGCGGTCCTATGTGCCGCTCGACCAGCGCGAATAATCCGCAGGGTTAATCCGGAGTCGTTGTTTCACGGCGACCAACCGGCGGTCACGAACGCTCGATAAGCTCGACTTTGTAACCATCGGGATCTTCGATGAAGGCGATGACGGTGGTGCCGTGCTTCATTGGCCCGGGCGGCCGGGTGACTTTCACGCCATCGGCCTTCAATTCGTCGCAGGTGCGATAAATATTGGGCACGCCGATCGCGACATGGCCGTAAGCCGTGCCGATGTCGTACTTGTCTTGATCCCAATTGTAAGTGAGCTCCAGAACCGTATGCGAATCTTCGTCGCCATAGCCGACGAAGGCCAGGGTGAACCGGCCGTCGGGATATTCCTGCTGTCGGAGCACTTTCATCCCGAGCTTGTCGCGGTAGAATTTCAACGACGTATCGAGATTGCCCACCCGCAACATCGTGTGGAGCATCCGGAATTTGCCGTTGGCGTTTTTCGTCGCCGATTGCTGCGTCGCCATTTCTTGCCTCCCTACGTCGCCGATTGCGTCTCGCCGTTCGATCCTTGCATCCCGATCACCGTCAAGACCGCTCGCGCGGCCTGATGACCGGGCCTCGGGCCGCCTTGGCCGAGGCGCCGCAACGCCTCCTTCATCGCCGAGCGCTGGGCATCCCGCGTGCCGGAATCGCGCAACAGCAATAATAGCGCGGAGGCCAACGCTTCGGGATAACAGTCTTCGAGCAATAATTCGGGAATCGCGCCGCGGCCAAGAACGAGATTCACGAGGGTCACATATTGCACATGCACAAGCCGGCGCGCCAGCCACGCGGAGAACCGATTCATGCGATAGGCGACGACCATCGGCGTGCCGGCCCTTGCCAGTTCGAGGGTCACGGTCCCGGAAGCGGCGAGAGCCGCGGTGCTGGCCGCCATCGCCGCAAAACGCTCGTCGCCGCGGACCTGAATAACCGGAACCGGCCAGCTCTGCAGGACGGTTCCGACCTCATCGGCCACGGCATCGGCCACGATCGCGACACAGCGAAGCTTCGGCGCCGTTGCCATCAGCCGTTCGACGGTTTCGCGATAGATGGGCAATAGCCTCGATACTTCGCTGCGGCGGCTTCCCGGAAGCAGGCACAAGACGGTTTCGTTTCCGCCAATTCCGTGTTTGGCGCGAAACCCTCCGCCGTCGTGAGCGATTTCACCGCGGATCGCCGGATGGCCCACGTAAGTGCAGGCCAGCCCGTATTTTTCAAAGTAGGGCGGCTCGAAAGGCAGAAGTACCAGAAGATGGTCGACGATATGCGCCAGTTTCCGCGCGCGGCCGCTTCGCCACGCCCAGACCTGCGGCGCTACGTAATGAATGAGCGGAATTTTGGGCCCGCCCCGGCGGGCCGCTTTCTTCAGCCGCGCCGCAACCCGGAAGCAGAAGCTCGGCGCATCGATGGTCACGACGGCGGCGGGGTGGAGCTTGATGATCGCTTCCACGGTCTCGTCAATGCGCCGCATTAACTTCGGGAGCCGTGGCAGAACTTCGACGATACCCATGACCGAGAGATCCGCCATGGGAAAGAGGCTCTGCAAACCTTGCGCCGACATCCCGGCGCCGCCGATGCCGGCGAATCGAATTTTGCTTCCGCTCAATTCCTTGAGTGCGGACATCAGATCGGCGCCGATGACGTCGCCCGATGGCTTCCCCGGCAATCAGGAACAACAGAGGTTCCTGTTCGCCGGATGCTGCGTTCACTCCGCCACCTCGATGCCGAGAATGAACAATCCGGTTTCATCGGCTATCGCGGCAACCGCCGACGGATCGACGATCAGCGACCCTCCGGCTTCGACCGCGATTCCGCGAAGGCTCGCCGCCGCCGCCGCCGCCACGGTTCGCACCCCGATGGTCGGGAGATCGACCCGGCGTTCCTGACCCGGTTTCTTCAGCTTGATCAAGACGCCGCCCGTTCCTTCACGGCGCAATTCGAAACAGCGCGCGATCAGCGCATCGGTGCCTTCGATCGCCTCCACGCCAAGGACGATCCCCTGCTGCACCACCCCACTGCCTGGCCGACATCGAGCCGCCCGAGGGCCTTCGCAACATCGATACCGACCGCGATGTCGGCTTCGGCCTGTGCATCGGGCGCAATACGACCGTAGAGCTTTGCCGCCGTCACCATTTGATCGAGAATTTCGTCCGGGCCGACCACGCGAAATCCCGCTTCCTCGAATTCCCTCACCACCGCCGACAGCAACCCGTCATCGCCCAAAGCCGAGCGTGCGAGCCGCGCCAGGAATTTTGCCGTGCGAAGATCAGGGCGCAACGCCGACAGCGACGGCCGTCGCACCGCGCCCGCCAGCACGACTTCTTGCGCCGCGACTTCGCGCAATTTGGCGAAGGCGGTGCCGGCGGCACCGAGCCGCGACCAGATATGCGGCGTCCCGGCGATGGCTTCCGGATCGGCTTGTCCCTCGATGGCGACCACGAAAAAATCGCGGCCCGAAAGGCGGCAGGCATCGATGAGGCGAGCCGGAAGCTCGCCCTGGCCAGCGATGATGCCAAGCTTAGGCGGCATTCCCCGACTTCGGCTGGCATACGCCGCGTGACGATGCCGCCCGCATGAAGGAAACAATTTCCATCACTGTCTCGTTATTCTCGAACATCTCGACCACGTCGTCGAGCCGTTCGGCGAAGGCGCCTTCCTGAGCAAAGAGGAGCCGGTAAGCGGTGCGCAGTGCATGGATGTTCTCGCGCGAGAAGCCCCGGCGCTTCAATCCGATGATATTCAGGCCCGATAGGCGGGCGCGGTCGCCCATCACCGACCCGTAGGGAATTACGTCCTGCTCGACGCCGGACATCCCGCCGATCATGGCATGACGGCCGATACGCGCGAATTGATGAACCGCCGACAGACCGCCCAGAATGGCAAAGTCTCCGATTTCGACGTGGCCGCCCAGCGTTGCATTGTTGGCCATGATGACATGATCGCCAATCTTGCAGTCATGCGCCACGTGGCTCCCAACCATAAACAGGCACCCATCGCCGACGCGAGTCACCATGCCGCCACCTTCGGTGCCGGGATTCATCGTGACGTGTTCGCGAATTACATTGTTTCGGCCGATGACGAGCGTCGAAGGCTCGCCCTTGTATTTCAAGTCTTGCGGCGGATGGCCGATGGAGGCAAAGGGAAAGACCCGCGTGTCGTCGCCGATTTCGGTGCGGCCGGTGACCACGATGTGCGAATAGAGTTGCACGCGGTCGCCCAACGTTACGTTGGCGCCCACGCAGCAATAAGGACCGATGGCAACGTCGGCGCCGATCGAAGCTCCCGGTTCGATGATCGCCGTCGGATGAATTTTCGTCAAATCAGTCGTCCAGGATCATGGCGGTGTAGATCGCCTCGGCGACCAAAACGCCGTCCACCTTTGCCTCGCCCGAAAATTTCCAGACATTGCCGCGATGGTGTTGGCGCGTCACGTGAACGTGCAAGGTGTCGCCCGGAAACACCGGTTTCCGGAATCGCGCGTTTTCGATCGACATGAAATAAACGAGCTTCCCCTCAGATTGGGCTCCCAAGGCATGCACGACGACAACCGCCGCGGTCTGCGCCATCGCCTCGATCAGAAGCACGCCCGGCATCACCGGACGGCAGGGAAAGTGGCCTTGGAAATACGGTTCGTTGATCGACACGTTCTTGATGCCGATGGCCCCGCGCCCAGGCATCAGATCCACCACGCGGTCGATCATGAGAAAGGGATAGCGATGGGGGATCATCTTCATGACCCCCTCGACATCGATCGAAATCGCGGTGTTGTCCTGTACCGCCGTGGTTTCCATCATCTACCCGCCTTTCCGCTTGCCCTCCGCCAGCCTCGCCAGAGCGACGCTTTGGCGATGCCATTGCCGGATCGGCATGGCCGGGAAGCCACCGATGGTGGCGCCGGCCGGGATATCCTTCATGACGCCGCTCTTGGCGGCAATCCGGGCGCCGTGGCCAATTCGCAAATGGCCGGCGAACCCGGCCTGCCCACCGACCACCACATAATCACCGAGTTTGGTGCTGCCCGAAAAGCCAACCTGGGCCGCAAGCACACAGCCACGGCCCAACTGGACGTTGTGCCCGATATGAATGAGATTATCAATCATGCACCCAGGCCCTATCACCGTATCGGGGCCACTGCCGCGGTCAATCGTCGAGTTGGCGCCGATTTGGACGTCGTCATGGATGACGGCTCGGCCGAGTTGGGGCACATTTAGATAGGCTCCGTCATCGGGCGCAAAACCGAAGCCGGCCTGGCCGATACGCGCGCCCAATTCGATCACGACCCGATTGCCGATCAGGCAATGGCTGAGCGAGACACCCGACCCGATCGTACAATCATCGCCCAGAACCGCGCCGGCGGCGATCACCGTATTGGCGCCAATTCGGCAATTCCTGCCGATTTCCACGCGCGGGCCGATGACGACCCCGGGCGCGATCTGAGCATTTGCACCGATCTGCGCCGAGGGGTCGATGGGTCTATCCGGATCACCGATTTCGTCGGTTCCAGCCGCGGGGTAAAAGGCCCTTGCCACCAGGGCATAGGCTTTATACGGCTGATCCGTGATCAGCAGCGCCATGCCGGGAGGCGCCTGTGCCACAAGTTCGGGCTCGACGATGCATGCAGTCGCGCGCGATTCCACATATGCCGAGGTATAGCGCTTGTTATCGAGAAAGCTGATCTCGCCCGCACCGGCGGTTTCCAAAGGCGCCACGTCGCGGACGGCTACATCGCCGTCCGCGCCGGGATTAAGCTGCGCCCCGGAGATCCGGGCAAGCTCGCCCAAGGCGAATGGACCATGGACTGAAAAAAACCGGGGATCCGCCATTTCCGCCTATTGTTAATTCTTCGGTGCCGCCGCCCCCGGTGCCGGAGTGGCAGCCGCTCCACCAATAGCCGGCGCGCCACCCTTGCCAAGCCCCATTGCCGCCCCTCCCTGATCGGGCTGATCGGGCGGCGGGTTCCCGGGAGGCAGCTTCAGCGCCGGTAACCTGGCATTCACGCCCTTCACCACGAGCTCGCTGATGTCGAGATCCTGGCTGTAATAGACCGCCGCCGGCCGCAACAGCACGAGGTCGAGATTTAATTGTTCGGCAACCGTCTTCGTGACCTCAATGATCGCCGTCTGGATTTGCTTTTGCACTTGGCCGGCCGCATCCTCAAGCTGACGGCGGCTGCTGTCCGCCTTGCGCTGGGTGTCGGCGAACCGCTGCTCCAAGGCTTGGCGCTTCTGCTCGAATGCTTCAGCCGAGAGCACCGTGCGCTGGCGTTCGAGTTCCTGTTCGGCACCGCGCAGATCGTTTTCTAACTTGGCAAATTCGTCGCGGAACACCGCGGCCCGTGCCTCGAGTTGGGAACGAACGCTCTGCTCCGCCGTCGATTCATTCAGAACCTGTTGAATATCGATGACGCCGGTGATCGGAGCTATCGGCTTTGGTGTCGCCCCCGCAGCGGCCGGTGCCGTGGCAGCTTTCGGTTGGTCCGCGGCCAGGGCGGTCGTGCCGGAGGCGGCGACGCCGAGAACCAGCAGGGAAATCAGAAGGATTATACGTTGCAGCATTCTTTAAAACCTTGTCCCGAAGTTGAAGCGAATGATGGAAGTTTGATCGAATGATTCTTTTTTAATCGGAATGCCGAGATCGATCCGCACCGGCCCGAAGGGAGAACGCCAAGCCAAGCCAAGCCCGACGGACGCCCGGATATTGCTTGTATCACCAATAAGCGGGCTGTGTTCATCGATGCCCCACAATGATCCGGCATCGAGGAATGTGTGCGCTGTTATACCAAAGGCCTTGGGGAGGCCAACCGGAAATCCGAGTTCGAACGAGCCGTCATAATATTGATTCCCGCCGAGCGCGTCGCCGGTTGACGTATCCCGCGGACCGATGCCCGATATTGCAAAACCGCGCATCTCTTCCTGACCCAAGAAGAAGCGGTTGGCCAATTTGATCGGCCGCCCGAATATTCCTTGGATCTTGCCGGCTCTGCCGATCGCGCTGGCAACCCAATCAGGGGCGATCGGATAGAAATAACCGATTTCTCCGCTCAAACGGTAATAGTCAGCCGTTCCGCCGGCCCCGGCGAAGTCCGTCCCCACCTGGACGTAATACCCGTCGGTCGGATCAAACCGGTCATTGCGCTTGTCGTAGAGCAACGACTGGCCGATTTCGGACGTCGTCGTATTCCCCGCCTGGTCCAGGATGAATTGCGACGCCGTGCTTTGGATATTCACAATGTCATCGTTGCGCAAGGTGTAGTGCCAAGTTTGACGCAAAGATTCGGTGACTTGATAACCGGAACTCAACGTGAAACCGACCGCTACCTGATCGAATTGCGCATTTTGCAAATTGTTTGTGTCCAAAGCGAAGATATCGAAACCAGCCGAAATATTGCGGTCGAGAAAATACGGCTCGGTAAAGGCTAGATCGACTCGCTCTAGGCGTTGCGACAGCATCAAGGTGATGTTCACATCCTGGCCGCGGCCGAGGAAGTTGCGCTCCCGAATCGAGAAATTGCCGAGAACGCCATCGGTGCTCGAATATCCCGCGCCGATCTGCAGCTCGCCGGTCGATTTTTCCTCGACCGTCACGTTGACATTGGTCCGGTCCGGCGCGCTTCCCGGCACATTGTCCACATCGACCTTCTCGAAAAAGCCGAGATTGCGGATTTTCTGCTGGGACAAGCGCAGCCGCGCCGTGTTGAAGGCGTCGCCCTCGACCAGCCGCATTTCCCGGCGAATCACCTTGTCGAGCGTTCGCGTGTTTCCGGTAATATTGATGCGATCGACATAGACGCGGCGGCCTTCATTGATCACGTAGGTGAGGTCGATCGTGCTGGTGTCGACATTGCGCTTGACCTCCGGTTCGATATCGACGAATGCGTATCCGAATCGCCCGGCGAAGTCCGTCATCGCGTCCATAACGTTTTCGACCGCTTCCGCGTCGTACCACTTGCCTTCTTTCGTGGTGACCAGTTTTCGCAATTCCTTGATATCCAGATCGCGCAGATGCGATTGGACATCGACTTTGCCGAAATGGTAGCGCTTGCCTTCTTCAACCGTGAAAGTGACGAAAAAACGGTCCCGGCTTGGCGACAACTCGGCAACAGCCGACACCACGCGAAAATCCGCATAGCCGTTTTTCAGGTAATAACGCCGCAGAAGCTCCCGGTCAAAAGAAAGCCGGTCAGGATCGTAGGTGTCGTCGGTCGCAAAGAATCGATACCATCGATTTTCCTTGGTCATGACAACGTTCTTCAGCGTGTCGTCGCTGAAGGCGTGATTCCCGACAAAATTGATTTTTTGCACGAGGGTGACACCGCCCTCCTTAATTTCGAACACAAGGTCGACGCGATTCTCTGGAAGTTCGATCACTTTTGGATTCACGGTCGCGGCAAATCGTCCGCTGCGGCGGTATAGCTCGAGAATGCGGTTGACGTCGCGCTCAACCTTGGCGCGCGAATAGACGACACGCGGTCTCGATTGGATTTCCTGTTGCAACGTTTCGTCCGAAAGTCTGCTGTTCCCTTCGAAAGCGAGCCGGTTAATGATCGGGTTCTCCACGACATGGACCACAAGGACGTCGCCTTCGGTGTGAATGGTGACGTCGGCGAACAGGCCAGTTGCGAAAAGCGCCTTCAGCGAGCGATCGACCCGGGCGGCGTCATAAGGATCGCCCGCCTTGATCACCATGTAGGAGAGAATCGTTCCGGATTCGACTCGCTGATTGCCCTCGATGCGGACATCGTGAATGATCGTTCCTTCGGGAGCCCCGGGAGCAGACGGCGGCGAGGGCGGCACATCCTGCGCCTTTGCCGTCAGCGACACAGCCATTAGCAAGGCAAAAAACACGACCCTTGCCACGGCTCGAACCGTTCCCCTCAAGCCCCCCTCCAGCGATTTCCGTCAGGTTCCGAGCTTTTTCAGCAGCTCGAATACCTTCAAATGTAAATCGTTCCAGGTCGCAAAAATCATCAGGCTCACAACGAGAGCGAACCCAATCCGGAACCCAACTTCCTGCGCCTTAGGCCCCAGTGGTTTACCACGAATGGCTTCGACGGCATAGAAAAGGAGATGCCCGCCATCCAGAACCGGAACCGGGAAAAGATTGACAAGACCGAGATTTATCGAAAGAACGGCCAAGAACCAGACAATCGCAACGATGCCGAATGTCGCCGCCTCGCAAGACATTTGGGCAATGCGAACGGGACCTCCCAAATCCTCCGTGCCTCGTGTACCGACGATCATCTGGCCGACCGCAGTCAGGGTTTGTGCCGACAGCGAATAAATCTCTTCGACCGAGCGCAGGGCCGCGGTACCCAGAGGATGCCGCACGAATTCGCGCGCACTCCCTTTGATCCCGAACAGACCAACGTGGTGTGACACGCCGAAGTTATCCTTTTCCTCATGCAACTCAGGCGTGACTTGCAGACTTGTCTGGGTGCCATTGCGATTGACCACCACCGCAAGGGGCACGTTCGGATTGTCGCGGACAATCGTCTGGATTTCCTCAAAACGATCGACCGGTTGCCCGGCCACCGAGACGAATCGATCCCCGGCCTTGATTCCACCGAGTTCCGCAGCACTCCCCGATTGCACCTCGGTCACCACCGGCGGCGTAAACGGCTCGCCGGCAGTTGCAAAGAGTCCGGTCATGACCACGATTGCAAATAGAAAGTTCGCGGCGGGACCGGCGGATACGACCGCGGCCCGACCCCACAGCGGTTGGTAATGGAAGGACACCGCGCGCTCTTCGGGGGTCAAGCGGGGGCCATCGTCATTGGTGTCGCTTTCACCGAACATCTTGACGTAGCCGCCAAGCGGCAGAACGCTCACCTTCCAGCGCGTACCGACGCGATCGGTCCAACCGAATAACTCACGACCGAATCCAATCGAGAACGTCTCGATTCGAACGCCGCACCAACGGGCGACAAGATAGTGCCCGAACTCGTGCACGAACACGAGAACCGATATCACGGGAATCGCGACGGCGATTACCACGGCTACGTTGCTGCAACTCCCAGTCAGGAAATCCATTTCCAATCTTCCGCTGTAAAGGGCTAAGGCGATTCGCGCTTATCGATGGTCTCGTTTGCGACGCGCCGGGCGAAGGTATCGATTTCGAGCACATCGGCGATCGTCGCAATTTGCCGGTTCGGCACCACGCTCAATGCCGTTTCGACAACTCGGGCAATATCGAGGAATCGGATACGCCGGCCAAGAAACGCGGCTACCGCGACTTCGTTCGCGGCATTCAGGATTGTAGGGGCCGCACGGCCACCTTGCAAGGCTTGGCGGGCTAAGCGCAGCGCCGGAAATCGTTGAAGATCAGGGGCTTCGAAGGTCAGCTGGCCCAGCGCCGCCAAATCGAGGCGGGCCACCGGCGCTCCCATCCGTTCCGGCCACGCCAGGGCGTAGGCGATGGGGGTCCGCATGTCGGGCGCCCCCATCTGGGCCAGCACCGATCCATCCACATAGGCCACGCAACTATGGATGACCGACTGCGGGTGGACCAGGACTTCGATCTGTTCCGATGGCAATCCAAAAAGATAATGGGCCTCGATCACCTCGAGCCCTTTGTTCATCATGGTTGCCGAATCGACGGAGATCTTCGCGCCCATGTCCCAATTCGGGTGGGCCACCGCTTGCTCGGGAGTGACGTCGGTCATTTGCTCGATGCTGAATCCGCGGAAGGGTCCGCCGGATGCCGTCAAAATGATGCGCTCGATCGATTCGATGCTGTCGAAATCGAAAACCTGGAAGATTGCGCTGTGCTCGGAATCCACGGGGATTAACCGCGCGCCGCTTCGCGCCACTTCGGTTGTCACCAGATCGCCCGCGCAAACGAGGGACTCTTTGTTGGCAAGAGCGACGATGGCGCCGCGGCGCACGGCGGCAAGAGTCGATTCTAATCCGGCCGCCCCGACGATCGCCGCCATCACCCAATCGGAAGGCTGTTGCGCCGCGGCAATCACGCCTTGCCGCCCCGCCGCGATTTCGATTCCGGTTCCGGCCAGCGCTTCCTTCAGCGCGCCGTAGCGATTTTCATCAGCGACAACGGCAAGGCGTGGACGAAGTTTCCGCGCCTGCTCCGCCAACAATGCCACATTGTTTCGCGCCGACATCGCCTCGACCTCGAAGCGATCGAGATTGCGCTCAATCAGATCGACGGTGCTGCATCCGACCGAGCCCGTCGAGCCCAAGATCGTCACGCGCCGGGGCGCCGTTGCCGGAACCGCCGCGGTTAGGGCCATGGCGAAACGGCTCCACTCCAAACCGCCAGCAACGCAGCGGGTGCCGCCGCGACCAATCCGTCGACGCGGTCGAGCGCGCCGCCATGGCCGGGAATGAGATCGCTGGTATCCTTGACGCCGAATCGCCGCTTGATCGCCGATTCGAGAAGATCGCCGAATTCGGCGGCAATCGCGAGTATGGCCGACAAGACCAAGAGCTTTCCGCGATCGATCGGCTCGGCGAAGGGCGCGATCCCGCCGCTAACGGCGACCGCCGCCAGCAGCCCACCAATTGCGCCAGCCCAAGTCTTATGCGGACTGATCGACGGCGCGAGGCGCGCTCCGCCGATCAGGTTTCCCGCCAAATACGCACCGACATCGGTCGCCCATACCACTGCGAAAAGCCATAGCATCACGAAACGCCCTTCGGCCGGAACAAGGCGCAGCCACAGCAACGCCATCGCCGGAATTCCGATATAGAGCACGCCGAGGCTCATGAATTTCGGATGGGGCGAGCGCAAGAGATTCAGCAAAACAAAACCCAAAAGCCCCGCTATGAAGGCTGCTGCAATGCCCCATTCGATACCCAGTCTCAAGCCCATGGCAGCCACCCCCGCTGCGGCAAGAAACAACGGCACGCCCGCCGCTGCGTCCGCGCCGCACAAGCGAACCCATTCCCATGACATGATCGCGGCGGTAATCGCAATCATTGCGATGAAGACGTATCCCCCGGCAAAAGCGGCGGCAAGCGCCGCCGGCCCAAGCACGGCCGCGGAGCCGATGCGCCAGAAAATTCGAGCGCGCGCGGCGTCAACCACCGGCCGCCCCGTATCGGCGGTCGCGCCGGTTAAACTCCCGGATCGCCTCCTCCAAATCCTGTTTGGTGAAATCGGGCCACAGCTTGTCGGTGAATATGAGCTCGGCATAGGCCGACTGCCACAACAGAAAATTGCTAAGGCGTTTTTCTCCGCTGGTGCGGATCACAAGGTCGGGATCGGGAATATCGGGGGTTGCGAGACGGCGGGCGAAATTTTGCTCGTCGATATCTTCCGGACGCAGGAGTCCCGTGGCCACGTCTTGGGCGAGACGGCGGGCCGCCTCGACAATTTCCGCCCGCGCGCCGTAACTCAACGCCATGGTCAGATCAAGCGCCGTGTTGCCGCGCGTTTGTTCTTCCGCCTTCTCGATGAGGCTGACGATGTCCCGGGCCAGACGGCTCCGGTCACCAATGACCCGGAGGCGCACGCCATTCCGGTGAAGGTCGGCGATCTCGCTGCGCAAATACATGCGCAGCAATCCCATGAGATCGTCGACTTCGTTTCGCGGTCGCTTCCAGTTTTCGGAGGAAAAACCGTAGAGCGTGAGATAACGGATGCCGAGCTCGGCCGCTCCGGAAACGACGGCGCGCGTGGCATCCGCGCCCCGCTTGTGGCCCAAGGTGCGTGTCAGGCCCCGAGCGCGCGCCCAACGTCCGTTGCCGTCCATGATGATCGCAACATGGGCGGGAATTCTCGGCAGATCGGAATGCTGAGGAACCGGACGCATCGACCTAGACTTGCTTGACCTCTTGTTCCTTAGCGGCGAGCGCGTCGTCGACCTTTTTAATGTGCTCGTCGGTGAGTTTTTGAATCTTGGCGTTCCAGTCGCGATGTTCGTCCTGGGACAGATCGCCGTCGTGCTCCATCTTCTTCAACTTATCCATCGCGTCGCGGCGGACATTACGGACGGAAATCCGCGCCTGCTCGGCATATTTATGCGCAACTTTGACGATCTCATTGCGACGTTCTTCGGTCAGATCGGGGATCGGCACGCGGACCAATTGGCCGTCAGACATCGGATTGAGCCCCAAACCCGCGTCACGAATGGCGTTTTCCACCGCCTTGACCTGAGATTTATCCCAAACTTGGACAGTAATAAGGCGAGGTTCGGGCACATTGACGCTACCGACCTGATTCAGCGGCATCCGGTTGCCATAGGCCTCCACCTGCACCGGTTCGAGCAAACTGACCGACGCCCGTCCCGTGCGCAGCCCGGTGAATTCCTTGCGCAGGACTTCGAGCGCGCCGTCCATCCGGCGGCCAATTTCCTTAATATCAGGGGCAGCCACGACCTTAAGCCTCCTCGCTGATGAGCGTGAACTTCCCTTCGCCGGTCATCACCGCAGCGAAGGCGCCTGGATTGTGAATCGAAAATACCAAAATCGGAATCCCGCTTTCTCGCGCCAGCGAAATGGCCGGGGCATCCATCACCCGCAGATCGCGCGACAAAACCTCGAGATAAGTCAGTCGGTCATAACGCTCGGCCTTCGGATCGGATTCCGGATCGGCGCTGTATACGCCGTCCACCTTTGTTCCCTTGAGCAGCGCCTCGCATTCCATTTCAGAGGCGCGCAAGGCCGCCGCGGTGTCGGTGGTGAAAAATGGATTGCCGGTGCCGGCGGCGAAAATAACGACCCGGCCTTTTTCGAGATGGCGCAGCGCGCGGCGCCGGATATAGGGCTCGCAGACTGTGGCCATGGGAATGGCCGAGAGAACGCGGGTCGGCACTGCAAGATTTTCCAGCGCGCTCTGCATGCACAGCGCGTTGATGACGGTCGCCAGCATGCCCATGTAGTCCCCGGTCGCCCGTTCGAGGCCTTCGGCGGCGCCTTCGAGACCGCGGAAAATGTTCCCACCGCCAATCACCAGGGCGACTTCCACACCCAGCGCATGAACGGCGACAACGTCGCGGGCAATCCGCTCGACCGCAACCGGGTCGAGGCCGAATTCCCGGCCGCCCATCAGAATTTCACCCGAAATCTTGAGGAGAACCCGCCGATAGCCAGCACGCCCGGCCGCACGAATATCGGCGGCGAGCGGCTCTTCCCGGCCGCGGCTCATTGGACTGACCATAACCGTCCGAACATGCCAGTTTCCGGACCTCGATTGTACCCCATTTCTGGCGCCGATTGCCGCCAACCGCGGCAATGGTGGGTCATTTTTTCAGCTGGCTGGCGACCTCAGCCGCGAAATCCGTCTGCTTGCGCTCCAGCCCCTCGCCCAGGGCAAAGCGGACGAACCCCTTGACCGTCACAGCGGCGCCGAGGTCCTGCGCGGCCGCCTCGATCGCCTTGCCCACCTTGCTTTCGCCATCGATGACGTAGACCTGCTCCAGCAGCACCGAATCCTCGTAAAATTTGCGGAGCCGCCCTTCGACCATTTTCTCGATGATCTCCTCGGGCTTGCCGGAATCCCGCGCTTGCGCCGCCAATATATCGCGCTCCCGCGCCAGCAACGACGGGTCGACCTGGTCGCGGCTGACTGAAACCGGATTGGTCGCGGCCACATGCATGGCGATATTGCGGCCCAGGGATTCGAGTTTATCTTTCTTGCCCGCGCTCTCCAGCGCCACCAGTACGCCGATGCGGCCCAATCCGGGTGCGGCCGCGTTGTGCACGTAGGTCACGACCACGCCGTCATTGACCGACAGCGCGGTGGCGCGACGCAGCGATATGTTTTCGCCGATCGTCGCGATCAGGTGGGTGAGCTCTTCCTGCACGCTGCGCCCGGTTCCGGGGAATGGCGCATTCGCGATCTTCGCGAGGTCGCCGCCTTGCTCCAGAGCGACTTTCGCGACGGCCGATGCAAATTTCTGAAAGGCTTCGTTGCGGGCGACGAAATCGGTTTCCGAATTAACTTCGGCGATGGCGCCGCTTTTCCCGGATGACGCGACACCGATCAAACCTTCGGCCGCAACGCGGCCCGCCTTCTTGGCCGCAGCCGAAAGACCTTTCTTTCGAAGCCAGTCGATGGCCTGTTCGAGATCGCCGCTGGTTTCACCGAGCGCTTTCTTGCAATCCATCATCCCGGCGCCGGTTTTCTCGCGCAGTTCTTTGACCAGCGATGAACTGACTTCAGCCATTTGTGTCTATCCGATTGCTATCGAGTTCTAACGATGCCGGTTAGTCGTGCGCGGCTTCGTCATCCATGCCACGCGGCTTCGCCCCGCGCTTGCCGCGCCGTCCTTTAGGCGGTCCATCGCCGTCCCCGGCTCCTTTGCGGCGCGCATTCGGGGCGCCCTCGGGCGCCGCCGCCGCAACAGCGCTTTCCGCTTCGCCCAACGGTTCTTTGGGCGCTTCCGCGGAAGCCCCGATATCAGCCCCCGAAGAAATCATCTCCTGTTGCAAGCCGTCGAGAATCGCGTCGGAAACCAGTTGGCAATAGAGTTCGATCGCGCGCATCGCGTCGTCATTGCCGGGAATCGCGAACGGAATTCCATCGGGATCGGAATTGCTGTCCAGCACGGCGATGACCGGAATGCCCAACTTAGCCGCCTCTTTGATGGCGATCTGCTCCTTGATCGTGTCGATCACGAATAGAATATCCGGTAGCCCGCCCATTTCCTTGATGCCGCCCAGGGCGCGCTCCAATTTATCGCGCTCGCGGGTGAGCTGGAGGAGCTCTTTCTTGGTGAGACCGATATTTTCGTTCGAAAGCTTCTCATCCATTTCGCGCAACCGGTGAATCGATTGTGAAATCGTTTGCCAGTTGGTCAGCATGCCGCCGAGCCAACGATGATTTACGAAATACTGCCCGCAACGCTTGGCGGCTTCCGCGACCGGGAGCGCCGCCTGCCGCTTGGTGCCGACGAAGAGCACGCGACCGCCGCCGGCCACCACATTGCGCGCCGCCTCCATCGCCCGGTAGAGCATAGGCACCGTTTGTTGCAGATCGATGATATGAATCCCGTTGCGCACGCCGAAGATGTATTGCCCCATCTTCGGGTTCCAACGTCTCGTGTGATGTCCGAAATGAACGCCAGCTTCCAGCAGCTGACGCATGGTAAAGGTCGGGAGCGCCATGAATTTGTCCTTTTCCGGTTAAGCCTCCGCGGGGCTGTGGCCGGGGCATCCCGGCACCGGATCGAGAATCGGCTTTGTCTGTCCGAGTCCCGCGTGCCCGCGTGCGAATTGGTCCGCTTGATACCCCGGGAAACCGGTTTTTGCAAGCGGTTTGCAGGATTTTGGAGGCGTGAATTTGGCGGATTTCCTGGGATTTTCAGGGCAGGCCGGCCTTTAAGCCTCGTAAACCGCCTCGATACCCCGAACTGCCCGAATAGCGGCAATCACGCCTGGGGTCAGGGCCACCCCGCCGCGAAGCAGGATTTCCGTCTCTTCGCCCTGCCCGCCGTTATTGCCCCCAGTCGGAACAACGATCCGGATCCTCGCCTTGCCCCGCCCCTGGGCATCGATCAGCGCCTTGAGGTCCTTTAGGGCGTTGCCGGGATCGGTCGCTAAGGCGATGCGAAGATCGGTCACCGTTTGCTTGGCGGCATCTTCGAGGGATTCGATGGCCTGAGCCGTCATGCGCACCGAATCGCCGTCGACTCGCGCGTCCGCGGTAATGAAAACCGGCTTCCCGGGTTCCAACAGATCGCGGGCCACAGCGAGCACTTCGGAAAACACCACGACCTCAAAAGCGCCGCTGGTGTCCGACAGCTGAACGAAAGCGAACCGATTGCCGCGGGCGGATGTTCGCTCCTGTTTGCCGACAACAATGCCGCCGAGTTTGACCCGGCCAACGCCGCCGGCAACCAACAGAGCCAAACCACCGCTCGGCGTAGCCCCCATATGGCGCAGGGCGCGTTCGTAGGAATCGAGCGGATGGGCCGAGAGATAAATCCGATCGCCTCGAATTCGCGGGCCAACCGGTCGTTTGCCGGCCAATCGGCGACATTCGGAAGCGGCACGGTCTGGCTTACCGCCGCATCGCCGCCGAACAAACTCCCCTGCCCGCTCCGATGCTGTTCCTGCGCCGACGCCGCCATCCGGATGAGCAATTCCGCGGCTTGAAAGGCGCGGGCGCGACTGGGCTCCAGAAAATCGAAAGTACCGGCGGAAGCGAGACTTTCCAATTGGCGCTTATTCAACACCTTGGTGTCGAGGCGGCGCGCAAAGTCGACGAGATCCTTGAACGGCCCGTTCTTGTCGCGCTCCGCCACCAATTCCGCCATCGCTGCCTCACCGACATTGCGCACGGCCGCAAGCGCGTAGCGAATCGCCGAACCTTCGACCGTAAACCCCGCCCCAGAGCGGTTCACATCGGGCGGCAGCAACTGGAAACCGAGCCGGGCGATCTCCTGACGGAACAGATTGAGCTTGTCGGTATTGCCCATTTCATGGGTCATCGACGCCGCGAGGAATTCGAGCGGGAAGTTGGCTTTCACATAAGCGGTCTGGTACGCGACCAACGCATAGGCCGCGGCATGGGATTTGTTGAAACCGTAACCGGCAAATTTCGCGACGTGATCGAAGATATGCGACGCCCGCGCTTCGGGAACGCTGCGTGCGACCGCCCCGGCCATGAAATCCCGGCGCTGGGCATCCATTTCGGCGCGAATTTTTTTACCCATGGCGCGGCGAAGCAAATCGGCGCCACCCAGCGTGTAGCCGGAAAGCACCTGGGCGATTTGCATCACCTGCTCTTGGTAGATGATGACGCCGAAGGTCTCCTTCAGAATCTCGACTAGCGAAGAATCCATGTAATCCGGTTCTTCTTCGCCGTGCTTGCAGGCGATGTATTTCGGAATATTGTCCATCGGACCAGGGCGATAAAGCGCCACCAGCGCGATGATGTCTTCGAAACGGTCGGGCTTCAGCTTATGCAACACGTCCCGCATGCCCGAACTTTCCAGCTGGAACACCCCCATCGTATCGCCGCGCGTCAGCATGTCGTACGTCGAGCGGTCGTCGAGCGGAATAGAACCGATGTCGAAGTCGGGAACGCGGCGCCGCACCAAGGTTTGGGCGAGCGCCAGAACGGTGAGCGTTTTCAGGCCGAGGAAATCGAACTTCACCAAACCCGCCTGCTCGACGAATTTCATGGAGAACTGCGTGACCGGCATGTCCGAGCGCGGATCGCGATAGAGCGGCACGATTTCATCGAGGGGACGGTCGCCGATCACCACACCGGCGGCATGGGTCGAAGCGTGGCGGTAAAGACCTTCGAGCTTCTGAGCGATGTCCATGAGGCGGCCCACCGTCGGATCTTCGGCCCGCATTTTTTGCAGCAACGGCTCGCCTTCGATCGCTTCCCCCAGCGAGACCGGATTGGCCGGATTATACGGCACCAGCTTGCAGATGCGGTCAACCTGGCCGTAGGGCATTTGCAGCACGCGGCCAACATCGCGCAGCGCCGCACGCGCCTGCAGCGTTCCGAAGGTGATGATCTGAGCCACCCGGTCGCGGCCGTATTTTTCCTGGACGTAGTGGATTACTTCGTCCCGGCGCTCCTGGCAGAAATCGATGTCGAAGTCGGGCATCGACACGCGTTCCGGATTGAGGAACCGCTCGAACAGCAAGCCGAAGCGCAAGGGATCGAGGTCCGTGACCGTCAGCGCCCAGGCGACGACCGATCCCGCGCCCGAGCCGCGGCCCGGCCCCACCGGAATCCCCTGCCCCTTCGCCCACTGGATGAAATCAGCAACGATTAGGAAATAGCCGGCGAAGCCCATTTTGATGATGACGTCGAGTTCGTAGTCGAGGCGCTGCCAATACGGTTTGGCGACATGCTCGCGCGTTTCGTCGTCGACGCCGGCCGTGAAAACTTGGGCTTCCAAACGCCGGGTCAGACCTTGCCTGGCATTCGCGCGCAGCTCTTCGCCTTCGTCCCGGCCCCCTTGCGTCGGATAGGACGGCAGGAGCGGCGCGTGGGGCTGGGGCATGAAGGCGCAGCGTCGCGCGATCACCAAGGTATTGCTTACGGCTTCCGGGAGGTCTGCGAACAGAGCGCGCATTTCCACCGCCGATTTGAAGCGGTGGTCCGGCGTGAAACGGCGGCGGTGGGGTTCCGATACATACGTCCCTTCGGCGATGCAGATCAGCGCGTCATGAGCCTCGAACATCGACTCGTCCGAAAAATAGACATCGTTGGTCGCCACCAGCGGCAGATTGTGCTTGTAGGCCAGGTCGATCAGCCGGCCCTCGATCTTTCCCTCGACTTCCAAACCGTGGCGCATGACCTCGACGTAAAGCCGGCCTGGAAAAATCTGCGCGAAGTGTTCGAGCGCCATTTCCGCGGCATCGAATTGCCCTTCGGCGAGCAGCCGGCCAACCGGGCTATCCGAGGCGCCGACGAAGGCGATCAATCCGTCGCTATGGGCGGCCAACACTGGGCCCGATACTTGCGGCGGATCGGTTCCGGCGGTTTCCAGGAAAGCCTTGCTTACGAGTTTGATAAGATTGCGATATCCAGCCTCGTTCTGGACCAAGAGCAAGACCCGGTCGCGGTCGCGGGCTTGGCCGTTGGCCGAATTCCCTTTGCGGGCGAGACCCAATAAACAACCCACAATCGGCTGCACGCCCGTCTTCGAGCACGCTTCGGCAAATTCCAGCACGCCGAAAAGATTGCCGGAATCGGTGACCGCCACCGCCGGCATCGAATTGCCGCGGCACAGCTCCGCCAATTCCTTGACCGGTATGGCGCCTTCCGAAAGCGAATAGGCGGAATGAACGCGAAGATGGACGAAATCGGCGTGAGGCACTGGAAACCGGCTCCTGAAATTCGCTACGGCTCACAAATTGGGAGCGCCACAGGATTCCACAAGCGGCGAGGAAAGTCAGCTTCGGTCAGCCGGCAATCAAGCGACCATCCTGCAGACGCAGCGTCCGATCCATGCGGGCCGCCAGTTCGGAATTATGCGTCGCGATCAGCGCCGCAATTCCCGTGCTGCGCACGAGCCTGAGAATTTCGGCGAAAACGCTTTCGGCGGTATGAAGGTCGAGATTGCCGGTCGGCTCGTCGGCCAAAAGAATTACGGGCCGATTGGCGATTGCCCGGGCGATCGCCACCCGTTGCTGCTCGCCGCCCGAGAGCTGGGACGGCCGATGGGTCGCGCGCGCCGCAAGTCCCATCATGTCCAGCAATTCGGCGGCGCGGCCTGCCGCCTCCTTGCGTCCCACCCCGTTGATCATCTGCGGCAGGACCAGATTTTCCAGCGCCGAGAATTCGGGGAGCAGGTGATGAAACTGGTAGACGAAACCCAGACGCCGGCGGCGCAAGCCGGTGCGCCGGTCGTCAGACAAATTGTTGCAAGGCGCACCTTCGATGATGACATCGCCGGATTCCGGTTTTTCGAGCAAGCCGGCGATGTGCAGCAAGGTGGATTTTCCCGAGCCGGACGGCCCCACCAGGGCGACGATTTCGCCCGATTTCACCGTAATCGACGCGCCGCGCAGCACTTCGAGCCGCCCCGAGGCTTCGGGATAGGCATGGCTCACATTGCGGAGTTCAAGCGCCCCAGCCATCACACCCTTTGGATTGGAGATGCGCTACTCATAACGCAACGCCTCGACGGGATCGAGCCGCGCCGCCCGCCACGATGGGTAAAGAGTCGCGAGGAAGGAAAGCGCCAGCGCCATAATGACTACGGTGGTGACTTCGCCCATGTCCACTTTGGCCGGAAGCTGCGACAGGAAATAGATCTCGGGCGCGAAGAGCTGGGTTCCCGTCAATTTCTGAATCAGCTGGCGGATGATTTCGATGTTGTCGGCAAAGGCGAGGCCCAAGCCAAAACCCGCCAGCGTGCCGACGCAGCCAATCGACGCGCCGCTCAACAGGAAAATCCGCATGATCATGCCCCTGGTCGCACCCATCGTGCGCAGGATGGCGATGTCCTGGCCCTTGTCCTTCACCAGCATGATCAAACTTGAAATGATGTTGAAGGCGGCGACGACGATGATCAGCGTCAGGATCATGAACATAACGTTCCGCTCGACTTCGATCGCGTTGAAGAAACTGTTATTGGCCTGCTGCCAATCGAGAATCCGCAGCGGCTCTTTCAGGGCGTTCAGGATTTCGTCGCGCACGGCGCCGACATGATCGGGGTCGATCGCCATCACTTCAAGCGAGGTCACGGCGTTCGGGACCTTGAAATAGATTTGTGCGGCGGAAAGCGGCATGAAAACGAAGGTGTTGTCATATTCATACATGCCGATCTCGAACGTCGCGGCGATGGTATAGGCCTTCATGCGAGGCACGGTGCCGAAAGCGGTTTCCGTTCCCTGGGGCGATATCAATGTCACCTTGTCGCCGGGCATGACGCCGAGCCGTTCGGCCAGCCGGTTGCCGATAACAATCGAATCACCCTTGAAATTGTCGAGCGTGCCGGCGCGGACATGATCCGCGAGAATGGCGCGTGCCCGGAAATCCTCCGGCTTGAGGCCGCGCACCACGGCGCCCGAGCTGCGGCCCGCGGCGGTCGCCATCACCTGGCCTTCAATCAGCGGGACAACCTGCACGACACCGGGAAGCCCGCGGACGACATCGGCGGCCGAATCGTAATTCGTCATCGCACCTTGGGCCGCGTAGACCTCGAGATGGCCGTTCAGCCCGAGGATTCGCGTCATCAATTCTTCGCGAAAGCCGTTCATCACCGACATGACGATGATCAGCGTCGCCACGCCAAGCGCGATGCCGAGAAAGGAGAAGCCGGCGATGACCGAGATAAATCCTTCTTTCCGCCGCGGCCGCAGATAGCGCAAGGCCACCATTCGTTCGAAGGCGGAAAACATTCTAGCCCGGCAGTAACGCCAAACCGGGGCCGGAAACGACTTCCGCCGGCAGTTTGGCAAAAAGCGATTCGAGGGAAAGTTCCTGGCGCACGCCGGAGTGACGGTCTTTGAGTTCGACCAACCCGGTTTTCAGGCCGCGCGGGCCGACGACGATCTGCCAGGGCAGGCCGATCAGATCCATATCGGCGAATTTGACTCCGGGGCTTTCCGCGCGATCGTCGTACAGAACCTCGATCCCGTGCTGAAGGAGCGTTGCGTAGATGCTCGCGCACGCTTCGTCACAGGCCGAATCGCCAACTTTCAAATTGATAAGCCCGACTTGGAAGGGTGCCACGCTCGCCGGCCACAGAATTCCCGCGTCGTCGTGATGGGCCTCAATGATGGCCCCCACCAAGCGCGAAACCCCGATGCCGTAAGATCCCATTTCCACGGTAATCGATTCACCGCCGGGACCCGTGACGATGGCGCCCAGAGGCTTCGAATATTTGGTGCCGAAATAGAAAATATGGCCGACCTCGATGCCGCGGGCGCTTCGCAGCCGTTCCGGCGGCACCGGGCAGTTGTTCGGATCGTGCTCGTCGTCGGCGGCAGCATAGACCGCCTGCAAACGGGTGAGATCGCTGGAGGCCGCGGTCAAATCGAGATCGTCGAAGGCCGCATCGTAATAGACGGCGCTTTCGCCGGTTTCGGCCAAGATATGGAATTCATGGCTCATATCTCCGCCGATGGCGCCGGGATCGGCGCGAACGGGGATTGCCTTCAAGCCCATGCGGGCGAAGGTCTTAAGGTAACAGGCATACATGTTGTCGTAAGACCGCTTGGCGCCGTCCTTGTCGAGATCGAAGGAGTAATTGTCCTTCATCAGGAATTCGCGGCCCCGCATCACGCCGAAACGCGGGCGCACTTCGTCGCGGAATTTCCACTGGATCTGATAAAGGTTCTTCGGCAGATCCCGATAACTTTTGATGACACTGCGGAAGATATCGGTGATGACTTCTTCGTGGGTTGGGCCGTAGAGCATCTCCCGCTCATGACGGTCGACGATGCGCAGCATCTCTTTGCCGTAATCGTCGTAGCGCCCGCTTTCTTTCCAAAGATCGGCCGGCTGGATCGTCGGCATGAGCAATTCCTGGGCGCCCGCCGCGTCCTGCTCTTCGCGCACGATCTGCTCGACCCGGCGCAACACGCGAAGCCCGATCGGCAGCCAGTTATAGATGCCCGCACTCGACTGCCGGATCATCCCGGCGCGCAACATCAGGCGGTGCGAAGCGATCTGCGCTTCGGCCGGAGTTTCTTTCGAGGTGGGAAGAAAATAAACGGAACGGCGCATGACACTCGCTACCGGAAACGGGCGCAGACTGTAGGCAATGCCCCCAGGCTTGGCAATGGCACGGAGCCGTGCCAAGAGCATTGGGCGCGCTTAGTTCGGCGGCGACAGGGCTTTGCGGCAGCCCTCGGCGATCGCCGCTTGGTCCGGATCCATCAGCGGCTTGCCGTTGAAATAAACCTGATCGTTGGTCACCGTGATGTGGCCGACCACCGGCTGGCCGAGATATTGGCCGATGCGTTCGGAATTTTGAAATTGGGTGTTGAGTTGATTGTTGGCGGAGCTCGCATCCTGAGCGGCGGTCCCGAGATCGTGAGCGGCCGAAGCGAGATCGGGGTCGCTTGGCGCCAGCGATGAAGCCGCCGCCGCCGCATTGGCGGCTTGGCTGGCAGCCGCCGATTTATCGCCGGCGGTGACCGCAGCATTGGCCGCCGTTGCCGCGGCCCGCGTCTGGGCAGCCGCAGCAGCGAGTGCCGCGTTGCCGGGATCGGCAGCGGCGGCGGTCTCGGCCGTGCTGGCCGCGATCGAAGCAAGACTGGCGGCGCTGGCCGCCTTGTTTGACGCGGTGACCGCGGCGCTAGCGGATTGGGCGTCGGCCTTCGGCCCGCCCTGGAAGTTCCGCAAATTGATTTGAACGTCGAAGCTGATGGTGTCCGGCGCTTTGATATCGCTGCCGCCGCCGAGATCGGCAGGAACGACGGGGCGGCCATAAGCGTCTTTGCCGGACTGATAGGCGACGTCGGGTGCCGGAATGTGCTGCACCAAATTGGCGCAGTCGGCCCGCGTCGTGGTGACGGTTTCCGCCTGCGCCCCGGATTCCGCGCACAGGCCAGCGCACAGGCCAGCGCACAGGAACGTAATCACAAAAAGCAGTGCCGAGTTTGTCGCTTTCATGGGCTCGACGGGATCGAGACGGTGACTGGGAGAGGCCGCTAAAACTGCGACGTTTGGTCGCAACGGCGATTCCAAGTCAAGTCAAATTTCGCACATTTCCGCCCCTTTCGGCCGCAAAAAACAGATGACGGACCAAAACCGTTGGCCTAAAGTGCCGCCCGTTGAGCCAGACCGCTAAGCAAGAAAAGCGGCCCGAGTTTGGGGAGGAAATCGTTCCGCAACGCGATTGTGGATGAGCTAGAACTCAGCAATTGCAATTCAGAGAGCGAATAAAGCACTTGAATGGCAAAACCGAGAAATCGGTTTTGCCATTTTTTATTTCCGAGCCCTCCGCCTTCCTCTTGGCATTCTCTTTTTTTGTAAAGATTCCTTTTTCTTTTTACTTTTAGCAGGCGCTTTGGAGGGCCGAGGACGAGGTTCCGCCGCCGGTCGGGGTTCGATCACCCGACTATCCATCCAAGGCGGTGCCATGGCCCCTATCCGGAAATAGACAGGACATGTTGGGCGATGGGCCCCCGGCAAATAGCCGATGCTCATCAGGAACTCCCCGGTAACCTCGCCACCGGTAAAAAGGAAGGTTTTTTTGAAAAGCCGGACCCAGTCATCTTTTGGCAGCGGGTGATGGGTGGCGATCCAGGCTGCAAAGGAACCGGACGCCTCACGAATGACCCTCACCCGTCGTGCGTTTTCGATGATGGCGTCCACCTTGAGGCGGTTGCGGATGATGGCGGGATCGGCCAGCAACCGGTGCCGCTGTGCGGCCCCATAGTCGGCTACCTGGTCCACCGCAAAGCCGTCGAAGGCGCGCCGCAGGCCCTCCCGCCTTTTCAGCACCAAAAGCCAGGACAACCCGGCTTGGTTAATTTCGAGGGCGAGGCGCTCGAACAGAGCCGTCTCGTCGCGGAGCGGAAAGCCGTATTCGAGGTCGTGATACGGCCCATGGAAAGGATGACCGGGAGCGATGTCGCAATACCAGCTCACGATCGGTCAGGTCGTCCTGTAGAAATCGATAAAGCCGCTGGCGATCACCCAGTCGACAGCTAGCCAAATCACGATCGCAATCGCTGTGGTGACCAGCAGCTTAAGACCCATCCGGGGATTGGCCGGCGCGCTGGAGGCGTGCCCTGCTTCGGGTTGCTCTGGGGGCTGGGCGCCCCAGGGCAGCACCATGAAAAACATCAGGAACCAAACGATGACAAAGAGAGCGGTGCCGACGAACCAATTCATACTTGCTCGATCTCGATCAAGGTGCCGCAGAAATCCTTGGGGTGAAGGAAAAGAACCGGCTTGTCGTGGGCGCCGATCTTGGGCTCGCCATTGCCGAGCACCCGAACCTTGCTCTGCTTGAGATGGTCGCGGGCGGCCAAGATGTCTTCCACCTCCACGCAAAGGTGATGGACGCCGCCCGATGGATTGCGCTTGAGGAAATTGGCGACCGGCGAATCCGCGCCGATCGGATGCATCAGTTCGATCTTGGTGTTGGGCAGTTCGACGAACACCACCCGGACCCCATGGGCCGGGAAATCCTGGGCTTCCGACACCTTGGCCCCGAGCGTGTCCCGGTAAAGAGCCCGCGCCGCTTCGAGATCGGGCACGACGATGGCGACGTGATTGAGTCTTCCAACCATGATTTCTCCTTCGCTTGACCCGATTTTATATGGCCTGCAGGCAAGCCCAGGCAAGCCCATGGCCTTTGCGATTAAGCCGGCATTTAAAGGCGAATGATGTGAACTTCGGTCACCGGCTTTCGCCCCATCAACATGTTGACCGCCCGGCGTACGGCAAGCCGCGCCGCCTCGCGCACCAGTGCGTCGTCGCCGCGATCATCATCCTCCAGCGCCTCGAATGCGGCGCGCACGGCACCCACGACGTCCTCGACGAGCTCCGAATCCCCATTCGGCTCGATAAGGCCAAGCAAGCTGACTTTCGGTTCCGCCGCCAATGCCCGGTTTCTCCCGATCACCAAGGTTGCGACCGCGCCGCCATTGAAACCCATGCGCCGCCTTTCGCGGAGAATCTCACCCTCCGCCGGAACGATCCGCCCCCCATCCACCGCCAGCCGCCCGGAATGGACGCGGGCGACCACCTCCGACCGGCCGGGTGCTAGGCGTAAGACATCGCCGTTGCCGATCACCGGGGCTTCCGGCACCTGGCATTCCCGGGCAAGCCGCGCCTGTTCGGCAAGATGCCGCGCTTCGCCGTGGACGGGCACGGCGATTTTCGGCCGCACCAGCTGGTACATGCGGACGAGTTCGTCCCGCGCCGGATGGCCGGAGACGTGAACGAAATCGGTGCGTTCGTTGATAACCTCGATGCCGTGCCGGGCCAGGCGATTGACGACCCGAAGAATTGCCTTCTCGTTTCCCGGAATGATCCGCGACGAAAAGATCACGGTGTCGCCGGGCTCGAGCTTCGCGTTCGGATGATTGCCGGCGGAAATGCGCGCCAGCGCGCCGCGCGGTTCGCCTTGGCTGCCGGTGCAAATCAACAGCGCCCGGCGGCGATCTAAGGTCTTGGCAGCAGTTTCATCCAGCAATTCGAGATCGTAAGACAGATAGCCGGTGCGCCGCGCCGCCTCGACCATGCGGGTGAGCGCGCGGCCCACCAGCACCGCCTTACGGCCATTTGCCGCCGCCGCCGCCGCCATCGTTTGGATTCGGGCGATGTTCGACGCGAAACTGGTGAATGCGACGCGGTTTTCGAATTGCCCGACGATCTCGATCAGCCTCTCGCGCAGCGTGGCCTCGGAACCGGACGTACCCGGCTGGAACACATTGGTCGAATTGCACATCAAGGCCAGCACGCCCTCTCGGCCGAGGCGGCCGAGGGCTTCGAAATCGGTCTTGTCGCCGACCAGCGGATCGGGATCGAATTTCCAATCTCCGGTATGGAGCACGGCGCCAAACGGCGTTCGGATCACCACGGCGTTGGGTTCCGGGATCGAATGGGTCAAGGTGACGAGCTCGATCTTGAACGGGCCAACGTCAAATTCGCCGGACAGCGGCACAATCGTGATCGGCGCCTCGCGCTCCAATCCCGCTTCGGCCAATTTGTTGCGCAGAATTTCGGCGGTAAACGGCGTTGCATAAAGCGGGCACCGTAAGCGCGGCCATAGATACGGCACGGCGCCGATATGATCTTCGTGGGCGTGGGTCAGAACGATGCCGTCCAACCGGTCGCGCGCGGCCTCGATGAAGCCAATGTCGGGCAAGACAACATCGACGCCCGGCGTTTCATCGTCGCCGAAAGTGATGCCGAGATCGACCATCAGCCACCGGCCTTTGGTGCCGAAGAGCCCGAGATTCATGCCGATCTCGCCGGCGCCGCCCAAAGCAACGAACACCAGCTCGTCGCCGGGAACGAAGGATTGCGCCGGATTCGTCATTCTAGCTTCGACTCTTGCCGTTTCGCGCGAAGACGAGCCTGAGCCCGCGGAGCGTCAAGTCGGCGTCCTGATGAGCGATGACCTTCGTCGCCTCGGCAAAGAGCGGAGCCAATCCGCCGGTCGCCACCACCGTCATCGCGGTGCCGAACTCCTCTTTGATGCGAGCGACCAAGCCTTCGATCAACCCGACATAGCCCCAATAGACGCCCGAACGCATCGCCGAGATCGTTCCCTTGCCGATCACGCGATCGGGTCGCTTTATCCCAATTCGGGGCAGCTTGGCAGCATGCATATGGAGGGCTTCCAGGGAGAGATTGACGCCGGGTGCGATCACCCCACCCCAATAATTTCCCTCGGCGTCGACAATATCGAAGGTCGTCGCGGTGCCGAAATCGATGACGATTACCGGGCCTTTGTATCGCTCATGGGCGGCGACCGCATTGACCAGCCGATCGGCGCCGACTTCTTCGGGATTATCGAGAAGAATGCCGATGCCAAGATCCACGCCCTCGCCCACCACCAGCGGTTCGCAATTAAAATAGCGGCGGCAAAGCGTCGCCAGATTGTGTTGCGCCGCCGGAACCACATTGGCGATCACCGCACCGTCGATATCGTCGGCGGTAAGGCCGTCGAGGACCATCAATTGCGTGAGCCATACCGCATATTCGTCGGCGGTGCGGTCGGGATTGTTCGAGCTTCGCCATTGCCGACGCAGCGTGTCGCCTTCGAAAACCGCGAAGACGATGTTGGTGTTGCCAAAGTCGATCGCGAGCAACATATCTTAATCTCTACCCGTGAAGAACACGTCACCCGCCGTAATTGCGCGCTGTCCGGTATCGGTTTCGAGAATGAGGGCGCCATTGTCGTCCAGTTCGGAAAATTTTCCGCGCAAACGCTCATTGGCCATTCGGACGTCGATGACTTGACCGATCCCCGCCGCGCGCGCGAGCCACGCGTCGCGCAGGGGCGCAAAGCCTTCACTGCGCCACCGACCGTACCAAAACCGAAGATGGTCGAAATAGGTTTCCATCACCTCGCGCACCGTTGTTCGGCAGCCGACCGCAGCCAAGCTCGTCGCGGGAAATTCGGTATCGCGCGGGAAATTCGCGACATTAATTCCCACCCCCACGACCGCAAAGGACAACACGCCGCCTTCAATTTCGGATTCGATCAGAATTCCCGCCACTTTCTTGCCCGTTAGCAAAACATCATTGGGCCATTTGAACCGCAAATCGATGCCTTCCGGCAATAGCGGTAAGAGGGCCTCGGCAACGGCAAGGGCCGCGGCAAATCCCAAATTCGCGGCGTCCATAGGCGCGCATTGCGGCCGCAACAACAGCGAGCAGTAGAGATTGCCGGGTGGGGAAATCCAGGTCCTGCCCCGGCGCCCGCGTCCGGCCCTCTGAGTCTCGGCGACAACCGCGGTTCCCTCAGGGGCGCCGGTCTTCGCGCGGCGCCGTATCTCCTCATTGGTGCTGTCGGTATCGGCAAAGGACAGAAGGCGAAGCGGCGGCTCCAAGACCATGCTTCAGCCGGAAAACAGCGCGGCGGCGGCGGCATTGGCGGCCGTCAGAACCGGTCCCGGATAGACGAAGAAGAGGAGGGTCAAAACACCGGTCGCCCCGATGACCCAGGCCAATTCGCGAGCGATCGGACGATGCAGCGTATCCCTCGGCTCATCGAAATACATGAGCTTGACGATTTTCAAATAATAATAGGCCGCCACCACGCTGCTCAACACCCCGATAACGGCAAGCGTCACCAGCCCGGCATTGATGGCGGCGAGAAAAACGTAGAGCTTGCCAAAGAATCCGGCAAGCGGCGGTATGCCCGCCATCGAAAACATGAAAATCGCCATGGCGCAGGCAAGCATCGGATGGGTTCGGGCGAGCCCCGCCAAATCGTCAATCTGCTCCACCATCCGGTCGTGCTGGCGCATGCACAGCACACAGGCCCAAGTCCCAACCACCATGATGAGATAGATCGTCATATAGATAATGACGCTGCTGACCCCGGCTTCGCCGCCGGCCGCCAAGCCGACGAGGGCATAGCCGACGTGACCAATCGAGCTATAGGCAAGAAGCCGCTTTATGTTGGTCTGGTTGATGGCGGCAAAAGCGCCCAAAATCATCGAGCCCGCGGAGATCACGACGAAGATCTGCTGCCACTGGGCGACAAGCTGTCCAAACGGCCCGGCCATGACCCGCAATAGAAGCGCCATCGCCGCCAGCTTCGGCGCCGCAGCGAAAAATGCGGTCACGGGTGTTGGCGCGCCCTCATAGACATCGGGTGTCCACATATGGAACGGAACCGCCGAGATTTTGAACGCAAGGCCCGCCACCACGAATACCAGGCCGACGATGATCCCAAGGGACGGCTGAGCGCCCTTTACGGGGGCCAAGAGTGTGGCCAGATGCTCGAATTCCGTGGTTCCGGCAAAGCCGTAAACCAGCGAGGCGCCGTAAAGGAGCATGCCGGACGATAACGCGCCCAATACGAAATATTTCAGCCCGGCTTCGCTCGATCGCAGCGTGTCGCGGCGGATCGCCGCCAGGATGTAAAGCGACAGGCTCTGCAACTCGAGGCCGAGATAGAGCGAGATCAGATTGTTGGCTGAAATCATCAGCAGCATGCCGAGGGTCGCGAACAGCACGAGCAATGGATATTCGAAACATTCGGCCTTCTCATGGCGCAGATAATCGAGGGACATGACCAGCGACAGCGCCGCCGACCCCAGCACCAGAATCTTCATGAACACGGCGAATTCGTCGGTAATGAACATTCCGGCGAAAGTCACGGTCCGGTCAGCGCCGAGGACGCACTGCATGCCGATTGCGGCGATCAGCGCCAGCATGACCATCCAGGAGATCCCGCGCGTCGTCTTGTCGCCGCGATAAACGCCGTAGACCAAGAAACCAAGGCCGATGATGGCGAGAAAAATTTCAGGTACGGCCGGGCTGAAATTTGGGGTTTGCTCCGCCGTCATTTGGGAATTACCCACGTCGCGGGCCATGTCGCAGGATCGGCCGCCGCCAGCGATTTGGCATGGGCGCCGACGGTTTCATAGCGTTGGGCCAGATTCTCGGCCGAGGCGCGGATGACATCGAAGAAAGGTGCTGGATAAATGCCCATCCAAAGCACGAGCGCAATGAGCGGCGCGAACACGGCCATCTCGCGTGGACTCAAATCCAAAATCTTTTTCAAATCTTCGCGTTCGAGTTTGCCAAAAATGACGCGGCGATAGAGCCACAGCATATAAGCCACGCCGAGCACCATGCCGGTCGCCGCAAAGACCGCCACCCAGATGTTCACGAGGAAGCCGCCCAGCAGGGCCAGGAATTCGCCGACGAAACCGCTGGTTCCCGGAACTCCCACCGAGCCAAAGGTGAAAACCATGAACACAAAAGCATAGAGCGGCATTCGGTGAACAAGGCCGCCATAGCGCGCAATCAAGCGGCTGTGGACGCGGTCATAGACCACGCCGACGCAAAGGAAGAGTGCGGCCGAAATTACACCGTGGCTCAACATCTGAACGATCGCACCCTCGAGCCCCGGTACATTCAGCGCAAAGATGCCGATGGTAACAAACCCCATATGCGCCACCGACGAATAGGCAATTAGCTTTTTCATGTCCTCTTGGGCAAGCGCCACCAGCGACGTATAGATCACCGCGACCACTGACAGCGCGAAGACCATGGGCACGAAATAGAGCGTGGCATCGGGCAGCAAGGGCAATGCGAGCCGCAAAAACCCGTAACCGCCCATCTTGAGGAGAACCCCCGCTAGCATCACCGAGCCCGCCGTGGGCGCTTCGACGTGGGCGTCGGGGAGCCAGGTGTGGACTGGCCACATCGGCATTTTCACGGCAAACGACGCGAAGAAGGCGAGGAAAAGCCAGATCTGCATGCCAATCGGCAAATTCAAATTCATGAGCGTGGGCAGATCCGATGTCCCGCCCTTGACATAAAGAGTGATGACGGCAAGCAGCATCAACACCGAGCCGAGCAGCGTGTATAGAAAGAACTTGAATGCGGAATAAACCCGCCGCTCGCCGCCCCACACGCCGATGATGAGGAACATCGGGATCAACACGCCCTCGAAGAAGATGTAAAGAAGGACAAAATCGAGGGCGCAGAACACGCCGACCATCATGGTTTCGAGAACCAGGAAGGCGATCATGAATTCCTTGACCCGGCTCTTGATCGATTCCCAGCTCGCCAGCACGCAAATCGGCGTCAGCAGGGTCGAGAGCAAAATAAAGAATACCGAAATGCCGTCAACGCCCAGGTGGTAGTAGACATTGATCCCCGGAAGCCATTGCACCTTTTCTTCGAATTGGAAATCGGCGCTGCCAGTATCGAAATTCACCCACAGCAGCAATGAGAGGACAAAGGTGACGAGCGAGGTCCATAGCGCCAGATAGCGCGCATTGCGCGCGACGACCTCGGGCTCGCCGCGGGTGACGAGAATGAACGCGGCGCCCACCAGCGGCAAGAACGTGACCAGGGAAAGGATCGGCCAGCCTTCCATCTATCGGCCCATCGAATAGAGGTACCAGGTGACGAACGCCACGACACCGATCAGCATCGCAAAGGCGTAGTGATAAACGTAACCGGTCTGAAGGGCGGCCACGCGGCGCGCCAGCAACCGCGTCGCCGCAGCAACTCCATCGGGGCCGACGCCATCGATGAGCGCGCCGTCCCCCGATTTCCAGAATCCCCGACCCAGAATAAGCGCCGGACGCACGAACAACCGGTCGTAGAGTTCGTCGAAATACCATTTGTGGAGCAGGAAACGGTAAATCCCGCGGAATTGCCCGGCAAATCTCCTGGGCAGATCGGGCGCCACCTGATAGGCGAAGGTCGCCAGCGCGATGCCGGCCAGCGCCACGACGGTGGGCAAGAATTTGATCAGATGCGGCGCGTGATGAGCGGCCATAAGCGCGCCATGATCGGGCAACGAATTCAACGTGCCACCCCAGAACGCAGTGGCGCCTTCGCCGACGAAATAGTCTTGGCCGATAATGCCGCCGAAAATCGCACCCAGCGCCAGAAACATCAGCGGAATGGTCATAACTTTCGGCGATTCGTGGACATGGGCCATGACCTTTTCGTCGGCATGGGGCGTGCCGTGGAAGGTCATATACAGAAGCCGCCAGGAATAAAACGCGGTCAGGAACGCCGCGGCGATCCCCATGGTATAAGCATAGATGCCGACGGCGCTGTGAGCGCCCCAGGCGGATTCGAGGATGATGTCCTTGGAATAAAAGCCGGCAAAGAACGGAATGCCGGCGAGCGCCAAGCTGCCAATCCACATCAGGGCCCACGTCAGTTTGATGTGCTTCCAAATGCCGCCCATGCGGCGCATATCCTGCTCGCCGGACATGGCGTGAATAACCGAACCCGCCCCCAGGAACAGCAGCGCCTTGAAGAAAGCGTGCATCACCACGTGGAACATCGCGGCGGCATAGGCCGACACGCCGATCGCAAAGAACATGTAACCGAGCTGACTGACCGTCGAATAGGCGATGACCCGTTTGATATCGTTTTGCACCAGACCGACGGTGGCGCCGAAGAAGGCGGTGGTCGCGCCGACGACGGCGACGACCATCAATGCGTCGGGGGCTTGCTCGAAGAGCGGGGAAAGCCGCGCCACCATGAACACGCCGGCGGTGACCATCGTCGCAGCATGGATGAGGGCGGAAACCGGAGTCGGCCCTTCCATCGCATCCGGCAACCATGTGTGCAGCCCGATCTGCGCCGATTTGCCCATCGCGCCAATAAAAAGAAGCAAGCAAACGATCGTCAGACTGTCGGTACCGATTCCCAGGACTTGAATTTTATGCCCGGCCGCCCCTGCGGCGTTGGCGAAAATGCCGTTCAGATTGACGGTGTCGAACAGCAGATAGACGCCGAGAATTCCCAGCGTAAACCCAACATCGCCGACCCGATTGACGATGAATGCCTTGATGGCGGCGGCATTGGCGCTCGGCCGGTCGTACCAGAAGCCGATCAGAAGGTAAGAGCAAAGTCCGACCCCCTCCCAGCCGAAGAACAGCTGAAGAAGGTTCGACGCCGTCACCAGCATCAGCATGAAAAAAGTGAAGAGGCTCAAATAGGCGAAAAAGCGCGGAATGCTGTCGTCATGTTCCATATAGCCAATGGAATAAACGTGAATGGACGCCGAAACGATGGTGACCATCGAAACCATCACCGCGCTCAACGCGTCGAAATGGAGCGCCCAGTCGACCTTGAAATTGCCGGATTCGATCCACGGGACCAGGACGACCTCGCGGGAATTTCCGCCGATCACCACATCGGCAAAAACGAACAGCGAAAAGACCGCCGCGAGGATGAGTGAGCCGCAGCTCACCAGTTGCGAGCCGCGGTCGCCCAGAAAGCGGCCGAACAATCCAGCTCCGATGGCCCCAAAGAGCGGCAGAAAGACGCTGGCGGCTTCCATCTCAGCCCTTCAACACGTCGATGTCTTCGACCGCGATCGATCCGCGGTTGCGGAAATAGATAACGAGGATGGCGAGACCGACGGCGGCTTCGGCGGCGGCGACGGTCAGAACGAACATCGCGAAGACCTGGCCGATCAAATCGCCGAGATAGGCCGAAAATGCCACTAGGTTGATGTTGACTGCCAGCAACATTAACTCGACCGACATCAGAATGATGATGACGTTCTTGCGGTTCAGAAAAATACCGAAGATGCCGAGGGTGAACAGAATTGCGGCGACCGTCAGGTAATGGCCCAGGCCAATGACGAGCATTACGCCCCTCCCCGGCTTGGCACATTGCGGAGCTCAACCGTGTTCCGGCGGGCAATTTGAGCGCCAATGTTTTGCTTGCGCACGTCCTTGCGGCGGCGATGCGTCAAGACGATTGCCCCGATCATAGCAACAAGCAGAATGAGGCCGGAGGTTTCGAACAAATAGACGTAGCGCGTATAGAACAGCGCCCCCAAAGCCTGGGTATTGGTCATGGCATCGGGCGGCGGCAAAGGTGCGGCTGCGACGCTCGAAGCGCCAGGAGAAAAAGCCCAACCCAGGCCAAGGGCCACCAGCTCGATGACCAAAATCACGCCGATCGTACCGCCAATCGGCAAATAATTGAGAAAGCCCTGGCGCAGCTCGGTGAAATTGATATCGAGCATCATCACGACAAAGAGAAACAGCACGGCGACCGCACCGACATAAACGATGACGAGAACCATCGCCAGGAATTCGGCGCCCATGAGCAGAAAGAGGCCTGCCGCATTGAAGAACGCCAGGATCAAAAACAAGACCGAATGCACCGGATTGCGCGCAGAGATTACCATCACGCCCGAAGCGATCGCGACCGCACCAAAGAGATAAAACAACAGCGCCTGAACGATCATTCAGTCCATCTAGAATTCGCCGAAAGCACGACCGCGCTTAACGCGAACCCTCTCCCCTTAAACCCAACTTACGGACGCGCCTCAACGGTAAGGCGCGTCGGCCTCGAGATTCTTGGCAATTTCGGCCTCCCAGCGGTCGCCGTTCGCCAAGAGTTTTTCCTTGTTATAGATGAGTTCTTCCCGAGTCTCCGTCGCGAATTCAAAATTCGGCCCCTCGACGATTGCGTCGACCGGGCACGCCTCCGCACAGAATCCGCAATAGATGCACTTCGTCATGTCGATGTCATAGCGGGTGGTGCGGCGGCTTCCATCGGCCCTCGGCTCCGCTTCGATCGTAATGGCCAGTGCGGGGCAAACCGCTTCGCAGAGCTTGCAGGCAATGCAACGTTCTTCGCCATTCGGGTAGCGGCGCAAGGCATGCTCGCCGCGGAACCGCGGGCTCAACGGACCTTTTTCGTAAGGGTAATTGAGCGTGAATTTCGGCTTGAACATATAACGCAGCGTCAGCCATAGCCCGGAAACAAGCTCGGTCAGGAATATCGCCCGCGCACCGCGATCCAGAACCGCCATTATGAAATGCCCCCGGCAGATCCCGGATGCCAGCCGGTGAAGACCACGACAGCGGCGACGATGACAACAAAGGCGAGTGACAGCGGCAAGAAGACCTTCCAGCCCAGACGCATCAACTGATCATAGCGGTAGCGCGGAAAAGTCGCGCGCACCCAAAGGAAAACGAACAACATGGCGGCAATCTTGAGAATGAACCATAACGGCCCGAGGCTCAGACCAAAAGGATGGATATTGAACGGCGCCAACCAGCCGCCCAAGAACAGAATCGAAGTCATGGCGCTGATCAGAATCATGTTCGCGTATTCGCCCAGAAAGAACAAAGCAAAGGTCATCGACGAATATTCGACATTATACCCCGCCACGAGCTCGGCTTCCGCCTCGGGCAAATCGAAGGGCAAGCGGTTGGTTTCGGCCAGTCCCGATATGAAGAACACCACGAACATCGGAAACAGCGGGACAGCGAACCAGAGATGGCGCTGCGCCTCGACGATCGCGCTGAGATTGAGCGAGCCGACCAGCAAAAGAACCGTGATGATGACGAAGCCGATGGAGACTTCGTAGGACACCATTTGTGCCGCCGAGCGCATGGCGCCGAGAAAGGCATAACGTGAATTGCTCGACCAGCCCGCCATGATGATCCCGTAAACGCCGAGCGAGGAAATCGCGAACAGATATAAGATTCCGACATTGATATTGGACAGCACCATGCCCTTGTCGAAGGGAATGACCGCCCAGGCAACCAAGCTCAAGGAAAAGGTGACCATGGGTGCCGCAATGAACACCGCTTTGTTGGCGCGGGTGGGCAGCACCGTCTCTTTGACCAAGAGCTTGAGACCGTCGGCGATCGGTTGCAGCAAACCGAAAGGTCCGACGATGTTGGGGCCCTTGCGAAGCTGCATCGCCGCGATCACCTTACGCTCGGCCAGCGTCAAATAGGCGACTCCCACCAGCAGGGGAATCAGGATGCCGACGATCTTGATGACGATGAAAATCGCGGGCCACGCGTATTCCCGCAGGAAAACCGCGAACGGCTCGGTGCTGCCCCAAAATTCCGACAATTCTGCGATCAGGTGATCAACCATTCGTACCCGTCCGCGTGTTGCGCAACACGAAGGCCTCGGTGCACCGCGCCATCGTCGCCGAAGCCCGGCTGAGGGGATCGGTCATATAGAAATTTTTCACCGGATAATCGAACGGCGCCTTATCCACGCTGCCTTGGGTCCCAAAGGGGCCCCAGGAATTGGTTTCCACCGTGTCGGTCTGGGCGAACACCTCATTCGCCTGGACCATGCGCTGACGAAGCTCCGCCAGCGTGTCGTAAGGCAAGGACTTGGCGAACCCCAGCGCCTCGGAAAGTGCCCGGATGATCTTCCAATCTTCCCGCGCTTCCCCCGGCGGGAACACCGCGAGCTTTGCGCGCTGCACGCGCCCCTCGGTATTCACATAGGTCGCGTTCTTTTCGGTATAGGCGGCACCGGGAAGGATCACATCCGCCGATTCGGCGCCGCGGTCGCCGTGATGGCCTTGATAGATGACGAAGGCGCGCTTGAGCCGGCTGGTATCGATTTCATCGGCGCCCAAGAGATAGACGACGTCGATAGCGCCCGATTCCGCGCCGTCCAGAATGCCCGCAACATCGAGGCCGTTTTCACCCGGCACCAAGCCAAGGTCGAGACCGCCGACTCGCGCGGCGGCCCGATGCAAAACATTAAATCCGCGCCAATGCTCGCGCATCAAATTACAGCCATCGGCAATCTTATGGGCAAGCCCCAGCAGGACCGCGCCGTCACGCCGCGCCAACGCCCCCTGGCCGATAATCAGCATCGGATTGTTCGCCCGGCGCAAGGCATCGGCGAACGGATGGGTGCCCTCGGCGATGTCGGCGACCGTGCGCGGGCCGGCACCGAGACTTCTCGACCGGAAAAGTGAGATCGAGTTGCGGGCCGATCGCGGCAACATGGAACCCGCCCATCAAATGTCGCTTGCGCAGCCGCGCATTGACGAGAGCCGCTTCCGCGCGCGGATTGGTGCCGATGAGCAAACACAGATCGGATTCTTCGATGCCGGCAATCGTCGTATTGAAGACATAACTGGCCCGCACATTGGCGGTCAATTTGGCGCCATCCTGCCGGCAATCGATGTTCTGGGAGCGCAATGCCGACATCAAATCCTTGAGCGCCATCATCGATTCGCAATCGGCGAGATCACCGGCGATTGCAGCAATGCGCGCGCCCTTGATGCCATCAAGCTTGCGGGCGATTGCCTGAAAGGCATCGCTCCACGTCGCGGGCTGTAATTTTCCGCCTTCGCGAACATAGGGGCGATCGAGACGTTGACGCTTCAAGCCGTCATAGGCGAAGCGCGTCTTATCCGAGATCCATTCCTCGTTCACGTCCTCATGGAGCCGCGGCAGGACGCGCATCACTTCCGAGCCGCGGGAATCGACACGGATATTGCTCCCCACCGCGTCGAGCACATCGATCGATTCGGTCTTAACAAGCTCCCAGTTGCGCGCGGCAAAGGCATAGGGCTTTGAGGTCAGCGCGCCGACGGGGCAAAGATCGATGATGTTTCCGGAAAGCTCCGAAGTCAGAACCTTTTCCACATAAGTTCCGACTTCCATGTCTTCGCCGCGGCCGGTCGCTCCCAATTCCTCGACGCCGCCGATTTCGGTCGCAAAGCGGATACAGCGGGTGCAATGGATGCAGCGCGTCATTTGGGTTTTGACCAGCGGTCCGAAATTTTTCTCTTTCACCGCCCGCTTGTTCTCGTGATAGCGGCTGTGGTCCATGCCATAAGCCATGGCAAGATCTTGCAGATCGCATTCGCCGCCCTGGTCGCAAATCGGGCAATCGAGCGGGTGGTTGATCAGCAGGAATTCGAGAACGCCGTTCCGCGCCTTCTTGACGAAGGGTGTATCGGTCTTGATCACCATATTGTCCATGACCGGCATGGCGCAGGAAGCGATCGGCTTTGGCGAACGTTCCATTTCGACGAGGCACATGCGGCAATTGCCGGCGATTGCCAATCGCTCGTGATAACAGAAACGAGGTATTTCGATGCCGAGCCGCTCGCAGGCCTGCATCACGGTCGTGCCCGGCTCAACCTCAATCTCCATGCCATCAATTTTGAGTTTCGGCATCTCTTTTCCTTATTCCTTATGCAGCCGAAGAAACTTTGCGTGCCATGATGCGCTGCTCGATTTCGGGACGGAAATGGCGAATCAGGCCTTGAACCGGCCACGCCGCGGCGTCGCCGAGCGCGCAAATCGTGTGCCCTTCGATTTGCCGCGTCACTTGTTCGAGCATATCGATTTCCGCGATCTCCGCATCACCCGTCACCATGCGCTCCATGACCCGCCACAGCCAGCCAGTACCTTCGCGGCATGGCGTGCATTGGCCGCAACTCTCATGCTTATAGAATTGCGAGAGGCGCGCAATCGCCCGCACGATGTCTGTGGATTTATCCATCACGATGACCGCGGCGGTTCCCAAGCCCGATTTCACCTGGACCAGGCTATCGAAGTCCATCAGCACGGTATCGCAGGTCGATTTCGGCAGAACCGGCACCGAGGAACCGCCCGGGATGATCGCGAGTAGCCGATCCCAGCCGCCGCGTACGCCGCCCGCATGCTTCTCGATCAATGTCTTCAGCGGTATGCCCATTTCCTCTTCGACATTGCAGGGATTGTTGACGTGACCGGAGATGCAAAAAATCTTGGTCCCGGCATTATTGGGCCGGCCGAGCCCCGCGAACCACGCCGGCCCGCGGCGAAGAATCTCCGGGATCGCGGCGATGGTTTCAACATTGTTGACCGTGGTCGGACAACCATAAAGCCCGGTATTGGCCGGAAACGGCGGTTTGAGCCGCGGCTGGCCTTTTTTGCCTTCGAGGCTTTCGATCAGCGCCGTCTCTTCGCCGCAGATGTAAGCGCCCGCGCCGCGGTGAACGTAAATTTCGAAATCCCAGCCTGAGCCGCAGGCATTGGGGCCAAGCAGATCCGCTTGCCGTGCTTCTGCAATGGCGGTTTCCAAGCGATCGGCTTCGTCGTGGAACTCGCCGCGAATATAGATATAGGCGGCGTTGGCACCCATGGCAAAGCCGCCGATCAAACACCCTTCGACGAGCTTATGCGGCTCGTGGCGCATTATGTCCCGATCCTTGCAGGTTCCGGGTTCGCCCTCATCTGCATTGACCACCAAATAGGATGGCCGGCCGTCGGAAGTTTTCGGCATGAACGACCATTTGAGTCCGGTGGCGAATCCCGCACCTCCGCGACCGCGCATGCCCGATTCTTTCACCTGGGCGATGATGATATCCCGGCCGCGTTCGAGAATCGCTTTGGTATTGTCCCAATCGCCGCGCGAGCGCGCCCCTTTGAGCTTCCAATCGAGGCGTCCGTAGAGATTGGTGAAAATGCGGTCGCGATCGTGGAGCATCAGGAGTCCTTCGCCGCACGGGGCGGCACTTCGGTCAATGTGGTCATGCCGGGTGCCGGCTCGGAGGATTTGCGGCCATTTTGCGGGCCGGGCGTTACCGGCCGCTCCGCCTTGAACGCCATCAAGATCCGCTCCGTCGATTCGGGATCGAGGTCTTCATAATAGTGGTCCCCGATCTTCATCATCGGCGCATTCACGCAAGCGCCGAGACATTCGACTTCGTTCAGCGTGAACATGCCGTCGGCGGTGGTGCCCCCCGCCGTGACCCCCAGCACTTTCTGGCACGTGCCGAGGACGCCGTCGCTGCCGCGCAGCCAGCAGGGCGTCGTGGTGCAGACTTGAACATGGTGCCGGCCGATGGGCGCCAGATTGAACATGTTGTAGAAAGTCGCGACTTCGTAAACGCGGATTTTCGGCATGCCGAGTATCTCCGCCACGTGATCCATGGCCGCGCGCGGCAGCCAGCCGCGGTTTTGGCGCTGCGCCAGATCGAGCGCCGGGAGCACGGCGCTGGCCTGCCGGCCTTCGGGATAACGCGCCACGATCGTTTTCAGCCGGTCCTGATTTTCTTTCGTGAAAACGAAAGAATCGGGCTGCACGACATCGGCACCGGAGCGCTTCGTACTCATCGATCGATTTCCCCGAAAACAATGTCGAGGCTGCCGATGATGGCGACGATATCGGCGAGCATATGGCCTTTGGCCAGAAATTCGAGGCCCTGCAGGAACGCGAATCCGGGGGTTCGAATTTTGCACCGGTAAGGCCGATTGGTGCCGTCGGAGACCAGGTAAACGCCGAATTCGCCCTTGGGCGCTTCGACCGCAGTGTAGGTCGATCCCTTAGGCACGTGATAACCCTCGGTATAGAGCTTGAAGTGATGGATGAGGGCTTCCATTGAGCGCTTCATTTCAGCGCGCGGCGGCGGCGCGATTTTGCGGTCGACGATCATGACTGGACCGTCCGGCATCTTTTCGATGGCTTGTTCCATGATCCGCAGGCTCTGCCGCATCTCTTCGATGCGCACCAGATATCGGTCATAGCAATCGCCGTTTTTGGCGACCGGAATTTCGAATTCCATCGCCTCGTAGGCGTCGTAAGGCTGAGACTTGCGCAAATCCCACGGCACGCCCGTTGCCCGCAACACCGGGCCGGTAAATCCCCAATCGAGCGCCTGGATCGAATTGACGACGCCAATATCGACGGTGCGCTGCTTGAAGATGCGGTTTCCGGTGAGAAGACTTTCCATGTCGTCGATCACCTTGGGGAACCGCTTGCAGAACGCCAGAATGTCGTCCGCCAGTCCGGCCGGCATGTCTTGATGCACGCCGCCGGGCCGGAAATAAGCGGCATGCAGCCGGGCGCCGGAAACCCGCTCGTAAAACTCCATCAAAACTTCGCGCTCCTCGAACCCCCACAAGAAAGGGGTCATGGCGCCGACATCAAGGGCAAAGGTGGTGATGTTGAGAAGATGGTTGAGGATACGGGTGATCTCGCTGAACAACACTCTTATGTACTGGCCGCGTGGTGGCGCTTCGATCCCCATCAGCTTTTCCACCGCCAGCGCAAAGGCATGCTCCTGGCACATCGGCGAGACGTAATCGAGCCGGTCGAAATAGGGGATCGCCTGGAGATAGGTTTTATATTCGATCAGCTTTTCGGTGCCACGGTGAAGCAGGCCGATATGCGGATCCGCGCGCTCCACCACTTCGCCGTCCAATTCGAGCACGAGGCGCAACACCCCATGCGCCGCCGGATGCTGCGGCCCGAAATTCAAGCTGTAATTGCCGAGCTGGCGTTCCGGCATTACGATTTCGCCTTTTCGTCGCCCGGGAGAATCTCGTTCATGCCTTCCCAGGGACTGAGAAAATCGAAATTGCGGAATTCCTGGGCGAGCTTCACGGGCTGATAGACGACGCGTTTTTGTTCGTCGTCGTAACGCAATTCGACAAAGCCGGTCAGCGGAAAATCCTTGCGCAAAGGATGCCCCTCAAAGCCGTAATCGGTCAGGATGCGTCGCAGATCGGGGTGATTGGAGAAGAAGATACCGTAAAGATCCCAGGCCTCGCGCTCGAACCACCCGGCGGCGCTGAACACACCGCTGATCGATGGAACCGGCACGTCCTCGGCCGTAGCAACTTTCACGCGCACCCGCTGGTTTTGGGAAATACTCAGCAGATTGTATACTACTTCATGGCGTTTCGGGCGGTCCGGGTAATCGACACCGCACAAATCCACCAGCTGCTTGAATAGGCAGTTGCTGTCGTCGCGCAAGAACGTCATCAGCTTGATGATGCCTTCCGGCATCGCGGTGACGACGAGCTCGTCGTGTTCGACCTCCGCCCCCAGAACAATCTGCGGCAAGGCTGTAACGATATAATCGCCGAGTTCGCGAAGCGCTTCTTCCATTTTCTTGCTTATCGACTCTTTCGGGTATTAGCGCGCGATCGTATTGGTCCGCCGGATTTTCTTTTGCAGCTGAAGGATGCCATAGAGCAGGGCCTCGGCCGTCGGCGGACAGCCGGGAACGTAAATGTCTACCGGCACGATCCGGTCGCAGCCGCGCACCACGGAATAGGAATAGTGATAATAACCGCCGCCATTGGCGCAGGAGCCCATGGAGATGACCCAGCGCGGCTCGGCCATCTGGTCGTAAACCTTGCGCAAGGCGGGCGCCATCTTGTTGCATAGGGTGCCGGCCACGATCATGACATCGGATTGGCGCGGGCTCGGCCGGAAGACGATGCCGAAGCGGTCGAGGTCGTAACGGCTGGCGCCGCTATGCATCATCTCGACCGCACAACAGGCAAGCCCGAACGTCATGGGCCAGAGCGATCCGGTCCGCGCCCAGGCGGTCAGGCGATCGAGCGAAGCGACGATGAACCCCTTGTCCGCGAGTTCGCCCGTCACCTGCCCCAGGAGCTGGTCTTGCTCGGGACCTTGAGGCATGGCACGCGACATTGCGGGATTCATTCCCATTCGAGTCCACCCTTCTTCCACTCATATACGAAGCCGACGGTCAGGATGCCGAGGAATGCGATCATCGACCAAAACCCGAAGACGCCAATGTCACTAAGCGAGATCGCCCAGGGGAACAGGAACGCCACCTCCAGGTCGAAGATGATGAAGAGGATGGCGACAAGATAGAAGCGAACATCGAACTTTCCGCGAGCGTCCGAGAACGCCTCGAATCCGCATTCATAGGCTGAAAGCTTCTCCGCATCGGGCCGCTGAGGCGCTATCAAATAGGACGCAAGAATGATGATGCCCGACAGTCCGACCGCAACGGCGAGGAAGATCAGGATCGGCAGATATTCCTTGAGCAAGGCATCCATCGCGCCGCGTCCGTGTCGATTTGAGAACCCGATCCGCGGCGAAAGATACCGCGGTGTACAATGGCGGCGGGAATAACGGAATTGACGTCCCGCCGTTTCGGCGCGCGCATTATAGGGTCGCCTTCCGGCCTTGGAAAGTACGGTTCAACCGGCATTGGGGGTGCCGATTCGACATGTTCGAGAACGAAATTTCGGACGGATAAGCGATGGCGGGAGTGACGGGACTCGAACCCGCGGCCTCCGGCGTGACAGGCCGGCGCTCTAACCAACTGAGCTACACCCCCTTGGGACTCTCGGGCGGCGGCTCCATCTACTGCGCGTATTCGCGGGAGTCAAGCAAACGAGCCCTTGCCGGCGCCGCGCGATTACCTCCGATTGTGCTCTGTCCCTACTCGGACAGCCTTAATATTCCCTTGATGGCGCCGCTCGAAGCATTTTGGAAACTGGTGGGCGATGACGGGTTCGAACCGCCGACCCCCTCGGTGTAAACGAGATGCTCTACCGCTGAGCTAATCGCCCCGCTGCCCGTAAAACAAGCCCGGCGCACGGCCTCTTCGCCACTCCTCGACACCCCCCGAAATATAAGGCGCCGGCCATCGATGGACAGCCGGCGCCGATACGATTTTCCTGCGCAGGCACCGCCGCGCTTCGAATCACTTGTTGACGGAATCCTTCAGCGCTTTGCCCGCCTTGAACTTCGGCTGTTTCGATGCGGGGATTTTGATGCGCTCTCCGGTGCGCGGATTGCGCCCTTCCGAGGCAGCGCGCCGCGAAACCGTGAACGTGCCAAATCCGACCAGTCTCACTTCTGTCCCGCCCTTAAGAGCTTTGGCGATGTTTCCAAAGGTCGCTTCCACGGCTCGCGCCGCGTCAGCCTTCGACAGCTTGGCGCTGGTCGCAACCGACGCCACGAGATCGTTCTTGTTCACTGTGAGCCCCCCCCTGTTTTATGTATGGAATTCTTCGCCGCTCAGACGCGAAGAAAACACAATTTAGAGCGGCGAAGTGTAAGCCGGGGTGGCGCGTTTCGTCAATCGCGGAACACGAGTTGTCCCCAGGATTTGCTAGGGTTTCCAAGCACCCGGAGAGAGTTCGCCCGCGGCAGTGACGTCAGTGCGTGACGATATTCTCGCGATCTTCTTCGGTCTCGTCGGAAGCGACTTTTCGATGATCATCTTCCTCGTCGACCCACTCGATCGGAACGGGACGCGACACGAGCGCGTTTTCGAGAACGTCGTCGACAGTGGCGACGGGAATGATCTTCAGACCCCGCTTCACGTTGTCCGGGATATCCGCCAGATCCTTCTCATTATCCTTGGGAATCAGCACCGTCTTGAGGCCGCCGCGCAACGCCGCGAGCAGCTTTTCCTTGAGCCCGCCGATCGGAAGCACGCGGCCGCGCAGCGTGATTTCGCCGGTCATGGCGACATCCCTGCGCACCGGAATGCCGGTAAGCGTCGAGACGATCGAAGTGGCCATGGCAACGCCGGCTGACGGACCATCCTTCGGCGTCGCTCCTTCCGGCACGTGCACGTGAATGTCCCGCTTGTCGAAGATCGTCGGCTTGATGCCGAGTTCAACCGCCCGCGAGCGCACATAAGAACGCGCGGCTTGCACCGATTCCTTCATCACGTCGCCGAGCTTGCCGGTATGGGTAACGATGCCCTTGCCAGGCATGACCACGGCTTCGATCGACAGCAATTCGCCGCCGACTTCGGTCCAGGCAAGACCGGTCGTCACACCCACCAAATCCTCGGCTTCGACCTCGCCGTACCGGAAGCGCTGCACACCCGCGTATTTTTCGAGATTGCGGCTGGTAATCCGGATTTTCTTGACCGTCTTCAGCAACACCTCTTTGACGGCCTTGCGAGTCAGGTTGGCGATCTCTCGCTCCAAATTGCGCACACCGGCTTCCCGCGTGTAATAGCGGATCACGTCGCGCAACGCGTGATCCGAAATTCCCCACTCGTCCTTCTTCAAGCCGTGGGCTTTCACCTGCTTATTAATCAGGTGACGCTTCGCGATCTCCACTTTTTCGTCCTCGGTGTAGCCGGGGATACGGATGATCTCCATGCGGTCGAGCAAGGGCTGCGGCATCCGAAGGGTATTGGCCGTGGTTACGAACATCACGTCCGAAAGGTCGTAATCGACCTCGAGATAATGGTCGTTGAAGGTGGCGTTCTGCTCGGGATCCAGCACTTCCAGCAAAGCCGACGAAGGATCGCCGCGCCAATCGGCGCCCATCTTGTCCACCTCGTCCAACAGGAACAGGGGATTTGACGACTTCGCCTTTTTCATGCCCTGGATGACCTTGCCGGGCATCGAGCCGATGTAGGTCCGGCGATGGCCGCGGATCTCCGCCTCGTCGCGCACGCCGCCCAGCGACATGCGAACGAAGTTGCGGCCGGTCGCCCGCGCGATCGACTTGCCGAGCGAGGTCTTGCCAACGCCGGGCGGTCCAACCAGGCACAAGATCGGTCCCTTCACTTTCTTCATGCGCAGCTGAACCGCGAGATATTCGAGGATGCGCTCCTTGACCTTCTCCAGGCCGTAGTGATCGTTCTCGAGAATTGCTTCGGCGGCATGCAAATCGCGCTTGGTCTTGGTGAATTTGCTCCACGGGATGCTCAGCATCCAGTCGAGATAATTGCGAACCACCGTCGCTTCAGCCGACATCGGGCTCATGGTGCGCAGCTTCTTGACTTCGGCTAAGGCCTTCTCGCGCGCTTCCTTGCTGAGCTTTGTTTTTTCGATGCGCTCTTCGATTTCGGCCACCTCGTCGCGGCCGTCCTCGATCTCGCCCAATTCCTTCTGGATCGCCTTCAATTGTTCATTGAGGTAGTACTCGCGCTGAGTCTTATCCATCTGCCGCTTGACGCGGTTGCGGATGCGCTTTTCGACCTGCAGGACGCCGATCTCGCCTTCCATATAGGCGTAGACCTTCTCCAGCCGCTCGCTCACCACCTCGGTTTCGAGCATTTCCTGCTTATCTGGAATCTTCAGCGTCAGATGCGAGGCGATCGTATCGGCGAGCTTGCTGTGATCTTCGATCTGATTGATCGAAACCAAGACCTCCGGCGGGATCTTCCGGTTGAGCTTAATATATTGCTCGAACTGGGAAATTACCGTGCGCGCCAGGGCCTCGACTTCCTGGGCGTTGCCGGGGCGTTCGTCAAGCACCTCGGCCTCGGCCTGGAAGAAATTCGCATTCTCGGTATAGGCCTTGATCCGGGCGCGACGATTGCCTTCGACCAGCACTTTGACCGTGCCATCCGGCAGTTTCAGGAGCTGGAGCACGGTTCCGACCGTGCCCACCGAATAAATATCGTCGGTCGTCGGGTCGTCTTGCGACGCGTTCTTCTGGGCGACCAACAGAATCTGCTTGTCGTCGCGCATCACATCTTCGAGTGCACGCACCGATTTCTCGCGGCCCACGAAGAGGGGCACGATCATGTGCGGAAATACGACGATGTCCCGAAGGGGCAGGACGGGGAAAATCTCGACTCGGCTGCTTTCGCTCATTGGTCCTCTTTTTCAAAAAGCCGGACTTCGGCAGCTCTAGGGTAGTTTAGGGGAGCCTTGTCCGGTCCGTAAGACGTTAAATGGCCCCGGAAAGGCGATGGATCAAGGAGTGGGGGATCAGGCGCTGGTGCCCACATCCTCCTTGCGCTCGGCGTAGATGTAGAGCGGCTTGGCCGTCCCATCCACGACCTCACGGTTGATCATGATTTCCTCAACCCCGTTGAGGCCGGGGAGCTCGAACATCGTATCGAGGAGGATGCCTTCCATGATCGAGCGCAAGCCGCGCGCACCCGTTTTGCGGGCAAGCGCCTTCTTGGCGGTAGATTTGAGCGCGTCTTCCGAGAATTCCAGGCGCACGCCTTCCATTTCGAACAGACGCTGATACTGCTTCACCAGCGCGTTCTTCGGCTTGGTCAAAATGTCGATGAGGGCGTGCTCGTCCAGATCCTCGAGGGTCGCCACCACCGGCAGCCGGCCGATGAATTCGGGGATGAGGCCGAATTTCAGCAAATCCTCGGGTTCAACATCGCGTAAGATTTCGCCGGTTTGGCGCTCGTCGGGCCCCCGCACGTCGGCGCCGAAACCGATGGCCGAACCCCGGCCGCGCGCGGCGATGATTTTCTCGAGTCCGGCAAAAGCGCCGCCGCAGATGAACAGGATATTGGTGGTGTCGACCTGCAAGAATTCCTGCTGCGGGTGCTTGCGGCCGCCCTGGGGCGGAACGCTGGCAATCGTGCCTTCCATGATCTTGAGGAGGGCCTGCTGCACGCCTTCGCCCGACACATCGCGGGTAATCGACGGATTGTCGGATTTACGCGAGATCTTATCGACCTCGTCGATATAGACGATGCCGCGCTGGGCCCGCTCGACATTGTAATCGGCGGCCTGCAGCAGCTTCAAAATGATATTCTCGACGTCTTCGCCGACATAGCCCGCTTCGGTCAGGGTCGTCGCGTCGGCCATGGTAAACGGCACGTCGATAATGCGCGCCAGGGTCTGCGCCAAGAGCGTCTTGCCGCAACCAGTCGGGCCGACAAGCAGAATGTTCGATTTCGCGAGTTCGACGTCGCTGCTCTTCGAACCGTGGGAGAGCCGTTTGTAATGATTATGAACCGCCACCGACAGCACGCGCTTGGCGTGGTCTTGACCGATCACATAGTCGTTGAGGACGCGGAAGATCTCGCGCGGAGTCGGAACGCCGTCGCGGGATTTGACGAGCGTCGTCTTGTGCTCTTCCCGGATGATGTCCATGCACAACTCGACGCATTCATCACAGATGAACACGGTCGGGCCCGCAATCAGCTTGCGGACCTCGTGCTGGCTCTTTCCGCAGAAGGAGCAGTAGAGGGTGTTTTTCGGATCGCCGCCGCTGGTCTTATTCATGGAGTGGTTTTTGCCTCTCCCGCTTCGTTGAGGGTTGCGGCCTCACTTGGAATCCCTAGGGAATCCAGTTAATCAGACCACAAGTCCCGGCACAACGCCAAAAACAACAAGGGCTTGGGCCGGGGCGGACAGCCCAGAATGAGACCAAAATGAGGCCTCTAGATGGGATCCTGCCCCAAGGGGTTCAAGATTTCGTTAATCGCATACCCCGCCAAAAGCGCGGTTCCGTCGGTCTCGGGCCCCGCTTTTGAGACTAACTGGCGGCGGTCCGCTCGGGCTCGCTATCTGCCGTCGGCGGCCGGTTCACGACCACCTGATCGATGAGGCCGAAGGTGACCGCTTCTTCCGGAGACAGGAACCGGTCGCGGTCCATCGCGTCTTCAATCACACTCAAATCCTGGCCGGTATGTTCGGCATAGATGCGGTTGAGGCGCTCGCGCAGGGAGAGAATTTCCTTGGCGTGAATTTCGATGTCCGTCGCCTGACCCTGGAAGCCGCCGGAGGGTTGATGAACCATGATCCGGGCATGGGGCAGCGCATAGCGCTTGCCCTTGGCCCCGGCGCAGAGCAGCAGCGACCCCATCGAGGCGGCCTGGCCGACGCAGACGGTCGATACATCCGGCCGGATGTATTGCATGGTGTCGTAGATCGCCAATCCGGAGGTTACGATGCCGCCGGGTGAGTTGACGTAGAACGAAATGTCCTTGTTCGGATTCTCCGATTCAAGAAAAAGCAATTGCGCGCACACGAGGCTCGAGACCATGTCGTTGATCGGACCTGTGACGAAGATGATCCGTTCCTTGAGAAGCCGCGAATAGATGTCATAGGCGCGCTCGCCCCGGTTGGTCTGTTCGACCACCATCGGAACCAGTATGCTCATCTGAGTCTCATAGTGATTGGTCATCGACTGTCCCTCAGCTCCTGGTTCCTAATCGTTCTTCGCCGTCTTCTTCTTCGCGGCCTTCGGTTTTTCCTCTGATTCCGATGATGTGGGATCTTCCGGGTCTTTCATCAACTCCTCAGCGGTCGCCTTGCGTTCCTCGATCTTGGTGACCTCAAGGATGAAATTCACGACTTTATCCTCAAAGATCGGGGCGCGCAGGCTCGCCAAAGCCGCCGGCGTGCGCTTGAAATACTCAACGACCTGCTTTTCCTGGCCGGAATAGCGCGAAGCCTCGGTGTAAATGGCCCGGGTCAGTTCTTCCGGGGTTACGGTCACATTGTTGCGCCGGCCGACCTCGCCCAAGAGCAGCCCGAGCCGTACTCGGCGTTCGGCCACTTGTCTGGCCTCCGCCCGCGCTTCGGCTTTCTCTTCGTCCGACATTTTTTCAGGGCCATGGTCGTGATCGTGATGATCGTGGTCGTGGTCGTGATGATCATGATCGTGGTGTTCATGATCATGGGCCTGTTCGGCCTCGTATTGGCTCCAAATCGCTTCGAGCTCGTTGTCGACCAGCCCGGGCGGCAGATCGAAATCATGGGCTTCGGCCAGCGCATCCAGAAGCGCTCGCTTCAGCCGCATGCGAGAAACCACCGTGTATCGCTTCTCCATGTCCTCGGCGACGGCCTTGCGCAAGGCGGCCAGGTCATCGAGGCCCAGATCCTTCGCCAGTTGATCGTCGACGGCAACCGGAACCTGCTCATTCACTTCCTTGATATCGACGGTGAATTTCGTGGTTTTTCCCGCCAAATTCTTGGCGCCGTAGTTATCGGGGAATTTCAGCGCGAATGCGACGTGATCGCCCGCCTTGCGGCCAACCAGGTTTTCCTCGAAACCGGGAACGAAGCCGCTTTCGCCGAGCACGATCGTGAAATTCTTGGCGGTGCCGCCGTCGAAGGCGACATCATTCAAGGTGCCGGAAAAATCGATGACGAGCTGATCGCCGTTTTTGGCCGGCAGCGCTTCGGCCGGCGCTGTATAGCGCTTATGGCGTCCGGCGAGCTCAGCGATCGCCTGATCCAACGCTTTGTCGTCGACCGCAACTTTAAAGCGCTCGAGCTTCAGGGTCGAAAAATCCATGGGCTCGAATTTGGGGAGCAGATCGATCGCCATCGTGTATTCGAGATCGCGCCCCTCATCGAAGGCGGTGACCTCGATCTTCGGCTGACCGGCCGGCTGCAAAGAGCGCTCGCGGATCGCTGTGTTCGAGCTTTCGGCGACGGTGCGTTCCAAAACCTCGCCCATGACCGATGCGGCATAGCGCTGGCGTAGCACGGCTACGGGGACCTTTCCGGGCCTAAATCCCGGCAAGCGGACTTCGCGGCCCAGCTGGTCGAGCCGGTCGGAGAGCTGCCGCTCGATATCGGCAGCCGGGACCACGATTTTGAATTCGCGCCGCAGGCCTTCGCTTTTCGTTTCCGTTACTTGCATGAACGTATCTTCTCGGACCTTTCAATGCCTCGAATTAGGGGGGAACCGGTTGGTGCGGGCGGAGGGACTTGAACCCCCACGACTTTCGTCACCAGAACCTAAATCTGGCGCGTCTACCAGTTTCGCCACGCCCGCGCCGTTGGCGGCGCGACGTCCGGTCGCGGCCTCTATAGCACAATAGACGGAGGAGCATAATAGAACCTGGGGGCCGGCGGGCGGTAGTCCGGCGAGGTCCAAAGGACCGCTATCGGTCCAGACGGAAACGGCCGCGCAAGGCGGCCGTTCGAGACGAATTTCGCGGGCAGCCTAAGCGGCGCGCGGTTGCGGCTGGCAATAATGCTGAGCGAAGGATTCCAGCGCTAAGACCCGGGCATCTTCGAGAAACTTCCGGTTCGGCCGCTCGAAGCAAACGTTGAACCGTACGTGCGGAATGCCAAAACTGTCCTTTCCAACCGACAGGACGGTGGCGGTTTCCACAATTTCCCCCGTGTGGACTCGCTGATAAACGGATCCGACTTTGACGTCGCCAGTTTCGGAATGGCGCTTCTTGAGCATCATGGATGTTCGCCTGTGGCTCGCATGGGATTAACGATGTTTCGAATTTAGAGTCCAAGATTTAAGAACGAGTTAAAGGAACTGGGCCACCCCAATAATCACCGAAACTTTTCGGCAAATGCCGCAGATCGCTTAACTGGGGTCCACTGGCAGCATGCGGACGCGTGGCCCCAAAGGATGTGCCAAGGGGGAGTACAACGGGTGGGTG
>CAWJEX010000008.1:0-110670 GCA_963841995.1 uncultured Alphaproteobacteria bacterium
CTAGAGCGGGATGACTCTAGGTCCATTCGTAGCCTGAGTTTTTGAAGTAGTTTCCGCATTCCTGCGGGGTGAAAGCGCCGAGATGGGTGCCGATGGCCGAACAGATGGCATCGGCCGATCGCGGCGCGGCCTTCCGCAGCAGGTGTTTGAGCTTGGAGAAGACCTGCTCGATTGGGTTCAGGTCGGGTGAATATTTCGGCAAGAAGAACAGCTTCGCGCCGGCAGCCCGGATCGTTTGACGAATGATCTTGCCCTTGTGGCTTCCAAGATTGTCCATCACGACGATGTCGTCGGGGCTCAAAGTTGGCACGAGAACCTTTTCCACATAGGTGTGAAAGCTTTCGCCATTGATCGGCCCCGCCACCAGCCATGGGGCGTCGATACGATCATGGCGAAGCGCCGCCAGGAACGTCGTGGTCTTCCAGCGGCCGTAGGGGACCTTGGCCCTGAGCCTTTGGCCGCGCGGAGCCCAGCCCCGCAATGGCGCCATGTTGGTCTTGGTCCACGTCTCGTCGATGAACACGAGGCGTTTGGCGTCGATCCGCCCGCGATACTTCGTCCACTGCTCACGCCTGCGTGCGACGTCGGGACGGTCCTGTTCGCTGGCGATTGCGGTTTTTTTTAAAGCTCAGCCTCTCAGCGTGGACGAAGTTCCACACCGTCCGATAGTCAACTTTGAGACCGCGCAAGGCCAGCTCGGCGACAAGCCCAGCGAGCGTAAATGGCTTCTTCGCCCGCTCCAGAAACCAAGCCCGATGCTCGCCCACAATCTTCTTCGGCCTGTAGCCGCCGATCTTGCCGGGCGCAACGCTGCCGGTTTCCCGTAACCGGCGCACCCACGCGATCGCCGTCGCGATCCCCACCTCAAAATGCGCCGCAGCCGCGTGACACGACATCCCGCCCTTCTCAACTGCCGCCACTACGCGCTCGCGCAGATCCATCGAATAAGCTTTGGCCATCCATGCCGGCCTCCTTCCCAGCCAGCATGTTGAATCATTTTTACGAGTCGGTGGGAATCCCTAATCGACTCCGGCTAAAGTCATCCCGCTCTAGAGCCGGAAGAAGTCGGCGAGGATATCGCGCGACGGTTTACGCAGGATCAGCTTGCCGCCTTCGGAAAAGACGGTGCAGTCGCCCGGCGTATCTTGATCGATGATGGATTGCCCCTGGGCCAGGAAAGTGCGGGGGCCGATTGTGCAGTTGCCAACGATGGCGCTATTCGGGAAAAGCACGACGCCTTCGCCCAAGATCGGCGCCTTGCCGTGATTTTTGCCGACCGTCGAGTTCTGATAGGCGACCAGGTAATTGCCGTAGGTCGCATCGGCGAAGACGATTCCCACCGAGTGGCCGACGAACCAGATGTCCGGCATCTTGATCTTATAAAAGCAGTCGATGCCGTTCAGCGCCTTGTTCAAATAGAACAGCTTGGTGCAGACGCGCTCGTTCCCCTTGTTCCGCCAGATGGTATTGGCGAGGAAATAGAGAAAAATCATGTACTGGCTGGTTTGAAGATAATCGAACTCGCCCGGCTTCCACATCTGCGCTGCGTCGACGCAGCGTTGAACGCGGGCGAGGGTCTCATCGAGATTGCGTTCGATGGCGTCGGTCGTGCCGTCTGCCTTGTCGGGAAAAAAGTTATCGAGCTGGTCGGCGATATAATCGCGAAAAGCTCTGCGGGTGATGCCGACGAGATGCATGTGATACCGCCCGCTTCTAGGCCGTCTTGCGCGTAACCGGAATCTTGAACCTGTCTTTGCCGCGGTAACCGATGGTCTGGATCGGATTGCCGTAATTGACGGAGTAAGGCGGGAGTTCACCCCGAACCAGAGATCCGGCGCCGACGACACAACCTTTCCGCAGGATTGCGCCATCGAGCAAGACCACGGATGCTCCGATCCAAACGTCGTCCTCGATGACGATGCCACCGCGACTCGGCAGGAAACGCTGCTCGCGGATCGGCCGGTCGGGATCTCGGAATTCGTGATTGGTGGGGGCAAGAACGGTATTGGCGCCGATCGCCACGTCATCGCCGATAATAATGCCGTTGCCGATATACATGACGACGCCCGAATTGATCGAGCAATTCTTCCCGATCCGGACGTCGCCGGCGCCGCCGGCGGCCTTGATCTTTACAAAAGAATCGAGAAACGCGCCATCATCGATGACGATCTTGCTCCCGCGAACCGAGTCTTCGATGTCCGCGAGCGGCGAAATCCTGGCTTTTTCAGAAATGACCAGCATGGTCAGATGCGCGCCCCTGGGCCTTAGCCCACCGCCTTGACTTTCCGGCTTCGATTCGAGCTAGCGGATGCGAAGAAATCGCCGACTGTTTCAACGACTTTTTCCTGCCACACTCGTGGCATGTTCGAGTGGAGGGGGAGGGTGACGAGTTCGTTCCCGGCGCGGTCGGTGACGGAAAGATCGCCCTTGCGGCAGTGGGCGAGATATTTGAACGCATGGCCGGGCTGCCAATGAATGCCCGTATCGACGCCGTGCTCGGTCATGTAAGCGCGGAAATCGTCGCGTCGGTCCGCTGGAATACGAATGTAGAAAATAAACGGGGTAACATTGGCGAAATCGATTTTAGGCACTCGGACTTCGGGCACGTCGGCGAGCGCTTCGGAATAGAAGCGGCATGCGTCGCGGCGGGTTTTTGACATCAGATCCATTTTTGCGAGCTGGGAAAGTCCGATGGCGGCGTGGAGATTCAACAGATGATAGCGGAAGCCGGGGCCGTCGACATGGAAGGTCCAGGCGCGCTTGTTCTGGTACATGATTTCCGCGGGCTGACCCATGCCGAGCAGTCGCAACTCGTGAACGCGCTTCAACTCTTCCTTGGTGCGGACGATGAGGGCGCCGCCGTCGAGGCAAGTCATGGTCTTGACCGGATCGAAGCTCAGCATGGTCATGTCAGAAAAATTGCCGACCATCTTGCCCTGATAGCGGGAACCCATCGTGTGGGCGGCGTCGTGAATGACGCGGAGATTGTGCTTCTTGGCGAAGGCCTGGACCTTGGCGTGATCCGCGACCGTGCAGCCGTAATCGATGACGACCACCGCTTTGGTTTTCTTGGTTACCAGAGACTCGGCCTTATCGACGTCCATGCACAGGGTATCGTCGCGCACGTCGCAAAGCACGGGCTCGGCGCCAACTTGGAAGATCGCCTGGAAGTCCGAAGCGCAGTTGAGCGACGGCGTGATGATCTCATCGCCAGGCCCGGCACCCGACAGCACCATCGCGATGTGAAGGGCGGAATGGCCGGTGTTGACGCACGCCAGATAGCGGTCCTTGAGACCGAGATATTCGGTTAGCCCCTGTTCGAGCTTGTTGACATAGCTTCCCATGCCGAGCCAGCCCATCTTCAGGGACTCGGTCGCGGCGTCAATTTCCTCTTGTTCGATCAATGGCTTGAAAACGGGCACTTGCTGCATGGGGCGGGCCTCTCCGGGGCAATCGTTAACCAACACTCTCGGCAGAAAAGGTTGTTTTTTGGTGAAGAAATCCGATGCCGTTAACGGGTCTTGCCCGGCGCGCGGCCGCCGGATGTTCAAGCCGCCGAGCGGTTCAAATCCGTCTCTTTGAGCCGCGGCCAAGCCAGATCGCGAGGGGTCACGATGGGATGAGGCAGCGGCCGGCGAATCCCGAGGTCGGGATCGTCATAGCGCAAGCCGGAGGCCGTGTCCGCCTGATAGGGGCAGGACATCTGGTAGAACAATTCCGCGCCATCGGTGAGCGTCTGAAAGCCGTGGGCGAATCCGGCGGCGATGTAAAACATTGCGCAGTTCTTTTCCGTCAGCTCGACCGCACACCATTGTCCAAAGGTCGCAGAATTCTCGCGCAAATCGACCGCCACGTCGAACACGGCGCCCCGGGCGCATCGGATTAATTTGGTTTCGGCGTAGGGCTCGCGCTGATAGTGCAAGCCGCGAAGCGTTCCCCGAATGCGATTATAGGAAATATTGCATTGGGCCAGATCGCTGGAAAGTCCGTGGTCTTCGAATTCCTTCGCACACCAGCTCCGCGCAAAGAACCCGCGCTCGTCGAAGAACGGCTCGGGTTCGACGAGAAAGAGTCCGGAGATTTCAAGGGCGTGAAATTTCATGATCCCATCTCAAGGGCGCTTAGTCGGCAATGGAAAGCACCGGCACCGGCAGGACGAATTGCCCGCCCCAGCCGTGGACATGCGCCATTTGCGTCATGATCTCATCCTTCAGGTTCCACGGCAGAATCAGCACGTAATCCGGCTTGGTTTCGGCGATGCGGCTCGGCGCATGAATCGGAATCCGCGATCCCGGAAGATAGAGGCCTTGTTTGTGCGGGCTCGCATCCACCGTGTAGTCGAGGAGATCGGTGCCGATGCCGCAGTAATTCAGCAGCGTGTTGCCCTTCGCCGGCGCGCCGTAACCGACCGTGGTCTTGCCCTGTTCCTTGGCGTTGATCAGGAAGCGCAGCAAATCGCGCTTCAGGCGGCGAACTTTTGCGCCAAATCCACGATAGGTTTCGATTCGGTCGAGGCCGGCCTCGCGCTCGCGGGCCAGCAAATCCTCAGCCCTGCCGGAATTCTTGAATGCCGCACCTTCATGGCAAACGAAGACGCGAAGGCTTCCGCCATGTGTCGGCAGCTCTTCCACATCGAAGACGCAAAGCCCGTGGCGGGCCAAAACTTGGCTCGCGGTCAGCAGCGAGAAATAGGAGAAGTGTTCGTGATAGATGGTGTCGAATTGATTGAGCGCCATCAACTTCAGAAGATGTGGGAATTCAAGCGTCAGCACCCCTTCGGGCTTGAGCGCGATCTTGAGGCCGGCGACGAAGCCGTTCAGATCCGGCACATGGGCCAGCACATTGTTACCAATCAAGAGATCGGCTTGCTTGCCCATGAGGGTCACGGAGCGCGCGGTATTGATTCCGAAGAACCGAACGAGCGTGGTGATGCCTTTTTCTTCTGCGGCGCGGGCGACATTGACGGCGGGTTCGATGCCGAGGACCGGAATGCCCCGGCGATGGAAGAACTGGAGCAGATAGCCGTCATTGCTCGCGACCTCGACCACCTGGCTGCGCGGGCCCAAAGAAAACCGCGCCATCATCGCATCGGCGTAAGTCTCGGCATGACGGAGCCAGGATCGGGAGAAGGATGAGAAATACCGATAGTGTCCAAATATTTCTTCCGGCGATTGGAATTCATCGAGCTGAACCAGGAAGCAGCCCTCGCAAACATAGGCGTGGAGCGGGAAGAACGGCTCCATCCGGCGCAAATCCGCCTCGCTCAAATAGGAATTGGAGGCCGGCGAAACGCCGAGATCGGCGAAGGTTTCGGCCAGCGCAGCGCCACAGAAGCGGCAGCGCGCCGGTTCGAGCGAGACAGCTTCGACAGCCATCGACTTGACGCTGGACTTAACACTCATTCTCGAATTCCTCGATTTGCGAAATAATACGGTGGCGCGTATCGCGGCCGGCCACATAATCCTTATACCAAGCGACCGTCGCGGCGCAGGCGTGGGCGGCCGCCCAGACCGAACTCCATCCGAGCTTCGATCGCGATTTCTCGATGTCAACGGCAAGGAGTTTTGCTTCGTAGGGCTGGCCGGCCGCATCATTGGCGGGAATCCAACGCGCGTTGTCGCCCCACAACCGGCAAAGTTCGGTGGCGAGCCAGGAAACCGGCTTTGAGCCCGATTCATCGGGGCCGAAATTCCAGGCCTCGCTCCATTGCGACGGGCGATTCGCCAAGCGCTCCGCGAGCATGAGCATTCCGCGCACGGGTTCCAACACATGCTGCCAGGGGCGCGTGGCTGCCGGATTGCGGATAACCAGGGGCTGCTGTCCGGCGAACGCGCGCACCGCGTCGGGTACGATCCGGTCGGCCGCGAAGTCGCCGCCGCCGATTACATTGCCGGCCCGAACCGTGGCGATTCCGACACCGTCGAGGCCGCCTTCGAAATAGGAATCGCGGTAGGCACGCGTGACGATTTCGGCGCAGGCCTTGCTGCTGCCGTAAGGCTCTCTCCCGCCGAGGCGGTCGTCCTCGCGATAGCCATTGGGCCGCTCGCCATTCTCGTAGACCTTGTCGCTGGTCATAATGACCGCGGCGCGGACGCTTCCCATCGCGCGCATGGCTTCGAGCACATGAACCGTACCCATCACATTGGTGCCGTAAGTGGTCAGCGGATCGGCATGGGCTTGGCGCACCAAGGGCTGCGCCGCCAAATGCATGATTACTTCCGGATTGGCGTCGGCCATCGCCTGGCGAAGGCTGCCAAGATCGCGCAAATCCGCAATGACGGAATCGACGTCGCCAGCGACATTTGCGGCGGCGAAGAAACTGGGATCGGTCGGCGGCGGCAGAGAATATCCGAAGACCTGGGCGCCGAGACGCCGCAGCCAGACCGCAAGCCATCCTCCAATGAAACCGGTATGGCCGGTGACGAAAACGCGCCGGCCGTTCCAGAATGCGGCGTCTATGTCTCGCATGGCTGCCAGACTCGCCATGGGGCCCGGCCGCTGGTCCACATCTCGTTCAGCAGCTGCATTTCCCGGTAGGTGTCCATGCACTGCCAGAATCCGCCGTGGCGATAAACGCCGAGATTGTTTTTCTTGGCTAAGACCTCGAGCACGCCGAGTTCGAGGCTGACGTTGTCGTTGGCGGTCATGAGGTTGAACGCTTCGCGCTCGAATACGAAGAAGCCGCCATTGATCCAGCCTTCGGTCACCTGCGGTTTTTCGGCGAAGGAGGTCACCCGGTCGCCGTCGACTCCAAGCTCCCCGAAGCGCGACGACGGGTGTACGGCGGTTACCGTGGCGAGCCGCCTCGTGCTGCGGTGATGATCGAGCAGGGTGGGGACATCGACGTCGGCAACACCGTCGCCATAGGTCGCGAAGAACGTATTGCCGGCGACATAGCGAAGCGCGCGCTTGATGCGTAAGCCGGTCAGCGCGTCGGCGCCGGTTTCCACCAGGGTGACGCGCCAATCCTCGTCGACGGTGCTGGAAAGCGTGGTGACGGACCCGCTCCCCATGTCGATCGTGAAATCGCTGTTGTGGCGGTGGTAATTCAGAAAATAATCGCGGATCGCATCGCCGCGATAGCCCAGGCACAGCACGAAATCGCGGCATCCGAAATGCCGGTAAGTTTTCATGATATGCCAGAGAATCGGGTTGCCGCCGATTTCGACCATCGGTTTCGGCTTGAATTCGGTTTCCTCGCGCAGCCTCGTTCCGAAGCCGCCGCAAAGAATGACGACCGAGAGGTCGCGCGGGCTCAGTCCGTGGCGCGCGCCATCGGCGGCATCGTCGGATTTTTGGAACGCGCCCGGGGACTTCACGTCCGCCTGATCAGCGCGCAATAGGCCAAGTGCTTTTCTTGAAGTAACGGTCCGCATGGCGGGATGGCGAGAAACGACCCTCATTGTCGATCGTTTTGGTTAATCAAGGCTTAACCGGGCCGAATTCCGCCGCGATTTAAAGCGGATGGCGAATCGGATACCGGGGGTTCGAAAGCAGGCACTGCCGGGCAACCCGGCTCTTCGCGTCGACGATGATCGGGGCGCGCAGATTGGCGGAAACGGTGATGCCTCCCGGTTCGGACTTGCGCAATGTGATCACGGTGAAGAAATCCGCGTCATTCGCAGAAACGGAGATGGTGGCGCAAGCTTCCTCGATGTCCTCCCGGGTGATCGTATTTGGGCCTGGTTGCAGCGGCAGCACCAGAAATGACAACCCCAAATCTTCGAGAGATTGCAGGATCATGAACTGCCCCATGCGCTTGTCCGGGATGGGCGAAAGCCCGAACCGGCGCCATTGAGACAGACCGATCAAGCCATGCGGGAAGTCGACGATGTTTTTCGTACCGAAGGTGATCGTGCCAAACCGCGTTTCTACGGCGATCAGCGCGTCTTCCTTGGCACCGTCCAAAGGGGGATGGCGTGGCATATCTGGTTCCGATTTTTGGGCGTGCATCATGGCCTGTACCTCATCGTGCAATTTTATATATAGGGTAGCTTTCCAAATCGTTACCCGTCGTTGATCCCTAATCGTTAAGCAATCGGCAGATATTGAGCGAGGGTCATTTGACTGAGGCGTGCGATCACCTGATAGGACGCTTCGAGCGTCGTTTGCTGCTGGGCCAACTGCGAGACGGCCTGGGTCACGTCGACATTCGAAAGATCGCCGATCGTTGTGTTGGCAAACTGCGTGAAGTCTGTCTGCCGGGCTTGAACGGACTGAATGGCCGCCTCAGAGCTGCCGATCTGGCCGGTTATATTCGGGATGTCCTGGAGCGCCTGTTGCGCGACGCGCAATGCCTCGTTGAGGCGGTTGCTGTCGGACGGCGGGCCGACATTCGTAGTGGCGGCAAGGCGGAGCGAACGGATCAATTCTTCAAAGCCGGGCGCGTCTGCCGTTACGCCATAGTTGAGACTGTAATTGCTATCAATTGGGGCCGACAATGTCGTGTCGTTGCCCTGGTAATATCCGGTGTCGGCGCTTGTCGGATAGACGCTGGGCGGGCTCGCGAAACCCGGCGCGTTGACGTTGACCGGCGCCGTATTCGTCGCGCTTCCCGCAAATAAATATTGGCCGCCGAGCTGAGTATTCAGAACCGCTTGGACCTGATCCAACATGTTGGTTGCTTGCTGATTCAGATTCACGTCGGAAGCGGTTTGTGCATTCAACGCGCTTTGCAGCAGGGTCTGCGCATTGGTCGCGATGGTGAAGAGCTGATTTGTGGCGCTTTCCATCGAGGTCAACTGCTGATTCACGGTTTGTGCATTGCTCGTAAATTGATTGACCTGCGCCTCTGCGCTTTGCAGGCTGACGAGTTGGCTCGTATTGGTGCCAAGGCCGGCGTAATTCTGCGAAACCAGGCCGGTCGTAATCTGGTTTTGGGTATTCGCCATCTGCTGCTGCAAGTTCTGGAGGTAGAACAGCGTTTGCTGATTTTGCGAGTAGTTGGTGATCCGAGTCATCCCTTATCTCCGCCCCCAATCACTACGGTACCATGTTGTTTAAAGTTTGGAACATGTCGGTGCAGGTGGTGATCACATGGGCCGACGCCGTGTAGGCATTCTGGAAGAGAATCATGTTGGAAAGTTCTTGATCGAGATTGACGCCGCTCGCCGATTGGAACTGAGTCTGAAGATTCTGAAGAAGCGTATCCTGGTATTGCTGATTGTTCGTGATGTTTGCGGCATTGACCGCATTCACCGACAGAATGTTGGTGCCATATCCGTCAAGCGTGGTCGTGGTCTGTCCGAGTCCGCCTGCCGGCGGGAAAGTGATCGGGTTTGTGAAAACATTGGCCATGGCCTGGGCGATCGAGCCGTCGCCGGAGAATACTCCGGCATTGCCGATCACGGGCGGCGTCGAATTGTCGAGCTGGCCGCTTGCGATCAATTGCGGGTTCTTGACCAGCGATGCATTGACTTGAAGCGCTTGCACCGTCCCCGTTGTGTCGGTTCCGACATTGAGGGTCGACAGGAGTGTGCCGCTATCCGTCAAGCTGAAGTTGTTGCCGTTGGCATCCTGGATTTGAAGGCGTGAGCCGCTCGAGTTGGTTATCACGGAGGCGGTGATGTTGGCCGCCTGGAGCGTCGCGTTGCCGTTGATCGAGGCGGCGACCGTATTCAAACTGTCGGTACTGGCATAATTGACGGTGGTGGCGCCGAAGATGCCGGAGAAATTCAGCGCTCCCGTAAGATTTACCGCGGTCGATGCGCTCGTCTGCGGTGCCGAGCTGTAATTGCTGTAATTCGTACCGGTGGTGAAGAAATCATTGAGCCCAAAGAACTGATTGAACGATTCCGGGCTGCCTGCAACTTGGACTTGGGCGTCGTTCGAAATGTTGATCCCCTGAATTGCGATCGATCCCTGTGCTCCGCCCGTGGTCGGGTTGCTGGTCGTGACCGGTGGGAAGGTGATGGTGCCGATGACCGTGTCGGCCGTCCCATCGCCGTTGCTGTCCATGCTGATTTCCATCGTTCCGCCCGCCGAGATATCGCCGGATGCGGTCGAAACCGGAAGGCCGAGTGAGCTACCCGCTCCGCCGTTCAGCGGTCCGAAGGCGAATTCGGAATTGGCGGCGAGCTGGACTTGTCCGGGGGTTCCTGCGGTCGTCTGAACGTTGAGATTGAGGTTGCCGTTGACGAGCAGGGATTGAAGCTGCGTTTGCGCCGCCGGCGAAATTCCGTTTGTCGCAAGCTTGATCGTTGGCGTCGGGAACGTGGTTATATCGCCGCCGGTGGTGACACCGGACGCATTAACCGAGCCATTAGTCCCAAGCGAGCCGTCCACGTTGCTGTCGTCGACCACCACGCCATTTAGTGGATTGTTGGCCTTGATCACGAGATTGCCATTGGAAAGACTTGCCGTCACGCCGGGAACGCCGTTAAAGCCGGCGATCACCCCGCCGTTAATGGCGTCGACGACGTTTTGCACCGTGAGCGTGCCACCGACCGCCGACGTCAATTGGGAGAGATCGATGTTCCGAAAATCGGGGTTGCCGGAACCGTCATTGATGTAATTGCCCTGACTGTCGGTCACGGCGATCCGGATGTTCCCGGACGCCACCAAGGTATCGCCGGCAACAAAGCTATGGGTGCCGGTCAGACTATTCGGCGGTGGATAGGCCGTGCCTTCGTTCTGAGCCGCGTTCACTTGATTGCTCAGCGTACTCGAAAATTGGTCGACCTGTGCGTAGAGATCGGGGACCACCGAATCGCGGACGTTGATCAACGCACCCATCGTTCCCGAACCGATCTGATTGGTGATATCGACGCCGCCCAGCATGATTCCGCCGACCCCTCCGTTGGCATACGACACCGTAGGGCTCATGCTCGAAGCCGGGGTGTAGGAGAGAAGTTGGGGCTGCTGATCGAGAAGCGTTTGCCCCCCTTTGGTGTAAATCGAAACCTCACCGTTTGGCCGCTGGAAATAGGTGATGTCCATTTGCTGGGAGATCGTATTGATCGCGGTATCGCGCTGATCTTCGAGATCACCAGTTGGGAGATTCAAGGCGATGTTGCGGCTGATTTGCTGATTGAGATCGGAAATATTTTGAAGCTGGGTATTGATGGTGCTCACTGAATCCGAGATTTGGTTATCGGCCTGCTCGCGCATGCCCTGGAAGTGGCTGCCCATATTGTTGAGTTGTTGCGTCAGATTTTGAGCCGCGTTGACAACGCTGCTCTGATTTGCCACGCCGCTGGGATTGAGCGCCAGAGCCTGCATAGCGGATTCGAAACTGTCCGCCGAACCGACGAAGGAAGAATCGCCGCTGGCTTGCAGCGATCCAAACATTTGTTGCATCTGCTGATAGAAAGAATTGAGCGTATCGTATTGATTGGCCGTCGACGTCTGGTCGCGAAGTTGCTGCTGAAGGGCGAGATCGACATTACGGACAACACTGGTATTCAGAACACCGGCACCGTAGCCATTCAAAACGTTGGTCTCAAAATTCGCGATTTTTGCGGTATACCCGGGGGTATTCGCGTTCGATACGTTCGCGGAGGTGACTTGCAAGGCAACTTGCGCGGCATTGAGACCGCTGACTGCCGTTTGCATGGCTATGGTGAGAGACATGGGATCTCCGCTCTTTCCGGATACCGTGATTTACAGTGTCTGATTCAAGGTCATGCTGATGGGCAAACGAGTCTGCTTCGCGGAATCCGGCTTGCCAGAACGCGAATATGTCGCGGGTTCCTTCTTACTATCCGTCACCGCATCTGCGATTGCCTTCAATACACGCGCATTAACTTCCCGGGCAGCCCGCAGCGCCACTTCGTTCTGAACGAGCAGGCGCTGGAATTCGCGGGCCTTGATGACCAATGCGTCGCGCAACGCCGGCGCCACTTCGCGCAAGACGCCGGGTTGCTTGCGCAACTCGCGGATCAGAGTTTCGTAAGCGCGGGCAAGCGCGCCCTTTTCGCTTTGCAGGGCTTCGACGCTTTTTATGTCGTGGGCACGCAACGCCTCGACCTCGGTGTTCATTAAGGTGATGAGACGGCTGGTGATCGAAATGAGATCGTTGACTAATTGTGTATTTTCCATGGTCAGTGCACCTCCTGGGCTTTGAGCAGGTCGCGCTCGACCGCGGGGGCAATGCCGACGCCGCCGTTACGCGCCAAAATCTTTCCGAATTCGTCGTACATCATCGAGCGGAACATCTCCTCGCCCTGACCGCCGCCGAACATCCCGTCGCTTTTAATCCCGGTAAACATGTGCTCGACCATTTGGGAGAGGAATTGCCCCTCGAAATTCTGGGCCGCCTGTTTGGCCTGGGCGACGGTTTGCGCCGCCAAGCGGGGTTTGGCCCCCTGCGTCGCTTGCAGCGCAATCTGCGGATTGATCAAGGCGGTGTTCGTTGTCATCGCTACATCACCTGAATATCGGCTTGGAGCGAGCCCGCGGCCTTGACCGCCTGTAGGATCGTGATCATGTCGCGTGGGCCGATGCCGAGAGCGTTGAGCCCGTTGACCAGCTCTTGCAGGCTGACACCGTCCTTGACGACGGCAAGTTTCTTGCCTTGGCCCTCATCCACTTCGATCTGGGTGCGCGGCACCGTCGTGGTCGTGCCGGTGTTTGAGAACGGCGAAGGTTGCGACACCTGCGGCGTCTCGGTAACTCGGATGGTCAGATTGCCTTGGGCGATCGCAACCGTGCTGATCCGTACATTGTCGCCCATGACGATCACGCCCGAACGCTCGTCGATGATGACGCGGGCAACTTGATCGGGCTCGACTTCCAATTGTTCGATTTCGCTCAACACGCCCGCCACGTCGCCGGCGCGGTCCGCAGGGATATGAAACGCCACAGTCGTGGGGTCGAGCGAACGGGCAAGCGGCGACTTGAAATATCCGTTGATCGCCTCGGCAATCCGGGTCGAGGTCGTAAAATCCGAATTGCGTAGCGCGATGTTGATGTTGTTCAAACCGGCGAGCTGGAAGGGGATCTCGCGTTCGATAACCGCGCCATTGGCGATCCGGGCGCTGGTCGGAATGCCCTTTGTGACGCTGCTCGCTTCCCCGGAGGCGGAGAAACCGGCGATGGCGACGGGGCCTTGGGCCACCGCATAGACTTCGCCGTCGGCGCCGAGAAGCGGCGTCACGACCAGAGTGCCGCCGGCCAAACTCGTCGCATCGCCCAACGCGCTCACGGTGACGTCGATATAAGTACCTTGGCGGCCGAAGGGCGGCAGCGTTGCGGTGACCATCACCGAAGCGATGTCCTTCGTCTGCAACGTGTCGGCGCTACTGTTTATACCGAGACGCTCGAGCATGCCGACCAAGCTTTTCTGTGTAAATCCCGCGTTAAGCAGCTTGTCGCCGGTGCCGTTGAGACCGACGATGAGCCCATAACCCACCAGCGGGTTGTCGCGCACGCCTTCGAAATCGGTGATGTCCTTGATCCTCGAGCCGGCCGAGGCGCTTCCCATCAACAGGGTTGGCGCCAAGAGGGTCAGGCACAGGCCAAAGCCCATACCGGCAAGGGGGTTTCTGAATATTTGGGCAATCACGTTCTCGTCATCCTCTCGCGTCCGAGGGGTCGCGGCTTTTTTAGGGCGCCGCAGGGATATCCGGCGTTCTCTAAAGCGAAAGCCGTGCCAGGACCGTGCTTCGTCAAAACCCGCGGAAAAGCTTGGGTTTTTCCAGGGGTCAGGCGGCTTTGCGGTAGTCGGAGGCGGCTTTCCGGCAGGGCTTTCCCGCCGGGCGGCAAATCTTGCCCTCCTTAACGCCTTCTTAAGTGCAGCAGCGATAGCAAGGCATTGATCTGCCGCGATTGGCGAAACCAGCGGCCAACTGGCGGCTCGAACCCCAGGTGAAGGATGAAAATCGACCCGACCGGCCTCCTCGGTACACGGCCGACCAAGGCGCGGGAGCGGAGCGCTTCCGCCCCGAGCGGGGAATTTGTCAAACATATCGCCGGCGAGGCGCCGGCATCGGGTCCGGTTGGCGGAAATAGTCCGATTTCCGCGGTCGATGCCTTATTGGCGCTTCAAGAGGTTCCCGATTCGACCTCCGAACGGGCGAATGCGCGAGCCCGCGCCCGGGGCCAGCTTCTGCTCGACCATCTGGATGAGATCCGGCACGGCCTTCTGACTGGGTCGATCCCGCGCCGCACCCTGGATGACTTGGCACGTACCGCACGCGCGCAAAAGGAACAGGCGTCCGATCCTAAACTCGCCGAAGTCCTCGGCGACATCGAGCTTCGCGCCGAAGTCGAGCTGGCCAAGCTCAATTATTGAGTTCTTATGAAAAGCAAGCGCGAACCGCTCGCGCTATGCATGACGAAGCTCTTGATGCCCCTTAGGGCCGTCCCTATACTCCGCGCCGATTTAGATAAGGGCTCGAACAAGAGCGCATGAAAGATAAGCCGCATTTGCCGGCCGGCTATCGTCCAAGCGACGAAGAGCCATTTATGAACGCGAAGCAGCGCGAATACTTCCGTCGTAAGCTGCTGGAATGGCGCGGCGAACTGCTGAAAGAATCCGACGCGACTCTTCAGCATCTTCAGGAAGAAAGCCCACAGGAACCAGACATCGCCGACCGTGCGTCACTCGAGACCGATCGCGCGTTGGAGCTTCGCACCCGCGACCGTGCACGCAAGCTCATTGCCAAGATCGACGAGGCGCTGCTGCGCATCGAAGACGGTACTTACGGCTATTGCGTGGAAACTCACGAACCGATCAGCTTGCGCCGGTTGGAGGCGCGTCCGATTGCGACCCTCAGCATTGAGGCGCAGGAGCGCCACGAACGCATGGAAAAACTCCATCGCGACGAATAGTCATTCGATTGTGGATCGCGGCTTCTCCGTGACCGGCGCGCCGCGTCGCGCACTGTTTCGTGGCGCCGAAGTTTTTCAGCCGTTGCCGCTCAGACAGCACTTGTCTTCGGAACGATGAACGCTGATATCGTTTTTGCCGACATCGCGGCCTTCGCCTCGGTCGTCATCATCGATTTGGTTCTGGCCGGCGACAATGCGCTGGTGGTCGGGCTGGTGGCTTCGCGGTTGCCGAAGCATCAGCAGCGCCGTGTCGTCGCGATCGGCATTGCGGCGGCACTCGTCTGCAGGATTTTATTCGCGCTGATTGCAGCGCAGCTTCTTGTAATCACGGGCCTGCTGTTTGCCGGAGGGTTGCTGCTGCTGTGGGTTGCGTGGAAACTCTGGCGCGAGATTGTCGCGAGCCGAAAAGGCCGCCACAAAACCGATCCGATTGCGGCGCCGGCCAAAAGTTTTTCCTCGGCGGCATGGCAAATCGCCGTCGCCGATATTTCGATGTCCCTCGACAACGTGCTCGGAGTGGCCGGCGCCGCTCATGACCATCCGTGGATGCTGATTTTCGGACTCGTTCTGTCAATCGGGCTCGTCGGAGCGGCGGCAACGATCATCGCTCGATTCATGGAGCGATATCATTGGCTGAGTTATCTCGGTCTTGCCGTCGTCACCTATGTCGCCGTAGTCATGATCTACCGGGGCGCTCTCGAAATCCTCCCCGCTGTGTCAAATTAAGGACCGCCCTCGTCGATTAATTGACGCTGTTCACGGTAACAAAATTTTAACCATAAATCGTTGGACTATGCGCATTCGCGCAAATTTGCTGCGCGCCGAGTGTCTTTGATTTTGGGGGAAGGGGGCGTACAAATGAAATTGGGTCGCTGGTTGGTTCCGGCCTTCTGCGCTTTCACGGCCATTTCCAATTCTTATTCTGCCCAAGCCTACGAAAATGTCTGTCCTTATTCGGGGCAGGCGCGATACGAGATCGCTCAGACGCTCAACGTCGTGCCCGAATCAGTGGCACCGTTGGTTACGGCCTATTGTCAGAACATCGGCCGCAGTGCGTATAACGCGATTGGCACCGACCGCATCCGCGCCATCTATCTCGGTCCGATCATCGGTGTCACTTGGATCAATTCCGGCGACGTGATTACCGAGCCGGATGGACCGCCGCGGCGGTCGAATATTTCCGGATTCATGTACGTCATTGGACCGGGCGGTGTTTCGAACCGCGTCTTCTACCGGTGGGGCACGGATATATTGGGCCGGGCGGGGTTTCCGGCCGCGTCCTCTGCCAGCGACGGAACCAACACCGATCAGCCCTGACGCAACCTTCGATTCTGGCCAGCCCGACTTGGTCGCTGCCCGCGGCAAGCCGGCGTAATGCCATCGCAAAGTGCGATTGCCTGATTCGGCGCACAGCGAATTAATCTTGACTGATTCACCGAATGGCGAATCATAGAGGGTTCGCTCTTGGCTCAAGATTGGACCGGCGGCCGGATGGACGGGCGCGGGGTCCGGCTAGACGGTGATTCGGAAGCGCGTAACGAGGGGGCAATCCATGGGTAGGCGCCGGTGGGTATTTGGATGGCTTGTCGCCTCGGCGCTGCTTATTGCTGCAGCTCCGGCCTGGAGTTTCGACAACGTTTGTCCCTATGGCGGGCAGAACCAGACGCGGATCGCCCAGATCCTTCGCGTCGATTACAACGCCGTGCCCCAACTTGCCGAGAAATACTGCGCCAATGTCGGCCACAGCGCCTACAACGCCGTCGGCCCCGACCGTGTTCGCAATGTCGAGTTGGGCCCAATTCTTGGCGTCGTGTGGGTCACCGCCGGCGAGGCTATTTCCGAGAACGGCCAGGCGCTTCAGTTCGCGCGGATTTCCGGATTCATGTATGTCATCGGGCCGGGTGGCGTCGCCGACCATCAATTTCTCAGATGGGGAAGCGATATCGAAGGCCGGTAGCGGCCGTGATTTAGAGATGCAGGCCGATTACCGCCTTGGCCTCAGCGAGTCAAAGTCGCCACTTTGTCGATGATGACGTTCGATATGCTCGCGGTGTCGGCATCGTCCGGAAAAGCCGCGTTGATCGCGGCCGAAAGATGCGGGAGCACTTTTAAGTCCCGGGGGTCCGCGGCGCTGCTGCGGTGAATTAGCCTGGACGCAACCTCGATCAGCGACCGGCATAAGCCCAACACATGGTCCTGGCCGGCGAATGCCAGCCGTCGCGCCAGATCCTCGCCGGTGGCGATCAAGCGTTCGAGATCGCGTTCGCGGTCCCAGGTATCTCCGGCATCGGTAATGCGCGGCGCTAGCCAAGCGATCTGAACGGCATTGCGTTCCATCTTGCGGCGGTTGATCTCGGCCGCGGTCTTGGCCAATCGCCGGCGCAGAGCGTCTTCATCTTCACTTCGCGTTGCCTTGGCGCGCAGCGTGTTGGGAACCTCGATAAGTGGTGCACTCGGAGATTTGTCGGGGCGGGGCGCAATGCGCCGGTCGGGACCGATATAATCGGCGGTCACCACGAATGGCTTTCGGCCGAGGACCAAAAGATGCACGCGTTTGAGTAGTTGTTTGATGGTAAGCTGCTCGACCAGGATATGATCGGGACCGGTATCGACAATTTGGCGGATCTGCCTCGGTGTTCTCGAGGGGGCAATCGCGATAATCGGCACGACCGGATCGTGCCCCAGTTCTTGATGGCGAATTCCGTGAAACAGGCGGCAGGCGTCACCGTGCAGCGCGTCGGCGTCGGCGATCAATAGATCGGGCGGATCGGCAGTCACCCATCCCCGCGCCCGGGCGATCAAATGAGTATCGCGCACATTGAGGAAGCCCTCGTCGCGGAGACTCGTGCGGATGCTGCTCCGGATGTCGCGATTGGGCCCGACCACGACCAGTGAAACGTTTTCGAAATGATAGCCCAGCACGATGATCTCCCCTGTGCGCCGGCCTTCGCCGCGCAATCCAATGCTCTTCTAGAACGGGAACAAGACGTCGAAGATCTGCTCGCCATAACGCGGCTGTTGCTTGTCGCTTATCTGGCCATGTCCCGCATAAGACAGGCGGGCTTCGGCGATCTGATCGAAAGGAATGGTATTGATCGCGCTAATGTCCTGCGGGCGAATGACGCCGGCAACTTGAAGATCGCGCACTTCGTAATTGATTCGCATCTCTTGACGTCCCTGCACCACCAGATTGCCATTGGGCAGGACCTGCGTGATGGTGGCAGCCACACTGAGCGTCACTTGCTCGGACCGGTTTACACTGCCGTTGCCGTCATTGGCGCTCGTGCTTCCCGTATTCACGAGCGAGGCAGGATTAACCGCGTCGGGAAGAACTTTGTTCAATTCCGATTCGATGCCGAGAAAATTGGTGGCTTGGGCGGTCTCCGCAGAGGTTCGGGCGGATTTCGTTTCGTTGCTGATCTGGGCGCTTTCGTTCACGTTGATGACAACGGTGACGACATCGCCGACATTGTTGGCCCGCTGATCCTTGAGAAAGGCGCGGGCACCCGGCCGCCACAGCGAACTCGGCTGCCGCTCGGCGATGACGGGCGCCGGCATCGGCATGGTAACCGGCTGATAGGTCGGCTGCGTGGTCGGGTTCTGAATATCGGTGATTTTAGGCTCGTCGCCAATCTCAGAAAGCCGATTGAGCATGTTGCAGGCGCTCAGGTCCAAAGCCGCGACAACCGCAATGGCGGCGCGCAATACCGTCGAAGATTTCACCCACGTTCTCCTCATCGCAGCATGCCCGTCTGGCGGTCGGAAATCTGTTCGTTGAATTCCGCTCTGAACAACGGCGCGCGAACGATGACCCGCGACGGTCCATCGACGACGGCATCGATCGTTACTTTACTTTGCGTGTTCATGACCCGGATCGCCTGGCCGAACGCGCCGTCCTCGATAGCGCGACCCTGAGCCGTCAAGGTCATGGAGGGCGTCTCGACCATCATCGAAACCAGAGCGCCCTTGGTAATGATTGTGGGCGCGCGCAAATCCCCGGCGTGAACCGGCGCGTTTTCGACCAGTGGACGGCGCGGCGTCATACCGATCAGTGAATCGGGATCGGTGACCACGTCGCGATCGAGCACATCGCCGCGAAGCTCGACAAAACGGACGTCGGCGGCGGCAATGACGTCTTTTGTCGCAATTCGCCGGGTCAGCACTGGCACCGAGATCATGTCGAAGATCTTGCCGGAAACCTTGACATTTTGTACCGCAGGGCCGCTTCCTGCCACGACAGTCGCGGTAAACCGCGCATTGTCTCTGTCCATCCAAAGGTCGCGGATCTGAATATCGGAATGGGAGTCCGGGTCGGAGAATAGGGCGACCGTCCGGTTGTCGAGCGCCAAATCGATTTTACGGCCAGCGCCGTTTTTTGCGAGATTTTGGACCAACGCGGTTTTCAACGCGTCCTCTATTTGCCGAGCTGAAATTTCAATACCGGCGCGCTCGATCGTAACGTAGTCGTTGTTGCTCAACGGCTGCCAATTGAGGCCGTTGTTGCGCGCGACGTCGGATAACCACGCCGCGTCATAAATCGCTTGGTGCCCGACCTTCGGTGCGGCGACAACGACGACATCGCTCTTGGCGCCCGTATCTTCGAAAATATCACCGAGGCGCACGACATCGTCCTGTACGACAACCGACGGCCGCAAAATATTGGTTGCCCCCGCCCGGTCGATGATACTCACGGCCAAAAGAAAGGCGATGATGAAGACTTTAACCGCCATGGCCAGTCTCCTAGCGCAGCTGGGTCATGGTTTGTAGCATCTGGTCGGTTGTTTCTATCACCTTCGAGTTCATTTCGTAGGCGCGCTGCGCAGTGATCAGATTCGTAATCTGTTGAACAGGGTCGACGTTCGAGCTTTCGACGAAGCCCTGGAGTATGGTGCCGAAGCCGGCGGTTCCCGGGTTACCGTTGGTCGCATTGCCGGAGGCGGGTGTTTCAGCGAACAGATTGTCGCCCAAGGCCTGCAAGCCGACCTCGTTCGGAAAGACGGCGAGCTGAAGCTGCCCCACGGTTTGCGGCTGCACCTGGCCTTGGAGAGTCACCTGCACCTCGCCACTCGTATTGATCGCAATGGCTGTCGCGTCGTTGGGAATGGTGATGCCCGGCTGAACGGTGTAGCCGTCCGAGGTCACGATCTGTCCCTGCGGGCTCAATTGGAACGACCCGGCGCGGGAATAGGCGGTCGATCCGTCCGGCAGCGTGACCTGGAAATATCCGCGGCCCTGTATCGCGAGATCGAGGCTATTGCCGGTCGTGATAATCTGCCCTTGGCCGGTCATGCGGTAGACCGCAGCCGTGCGCACGCCGAGGCCGAGCTGAATGCCGGACGGAACGATCGTTCCCGAATCGGAAGAATTGGAACCGACGGTCCGCTGATCTTGATACAGCAAATCCTGGAACTCCGCGCGCTGTTGCTTATACGCGGTCGTGTTCATGTTGGCGATATTGTTGGAAATGACTTCCACGTTCAGCTGCTGTGCCAGCATTCCGGTGGCGGCGATGTTGAGGGCTCTCATGATTCACGTCCTTTTATTCGCTCGATTGGCTCTAAGACGTTCGCGTCAGCTTATCGATGGCGTCGGTTTCCATTTGGTCGCCAGCGCGGATCAGATTCTCCGCACCATCGAATGCCCGTTGTGTGCCGATCATGCGGGTCAATTCAAGGATCGGCTGGACATTCGCTTCCTCGACCATGCCTTGAACGACGGCGGAGTTCGTGGCCGGTTGAGGTGTTTCGGTCGACGAATAGAGACCGTTGCCGCCCATCTTCATCGCTTGCTGGTTGTTGAACTGGACGAGATTGATTTGGCCGACCTGAGTTTCGACGGTCGGGATGCCGGGTTGTTTCGCCGTTACCGTTCCGTCCTGGGAAATCTGAATTTCGCTGGCGTCCGAAGGGACGACGAGAGGTTGACTGGTGCTATCGAGAACGGCGTATCCCTGGCTCGTGACGATTTGCCCGTTGGAGTTGAGGGTGAAGCGGCCGTTGCGCGTGAAGCGCTGCCCGAGCGGCGTATCAATGACGAAATAGCCGCTGCCGCGGATGGCGAGATCGAGGCTGTTTCCGGTCGGCGTGAATGATCCTTCGGAGGTGTCTCGCACCTGATTGACATCCTCGACATAGGACAATTTCGATTGATCCGGTGTCGCTGTCGGGTCGGTTTGTGCCAGAAACTCAACGAATACCAGCCGCTCGCTCTTGAAGGCGGGGGTCGAGATATTGGCCATGTTGTTGGCGATCAGATCCATCTGACGCTGCAACACCATTTGCCGGGACAGGGCTACGAAGGATGCGTTTTTCATTTCCGATCGCTCATGCTTCCGGATAGTCCAATTGCGGATCGCTGGTCCTGCTGCATGACCCGTGCCAAAGCTTTTTTGCGGGAAAATCGCAGGATTATCCGGGCCTCCCGCGGGAGGCCGCCTTCGGAAGGGGGCGCTTTGGGGCAGGCTTTGCCCGGCAGGCTTTGCCGCCCGCGGCAATGCGTCGCCGGATTGAGGGGGTTGCTTCAACCTCTCGTTAACTAAACCAAGCCTAAGCTGCCGGGGTTGGGGCCGAGAAGCCTCCGGCGGCAAAAAAATCCCGGGCGAGAATCATGTCGGATCAAGCGGTTGCAAGTGGCACCGATGTTGAAGGACAAGAAGGCGATGGCGGGTCTGCGTCAGCGAAAAAGAAGTGGAGCGGCAAGCGCATCGTTCTCTTCATCGTGCTCCCCCTTTTGGTGGTCTTGGGGGGTGCGGCGGCCGGCGTCTATTTCACCGGCCTTTTTGGATTTGGCGCGCCACCGCAAAAGACCGCTGAGGAGCAAGCCAAGGAAGCGGAGCAAGAACCGGTCCGCACCGCGATCTTCTTTGACGTCCCGGACATCCTCGTCAATCTGAACACCGCGAATCATCGCGCCAGCTTCCTGAAGATCAAAGTCGTACTGGAACTCGGCAAGCCGGAGGACCAGAAAATCCTCGAACAGGTGCTGCCGCGGATCCAGGACAATTTCCAGATTTATCTCCGCGAACTGCGCGCCGAAGACCTGCGCGGCTCCGCCGGGCTGTACCGGCTGCGCGAAGATCTGCTGGCCCGCGCCCAAACGGCGGCGGCGCCCGCCGAGGTGAAGGACGTGCTGTTCAAAGAAATGCTGATTCAATAGCTGCCGGTTAGGACACCAGATAACGATGGCTGACGCCGCAACCAAAGAAGCCCCGGCAAAGGAAATGACCGAAGAAGAACGCATGGCCGCCGAATGGGCTGCCATGGCGGGCGACGGTGACGGCGCGGACGCAAATGCGGGCGCCGGCGATGCCGCCGCGGACGGCTCTGGCGACGGCGGCTCCGGTCAATCCACGCGTGTCCTCAATCAAAACGAAATCGACAGTCTGCTCGGGTTCGAAGAAGCCGGCGGCATCGGCGGCGATAATTCCGGCATTCGCGCCATCGTCAATTCCGCACTGGTCTCCTATGAGCGTCTGCCGATGCTCGAGGTCGTATTCGATCGTCTCGTGCGCATGATGTCCACCAGTTTGCGCAATTTCACGTCCGACAACGTCGAGGTTTCGCTCGACAACATCACCTCGGTGCGTTTCGGCGATTTCATGAACAGCATTCCGCTGCCCGCCATGCTTTCGGTGTTCAAAGCCGAGGAATGGGACAATTACGGCTTGGTGACGGTCGATTCGTCGTTGATCTATTCCATCGTCGACGTATTGCTCGGCGGACGCCGCGGCACCGCGACCATGCGCATCGAAGGGCGTCCCTATACGACGATTGAGCGCACGCTGGTCGAACGCATGATCTATGTTGTGCTTTCCGATCTTTCGGCCGCCTTCGATCCGTTGAGCCCGGTGACCTTCCGCTTCGACCGGCTGGAAACCAACCCGCGCTTCGCCACCATCGCGCGCCAAGCCAACGCGGCAATCGTCGCTCGGCTTCGGATCGACATGGAAGACCGGGGCGGTCGCATGGATTTGCTGATTCCCTACGCGACGCTAGAGCCGGTGCGCGAATTGTTGCTCCAAATGTTCATGGGCGAAAAGTTCGGCCGCGACTCGATTTGGGAAAGCCATCTCGTTTCGGAACTTTGGCTCACCGATGTTCCGATTGAAGCGGTGCTCGACCAGCAGGAAATCGCGCTCGGCGATGCTCTGAATTGGAAGCCGGGCTCTCGCCTCATTCTCAACGCCACATCCGATTCCGACGTCGAGCTTCGCTGCGGCGAAGTTCCGATGTTCAGAGGCAAGGTCGGGCGCCGGGGGCGTCACATCGCCATCCGCGTCGATCACCTCTGTAATCACGAGGAGGACAAGGAATGACCTTGCTCACGGTCCTCGATATCGCCGTCGCGATCCTGCTTCTCGCCACCATCGGCTTTTGCACGGTATTGAATCGTAGGTTGGCGGCGTTGCGCCGCAATGAAAGCGAGCTTGCCCAGGTGTTGGTGCAATTCAACGAGGCCGCCGCGCGGGCCGAGGCCGGCGTCATCCGTCTCAAGGAGGCGAGCCAGGAATCTGCCGGCACTTTGCGCGAGCGGATCGAGGAAGCGCGCGCTTTGTGTGACGATCTCGCGTTCATGACTCAGCGCGGCGGCAAAATCGCGGCGGAGCTCAATGTCAAACTTGCACGAGCGCCGTCGCCGCAAGCCATGCCCCACGCGACGCCGCAGGCGGCGCCGCAAGCAGCATCGCGGCGGGCAACCAGCGTCCGCGTGGCATCGGCAGCGGTCCAACAGACGCTTTTCAAAGGCGAATCACTTTCCAAGGCCGAGCGCGATCTAATCGCGGCGCTCGAAGCCACGCGCTGAGGGCTTAAAAGATGCGCCTTTTGCTCGGCACAGTCTTTGCCGCCGCCTTGATGTTGACGGTGCGTCTGGCGGATCTTTGGCAGGGTCTTTCCGAGATCGCCGGTTCTGTTTCGATTGCCCAGTCGCAAGCCGCCGAACCGAAAACGGATCAACCTGACTCGAAATCGGCGGCGGCAAAGCCGGGTGACACAAAGCCGGCGGATACGATGGCCGCCGATACCAAGCCCGCCCCCAATGCGGCGGACGCGAAAAATGATCGACCGGCCGCATCGCCGCCTTCTTCGGGAGGGGCGGGGGCTCCTTCGGACGCGGCGGGGGCGAGCCCGGCTGCGGCCACAGCTCCTTCGGATACCGCGGCATCTCCACCGAATGCCAATTCGTCAACCGGGCCGGATGCGGCGGCGGGCGCGGACGGCAAGGCTGCTGCCAAGACCAAGAAGGCGCCCGAGGACGAATTCAGCGATGCCGAGGTCAAGACTCTGCAGGAATTGTCACAGCGCCGCGAGGCGTTGGACAAACGCGAGCAGGATCTCGACACCCGCGACGGCATGTTGGCGGCGGGCGAGAAGAGGCTCGACGAAAAGATCGGGGAACTGAAGGATCTTCAAGGCAAAATCCAGGGTCTCTTGAAGACCTACAACGATCAGGAAAACTCCAAGCTCAAGAGCTTGGTCAAAATCTACGAGAATATGAAACCCAAGGACGCGGCGCCGATCTTCGAGCAACTCGATATGGATACCCTGTTGGATATTGTCGAACGCATGAAAGAGGCGAAAGTTGCGCCGATTTTAGCCCAGGTCAATCCGGCCAAGGCTAAGGAAATCACCGACGAGCTGGCGCAGCGCCGAGAGCTTTCCCAGGCCGCGACCAAGGGCGGGAGCTAAGTTCTTGCTAAGCCTCGCGGAACCTTGAGCGGCGTTTAACCTTAAGTTAACCGGTTTTCGCCTAATTTTAACAACGGTTCCGGCCGGGGCATCGGCCGGTCAGCCGTTCTCAAAAGGAGCAATCCATGTCCGTCGACAAGAACATGAACATTTTGATTGTGGATGACTACAAGACGATGCTCCGCATCATCCGCAATCTTCTCAAGCAACTTGGATTCAACAACGTTGACGAAGCGAGCGACGGAAGCGACGCGCTGCAGAAATTGCGCGACAAGGGGTATGGCCTGGTTATTTCCGATTGGAACATGGAGCCGATGACCGGTCTTCAGCTGCTGCGCGAAGTGCGCAAGGACATGAAATTGAAGGACACGCCCTTCATCATGATCACCGCCGAAAGCAAGACCGACAACGTGGTCGCCGCCAAGGAAGCCGGGGTCAACAATTACATCGTCAAGCCGTTCAACGCCGATACTCTCAAAACCAAGATCGCCGCCGTCATCGGCGCATTCTAATCCCAGGGGATTCCTATGGCCGTCAGCCGCCCCACTCCGACGCCCGCAGCCGCCGGCGCGAAGACGTCGCGCGATGAAATAAAATCCGTGGTCGAAGGCGTGGTCTCCACCGTTCACGGCGGTTTCACCGCCTCGGATTTGAAGCTCTATGAAGAACTCGAATCGCTGATCGCGTACATCCATTCCGCCAAGCGGGAGATCGCGGCACTCTGCCCCGAAGAGATCAAAGACAAGCATATCCGCGAAGCGACCGACGAATTGGACGCCATCGTCGCCCACACCGAGAACGCCACCGGCGGAATCCTCGATTGCGCGGAAAAGATCGAAGCGATTGCCGGTGAACTGACCGGCGATCCCGCGGCCAAGATTGCCGAGCAAGTGACGCTGATTTACGAAGCCTGCAACTTCCAGGACATCACCGGCCAGCGCATCAATAAAGTCGTGACCACCTTGAAGAACATCGAGGCACGAATCGAATCATTAGCCTCGGCTCTCGGCAGCCAGCGCGGCATGTCACCGGCTCCGGCGGCACCGTCCAAACACGGCGACGAGGCCGGGTTGCTGAACGGCCCGCAATTGCCGACCAATGCCAAATCCCAAGACGAAGTCGACGCCTTGCTGAAGAGTTTCGACTAAGCGTCGCAATCCGCCTGTCACGGTCGAGCGCATGATGGACGATATCGATCCCGCACCGCTCGTCGAACCTGAGCCGGGCGACGTGTTGGAATCCCGGCCCTGGCTCATCTCCTTCGCCGATCTGATCTGCCTCCTTCTCTCGACCTTCGTCATGCTGGCCCATGCCTCAAGCATTCAGAGCGACAGGGCGCACCACGCCATGCAAAGCATCGGTCAAACGCTCGTCTTCGGCACGGCCGACTCCGATCACGCCGCGCACCAATCGGAGGGCGAAGCGATTGCCGGGCCTGCCGCCGCCCGGGACCGCCTGTCAGCGCAGATTTACGCGCTCGTTCCCGCGGCCAAGATGGAAAATCTCCCGGCCGGAACGGCCTTACGCTTTACGGTGCCGGTGGATGTGCTCTTTGTCGGTAAAGATCTGCGCCCGCAAGCAAAGCGCATTCTCGCCGCGATTGCGGAAGCGCTCGCGCAAAACGCGCCTGGTTATCGCTTTGAAGCCGAGATCGTGGCCGGCGCGGGCGCAACGCCCGAGGCGCGTCAAACCGGAATCGCGCATTCTTCCGCGCTCGCCCGCGAACTGACGAATCTCGGCGCCGTCAAGACCGCGGTCGCCGCCGGGCTCGATCCGGGGCCGGAAAACGAAATCCGCGTGACGGTGCGAGCCCATTCGGACGACGAGCCGCGAATCGATTTCCATCATCTGGTCACCGGACAATGAGTAAGGTGGTCGGGCCATGAGCGAGCCAAAAGACTCCGATATGCTTCCGGGCGCCACCGGCGCATTTACGCCGATGCCGCCGCGGCCCTGGCTCATCACCTTCGCCGATCTGTTTTGCCTGCTGCTCGCGTTCTTCGTCTTGCTGTTCTCCATGTCGGCAGTCGAGGTCGGCAAGTGGAAGAATCTCACCCAGGCTTTTTCCCGGCATTCCGAATCGCCAATCGGCGGCCCGGCCAAGCCTCTGCCATTGACCGACCGCAGTAAGGGCGGCGTGGTGGAGCAGCCGGCACTCGATCTTGGCTATCTCGGGCAGGTGCTCGAAGCGCACGGCAAATCGAATATTCTGCTGCAGAACAGCGTGATTTATCTCGCCGGCGAAAAGCTGGTGATTTCGCTTCCGGCGGATCTTCTCTTTGCGCCCGGCAACGCCACCATCAATGAGAAGGGTGGTGCTGCGCTATTCGATCTCGCCGGGGTGTTGCGGAACATCGCCAATGAAGCCGAAGTGATCGGGCATACCGATCCAACGCCGGTGGAAACCGCCTACGCATCGAACTGGGATCTATCGCTGGCGCGCGCGGCGGCGGTTGCCGACGCCTTGAAGCGCGACGGCTATCCGCACGAAATCCCCGCCTTCGGCGCGGCCGATTCGCATTTTTCCGAACTTCCTGAATCCTTGCCTTGGCTACACCGGCTCGAGCTCGCACGCCGGGTGGATCTTGTTCTGACCCCCAATGGAGGCGCTCCGTAATGCCCGTATTTTCGCCGCGCTGGAAAATCGCCGCGCTCGCCGTTTTCGCCCTATCGTGGGGCTTCCAGGCGCGCGCCGCCGAACAAGTCGCGATCCGCGCCTACGATCACGGCGATTTCGGCCGTTTCGTCTTCGATTGGAAAGAATTGGTCGGGCATAGCGTCAGGCTCCAGGGAAATCAGCTCACCGTCGTCTTCGACCGGCCGATGGAGGGCTCCTTCGCTCAGGTCCTCCAGCAGCTTTCCCATTACATCTCCGCAGCGCGCCTCGATGACGATGGCCGCAAGGCGGTGTTCGATCTTTCCGGTGCCTCGACCGCCCAATCCTTCGATAGCGGCAATTCGATCGCGATCGATATCCGCCGGGCTTCGAATGCAGCGGCATCCGCTCAACCAGCCAAATCCGATTCGGCCGAGACAAAATCAGCGTCCGCTGAGAAATCGCCAGGCAAGTCTGCCGCCGATCTGCTTTCGGTGCGTTTTGGCACCCATGATGATTACAGCCGAATCGTCTTCGACTGGCCGAGCGCCGTTCCCTATACCGCCTTCACCGACGGCAATACATTGAAACTCGAATTCGCGGTGCCGGCGCGGATCGATATGGACCGGCTGCGCGCCGATCTGCCGCGCTTCGTGACGGCGATGGATGCGCAAACCCGGGCCGGCGGCTTGACCGTGACGATCTCCGGAGCCGATGCTGCGCGCTTCCATCACTTCCGCAGCGAAAACAAAATCGTCGTCGATATCGCAGGCAGCGAACACGCATTGTTGCCGGCAGAGGGCCCCGATCCGAAATCGCCGCCCGCGAATGATCAGAAAACGGCAAAGCCGCAGCCGGGAACGCCGGCACCGCGCGCCCGGGTTCTCGTCGCGGAACTTCCCGATATTCCCGGCGGCAACAGGACGATCACCTCTTCGCCGGTTCCATCGCCGCCCGGCGGCAATGCCCCGGAATCCGCGCCGGTACGCTTGCTTCCCGACAAATCGGGGTCGCCTGCTGCACCGGCGGCGATAGCGCCGGTGCCGTCTTCATCTAAACCGCCGCAAACCTCGTCGGGTGCGGGCGTGCCTTCGTCGATGCCCGCTTCGATCCCGGCGACCGCGCAAATGCTGACGGGTCAATTGCAGACCGCGGGCGGGCCCGAGGGTGCAAAGACCGGGACGCAAATGCCAGGCGCAACGCAAATGAAAGTGGCTGCGCCGCCAATGCAACAAGCCGCCGCGCCACAGGTGTCGCAGGCTCCGCCAATGCTGCAAACGCCGCCGGCGCCGCCGGCTAAGCCGGTGACCGTCACCGCCAAGACCGATCAAGGCGCAGTTGTTCTCAGTTTCGCCTGGAACGATCCGGCAGCGGTCTTCCGCCGCGCCGGCGCGATTTGGGTGGTGCTCGGCGGCAGGGCAAAGCTCGATATTTCCGCCCTCAAGGACTGGAGCAAGGAATTGACCGCCGAAGAGGTGGAAGTTCCGGGCGCCGCTGCGCTTCGTCTCACCATGGGGCCGGCGATATCCGCTTCGGTTCAGCGCGGAAAATATCTGACGGTGGCGCTGTCGCGCATCGCCGTGCGTCCGGCCATTGCTATTCAGGCCGCGGCCCAAACCGGCGCCAATTCGCGCCTGCTGCTGCCGGTCAAGGATGCCGGCAATCCAATTACGATTGCGGATCCGGAAGTCGGCGACAAACTGGTCGTGGTTCCGGTTCGGAATCAAGGCGAGGGCGTTGCCAACAATCATCAATACGCGCTCTTTTACTTACCCGCGACGGCTCAAGGTATCGTCGTTGAGCCCAAGGCCGACGGGCTGTCAGTCGAAAGCCGAATCGAAGGTGTGGCGATCGGCGGACCGAACGGTTTGTTCCTCTCGGCCAAGACCGGCATGCCCTCGCCAGACGAGACGCCGCTACCGGATCAAGCCCCCCACCAGCCGCCGGATCAAGGAACTCAGCCGTCGGCGACGCCGCCGGGCCCCGACGCGCGATCCGCACCCGCGCAAACACCGCCGTCACCGCCGAACGCCGCGGCCGCGCCGCCTGGGTCTCAACTTCCGACTGGAACGCAAGCCCCGGAAATTGCGGCGAACGCGGCCGCCGTAAGTCCGACGCCCGCCAATCCCACACCCGCCAATCCTGCGCCCGCCAATTCCGCAGTCGACATGTCGGATCATAAATTGTTCGACTTCGTGGCATGGAAGAAAGGCGACATGCATTTCAACGACGTGCAGATGGCGCTTCAACACGCGATCATCGCCGCCCCGCCTTCCGCGCGGACGGCAGTCCGGCTCGATCTGGCCCGGTTCTATTTCGCCTATGGCCTTTATCCCGAGACGCTTGGAATTCTCGGCGTGATCGCCGCCGACGATCCGAACACGACGCCGACCGCCGATTTTGCGGCCCTGCGCGGCGCTGCCCTTTATCTAACCGACGATTATCTGGGTGCTGCGAGCGATCTTAACGCGCCCAGCCTCGGCAATGAGCCGGAAGCGGTGCTCTGGCGCGGCGCTTTGGCCGCCGGCCAAGGTCATTGGCCCGACGCGGTCGCGGCCTTCGCGCATGTGGGTGACCGGATTTAAGATTATCCGCCGGAACTAAAGGTGAAATTCGGATTGCTGGCGGCCGAAACTGCGGTCATCTCCCATGAATTCGGCGCGGCCGACATCTATCTCGATTTCGTCGACCAAGCCGGACCCGATACTGCCGCCAAGGCCCAGATGAAGTATCTGCGCGGCAAGCTCGCCGAAATCAAGCGCGAGCCGGACGGTGCGGCAAAGCTTTATGACGAAGCGACAAAGGAAGGCGATCCGGCAACGGCGGCCAAGGCGGATTTCGCCAAGGTTTCGATGTTGCTCGACGCCGGAAAAATGTCGCCCGAGGACACCATCAACGATTTGGAGGCCTTGCGCTTCGCATGGCGTGGCGATTCCTTCGAATTCGACGTGCTGCGCAAGCTGGGCGATCTCTATATCGCCACCGAACATTATGAAAAGGGCCTGCAGACCTTGAAGCGGGCGGTCACGTTCTTCGCCGACGATCCGCGGTCGAAGGACGCGGCGGATCTGATGAATGCGACGTTTTCGAAGCTCTATGTGGACGGTGCCGCCAACAAACTTTCGCCCCTGAAGGCGCTGGGTCTCTACCAGGAATTCCGCGAACTAACGCCGCCCGGCGAAGCCGGCGATACGGTGGTGCGCCAATTGGCCGAACGTCTCGCCGCCATCGATCTGCTCGACCAAGCGGCCGAGCTTCTGGAGCCTCAGGTGACGACGCGTCTCCAAGGTCTCGACAAGGCGAATTGGGGCACCCGGCTCGCCGTCATCAGGCTTATGAACAAACAGCCGGATAAAGTTTTGACGGCCCTCAATGAAAGCGTCGTCGAGAAAATGCCGCCGGATCTCGTGCAATCGCGCAAACGGCTCGAGGCCCGGGCGCTTGCGGCACTCGGCAAGGTGCCGGAAGCGATGACTGCGCTGGGCAATGACCAAAGCCGGGACGCGGATCTGCTGCGCGCCGACATTTATTGGCGAAACCGCAATTGGGTTGAAGCGGGAAAGGTGCTGGCGCGGATCACCGATAAGATCGATCTTTCCGAGAATGCCACGCTTTCCGACGACGATGCGCAGCTTCTATTGCGCCGTGCCGCGGCACTATGGCTGGCGGACGATCGCGACGGCCTCGACAATTTGCGGGATCGTGCCGCAGCCGCTATCGACAAAACGAAATACGTCACCGATTTCAAAGTGATCGCCGCCGCCCAGGCCGGCGAAGTCGACAGCGTCGAAGCCGTGACGCAACGGCTTTCCGAGATTGAGGCCTACACCACCTTTGCCGCCGATCTCAAAGGCAAGAAGGCGGACGCGCAAAACGAACCCGCCAAGGAAGTTGCCGCCGCTCCGAAATAAACTTCCTACAAGAAGGTCCTGCCCTATTAAAGCAGGGGTTTTGTGGCTGCGCCGAGGTTTCCGCCTTGCTCGACCTCGATCGTCACATGACTGAGGCCGGGAATATCCGCCAGCCGCGCCTTGTAGGCGGCTGGCCGTTCCGGCCGATCCGAGACGACCGATATCACGGCAGCAGCGTGCCCAGGCCCAACTCGCCAAAGGTGCAGATCGACGACTCGATCGCCGTTTTGCTCGAGCCGATTGAGGACTTCGGTTGCAAGCGCCGAATCCGGCCGGAAGTCCAGCAGAACGACGCCCGCCGCGTGCACCAAGCCCCACGACCAATTTGCGATGACGCAAGCACCGACAATCCCCATCACTGGGTCCATCCAGACCCAGCCAAGTTGCCGACCGGCCACGAGGCCAATGACCGCTAGTAGCGACACCGCGGCGTCAGCGAGAACGTGCGCATAGGCCGCTCGAATATTAAGGTCGTGGTGGTGACCGGTTGAGAAATCATTTTTAGAAGTCTCAGAATCCCGATAGCCGTCATGGCGACGAATGTTCGAGTGGCCGGCATGGTCATGATCATCGCGCAACAACCACGCACTCGCCACATTCACGCAGAGGCCAAGCATGGCCACCGGTATCGCCTCGTCGAAGCCGATCGGCACCGGCTGCAGCAGCCGCTCGACGCTTTCCCAGCCAATCAGCACCGCAATCATCGCCAAAATGATCGCCGAGCAGAATGCGGCAAGGTCACCTACCTTACCTGTACCGAATGCGAAGCGTTCGTCGCGGCTGTGGCGCGTCGCGCAGGAATAGGCCAGCGCGGCAATGAGCATTGCACCGGCATGGGTGCTCATGTGGAGCCCATCGGCGATTAGGGCCATCGAACCGAACAATGCACCGCCGCCAATCTCCGCCGCCATCATGGCGCCGCAGAGCGCAATCACCGCCCAGGTCTTGCGCTCGTTCTGAGCGTGGTGATCGCCGAGAAAGATATGCTCGTGCCGGAAAGTCTCGATGGTGTCCGTATGCATCTTGCCAGTGCCCATTGTTCCGAAGTCCGTAGCGGCCGGCTGGCTCGGCTAAGCCCTCACCGGACCAGTCCGCCGCAGTCTTACCCTCAGGCGAGGAAGGAATGGACAATCTCGACCAGCTCTTCGGCTGCCCGCGCGCGCGGATCGTCGCGGGGCGCATTAGGGTCGACCAGATGTTCGAGGATATGGTCTTCGATCACCTCTGCAATGAACCCCTCCAGCGCTCCCCGGCAGGCGGCCGCCTGTTGAAGGATGGCGGCGCATTCGGCGTGCTCTTGGACCGTGCGCTCGACCGCATCGAGCTGACCGCGGATCCGTCTCAACCTCATGAGAAGCTTCCGCTTCTCCTTTTCTTGCGTCGTGTGCGTCATTTCTCTTGATCCTATCCTCCAGGGGAGTATATGAGACTTCTCGTGCCGAATGTCCAATCCGTTCGTTTTGGCCCGTCCTGTCAATAAAGTGTAATGGATCAGATGAGCCCGCGATCTAACAAAGCCCCGTCGGACGATCATAGTCGCAGCGCGGCTGTGAGCGTGGACGGATACATTTCCCGGGAAGTCCGAAAGATCCTAGGGGTGCGTTCGAGCTGACGCCCTCTGATCCTCGCGCCTCCCGGGTCGGAACAACCGATCTGACAAGAAGGAGGCGCGGAGATGCCCACCGCAATCCTTGCAATTTGCCCGGTCGTCGCACCGGATATCGTTTTGTCCTCTCACGGTGTATCCCGCCGCGTGCGCCTGATCGCGCTCGATGGCTCGCTTGCCTATCGCCGCCGCTTGATCTGCTCCTGGCACCGCGATCCAGAGAAGCGGCTCGTCTGCGTATGGGAATCCGACGTCGTTCCGGAAGTTCCGGCCAACTCAAAATCATAATCCGCACGCGAAGGGGGAGAACCCGTGTCCGCTACCGAAATCTACGATGCGCCGCATCCCGCCGCGGCTCTCGACAAGGCCCATATCGGTGATATCTGCGGTGCCTTCGGCACGATCCGCCGCGGCGACCATGGACCGCGCATCGGCTGGTGGGCGCGCTTCAGGACATTGCTCGCCATTCTCGGCCCCGGCCTCATTGTCATGGTCGGAGACAACGATGCTGGCGCTTTCGGCACTTATACCCAGGCTGGTCAGAATTACGGCACGACCCTACTTTGGACGCTGCTCTTGCTCGCGCCCGTCCTGTATATCAACCAAGAGATGGTTCTGCGCCTTGGCGCGGTGACCGGCGTCGGCCATGCCCGGCTTATCTTGGAGCGCTTCGGCAGATTCTGGGGTGCGTTCAGCATCATCGACCGGTTTCTTCTGAATGCGCTGACCATCGTCACCGAGTTCATCGGCGTCAGCTTGGCCCTGAGATAGCTGGGTCTGCCGAAGGAGCTGGGCGTTATCGTATCCGCAGCGATTATCATAGCCGCGGCGGGGACCGGCGATTTCCGTCGCTTCGAACGGTTCTCGCTGCTGTTGGTCTTCGGCAGCCTGCTTCTCGTGCCGATATTCCTCTGGGCGCAGCCACCCGCCGGGCAGATTGCACATGACCTCACCGTGCCGCAACTTCCGAAGAACGCTAGGCTTAGCGACGTGATGCTGTTGATCATCGCGATTGTCGGCACGACGATCGCGCCCTGGCAGCTCTTCTTTCAGCAGAGCTACGTCATCGACAAGCGCATCACGCCGCGATTCATGCGCTATGAGCGCGCCGATCTTTGGATTGGCATCGCCCTCGTTATCATCGGGGCTATTGCCATGATGGCATTTACCGCCGCGGCATTCGCCGGCCATGACGAATTCGGCAGTTTCCGGGACGCAGGGGCTGTGGCCGCCGGCTTGGGCAAATACGCGGGGCGGCTTTCCGGCATATTTTTCGCCATCGCGCTCATCGACGCCAGCGTGATCGGCGCAATGGCCGTGTCGCTGTCGACTGCCTACGCGATCGGCGACGTGCTGTCGCTGCGTCACTCATTGCACCGCAAACCGAGGGATGCCAAGGCCTTTTACGCGGTTTATGGGGGCCTCATCGCGCTGGCGGCGGCATTAGTGCTCGTCCCGGGTACGCCGCTTGGTCTTTTTGACGAACGCGGTGCAGACGCTCGCGGGCATCCTTTTGCCAAGTGCCACCGTGTTCCTGCTGCTTTTGTGCAATGACAAGGCGGTACTCGGGCCTTGGGTCAATGGCAAGTGGGTCAATCTTTTCACCGGAGCCGTTATCGCCGCGCTCGTTACGCAATCGATAATTCCGACCGCATTCGTGCTCTACCCTGACCTCGGAGAAAAGACGATTCTGGCCATTTTGGGAGGGGGCTTCGGGTTCGCCTTGGCCGGTGTTGCGACTCTGCGGTTCATGCGCCGCGTAGACTTGGCTCAACCGATCGACCGCTCTCTGCGCGCGATTTGGCGCATGCCTCCATTGAACGAATTGGCTCCCGCATACATGACGCCGCTCACCCGAATTTGGATGGTGGCGCTACGCGGCTATCTCTTCATCGCGGGCGGCCTCGTGCTTATTCGTATTGTGCAATTGGTGATCTCTGGCAGTTGATCTTTAAACCTTCATGAAAATGAAAGAAGATAGCCAAGTCTAATGAGTATTTTTACAGCCTGAAAATTTTGAGCAAACCAATGACACTATTCACGAAAATTCCGAGCCGATGGCTGCAAATGGCCGCTGCGTCTCTTGCGTTTGGGCGATGGGTCAGTATGAACCCAGGGCTACCTTTGATGATCGTGTTGTTCGCGCTTGTTCCCTGCCGACTATGCTATGCGCAAGCGGCGACAGCCGGATCGACGGAGGAGCCCAATTCCCCATCGGTTTCGGCGCCGGTATCCGCCGATGAAACGGCCGTATCCGAAACCGCGTCGCCAAAATCCTGGAGCCTGCACGGCCAACTCACCAACGTCACACAATACCATCCAAGTTTCCCGTCTGCGTTTCACGGACAGAACAGCCTCAATTCCCGAGACCGCACTGCGGAAACCCTCGATCTGACGCTTTTTGCCGGCGTTCGCCTGTGGCAAGGGGCGGAGGTTTATGTAAACCCCGAACTCGACCAGGGATTCGGGCTCAGCAACACCCTTGGCGTGGCGGGGTTCCCCAGCGCCGAGGACTATAAGGTCGGCGCCTATACGCCTTATGGCCGCATTCAGCGGCTCTTCTTGCGCCAGGTGATCGATCTCGGCGGCGTCGAGCAAACAGTCGAACCGGCGGCCAATCAGCTCGGCGGCTCCCATACGGCGGATAATGTCATATTATCGGCGGGAAAGTTCTCGGTCGTCGATGTCTTCGACACCAACAGCTATGCCCACGATCCGCGGGCGGACTTTCTCAATTGGGCGATCGTCGAGGCCGGCGCCTTCGATTACGCGGCCGATGCCTGGGGCTACACCTATGGCGCTTCCGCCGAATGGACGCAGGATTGGTGGACCGTTCGCGGTGGCCTCTTCGATCTTTCGGTGATTCCGAACGGCAGGCGCCTGGAGCAAGATTTCAGCGAGTATGCCGCGATCGGCGAGCTGGAAGAGCGGCACGAACTGCTGGGCCGTCCGGGCAAGCTGAAATTGCTCGGCTTCATCGATCGCGGCCGCATGGCAAACTATTCCGATGCGGTGCGTTTGGGGCAGCAGACGGGGACAACGCCCGACGTGGCGCTGGTCCGTCACTACGGCTCAAAACCAGGGATTGCACTCAACTTCGAACAGGAAATCACTCCGGATGTCGGCGCCTTTGCCCGCGCCAGCATGAACGACGGCGATAAAGAGGCCTACGAATTCACCGAGATCAACCGGTCCGTTTCAGGCGGCCTGTCGGTAAAAGGCAATGAGTGGAATCGTCCGGACGATACCTTCGGTGTCGCTGGGGCGATCAACGCTCTATCGGATGCGGCGCGCACGTATTTTGCCGCGGGGGGCCTCGGCATCCTGATCGGCGACGGGCAATTGCCCCATTACGGTTTGGAAAAGATCGCCGAGGTTTTTTACTCCTGGCAGATCGCCAAGCCTTTCGCCGTGTCGGCGGATTATCAATATGTGACAAACCCCGCCTATAATCGTGACCGTGGGCCGGTCTCCGTTTTCGGCTTGCGCGTTCACGGGGAATTCTGAAGCTGCCGATGCGGCGAAACGGGGCTGCTCCCGCCGTCATAAGTCTTGGCAAAATAGAAAAATATGTCGAGCCACGAGTTTGACGCCGGCATCGAGCCCTGTGATAGTCTAATGGCGACACACAGCGGGAGAGGAATCGCTATGGCGGACCGGCATCTGAAATTCGTCCGCAATGTCGTTCCCAGCGCCGATGGCTGCGGGGATTGCCTTAAAATCGACGGTCCCTGGCTGCATTTGCGCCTCTGTTTGACCTGCCGCCATGTCGGTTGTTGCGATTCATCGCCGAACCGCCATGCGCGGAAGCATTTCCACAGCACCGGACATCCGATCATCCAGTCTTTCGAGCCTGGACAAGAGTGGCGCTGGCGCTATGCGCACGAGGCCGAGGTTTGAGCGGCAATTGATCACGGCGCCGCATTTTCGCCGGACGGCGACGGCGCGGGTGAATCGATTCGAAGATTCGGATTGATCGACCGCGCCTTGGCGAAATCGGCCTTGCTCTGCTTCGACTTTCCATTGCCGGAATAGGCGATGCCGCGATTCGCATAAGCCAACGCCAAATCGCGCCGATCGTTGCCGTCGATATTGCGGCGCTCATCCACCAGTTTGATCGCGGTGTTGCAATCGGCGATAGCCTTGTCGTAGCGCGTGAGATTGATATAGACGTTGGCGCGATTGACGTAAGTCGAGGCCGCGTCCGAACGGCGCTTGATGGCTTCCGTCAAATCGGCGAGCGCCTCGTCGTGACGGCCCAATGCCGAATAGGCGATCCCGCGATTGGCGTAGGCGACCGCAAAGTCTTCCGCATCGGTGCCGTCTTTGTTGCGTTTGTTCTGCACCAGATCGATCACGGTATTGCAATCCGCAATCGCCGCATCGAATTTCCTCAGGGCGACATAGACATTGGCTCGGTTGACAAAGGCTGAGGCGTCGTCCGGCGCCAATTCAATCGCTTTGCCGTTATCGGCGAGGGCATGTTCGGAATCGCCCTGGCGGGCATAGGCCAGCCCGCGGCTCTTATAATAGGCAGGCTCGTTCGGATTGATCCCAATCGCTTTCGTGTAATCCTCGATTGCGTCGTCATAGCGCCCGAGCTTGATTTCCTCGATGCCGCGCCAGGCGTAACCCTCGTCCTTGTTCGGGGCGAGGTCGATGGATTTGGAGAAATGAGAAATCGCCTCTTCGGGTTTTCCGTCCTGATCGGCTCCAATCCCGGTATTGCGCTCGGCGTCGGCGTCCGCCGCGAAGCACGGAGCGGGGAGGGTAAGCAAAAGGGTCGTGGCAATGAGTAGAACGCGCATTAGCGAAATCATACGGCCATAGGTCATCGAATGACCGCATATATTATTGCGAGTGCCTCGCATTTGTATTGATTGAGGTCCGGGATTTCCGATGGATAGGGCCGGACTGGGGGCCGTCGGGAGGCAATGAGCGGATGAGAGACGATAGAAAATTCAGTCTTCGACTTCGCCTCTTGCTCTTCTCGGGTCAAGTCCGAGGCGTGCTGGATAATTTAGCGGGGTGCTTTTCCTTCGCGTTGGTTTTCGTGATGCCGTTTCTGGCTTCGTAGTCCTGATCCAATTCGCGTCTGATCGCTGCCCTCTGGCGGCGCTCGAAGTCGCTGACCTTGACGGGGCGCCAGCGCTCGGCGGCGCGGATCATGGCGCCGAACATGAGCTTGAGGACGGGCTTTTCGCCGAAGGCATTGGGAATGATCTTGAGGCGCCGGCGCTCTTCGTCGAAGAGCCGTTCCAGAAGGTTCGTGGTTCGAATCGCTCGACGGTGCGGAATGGGCATCCTGAGATGGGCGATGCAGGCCTCGAAGTCATCCTGGAAACAGGTGACCGCGCTGGGAAGCGCGGCCTTAAAGTCGGCGGCCACGCCGCCGGCGAGCTCGCGCGCGATGGCGCGGGACGGAGCCTGATAGGCGGCGATGACGCGGGCCTTGAACTCGGGCCAGACGTCCTCCGGGACCTTGGCCGCCAGGTTCCGCAGACGATGCGCCAGACACCGCTGGCGTTCCGAGCGCGGGAAGCCGGTCTCGATCGCCTTGATGATCCCCGGTCACCGTTTCGGCGTCCTCCTTGGAACCGGCCATCAGATGCAGCAAGACCTTGGCGCCGCCGGCGGTAAAGCCCCACGCCGCCAGCACCGGCTCGCGCTTCTGCCCCGGCCGGATCCGCTCGGCGATGCCGTCGATGAACAGATAGGCGATGTCGTATTCCGAGAGGTCGCGCTGCACGAACTCCTGGTAGTCCGCCCACAGCCGTTCGCCCAATTCCGAGACCGCCGTCTTGGAGAGCAGCAGCCGGCCGGTCTCGTCCTTGAACGCCTCCGCGATGTCGCGCACCGAAAGGCCGCGGGCCAAGAGTTCGATGGCCAGGTCCTCGAGCGCTTGCGTGCGTCCCTTCAGGTGATCCCGGATCTCCGAGCGGAACGGCTCGTCCCGGCCCGCGATCTGCGGCGCCGAATACTCGGTCGCGCCTTCCGCCGTCTTCAGCCGCCCCGGGCGCACCCCGTTGCGATAGCCTTGGCCGGGTGCCGCGCCGTGCTCGTAATACTCGCGTCCGATCGCATCGCGGCTCTCCGCTTCCAAAGCTTCCTCGAGGATCAAACGTGCTGCCAGCTTCACCAGCTCGGCCCGCCCGTCCGGCGACGAAAGACGGCCTTCGATCAAATCGCAAAGGGATTGGCGTGTGCGCATCGACGCCGGTACTCTCTGCATGGGGTGCCTCCTTGCTGGCGCCGGCTGATACCGGCGCGGGTTTGTGGATCCTCAGCGAGGATGCACCCCTTCCAGATTTTCCAGCAACTGTAGGACTTCACCCTCTTCTCGCCGTCACGCTCGCTTTTACCGGCGCGGGTTCGGCGCACGCCGATGACCAGCCGGCCGCTGATCCGGCCGCCGCGTCGCAGCCGGCGAATGAAAGTCCCAAACCGGGATTTCTCGATCGCGAAACCCTGACCGGCGATTGGTCGGGAATGCGGAAGTCGCTGAGCGATTCGGGCGTCGAAATCGGAGCCGAATATATCGGCGAAACCCACGGCGTGGTTCCCGGCGGGTTGCGCTGGGGCACCATCTATGAAGGACGCTTCGAAATTTCGACCAATATCGATTTCGAAAAGCTGCTCGGATGGGGAGGGGCCACCATGCACGCCAACGCTTACCAAATTCACGGCCGCGGCCTGACCGGCGACTTTCTCGCCAATCTGCTTCCGGCGAGCAACATCGAAGCCGTGTCGAGCACCAGGCTTTTCGATCTTTAGCTGCAACAGGATATCGTCAAGGACCGGCTGTCAAGTCGGGCCGGCCAGCTTGCCGCGGACGACGATTTTCTGATCAGCGAGACCGCAGCGATGTTCATGAACAGCACTTTCGGCTGAGCGCCGTTGGCCGCCAATAATTTGCCGGGCGGCGGTCCCGTCTATGCCCTGGCAACGCCAGAGATCCGCCTCGGCGCCAAGCCCGCCGACAATGTCACGTTTATTACCGGTATCTTCAGCGGCAATCCCGCCGGCAATCCGGGATCGCAGGATCCGCAACGCCACAACAATGCCGGTACGACGTTCAGCTTGGAGGGCGTTCTGGTCATGAGCGAGATCCAATACGCGATCAATCGGAACAAGAACTCGGCGGGTCTGCCGGCCACTTGCAAACTGGGCGGCTTTTATCATACCGGCGGCTTCGACGACCTTCGCTTCGATACTCTTGGCCAATCCCTGGCATCGCCATCCACGACCGGCGTGGCCGCGCGCCATCGCGGCGATTACGGACTTTATGCCGTCGCCGACCAAATGCTGTGGCGCGAGCCGGGCGGCGAAGATCAAGGCGTGAACTTGTTCATGCGAGTAGGCGGCGCGCCCTCCGACCGCAATCTGATCGATTTCTACGTGGATGGGGGTGCTGCCTATGAGGGCCTTATTCCCGGCCGGGATGACGATCTTCTGGGGATTGGGTTTGGCTATGCCCGGATCGGCGCCGACGCGGCGGAATTCGATTCGGACACCCTGGCGGTTTCGGGTTCGAGCGGCCCGGTTCGCGACAGCGAATCGGTCCTGGAGTTCAGCTATATCGCGCAAGTAACCGGCTGGTGGACCGTTCAGCCCGATGCGCAGTTCATTTTCCAGCCCGGCGGCAATGTCCCCGATCCTGACGATCCGGCGAAACCCGTGCCTGACGCGGTGGTGCTCGGGGTCCGTACCGCGGTATCGTTCTAAAACTCAGGTCGTGCCGAAGCTTTGAACCAGGCTTCCGGCGACGAGATACCAGCCATCCACCAGCACGAAGAAGATGAGCTTGAACGGCAGTGAGATGATCACCGGCGGGAGCATCATCATGCCCATCGACATCAGGATCGAGGCCACCACCATGTCGATGATGAGGAAGGGGATATAAAGCAGGAATCCGATTTCGAAGGCCCGTCTCAGCTCGCTGATCATGAAAGCGGGAACGAGGACCCGGAGCGGCGTCTGGTCCGGCGAATCCACCTTCGGCACCTTGGCCAGATCCATGAACAACGTCAAATCATGCTCGCGCACCTGGTGAAGCATGAAAGTCCGCAACGGTGCGGTGGATTTCTCGAAGGCGTCTTCTTCCGTGATCTGATTCGCCATCAAGGGCGCCACCCCTTGTTGATAGACCTGCTCCAGGGTCGGCGACATCACGAAGCCGGTCAGAAACAACGCAAGCCCGATCAGCACCGCATTGGGCGGCGTCTGTTGCAAGCCGAGCGCGCTTCTTAAGAAAGACAGCACGACGACAATTCGCGTGAACGACGTCGTCATCACCAGAATCGAAGGCGCTAGGCTCAGGATGGTGATGAGGAGAATGAGCTGAACGATGCGCGACGTCGCATTCGGCCCGCTCCCCAGATCGAGCGAGAAGGTTTGCGCCGCGGCGGGATCGGATTGGAGAATCAGCGCGAGCATGATCGCGGCCCAGGCAAGCCCGACCGCGCCGAGAATCTTCGCCCACTTCAGTATTTCACGGTGCGCGATCATCGCTTTTGAATGGCCTCCAGCCTCGGGGCGTCCGCGTCGGCAGTCGCGCCGGTGGGTGGTGCGATGCCCGCTTCGACGACGGTTTCGGAGGCCGGTCCTAAAATCACCAGATGTTCCTTATCGTCGCGGCGCACCAAAACGAGTCGGCGCTTCGCGTCCAGACCCAGCGTTTCGACGATCGAAAGCCGGCGCTTGCTGCCGAGCTTCGGCGCCATTTGCGAGAACAGCCCGAATCGGCGTATGGCCCAGGCGAGCCCTGCAATCAGCGCAAGAACGAAGGCAAGCGCAGCGACGAATTGAAAATAGGCGCCGGTGTTCATATTAAGTTTCAGGCCCAGGTCCGGCGCTTAATCGCGCGAGACATAGGCTTTGACGGCACGCTGGCGGTTGCCGAGCTCTCCCAAATCCTTCGTCAATTTCTTATGGGCGCCGGAAAGGGCTGCGGTGAGATGATCGAGATCGGAGGCGAGTGCGATCAACGCGGCCTTCAGGCTTTCACTTTGTTCCGGATTACCGCCGATCAATGCGTTGCAGATTCCGTCCACCTCGCGGTCGAGTTCCGCCAAGTCGACGAGATCGCCCCGTTCGACGGCCGACCGGGCCTCCGCCACCACGGTCGAGGCCGACTTCAGGCGGCGCACTAAATTCGTCATTTGCGTTGAATCATTCATCGTCGCGTACTCGCTATTGGGTTTTATTGTTGTGTTTTGGTTGGCGGCTTCATGCCGTTGGCGCGATAGACATAGGCCAGGATTTCGGCGACCGCCTGAAACGCTTCGAGCGGAATTTCGCGGTCGAGATCGACCGCCTCCAGAATTTCCACCAGATCCGCGTCTTGGCGGACCTTGATGCCCGCCGCGAACGCGATTTCGAGAATCCGGTCGGCCAAAGCACCCTTGCCCTTGGCGACGATCCGGGGCGCATTGGCGGCATCGGGGTCGTAGGAGAGCGCGAGCGCCTTTCCCGGCTTTTCGTCGGGATTTTCAGGGTTTTGGGGTTTGCTCAAATCGGCCGTCCTGCCCGGCACCGGGGCATCCCCGGCACATCCAGCGATCCTGGCCGATCATGCTTAACAAAGGTTTAAATGGGCGACGGGGCGGCCCCCGTAAATCCGAGGCCTCACGCCCTTCCTTCTAGCACCCTGGATTGACGAGATCGTAGATGCCGGCATGGGCGACCGCGCCATCCTTGAGAATAAACCGGTAGGTCTTTGGCCCGATGTAATGACCGTACGCATCCTGGACGTCGTAATTGACGCAGACTTTGTAGCCGAAGACCGTGCCGCCATACATGTCGCCGACGAAGAGATGATCCTGAACCGGCGGCGTCATCGAGAGATCGCGGATGGTCTGGGCATTTTGGATATGCCCTTGCAGCCACGTCGTAACGATCGCCTGGTAGTTGTCCGGCGCGGGCCCGAAAGCGGGCGGATTCTGCGGTGCGGTGCAACCGGCGAGAATCAGCGCGGCGAGCGCCACGCCAGGCAGGCTGGATAACGAGCGGAAATGGGTCATGGTTTTTGCAATCCTCCCGGAATTCAGCGACTACGACTTAAATGGTTCTTCGTGACTCCATTTCCACCGGGTATTGGCCGGAGGACAGGTTATCTTTTCACGGGCGGCGTTTGTTTTTCCTGCGCGCCATATTCCTAGAAACCAAGCCACTCACTTCCACGCGTCGATGGCCTGCATGTGATCGGGGAATTGATTGCGGATCGGCTTAAAGCCTTCCGCGTGTTCCCGCATGGCCGGCGGCGCCATACGGCAACCGATGGTGAAGGCGATCGAATTCTTTTCCGCATTGTCCATGAGTTCTTTGCGCGCATCCCTGCCGACATCGAACATGCGCCGCGAGAAACTGTCGGAGGTTTCCTTGGCGCGTGCGGACTCGTCATGAAGAATCGCGAAGGCGCGGTCGGCAATCGGCGTGGCGTCCAAGCTGAAATTACTGAACGCCTCGCTATAGGCGCTGATATTCGGTTTGTCGATTTGCGCGCATTCTTCGAAAAAGGCGAGGCGGTTGACGATGAATTGGTAGATGAACAGCGCGCTCGTGGCGGCGGGCGGGTCTTCGTGAGCGCCGGGATTTTGTGCGCTAGCGCTTTGCATTGCCGTATTTTGAGCCGGGGCATCGGCTGCGGCAAGAATGACGCCGGCGGCGACTGCAATCGCGAACTCTTTGCGGAACATGAGTGAAGACGCCCGCTACTTCCCCTTATCCCGCAGCTCATCGACCAAGGTGCCGGTCATGGCGGCGGCGGCGCGGTTTTCTTCCTGGATGCGGTCGTAGATTTCGCGGCGCATCACCGAGACATCGGACGGGAACACGAAGCCGAGCTTCACGGTGCGGCCGCGAACCGCGACCACCGTGACCTCGACATTTTCATTGAGCATGACGGATTCGCCGACTTTCCTGGTCAAATAGAGCATGGCCTCATCCTGGCGCGTGGCGGTGCCATTAACCATAACGATGTTGGCGTTTCGTCGCCACAGGAATTCCAAGGGGTTCCGCGGGATTCCGGAGCAGGGCAGGGGCCGGCGGCGATCCCGCCAAATTGTCTAAAATTCACTCTTTTTTAAGAGACTAGGCAGATGATTCCTCCTGCCCTCGTCAGGATGACAATCAAGGGCGCACTCGTTGTTACGAGCAGCGCCCGGAACACCGCCGATAGGCATGGGGCAAGCGCGGTGGACCCTATGGACCTGAGCAAACTTCCGCTCTTCGACATGATGCAGCGAAAGCTTTCATGGCTTTCCGCGCGTCAGCAGGTGCTGTCTCAAAACATCGCCAATGCGGATACCCCCGGCTACAAGCCGAGAGATCTGAAGCCGCTCGATTTCAAAGACATGGCGAAGGGGCAACTCGACCCGGTGGTGCCCACGGTCACCAATCCGATGCACCTTGTCGGTTTTACGCCGGAAGCCCCCGGCACCAATCCGGACAAGGAGAAGCATCCGCTGGAAACCACCATTTCCGGCAATGCGGTGACCATGGAAGAAGAACTGATGAAGGCGAACCGCACCGCCAGCGATTTCGAGCTCACCACCAATCTCTATCACAAGCAGCTTTCGATGATTAAGGAAGCGCTGGGTCACAGCTAAGCTTAGAGAATCGACGCCATGGATTTGACCAAAGCGATGGAAATTTCGGCCTCGGGCATGTACGCCCAGGGGCAGCGCGTGCGGGTCATCGCCGAAAATATGGCGAACGCCGATTCGACCGCCCAGACCCCCGGCGGCGCGCCCTATGAGCGGAAGCTCATCACCTTCAAGAGCCTGGTCGACCGCGCGCAGGGAATTGAAACGGTCGCGGTGAAGAGCATCACCCGCGATACCGCCACCCCCTTCGGCAAGAAATACGAGCCGGCGAGCCCCGCCGCCGATAAGGAAGGCTACGTCCAGACCGCGAACGTCAACCCGCTCATCGAAATGACCGACATGCACGAGGCCCAGCGCTCTTATGAAGCGAATCTGAACCTCATCACCATGTCGAAAACCATGATCCAACACGCCATCGATCTGCTGCGCTAGACGCCAGATTCAGGGAGAAAAATTCATGCCCGCCAATATCGCGAGCGCTTTATCCGCCTACGCCAAAACCCCGACCTCGATTGCACCCGGCATGGAGGCGCGCGGCCAGGATCCCGCCGGCGATTTCCTCGGCCTCGTCAAACAGGCGGCGGAAACCGCGATCGAGACCGGTCAGAAAGGCGAAGCCGCGAGCATGGCCGCGGTTGCCGGCAAAGCCGATATCACCCAAGTGGTGACCGCCGTCGACAATGCCGAGATCACGCTGCAGACCGCCATTGCGATTCGCGACAAAGTGATTTCCGCCTATCAAGACATCACCCGCATGCCGCTCTAGGCCTGCCGGGCTTCGTTTCATGAACGCTGCAGAAGTTCTCGAGATCGGCCGCGAGGCAATCATGGTCATGATCGAGATCGGCGCCCCAGTCATGCTGGTGGCCCTGGTCGTCGGCCTCGCCATCTCTCTCGTTCAAGCGCTGACGCAGGTTCAGGAAATGACCCTGACCTTCGTGCCGAAGATTTTGGTCATCTTCCTCTCGCTCCTGATGTTCCTGCCTTTCATGCTCAATACGCTGACCTCGTTCACCGAGCGGCTGGCCGAACGCATCGCCACGCTCGGCAGTTGACGTTCGGCCGCTGACTGGGGGCGCGGGCATTGCTACAGAGCATCCTTCAGACGGATTTCTTCGCCTTCTTCATGATTTTCGCGCGGGTGGGCGCTGCGATCATGCTCATCCCCGGTTTCGGCGAATCCTTCGTGACCCCGCGTATTCGGCTCATGATCGCCATCGGCATCACCATCGTGGTGGCGCCGGTTGTTTCCGCCGGTCTGCCCAAACTCCCGGACAGCCCCATTCAGCTTTTTTTGATGATGGGCGGCGAGATTCTGATCGGCGTTTTCATCGGGTCGATGACGCGGTTTCTGTTCTTTTCGCTGCAGACGGCGGGCATGGTCATTGCGTATCAGACCGGCTTGGCCAACGCGCTGGTCACCGATCCGACCGCCGCGGTTCAGGGCGCGATATTCAGCGCATTCCTCGGAATCTTGGGTATTGTCGTCATTTTCGAGACCAATCTGCATCAATTGATGCTGGCCGCCATTGTCGACAGTTACTCGCTGTTTACGCCCGGCCATCTTCCGCCCCTCGACGATTTCTCGAACATGGCCGCCCGCGTCGTTTCGGATTCCTTCGACCTGGCGATGCGGCTGGCGGCACCCTTCCTCGTCGTCGGCTTGGTGTTCTATCTCGGCCTTGGCCTGCTCGGCCGCTTGATGCCGCAAATCCAGGTCTTCTTCATCGTGTTGCCGCTGCAAATCGCCCTCGGACTTCTGGTTCTGATGCTGACGATCGGGGCGGGAATGACTTGGTTCGCCGGATCTTTCGGCGATCAAATTTCCAACGCTTTCATACGATAGGGCGGGCATCCGATAGGGGGAGCGATGGCAGAAGAATTGGATCTTTCCCAAAAAACCGAAGAGCCGACCCTAAGAAGGCTGGATGAAGCCCGCAAGAAGGGTCAAACCGCTTCGTCGCGGGAAATCAATCACTGGTTCATGATCGGCGCCGGCAGTTTGTGGATTGCGGTCTTCGGGCCGCAGGTCGCCCGCGATCTCGGCGTTGTCCTCCTCAAATTTGTCGAATCCCCCCACGCGATGCCGACCGACTCCGAGCATTTGCGGATCATTCTTCTTCATCTCATGCGCGACGTTGCCGGCGTGCTGGCGCTGCCGGTCGCGATCATGACGGCGGGGGCCTTGGCCGCCGGCGTGCTCCAGGGCGGGTTCGTTATTGCCCTCGACCGCATCATGCCGAATCTCGATCGAATTTCGCTGTTCTCGGGGGCAGAGCGCCTATTCTCGATGCGCGCTATTCTCGAATTCGTCAAAGGCATCGTGAAGCTCTGCATCGTGGCGGCGGTGGTGACGATGCTGATGATGCCGCAGATGAAGGGTCTTGCCAACTTCACCGGCCTCGACATGGTTCAGGTGGCGGCCACCATCTATGACCTCTCGAAAAGCGTCTTTCTCGACGTGCTGGTGGTCGTCAGTGTGATCGCCGCGCTCGATTTTCTGTACCAGCGCTACGAATTCCGCAAGAGCTTGCGCATGTCGCGCCAGGAAATGCGCGAGGAATACAAGCAGACGGAAGGCGATCCGACGATCAAAAACCGGCTGCGCCAGCTCCGTATGGAACGCGCCCGCCGCCGCATGATGGCCGCGGTGCCGGAGGCCGACGTCGTCATCACCAATCCGACACACTTCGCCGTAGCGCTGAAATACGAGCCGACGGAAATGAACGCGCCGAAGATGGTGGCCAAGGGCGCCGACCTGATCGCCAAGAAAATTCGCGAAGTCGCCTTGGAAAACGACGTGGCAATCGTGGAAAATCCGCCCTTGGCCCGGGCGCTCTATTCGGGCGTCGAGCTCGACCAGGAAATTCCGAAAGAACACTACAAGGCGGTGGCCGAAATCATCGGCTATGTCTTCCGCTTGAAAAAGAAGATCATCCCGGGTTAGGCGAGGAATTACGCGGCGCCCGCCCAAAGCCTTAGCCTTTGAGGTCATGCCTATTCATGCTACATAACAGCCACGATTTTTAGGCAACGGCCCATGCCGGACTCGGGGCTTTCCATAAGCAAGAAAGAATTCGCCGAAGAGATTCCCGGCAGAGGTGCGCTGTGGGCGATCGGATTTGCTTACGCCCTGGTTGCCGGAGCCCTGGCTTACGTGGTGGGTCAAGCCGGTTTCGGCATCACCAACGCGTCTGACTCGGCCGAGCGGCTGCGAATCATGGTCGGCGGCGGCAGCGCGCTTTTCTTCCTCTTTGCCGTGACCGCCGCCTCCGTCCGCAATATTTCCGCGGCGCATCGGGGTGCGGCCGCCTGCAACCGGATTTTGGCGGAAGCCTTCCAATCCCTGCCCATGCCTCGCCTCTTGATGAGCGACAAGGGCGAGATCGTCTATGTGAACGCCGCTTTCTGTCAAATCTTCGGCTGCACCGAAAGCAACGCACAGGAGGTTCTGGCTTCCCATTTCGGCCGGCAATGCGAGTCGCGCCAGGAGTACGAGCGGCTCGCCGCCGCCGCGGCGCACGGTGCCGCAGCGCGGGGCGAAATCGAATTGGCAACCTCGCCGGGCGAGAGCGAATGGTACGAGATCGCGGCGCAGCCCGTCGCCGGCCGCCCGGGCTATGTTCTATGGCGAGTTGAGGATGTGACCGCCCAGCGCGAATTGGAACAGGTGATTCGGCAGGAGCACGAAACTCTGTTCGATTTTCTCGAGCACGCTCCGGTCGGATTCTATTCGGTGAACGAAGACGGACGGTTTTTGTTCATCAATCAAACCCTTGCGTCCTGGCTTGGCTATACGCCGGAGGAAATCCTCGGCGGGAATTTCCGGCTCCGGGAATTTGTGGTCAATCCGCCGGCGAACGCCGCGCCCGATTACGATCCTTTCGATGGCAGCGGCCAGACCAATGGCGAGGTAACGCTGTGCGGCCGGGAAGGTCGCACGCTCCAGGCCTTCGTTACCCAAACCGTGGTTTCCGGCGGCGACGGAATCGGAATCAGAACCCGGTCGGTGGTGCGCGATTTGACGCCGGAACGCGGCTGGGAGCGGGCGCTGCGCCTCTCGGAGCGCCGGTTCAAGCATTTGTTCGAGGATGCGCCGGTCGGCATCGCCCTCGTCGATTCCGAAGGCCGCATCGCGGAATACAATCACCAGCTGCGCCGCCTGGGGTCGCCTTCCGGCGCGGAGCTGCTCGGCGTTTCGGTGCTCGATCTCATTGCCGATGAAGACCGGGCGGCGACCGAGGCGCGGATGCGCAAAGCGGCGGCCGGGGAATCCTTGGGGCCTATACAGGTGCGCCTGTTCGGCGAGCCGGACCGCGTCGCCTCCCTGTTTGTCAGCCGTGCCGAAGACGCGGCGGGTGCGCCGGTGGGGCTGATTCTCCACTTCCTCGACGTGACCGAACTGAAACGGCTCGAAATTCAATTTGCTCAGTCGCAGAAGATGCAGGCGGTCGGGCAATTGGCCGGCGGCATCGCCCACGACTTCAACAATTTGCTGACCGCAATGATCGGATTCTGCGATTTGCTGTTGCTGCGTCACGGTCCCGGCGAGGAATCTTTCGCCGATATCATGCAGATCAAGCAGAATGCCAACCGTGCCGCAAATCTGGTCCGGCAACTGCTCGCTTTCTCGCGGCGCCAAACCGTTCAACCGAAAATTCTCAACGTCACCGACGTGCTGGCCGAAATTTCCAATCTGCTGCGCCGGCTCATCGGCGAGAAGATCGAACTTCGCATGATTTACGGCCGCGACCTCTCGCCGGTCAAGGTGGATCAGGGGCAATTTGAGCAAGTGGTCGTGAATCTCGCGGTCAATGCCCGCGATGCCATGGCGAGGGGCGGAATTCTCACCATCCGCACCAGCAATGTGACGAATGCCGAGTTGATCTCGCGCGGGGTCGAGGAAATGCCGCCGGGCGATTACGTGCTGATCGAAGTCGGGGATACCGGAACGGGGATTCCGAAAGCAGATATCGACCGCATTTTCGAGCCTTTCTATTCGACCAAAGAGGTGGGAGCGGGGACCGGGCTTGGCCTTTCGACCGTGCACGGCATCGTCAAACAGGCCGAAGGCTACATTTTTGTGGACAGCGTCGTGGGGGCCGGCACCAAATTCAGCATCTTCCTGCCACGCCACCAGGCGACGGCCAGCGAAATCCAGGCGGCCGAGGCGGCTCCCGTGCTTCCCGGCGATCTCACCGGAACCGGAACCGTGCTATTGGTCGAAGACGAAGACGCGGTGCGGCTGTTCAGCGCCCGCGCGCTCCGCAATAAGGGATATAAAGTCTTGGAAGCCAAAGGCGGCGAAACCGCGATCGAGCTCATCAAGGCCTTGCCGGAACCGGTGGATTCGGTCATCACCGATATCGTGATGCCGGATATGGATGGTCCGGCCTTGGTCGAGTGGGTTCGCGAGCGCGATCCGAACATGCGGGTGATCTGCATTTCCGGCTATGCCGAGGAAACTTTCCGCAAGCGCCTCTCTGCCGCCGCCGACATCCATTTCCTTCCCAAGCCCTTCAGCCTGGAGCAATTGGCGGCCAAGGTGAAGGACGTGATGCGCACGCTCCACTAACGGGCTCATTGCGCATCCGGAAATAATCACGGAATAGCAGCCGGCCGTTCAGCGTCCATGCAGGAAAGGTCGGGGTAATATGCGGGTAGACCGCGGCGTTTGAGGAGGAGTTATGACTTTGCGTTATTGGGCGGCCGGAATGATCGCAATCACCGCGTTCTGCCTTCATTCGGCCAAAGCCGCCGACCTCCCGAAGCTTCTGGTCTTCAATACCGTCTTATTCGACGCATTGACGACCGGCGAGGGCAATTCGGTCGTAAGCCCGGAAGAAAAATCGCAGGTGGAACGCACCGCGGACGTCTTGCGGGCGAAAATGGCCGAGACCGGCCGCTATCAGGTCTTGCCTGCGCCCAAATCCGGATCGGACGACATCGATCTTTCCTGCGGCGAATGCATTTTGAAAGAAGCCCATGCCGCCGGCGCCGATTTCGTGCTGACGAGCGCAGTCAACCGTGTCAGCGCCACCGTTATGGTCCTGACCGTGGAACTCGATGATGTTGCCAACCAGAAAGCGGTGTCGGGTGGCAAGGTCGAGCTTCGAGGCCTCAACGCCGAGGCCATGCGCGGGGCCGCGGTCTACGCGGCGGACAAGTATTTTGCACCGGCCGCGGCTCCGTCCGGCGCGGAAAAACCCGAAATCGGAAATTCCACGAAATAGCGGCGATGATATTTTGAGGCGCCGTAGCCCGCTCCGGCAGAGGATCCTGCCGGAGCGGCTGCGAGTTCGGTTCAATTGTTTAGGAACGCGATTACGAGGTTTGGGCGCCGGCGTTCTGGATCATTTGCGCCTGCATCTGGATCAGTGTTTCGATCCAGGCCTCAGGCGAGTTTGGCCCGTTCGAACTGCCGTTCGTTCCCGACGTGCTGGATGACGAATTGCCCGAAGCGGATGCCGCCGCCGCCGCCGGCGTCGTGACCGCGACCGTTGTTCCATCGGCGTAGCTGATGGTGGTCGTGGTCGAGCCGTCTGGATTGTTGACGGTCGCCGTGGTGTCGCCTGCGGCACTGCTTCCGAACAAGCTGCCGGAGCTGCCTTCGCCACCGCCTGCGCCGCCCATATGCATGTGATGGTGGCCGCCGCCTTTGGGGAAAGCCTGGGCGAATTCGCTCGTGGTCACCGAACCATCCCCGTTGGTATCAAGCTTGGTGAAGAGCGCGTCGGCCTCCGCCGTCGTGCCGCCCGCGGCGGTGACCGCGGTCTCGAGCTCGGACTTAGAGATTTGGCCATCGCCATTGGTGTCGATGGCATTGAACAATTGCTGCTCACGGGGCGTCAATGTTGCCGTCTGGTTGGTCTGCTGATTTGGTTGCGATGACGTCGAACCGTTAGTTGCGCCTTGCTGTTCCTGAAGCGCGACAAGAATCGCAAACAGGTTCGGATCGATGGCGCTAACTCCTGATCCCGTGACTGGCGCGCTCGTACTGGACGAGGGTGCCGTTGCGCCGTCAACGACGCTTGGATCAATTTGTCCCATCACAGTGCTGGAACCAAGGTTTCCGAGCAATTGCTGATAAAGTGCCGCTAGCGGATTGTATTCTGAACCCCCGACGCCGCCAATAGATGACATGATAGCTTTCCTTTCGTTGGTTCCCGGTCGCGGAGTGCCCCGGGAAGGCAAGTACTGTCAATTCCGATGACTCTTAAACGCGATTTGCCGGCGCCTCCTGCGCTCCCGTCCCCCGGGAAAATCGCTTTTTTCGAGATTTTTGAGGGGCTTTCAGGCTCTAGACCCAGCCGGTGATGGGGCTTAACCGCCCGCCAAGGCTGCAGCAGCAAGGACGATCATCGCCTCTTCGCGATGGCTGTCGAGCAGCGCGGCTCCGGATGACCGGGGGCGAGGCGATGCGAGGGGATTGACTTCACGAAACTCGGCGAAGCCGCGGAGGTGAAGCTGGGCTTTCAAGGTCCGCCGGCCGCGCACCAGGAGCGATTCCATTGCCGAGATGGAAACGCCCATGACATGGGCCGCTTGCGCACAATCCATCGCCTCAAAATAGCAGAGGGTCAAAGCCGCTCTTTGCCGGGTAGGCAGGGACTTGATCGCGGCGACGATGAAGGCTTCAAGCTGCCGGACTTCGAGAATGGCATCGGCGCCGGGCGCTGGATCCGCGGGTTCTGCTGCGTTGTCGAGGGGGACGGAGGGCGGACGGCGCTTGCGTGCGCGGTCGACCGATAAATTGGCGACGATCCGGTAGAGCCACGTCGTCACTCGGGCGTTGGTGCGGTGCCAACTGGGGGCGTACCGCCATACGCGCAGCATCGCGTCTTGCACGATTTCCTCGGCGTCGCAGGCATTGCCCACAATGCGCTGGGCAACCGCGAGGCATTTCGGCACATGACGAGCGGCAAAAATCCGAAACGCCTTTTCATCGCCACCCGCGATCCTCGCCATCAAGGCCTCGTCGGTCTCCCCACTTGGCGCGGTGGCAACGAACGCGCCTGTGCCGCCGGAGTCGGCGGTAGGAACGATCAGCGATTCGGATTCGCGCAACGTCATGGTTAATCTCGATTTATTGCCGTTCGAGAAACGAAACTTCGATCAGCCCGCCGCAACCGGCATGCCAAATGCCACGGGGGTAGAATTGCGGTAATTGCTACATTTTTTTGATCGCGGTCATGGGACTGAGCGGCAGAAATTGCCGCATTCCAGGGAATGGGGTCAGAATTTGCCGCCCTGACGAACGGCGCGAATTAGTGGCGGGCGAGTGGCCTCGAGGTCGCGATTTTGTGCCGTGCCTCGGGAGAAACTTCGTTCACGGCCTCGAATAACATATCCTCAAGTGCCTTGTGCAGGGCCATGTCCTTATCGCGCGCATGAGTCATGGCAGCGTTAAGGGCGTCGCGATCGAAGGGATCGCTCAGCATCGCTTCGCGAATATGGTCGCGGGCATCCCGCAAATCATTGGCGCGGGCTTCGATGTCCGCTTCGCGGGCTTGGAAAACCCGCTGTAGCGCCTCACGGTCCGGCTGAGCCAATCCGGAGCCGATTTCCTCGATCAGATGCGGTAGCATGACTTCGGGTCCATGGGGTGGACCCATGATCCGATGGGCGAGGAAGCGCCCGCCCAGAAAAAGGTTCAGGGCAAGCGACACGATCAGGACCACAGAATAAAGCAGCCGCGTTGGGGCGCTTGTCACAATTCCATCTCTCCGAGGAAATGGCTGTCGAAGACCGCGCCGACGAAATCCGTCGTTTGGTCGAATTGCGGTTCTACGATTCCGACAATGAATCCGAGTACCGCCACTGCGCCGAGCAGGGCGGTCGGCACCCAAGGGCGGCTCATCGCAAATTGGGCGAGAAACGCCTGGCTCGGGGAACTGCCGGCTGGATGTTGCGCGGGCAGGGGTCTTGCCAGGGCATCGAGGACACGCGCCACCGATTGCCCGGACACGCCGCCGCGGCCGCGTTCCAGCATCCGGTCCAGGGCAATCGCCTTCCGATGCGCCTGTAGCGCTTCGGCGGAAATGGCGAGAAGCGCCCGGGCTTCCGCGCGCTCCCCTTCCGGCCAATGATCGAAATCGGCGCCATAGGTATCAAGAAGGCGCCGGAACAGTCCGAGTTCCATTAACTCCCCGCCGAACCAAACCCGAAGCGGGGATGTTAACGGAATCCGGACAAGGAAGCCACCGGCGGCTTTTCCAGGTGAATCAGTGTGCGCCCGCGCCGCCCAAGGTTTGTTCGGGCTTCTTCATGAAGGCGATGGCAAGCGCTGCGATTGCGAGCGCTATCCCGAGCAGCAAGAATGTATCGCCATAGCCCAGGAAATAGGCCTGGCGGTGCACGGCGCGGCCGATCGTGACGATCGCTTCGTGTTTCGCTTGCGCAGTGTCGGCGATACCGTGATTGAGGAAATACTGGGTGAGTTTGTCGATCCGCGCCCGGCTCGCCTCGGCAAAGAGCGAGACCTGGCTGGTGATGACATTCGAATGGTACTGCTCGCGCTTGGTCAGAAATGTCTGCAGCCCCGCGATCCCGATGGCGCCGCCTACAATTCCGCATCATGTTGAACAGCGCCGAAGCCGAGCCCACATTTTCGACCTCGATGCCGGCGGTCGCAATCCCGGCCAAGGGTGCCAGCAAAATCGCCTGGCCGAAGGCACGAACGATATTGGGCCAGATGAATTGCGGCCCGGAATAATCGCTGCTGAGATTGATGTTCAGGAACGCACTGGCCGCGAACATGGCGGCGCCGAATCCGAGCATGAGCCGCGCATCGATCCTCTGCATCAGCTTCGGGACCAAGGGGATGATCAACAACTGCGGCAATCCGTACCACATCATGACTTCGCCGATCTGCTCGGCGTTGTAGCCCTGCATTTGCGAGAGATAAAGCGGCAGGATGAACACCGAACCGTAAAGCGCCATGCCGAGCAGGAAATTGGCGGTCGTTCCCAACCCGAAATTCCGCCGCATCAGCAAGCGCAGATTCAGCAACGGTTTCTTTTTCCAAAGCTCGACACAGACGAAGAGGGGCAACGCGATTGCCGCGATGACCGAAAGACGGACGATAAAGGGCGAGCCGAACCAATCGTCCTTATTGCCTTCTTCGAGAGCGGTTTGAAGCGCACCGAGACCGATGGCCATGGTGAGGATGCCGAGCCAATCGCCCTCCCTCAGCAACCTAAGCCGCATCGGCACCTTTGCCAGCGAGAGCCAGAGCAGTGCGATCATGGCCGTGCCGGGAAGCAGATTAATGTAGAAAATATACTCCCAGCCGTAATTCTCGGTGAGGTAGCCGCCGATGGTGGGCCCGATCGCCGGCGCGAAGGTGACCGACAGCCCGAACAGCGCCATGCCGATCGGCTGCTTGGACTTCGGCAAGCTGGTGACGACGACCGTGAAGGCGAGAGGAATGAGCACTCCGCCGGTGAAACCTTGGAGCGCGCGAAGCACGATCATCTGGGGAAGCGTGGTCGCAAACGCACAGGCAAGTGAGAACGCCACGAACAGCGCGGCGTTGACGATCATATAGCGGCGCACCGAAAACGCTTGCGACAGCCATGCCGTGAGCGGAATGACGACGATCTCGGCAACGAGATAGGAGGTGGAGATCGAGGCGCCATCGTCGATCCCGGCGCCGATCGCTCCTTGGATTTCGGGAAGCGATGCGTTGACGATCTGAATGTCCAAGATCGCCATGAAGGCGCCGAGCGCCGAGCCGAATACGGCAAGCCAGGTCTTCAGCGGAACTTTTGTATCGCTCGAATCGGATCGGCTGGTTGCGAATTGAGCGGGGGCCGAATTGCCGCGGGGGACGAGCGCCAAGCCCCGCCGTTTCGCCGGTTCCAGGACGGGCTCACGGTTGTCGAGGATTTCAACTGCGGACATGATCGTCAGCGCATCCGGTTCGGTTATTTGCTCGCCACTTCGCGCGGCGTTTCGGCCCCCGCGTAGCGGCTATTGCCCGGGCCCTCCGCCAAAGCGACGTCCTTGGTGTCGATGGTCGATTCCACCGACATGCCCGGGCGCAGCAGTCCCGTCAAAGGATTCTCCGGGTCGAGCACGATCTTCACCGGAATACGCTGCACGATCTTGGTGAAATTGCCGGTCGCGTTATCCGGGGGCAGCAGCGAGAATTCGAGGCCGCTCGCGGGTGCGAGGCTGTCCACCTTGCCTTTGAGGGCAACGCCCGGGAACGTATCGACCGCCACCGTCGCTTCTTCGCCTCCGCGGACATTGGTCAGTTGCGTTTCCTTAAAATTGGCCACCACGTAGACGGATTGCAGCGGGACCACGGCCATGAGCTCCGTTCCCGCCTGAACATATTGGCCGACGCGCAATTGCCGCGCCCCCACCATGCCTTCGATGGGGGAGGCGATGGTCGTATAGCTCAAATTCAATTCCGCCTGCCGTTCCGCCGCCTTGGCGGATTCGAGTTTGGTTTCCGCTTCGGCACGCTCGCTCTGCAGGACCTCGATCTGCTTTTTCGCAGCCGTCAGCGAAGCGTGATCATGGGCCAGCTGCGCCGTGCTTTCGCGGACATTGGCCGAGGCCTGCTCCGCGCGCTGCACGGTGCCGAAGCCTGTCTTCATCAGATCCTGATAGCGCTTGTTGTCCTGAGTGGCGAATTCGAGGACTGCTTGGGCCGATCCGATATCGGCACTGGCCTGGTCAATCGAGGAGCGCTGAAGGGAAATTTGCGCGTCGAGGCTTTTGATCGCGGTTTCGGCGCTCGCCACATCGGCCTGTGCCTGAGCCTGCGCCGTCCTGAAATCCCGGTCATCGATCTTGGCCAGAACCTGGCCGGGCTTCACCGGCTGATTGTCGGAAACCAGGACTTCCGAGATGTAGCCGGAGACTTTCGGTGCGATGGTGCTGGAGTTGGCCTTAACATAAGAATCGTTCGTCGATTCCAAGAACCGGCCCTCCGTCCACCAATCGAAAGCATAGAAGCCCGCAGCCGACAGCAGAGCCAGGCCGGCCACCGCAGCCGCGGTCCGTTTTACGAATTTCTTTATTTCAATTTTCTGAGTCATGGCTTTTGCCTCTTTGCGCCCCCATCGGGCCGCTATGGGGGGAACATTTCGGCCCCGGCGGGGACGCTCCTTCTGAGGGGTACTAATCATTACCACTTGACTGGTAATGTACGGTACGTTACCTTGGCGGTCAAGGGATAAAATCGAGCAGCCCAGGAGATCCGGCTATGCCCCGAAACCCCGCCTTAAGTACTGGAAAATCTTCGGAGACGCGCCGGGCCGCCATCCTCAAGGCGGCAACGCAGGTATTTCTGGAAGGCGGCTATGAGCGGGCCTGCATCGACGACGTGATCGCCAAGATCGGCGGCTCGAAGCGCACTATCTACAAGGAGTTCGGCAACAAGGAGAATCTGTTTGCCGAGATCATCAAGGAGCGGACCGCCCGGGCGCTCGCCGCCAACTTGCCCGAGAATGAAATCGAGACGAAGGATTTCCGTTCCACGCTCATCGCATTCGGTGAGCAGTTTTTGCGATTGATCATGGCGCCGGAGACGGTGAGCGTTTTTCGCGTCGTTTTCGGCGAATGTCGGCAGTTTCCATTGCTCGGCAAGATTTTTTATGAAGGCGGGCCGGCCCAGACGCGCGCTCAGCTCATGCGCATCCTCGACCATTTCAAGAAACGCGGCGAGATTACGGTTTCGGATACGGGCCTTGCCGCCGACGCGTTCATCAGCATGGTCCGCGGCAATCACCATATGGAGGTCTTGCTGGGCCTTCGCCCGCCGCTTTCCCAGAAGGAGATTTGGGAAATCGTCGAAGCCAAGGCGGATATTTTTCTGAACGGTGTTGCGGCGAGGCGTTGATTTTCGCCGGGCACGCCCAAGATTTCAGGGGTGGCCGGATAGGCCAGGAGGAAGAACATGACAGCGAGATTGAAACACGCAAAGGCCTCGCCCGCTGCCTATAAGGCCATGTTGGCACTCGAAGAAGCGGTCAACAAAATCGGTCTCGGGCAAAGCCTTCTCGATCTCGTTCGCATGCGGGCATCGCAAATCAACAACTGCGCCTTTTGTCTATATATCCATACAGACGAGGCGCGCAGCCACGGCGAATCCCAGCGTCGCCTCGACGTCCTCAGCGCTTGGCGCGATTTGCCACTTTTTTCCGATCGCGAACGCGCCGCTTTGGGCTGGGCCGAAGCGGTGACCCTGATCGCCGAGAACGGCGTTCGGGATGAGGTCTATGAAGAGGCGCAGCTGCATTTTTCCGAGGAAGAGATTGTCAATCTCACCTTGGCGGTCAATGCCATCAACAGCTGGAACCGTTTGAACGTCGCTTTTCGCACTATCCATGGCGCCGATCCCGCCCAAGCCGCAAGCCCGGCCGCATAGGAAAGGCGCGAAAGAAGAGCGGACCGCTTTTCCCCCGGCGGCCGCTCTTTTCTTCTTCAGAGTCGATTCGGAAATCGCGGCTAGGCCGATTTTCGTTTCGGCTCCGCCGCTTCGTCTTGCGCCGCAAGATAATCGTGGACGACTCGCCCGAAGGGCAGTGTGATATCCGCCAGGATGTGCTTTCCGCCGACCACGCGCCGGACCGGAAGATCCGCGAAAGGCGCGTTGACGTGCGGGATCAGATGCAGCCGTGCCGGCCCGCGCCAGGCGCCCTTCACCGTGATATCCGTCATATTATAGCCGACCAATTGGGCGATCGCCGGGCTGCCATCCGCATCCGGAATGACTTTCAGGCAAATCTGAGTCTTGCCGACGGCGGCCTGGGCATCGCGAATTTCCTGGTCGTCGGTTTCCGGCTTGTAGACCATCGTGCCCATCGCCACCCGCTCGCCGCCGTAATCGACGGTGCCGGTCAGGGTGTCGCCGGCGACGCGGAATTTCGGATTGCCGTATTTCTTGGGAAACCCCCAGATCTCGCGACCCGCCGCGATCGGCGCCTCGTCGTCGAGATACATCTGGGCGACGAAGCCGCAAGGGTCGCCATTGAAGGTGCAGGGGATGACGAGACCGCTCTCGGTGTAATCGCCGAAGCCCGAACTGTCCGGCATCCGGATCGCCTCGAAGGCGACCAGCGCATTGGGCGTCGGGACCAGCGGTTCGGGCAAGGCCGCGCGCACCGCATCCGGGTCACTCTCATAAGTGATGATGAGATATTCCCGATTGACGAAGCGGTAGGGCCCGCGCGGAAAAACCGGGCTTGCCGCCGGCATGGAAGGAAGCGAGAGGATGTCGCTGCGTTTCATGGATCGATCTCCTGAACAGACATTCGGATGATGCTCGCTATTGCATGAACCAACCGTGGCTGACGACGACCGATTGGCCAGTCAGCGCGTTCGAACCGAAGGACGCGAAGAAAACGGCAAGGGCTGCGACATCGGCAGTGGTGGTGAACTCGCCGTCCACGGTTTCCTTCAGCATCACGTCCTTGATGACTTGCTCTTCGGTGATGCCGAGCTCCTTGGCTTGCTCGGGGATTTGCTTGTCGACCAGGGGTGTGCGCACGAAGCCGGGGCAGATCACATTGGCGCGGACCTTGTGCTTGGCGCCTTCCTTGGCCACCGTCTTGCAAAGCCCGATCAGCCCGTGCTTGGCCGTCACATAGGGCGCCTTCAACGGCGAGGCCTCTTTGGAATGCACCGACCCCATATAGACGATCGAGCCGCCGCGGCCGGACTTATACATGTTGCGAAGGCAGGCGCGCGTGGTCAGGAATGCGCCGTCGAGATGAATCGCCAGCAATTTCTTCCAGTTGGCGAAGCTCAGATCCACCACCGGATCGATGTGCTGAATCCCCGCATTGCTGACCAAGATATCGACGCCGCCAAAGGCCTTGATGATTTCGGCGACGCCGCAATCGACCTCCGCCTCCTCGGTGACATTCATGGCAACGCCCATCGCCTTGCCGCCCTCGGCCTCGATGCTCTTCGCCGCTTTGCTGGCGCCGTCGAGATTGAAATCGGCAACCGCGACCTTGGCGCCTTCATCGGCGAAGGCCCGGCAGATTTCGAGTCCGATACCGCTGGCGCCGCCGGTGACGATGGCGACTTTATCTTTCAAGCGCATGAGCACTTCCTCATTGGTAGCCCCTCATTCCCGGCCGTCCGCCGCGAGATCGAACGTGAAAACGCCTTCCACGCCCTTCGGCTTTTCGAGCACCTCGGGATGATGAAGAGTCCGCACCGCATCGTTGTAACCGGCGCACCAGTGCTCCTGCATGCTGCGCCGGGAAAATTCATAGTCCTTCGAATTGCCTTCGTAATTCTGGGCGTGGTAAATGAGATGAATGATGTTGTAGGCGCTATGGTCGGCAACCGAGGCCAGCAATTTGGCTTCGGGCGTGTTTTTCAGCGCGTTCGGCAGCTTGGGAAGGAGGCTGGCCAGCGCGCAGCGCATCCGTTTGGCGATTATAAACCAGTCGGTGTTGGCGCGGGTGCGGCTCGAATACTGGATTTCCTTCTGCCGGGTCACGACCTCCATCATGTTGCCCGGAACTTCGCCGCGGGCGCTCCACAAATCGACCTGGAAGATCAGCGTGTCTTCCCGCCGTCCGTTTTCCACCACCCATCGCAGCGGCGTGTTTGAAACCATTCCACCGTCCCAATAATGCTCGCCCTCGATTTCCACCGCGGGAAATCCGGGCGGCAGAGCTCCGCTCGCCATCACGTGTTCGGGGCGGATTTTGCGCGTCGTATTGTCGAAATAGACGAAATTGCCGGAGCGGACATTGACCGCGCCGACGCTGAATCGCGTATCGTCGGCGTTGATGCGATCGAAATCGATCACCTGGTCCAAGGTCGATTTCAAGGCGCCGATATCGTAAAAACTTGTGGCCTGGGGCGTGCCCGCGGGATTGAGCCAAGGGGCTGGCATGCGGAGCCCGAAAAATCCGGGCACGCCGGACGACAGGGCGTTTCCGGCGCTGATTTGATTCAACACCCGCCGTGTGTCGTCGCCCTTGGTCAGCGGCGAATCGAAATATTCCAACCAGCTGGCGATTCGCGGCGCTGTGACCTGTTCCCAGAAAGCGCGCAGCTTCGCGACCCGCTCTTGCGGCTTGTTGCCGGCGATGATCGCGGCGTTGATCGCGCCGATGGAAATCCCTGCCAGCCAATTCGGCTCGATCCCCGATTCCGACAGCGCTTCGTAAGCCCCCGCCTGATAAGCGCCGAGCGCGCCGCCGCCTTGGAGAAGCATGGCCACGCTTTTGAACGGGAGTTTTTTCGTGATGCGCCGGGCTTTGAGTGAAGACGCTTTGAGCGAAGAGGCGGCATCGGGTGGCGGGTGAAGCAGAGACGGTTTAACGGAATTCCGCTTCGCCGCAGGGGATTTGGTTTTCGGCCGGGGGCGCTTCGCGCTGCGCTTTTCGCTCGGGCGGGTTTTGGTGCCGGGCCTTCGCCCCGCACGCGAGCGGCTCTTGTTTGATGGATCGCGGATCGTGGTTTTCTTGGGATCGGACGCGTCGAACACGGTGCTGGTTCTCCCGCGAAATATCGGAAGGCTCGGCGCTGCTGCGCAAAGCAATTCCCTTGCCGATCGGCTTCGCCCGAATTTCAGGCCTGAAGCTTAAGCCCAAAATTCAAGTAAGTCGCCTTCGCAGTTGCGGCAAGGCGTTTGTTGCATTGCGGCGTGTCATGCCGCCGGTTATGGCGGGTTACGGTCGAGCGCCTTGGACGGCCAGCACTTTTTCTCATATCGCGAGCGCGCGGCGTCCGTCTGCACCGGTCGGTCTGACTCAAATCCGTCACACGATTGATCGCTGTGGCCGCGCAGGATGTCGGCACCAACGACGTGTATCAAGATGACGTGTATCAGGAATTACGGCTGAATTTCTCCGGGGGAGGAGACATCAGTCTCGCTTTTCCCAAAAGGAGCCTGTGATGAGACTAAGCCGCTCGACCCGAAAAGGAATTGGCCTCGCCGCGGCCGTGCTGTCGGTCGCGGTGCTGGTTGGCCTCCTCTTCCTGCCGAAAGCGTCGGTTATCCGCTCGGACCTCAGGGCCGAGATCAAGCTTTGCCCATGGCCTCCCACATCTTCGGCCACATTCCAGCCACGGCGAAGGGCCGAGGGCGAGGGCCTGAGGACTTCAAGGGGGAGGGGCCGAGCGGGAGCGCTGGGGGGCTCCGAGAGGGAGGCCTAGAGACCGCGCCGCAGCGGAATTAGACTCCGGCCGTATTCTTCGGGGGAGCGGCGATGGATTCTTATCTCATCTTCAAGACGATCCACATCGTCGGCGTCGTGATCTTCGTCGGCAACATCGCCGTCACCGGCTGGTGGAAGACGATGGCCAATCGAACCAGCGATCCGAAAATCATCGCCTTCGCCCAGCGCCAGGTGGCCCTCACCGACTACGTCTTCACTGCCGGCGGAATCGTTTTGCTGCTGATCGGCGGCATGGGGGCGGCGCATGCCGGCAATCTGCCCCTGGCCGAAACGCCCTGGATTGCCCACGGCGGCATGTTGTTCGTCGCCTCCGGAATCGTCTGGTTCGCGATTCTGATTCCCCTGCAAACCAAACTCGCGCGTCTCTCGCGTGACTTCGCACACCGCGGCGCGATCCCGGAACTCTTATTGGCGATTGGAAAAATTGTGGGCCGTCTTCGGCGCCCCCGCGACTCTTCCACCCCTGGCCGCGATTGCCGTGATGGTGGGGAAAGAGTGGGATGAGGGCCTAACTGTTCGCAGCACCCGGGAAAGATTCCCTGGCCTCCTTTTCGCTATTCTAGCGGTGCCAACTAGCTTAGGAGCGATTTTATAACTAAGGAATCACAGGGACTCAACCTTGATCCCAGGGGAGAAGAATTCACTCTTCGCCGAGTTACGGCAGATGGAGAAACGACCGAGATTATTCTGTCCTCCATCGATGTCCTTATGCTTGCCGAGATGGCTCCAGCTCTTCGTCAGCAAGTCTTATCACGGTCCCATCCAAAAAATAGAGGGTCGGTCGAGGCAATAGTAGCGATGGATGTTGTTCAGTTTGAGTTGCATCCTGAGAAATTGGCGGAAAAACTTCAGCTGACCCTGATACTTGGTATATCCGGCACGAGTCACTCAACATTCGCATTTCCGTTAGATGTAGCTGCTCGTTTGGCTGAGAGCATTCTTGTATATCTTGCGAAGATACGAGGATCGAATCTGACAAAGCAATGATATTGGTCATGCTGACTTTGGTTCACGCATGCGCGGCGATCTCCTAGACGCTTATGCCGCTATCGACTGGGCCGTATCCGATCTCCCAATCTTGGAAAGCAAGATCAATGGATGGCTCAACGATTCCCCTTATACTCTCTTTGGCGATCTGGAGTCGCAACCGGGCAAGAAGATTCTTCGCCTCCGCAATGTGAAGGCGATCCCAGCCATCATCAACGCCGAGGCGGGAGTCATCATTCACAGCATCAGAAGCAGTTTAGATATTCTTGCCGTCGCCCTTGCCGAGCGTAACGGCGCAACGGACCCAAAAGATGTTTATTTCCCCGTCAGCGCGAGCCACGCCGCGTTTCTCGACACAGGAAGAGGCGGGGGAATGAAAAAAATAAAGCGGCTTTCTGTGGCCGACTGCGCGGTCATCGAAAATCTCAAGCCGTACAAGGGAGGGAATAACTACCTCTTCGCATTGCACGACGTCGACGTAACGCGGAAACATCGGCGCCTTGTTTCTGTCTTTCGCGCCCCGTCGGCGATCCTGGTTTCTTATGAAGCCGGGAGACAAGGCGTCAAATTTGTGCCCGTTTGGAATGGCTTCAAGAACGACGCTATAAGTGCGACTGGACCTTTCCATGCGTCGGAAGACCACCTTAATATCGCCCTTGAGATACGCCTCACCGAGCCGCGCATCGTTTCTCTTAAGGCGCTGATTGAAGTGCTGAACGATTTCGCGAGCCTTGCGGACTCGATCATCAAGATGTTCGACACCCGCCTGACGGGTCGCTGACCCTCCCACAACCTTCACGATGGCCCACATCTGGGATTGCACCCCGCCAATGCACAGAAGTTCCCAAAATGTTCCTTGCCATGAGAGAACAAATAGGGTACAAGCGGTTGGTTATTCGTTTGTTGGGGGCAGGGGCTGCGCCCGAAATGGTTGTTGAGCCCGGTTGTTAAGCGCCTGCCGAGCCTGCGGTTGGACCCAGCCCCCACAATTGGAATGCGTTCGGAACAATGCCTAGCCCGAGCCGGAATCCATCGCTCTAGAACCTTCGAGAGCCTGTGCCAGAACCCGCGAAAGCACTCATGCAAGAAGCCGTGACCCCGCCAACCGATTTAAAGATATAAGGGAGGAACGCCATGTCGGCGCCCGCACTTCGCGTCATCGATAAGGACAATATGGACAAACAGAAGGCCTTGGAGGCCGCGATCAGCCAGATCGAGCGCAATTTCGGCAAGGGCTCGATCATGAAGCTGGGCGCCAACGAAATCGCGGTCGAAACCGATGCGATCTCCACCGGCTCGCTCGGCCTCGATCTGGCGCTGGGCGTCGGCGGCTTGCCCCGCGGCCGCGTCGTCGAAATCTACGGCCCCGAATCCTCCGGCAAGACGACGCTGGCCCTCCATGTGGTGGCCGAGGCCCAAAAGCTGGGCGGCGCCTGCGCTTTCGTCGATGCCGAACATGCCCTCGATCCCTCCTATGCCAAGAAGCTCGGCGTCGATGTCGAGAACCTGTTGATCTCCCAGCCCGATACCGGCGAACAGGCCCTCGAGATCGCCGATACCCTGGTGCGGTCCGGCGGCATCGATGTGCTGGTGGTGGATAGTGTGGCCGCCCTGGTGCCGCGGGCCGAGCTCGAAGGCGAGATGGGCGATTCGCATATGGGCCTGCAGGCCCGCCTGATGAGCCAAGCCTTGCGCAAGCTCGCCGGTTCGATTTCCCGCTCGCACTGCCTCGTCATCTTCATCAATCAGATACGGCTCAAGATCGGCGTCATGTTCGGCAATCCGGAAACCACCACCGGCGGTAACGCCCTGAAATTCTATGCCTCGGTTCGCCTCGATATCCGGCGCATCGGCGCCATCAAGGACCATGACCGGGTGGTCGGCAATCAGACCAAGGTCAAGGTGGTGAAGAACAAAGTCGCCCCGCCGTTCCGCGTGGTCGAATTCGACATCATGTACGGAGAAGGCATTTCCAAGCTCGGCGAGATCATCGACCTCGGCGTTCAGGCCGGGATCGTCGAAAAATCCGGCGCCTGGTTCTCCTATGACGGCCAGCGCATCGGCCAGGGCCGGGAGAACACCCGCGCCTTTCTGAAACAGAACCCGGAAATCGCCGCCAAAATCGAAATCGCGATCCGCCAGAATGCCGGGCTTGTTGCCGACTCCATGATGAGCGGCCCCAGCTCCGAGGAAGAACCCGTCACCAGCGAATAATTCCGGCAATCGATTTAGCCCCAACTCGGGGCGCGGCTCTGGCTGCGCCCTTTTTCTTTGCGCGGCTTTTCTTAAGTCGTTTTTCTTCTGGGAAATGCGCGGCTTAGGAAGTGGCGCGCCGGATGGAGAACCTAGACAGGGGATAAGGCAAAGGCTACAAGCCACTCCAGGGGACGTTTCCGCCTAAGGATATTCCGGGTCCCCCGGAGATCTCGAGAAATCCGCAGTTTTCCGGGCTTTTCGGGGTGCCAAAGACCGCTTACATTTACTGAGAACTGGTTACATTTGCTGAGAAATGAATAGTTCGGACGACATCCGCGCCGCCTTCGTCGATTTCTTCGCCCGCAACGGCCACGAAGCCGTGCCGTCGGGCCCGCTGGTCCCGCATAACGACCCAACCCTGCTGTTCACGAACGCCGGCATGGTCCAGTTCAAGAACATCTTCACCGGCGTCGAAACGCGGCCCTACAGCCGCGCGGTGACGGCCCAAAAATGCGTGCGCGCCGGCGGCAAGCACAACGATCTCGACAATGTCGGCTATACCGCGCGGCATCACACGTTTTTCGAGATGCTCGGCAATTTTTCCTTCGGCGACTACTTCAAGGACGCCGCAATCGAATTTGCCTGGCGCCTGATCACCCAGGAATTCAAAATTGCCGCGGATCGCCTTACCGTCACCGTCTATGCCGACGACGAAGAAGCCTTCGACAATTGGCGGAAAATTTCCGGACTGCCGGAGAGCCGGATTTTGCGCATCGCCACCGCCGACAATTTCTGGTCGATGGGCGATATCGGCCCCTGCGGCCCCTGTACCGAAATTTTTTACGACCACGGGCCGGAGCTCAAAGGCGGCCCGCCCGGCAGCCCCGATCAGAATGGCGACCGCTTCGTCGAAATCTGGAATCTCGTCTTCATGCAATACGAGCAGACCGAAGACGGCAAGCGGGTGCCGCTACCCCGCCAGTCGGTCGACACTGGCATGGGGCTGGAGCGGCTGGCCGCGGTGCTGCAAGGCGTCCACGACAGTTACGATACCGATATTCTCCGCGCGCTCATTCTGGCTTCCGCCGAATTGACCGGCAAAGCCCCGGATGGGCCGCAAGCGGTCTCGCATCGGGTGATCGCCGATCACCTGCGCGCCAGCTGCTTTCTGATTGCCGATGGCGTGCTGCCGTCCAATGAAGGCCGCGGTTATGTGCTGCGCCGGATCATGCGCCGGGCCATGCGCCACATTCACATGCTGGGGATGCGCGATCCCGCCATGTGGCGGCTGGTGCCGATTTTGGTTTCGCAAATGGGCCAGGCCTATCCGGAATTGGTCCGGGCGCAAGCCCTGGTGACCGACACGCTTCGCCACGAGGAAACCCGCTTCCGCCAGACTTCTCGATCGCGGCCTGAAGCTGTTGGAAGAAGAAACCGCCGCTCTCGGCAAGCATGCGGCCCTTCCCGGCGAAGTCGCGTTCAAGCTTTACGACACCTTCGGCTTTCCCCTCGATCTCACCGAAGACGTGCTGCGCGCCCAGGGGCGCAAAGTGGATACCGACGGTTTTAATCAGGCTATGGAACGTCAGCGCGTCGAGGCGCGGAAATCCTGGACCGGGTCGGGTGAGGCCGCTACCGATCGCATCTGGTTTGAAATCCGGGAGCGCACCGGCCCCACCGAGTTTTTGGGCTACGCCCATGAATTGGCGGAAGGCGAGATCGTCGCCATCATCGCCGCCGACGGCAACGAATTGCGCGAGCTCGAAGCCGGGCGCGAGGCCGCCATCGTCACCAATCAAACGCCGTTCTACGGCGAATCCGGCGGCCAGCAGGGCGATACCGGAATTCTGTTTACCGAGCACGGCGCCGAATTCACGGTTTCCGATACCCGGCGCCATGCCGGCGACGTCTTCGTCCATCTCGGTCGCATGATCAAGGGCAAGGTCAAGCTGGGCGAGATCGTCGAGCTTCGCGTCGACGGCACGCGGCGCACCAAGCTCCGCGCCAATCATTCGGCGACCCATCTGCTCCACGAGGCATTGCGCCGGACTCTCGGCGATCACGTGACGCAGAAAGGTTCGCTCGTTGCCGACGACCGGCTGCGCTTCGATTTCAGCCATCCAAAGACGCTCACGCCTGAAGAAATCGAGACCATCGAATCCGAGGTCAACGCCCGGGTGCGGATGAATTCCGATGTGATGACCCGCTTCATGACGCCGAAGGAGGCGGTCGATCAGGGCGCGCTGGCGCTGTTCGGCGAGAAATACGGCGACGAGGTTCGCGTCGTCTCCATGGGCGGCGGCGAGGCTGAGCGCTTTTCCATCGAGCTTTGTGGCGGAACGCATGTCCGGCGCACCGGCGATATCGGCTTGTTCAAGATCGTCGGCGAATCGGCGGTGGGCTCCGGCGTTCGCCGGATCGAGGCCCTCACCGGCGAGGCCGCGATCGACTATATGGACGAGCAGGAGCGGCGCTTGAACGAGGCCGCCAGCGCGCTGAGGGTTTCGCCCGCCGATGTTCCGGCCCGGGTTCTGGCGCTTGTTGAAGAACGAAGAAAACTCGAGCGTGAGTTGTCGGAGGCGCGGCGCAAGCTCGCTTCCGGCGGCGGCGCGTCCGAAGCGCCCGCGTTCAAGGACATCGGCGGAATCAAATTTGCCGGCCGCTTGCTGGGCGACGTGCCCGCCAAGGAACTGAAGCCCATGGCCGATGATCTGAAGAAACAAATCGGCTCCGGCGTCGTGGCGCTGGCGAGTTCCGCCGAGGGCAAGGCGTCGCTGGTGGTAGGGATTACGCCGGATTTAACGTCGCGCTTCGATGCGGTTCAATTAGTCAGGGTCGGCTCGGAAGCCTTGGGCGGCAAGGGCGGGGGCGGGCGCCCGGACATGGCCCAAGCTGGCGGGCCGAATGTGGATGCTCTGGGCGATGCGCTGAGTGCAATCGAGCAGGCAATAGGCTCCGGCAACGCCGGTGGGGCAACAAGACCGGCTGCTGCCGCGCGATCCTGACGCGAGGGTAACGCGCCCGAAGCGCGCCCGACTCGCGTCGAACCTACCCCATCGCCTTTCTCAAATTCTCGTCGAGCCTGTCGAGGAATTGCTCGGTGGTGAGCCACTTTTGATTGTGGCCGACGAGCAGCGCCAAATCCTTGGTCATGAAGCCCGACTCGACGGTCTCGACGCAGATTTTTTCCAGCGCCTGCGAAAAGTTTCCAAGCTCAGGCGTATCGTCGAATTTGGCGCGATTCCGATAGCGCCCGCGTCCAGGCGAAGATCGAAGCGATGGGATTGGTCGAGGTCGGGCGGCCTTTTTGGTGTTCGCGGAAATGACGTGTCACCGTGCCATGGGCGGCTTCGGCTTCGACGGTTCTGCCGTCGGGGGTGAGCAGCACCGATGTCATGAGGCCGAGCGAACCGAATCCCTGGGCGACCGTGTCGGATTGCACGTCGCCGTCGTAATTCTTGCAGGCCCACACGAAGCCGCCGCTCCACTTCAGCGCGCAGGCGACCATGTCGTCGATCAAGCGATGCTCGTAAACGATATTCGCGGCTTTGAACTTATCGGCGAATTCCTTGGCGAAGATCTCGGCGAAAATATCTTTGAACCGCCCGTCATAGATCTTGAGAATCGTGTTTTTGGTGGAAAGGTAGACCGGCCATTTGCGGTCGAGGCCGTAATTGAAACAGGCGCGGGCGAATCCGGCAATCGACTCGTCCAGATTGTACATGCCCATCGCGACACCGGGCTCTTCGAAGTCGAACACATCGTAAATCACCGGCTTGCCGTCTTTCGGCGTGAAGGTCATGGTCAGCTTGCCGGGGCCAGGCACGCGGAAATTGGTCGCGCGATATTGGTCGCCGAAGGCATGGCGGCCGATGACAATGGGCGCGGTCCAGCCGGGAACCAAGCGCGGCACGTTGCGGCAGATGATCGGCTCGCGGAAAACCGTGCCGCCCAGAATGTTGCGGATGGTGCCGTTGGGCGACGCCCACATTTTCTTGAGGTTGAATTCCTTCACCCGCGCTTCGTCCGGGGTGATGGTCGCGCATTTGACGCCGACCCCGCGCTTCTTGATCGCGTTCGCCGCATCCACCGTCACCTTGTCGTCGGTGCGGTCGCGGTTCTCGATGCCGAGGTCGTAGGTCTCGAGGACGATGTCGAGATAGGGGAGGATCAGTTTCTCTTTGATCTTGCCCCAGATGATCCGCGTCATTTCGTCGCCGTCGATATCGACGATGGGGTTTTTGACTTTGATCTTCTTCATGCGGGCTCCTTCATTATGGCCGCCGCTGCAAACCCGATTTCCGTTCCCCGGACTTCCGCGCTCACGACGCCCCCTTTAGACCGAATCATATCATGGAGCGGCACCGCAGGGCTTTCCGCATCTCATATCCGGCGCGCTATATCCGGCTGGGCGCGGGGCGGACACGGTCCCGTGGGCCTTGGGAAAGGGCGGGAAGAATTTCGTCGACGGTTTTGACGACCGTGAAGAGGCCTTTGACGGCGGGCTTGGCGAAGCCCATGGCGACTGCATCCTCGATGAGCTTCAGGAACATCCCCCAATAACCGTCGAGATCGAGGAGGACGATCGGCTTGTCGTGAAGGCTAAGCTGTTTCCAGGTGATGATTTCGACGGCCTCGTCGAGCGTTCCCAATCCGCCGGGGAAAATGACGAATCCGTCGGCGAGCTCGAACATTTTCTGCTTGCGCTCGTGCATGCTCCCGACGACGACCAGATCGGTGATGCCGCGGTGCTCGACTTCGATATCGACGAGAAAGCGCGGAATGACGCCAACGACCTTGCCGCCTGCGGCGAGCACCGCGTCCGCGGCAACCCCCATCAGCCCGACATGTCCGCCGCCGTAAATGAGGCTGAGGCCCCGTTCAGCCAGAAGGGCGCCGAATCGCGCCGCGGCCTCGCTAAACACCGGTTTGCGGCCGCGGGACGAGGCGCAATAGAGGCAGATGGCGCGGATTTCGGTCATATCTCCTGCTCGGACGGCGCGGTTATGCCCGGCATCGCCGGGGGCCAGGAACGTAGACAAATCCCGCGTAAAGGCCAAGCTCCGCCGCCACCCTGTCCGAATGGCGGGACAACCGGTTGCAAGGCCGGATTCCCCGTATTACGGTGGCGCCCGCCGGTGTCGTTCCTATCCCCCAGCGGCCGTGATTCAGAAAGCGATGAAGCGAATCGCCGTTCTCGTTATGATCGGGTTCATTGTCGTCGCGGTGGCGGTGGCGATCTACTATGGCCGCAATGGCGCAAGTCCAGGCGGCTCAGAATCGGGCGGCAAAGGAACTGAGGCGCCCGCGCCGCCGCCGGAATCGGCATTGCCCGAAGGCAAGCCGCAGGCCAATGCTGCTCCCACCGCGCCGGAAAAGCCGGCTCATACCACGGGACAGAGCCCGGTCGCCGGACCCCAAATCCTCCCCTCCTTTGACGTCGTTCGCATCGATCCCGAAGGCAATGCTGTCGTTGCCGGACGCGCCGCGCCCAATTCGGACGTCACGATTTTGGACGGCGGCCAGGAAATCGGCCGGGCCAGCGCCGATCAGAACGGCGAATGGGTTTGGGTGCCGGGTCAGCCGCTGAAGCCGGGCAGCCTTAATCTCAGTCTGCGTGCACAAAGCGCGGGACAAAAACCGATCGAGTCGAAAAGTTCGGTGGTTCTCGTGGTTCCGGAACCGCACAAGGATATCGCCGGCCGCGAAAATGAGAAATCCTCGGGCGCGCTGGTTCTCAAGGTGCCGGGCGAGGGCGTGCCGCCGGAAGTGGTGCAAGCGCCAAAGACGCCGACCGACGTGCAAGCCGGCGGCTTGATGCTCGACGTCATCGATTATGACGAAAACGGAAAGGTCGCCTTGGGCGGTCGTGCTAAGCCCGGCGCGACGCTCCGCGTCTATTTGGATAACGACCTCTTGGGCGAAACCATTGCCGCGGAATCCGGACGATGGACATTGCGGCCGGGGCGCGATGTCGCACCGGGGACTTACCGCCTGCGCGTCGATGAAGTCGATTCGAACGGAAAGGTGACGGCGCGGATTGAGCTTCCTTTCGCCCGCTCTGAACATATGGCGGAAGCGGTGACCGGGAACTCGGTGATCGTTCAGCCGGGCAACAGCCTATGGCGCATCGCGCGGCGGCGTTACGGGAGCGGCCCCGAATTCACGATCATTTTTGAAGCCAATAAGGATCAGATCTTGGGATCCGGATATGATCTATCCCGGTCAGGTGTTCACTTTGCCGGCGAAGAAGTAGCGGCCGGCGAGGAAGCTGCGTCCGCGACGAAATAGGCTTCGGCTTCTTTGAGGCGGGTCAATATCGGTGTGATCGTGCTTTCCTCTTCGATCAAGGTCTGAACGATCGCGGTCACGACGTCGATGCCGGTGAACGGCAAGTTGATCGCGGGTTCGCCGTGGAAGACGATCCGCTGGCCCGCCGCCAATTGAAGCCGACCGTGCACGGATTTGTGATTCATCAAACGCAGGATTTCACGGCGCGCCGGCGGAGATTGGGCGCTGAAGGGCAATTCGCCGACGTGGCCGTGGAGCTTGACCGGGGCCTGGCATTTGTCGCGGGTCAAGGTTCCGCGATAGGGCCGGTTGCAATGTCTGAATCCGAATTCGAGGACAGACGGCGCGTCCGGCCCGGAGAATTTGTCCGTAGCCGGGGGCGGCGAGGGTCCTGCTGCGACATTGGCCGGATCGCGTGTCGGGAGGGTCGTCGGCTCGAATTCTTTCCGCGAGTCCGGCGTTTCGGAGAGCCGCCAGTCTCGCACCTGGCCGCTTAACAAAAGGTATAGGCGGCCGGCATTTTTGGCTAACAGGTTACAATTCCTTGCTTTTCGGTTAGATTGGCCGAAATCCCGTCAATTTGATCGCGACGCGACGCATCACAAAGGAGCAATTTTGGATCGATTTCCGCTTCCCGGGCTTCATCCCGCTGGCTGGCCGTTCATCGTCGGCTTTGCCATCGCCACGGTAATTCTCGGCTTCGTCGCCCAGCCTTTGGGATGGATCGGTGCGATTGCGACCGCCTGGTGCGCCTATTTCTTTCGCGATCCGAAACGGGTGCCTCCGGAAGAACCCCATCTCGTGGTGAGCCCGGCCGATGGTATCATCAGCGCGATCGCCGAGGCGCCGCCGCCGCCCGAGCTCGAAATGGGAACGGCGCCCCGCCAACGGGTCAGCATTTTTTTGAACATCTTCGACGTTCACGTGAACCGGGTTCCCGCCGATGGCGTTATCACCAAGCTTGCCTACTGCCCCGGAAAATTCGTCAACGCCGCCTTGGATAAGGCGAGCGAGCTCAACGAGCGCATGGCGATCCGCATGACGACGGCGACCGGCCATGATTTGGCTTTCGTGCAGATCGCCGGGCTGATCGCGCGGCGCATCGTGTGCGGGCTTACGGTCAACCAAAAGGTTCGCGCCGGAGAGCGTTTCGGCATTATCCGCTTTGGGAGCCGCGTCGACGTTTACGTGCCGCCCGGCCATCGTCTGCATGTGCGGGTCGGTCAACGTGCGGTCGGCGGCGAGACGGTGATCTCCGAAGCTCTCGTGGCGCCGGGGTCATGACGATGTTCCGCAAGCGCCGCAGCCGTCTCAAGGGTCAGTCGATCAATATGCTGATCCCGAATATTTTGACGGTGCTGGCATTGTGCGCCGGGATGACCGCGATCCGGTTCGGTATTCAAGGGAAATGGGAGGCGGCGGTCTTCGCCCTGATGGCTTCCGGCATTTTTGACGCTCTTGACGGGCGAATTGCACGCCTTTTGGGCGGCACCAGCCAATTCGGCGCCGAACTCGATTCGCTTTCCGATTTTGTCAGCTTCGGCGTGGCGCCTGCCGTCGTTCTGTATTTCTGGACGATGGGGACCGCCCGCGGCGTCGGCTGGGCGCTGGTCCTGTTGTTCAGCGTTTGCTGCGCTTTGCGCCTAGCGCGATTTAACACGAAATCCCGGGAATCCGATCTTCCGGCTTGGGCCTATAATTATTTTACCGGCGTTCCGGCCCCTGCCGGTGCGGCGATCGTTTTGCTGCCAATGCTGCTGAGCTTCGAATTCGGCCCGGCCTATTTCCAGTCGCCAATCCTGAATGGCATTATCATCGTGAGCACGGCGGCTCTCGAAGTCAGCCGGATACCGACTTACTCTTTCAAGAAATTCAAGGTGCCGCACGGGCTGGTGTTGCCGACGCTGCTCTTGGTCGGGCTGCTCGCGGCATTCCTCGTCAGCGCCCCCTGGGAAACCTGCATCGCCGTGCTGCTTGCCTATATCGCCAGCATTCCGTTCTCGATGCGCTCCTTTCACAATCTGAAAAAGGCGGCGGCGGAAATCCAGTCCCAAGGCCTTCACGCTGTCAAAACCGAACCGCGCGGAATTGACGCCGCGGAATAGCCCTTCGTTTCAGCCGCTCAGCAAGGAGACCAATATGGACGTCGGAGTCATCGGCTTGGGGAGCATGGGCCGAGGGATGGCGCGCAACCTGATCAAGGCCGGTCATCGGGTGAGCGTCTACAACCGCAGCCCCGAGCCGACCAAGGAATTGGCGCGCGACGGCGCGATGATTGCCGCGACCCCCGCTACCGTCGGCGGCGAAGTGATCGTCACGATGTTGTCCGACGATGCGGCCCTCGAAGCGGTGATGTTCGGAAAGACCGGACTAGCTTCGGCGATGCGGCGGAACAGCGTCCATCTTTCGATGAGCACGGTTTCGGTGGCGCTCTCCGAACGGTTGACTGAACTACATTCCAAAGCCGGGCAGGGCTATGTGGCGGCGCCCGTCTTCGGCCGGCCGGATGCGGCGGCGGCGGCGAAACTTTTCATTGTCGCCGCCGGCGACGCGGCAGCGGTCGAAAAGGCAAAGCCGGTGATGGACGCGATGGGCCAGCGGGTCTTTGTCGTGAGCGAGCAGCCGAGCCACGCCAATCTCATCAAGCTGACCGGGAATTTCTTGATCACCTGCGTCATCGAAGGGTTGGCCGAGGGCATCGCCCTCAACGCCAAAGCCGGCGTCGACCCGGAGAAGCTTTACGAAGTGCTGACCGAAACCTTGTTCGCGGCACCGGTCTATAAGAACTACGGAAAAATCATTCTCGAAGAAAAATATTCGCCGGCCGGATTTAAGCTTCCGCTCGGCCTCAAGGACACGCGGCTTCTACTTCAATCGGCGGACGCGCTTTCGGTGCCGCTGCCCTTCGCCGCAATCATCCGCGACCGGTTTCTGGCTTCAGTGGCACAAGGCGACGGGGATCTCGATTGGGCGGCGATCGCCAAGCGGGCGATGCAGGACGCCGGCGTCGATACCAAGATCTCTGCCAAATAGCGTTTGGATGGGGCTTACGGCGTCTTTTGGGCCAGAGGTTTGAGATTTGGTGGCGCGATCGCCCGACATACATGCCGATAGCAAGGCCGCGCGGGCGAATGGCGAGCGTGTCGCCCAATTCTTTACGGAAGCACTGGCAACGGGAAATTTTGAGCGAGCGCCGGCCTTTCTAAGCCCGGATTTCTTCGGTCACGACCCGACGCCGGATGCGCCAAGTGACGCCTCGGGTGTTGCGGTAAAACTCAAGGCTCTGTGGAGCGCCTTTCCCGGCGGACGCTTCGCTTTGACGGATGTCGTGGCGGGGAGACCGAGTTGCGGCGCGCTCTTTATTCGCCGGCACGCAAACCGGCCAATTCAGAGCTCTGACGCCGACGGGACGGCACGTTGAAGTCTCTTTCACGGATTTCTATCGATTGGTCGACGGCCTGCTGGCGGAGTATTGGCACGACTAGATCAAGCGGGGTTGATTTAACAGCTGACCGCTCCGCGTTGAGGGCGGACTAGAGCGGGATGATTTTTAGCGGAATTGATTGGGGATTCCCAAGTCGGGGAATTTCTGATTTAACCTTTTGGCTGGAGTGGAGGCCAGGAGGTATGGCGAAACCCTATTCTATCGATCTTCGAGAGCGTGTTGTTTCAGCGGTTGAGAAGGGCGGCCTGTCGCGGCACCGGGCGGCGGCACAATTTGAGCTCGGGGTCAGTACGGTGATCAAGTGGGTCCGGCGGTTCCGGGAGACGGGGAGCGTGGCGCCGGGCAAGATGGGCGGGCACAAGCCGAAGGCCATTCGAGGCGAGCACCACATCTTTCTGGTGCAACGGATCAAGGAACGAGACTTCACGCTGCGCGGGCTGGTGGCCGAACTCGCCGAGCGCGGCCTCAAGGTCGACTATCGGTCGGTCTGGAACTTCGTCCATGCCGAGAAGCTGAGTTTTAAAAAAAACGGTACTCGCCAGCGAACAGGATCGTCCCGACGTCGCGCGAAGGCGTGAGCAGTGGACAAAATATCAGAACCGGATTGAACCTGAGCGCTTGGTATTCATCGACGAAACCTGGACCAAGACCAACATGGCGCCGCTCAGGGGATGGGCGCCGCAGGGCAGGAGGCTCAGGGCCAAGGCTCCTTACGGCCACTGGAAAACCATGACGTTCTTGGCGGCGCTGCGCCACGATCGCATCGATGCGCCATGGCTCATCGACGGTCCGATCAATGGCGAAAGATTCCAGGTCTATGTCGAGAAAGTCCTCGTCCCCACCCTGAGGCCCGGCGACATCGTTATCATGGACAATCTCGGCAGCCATCGGGGAAGAGCCATTCGCCGAGCCATCCGATCGGCCGGCGCCAAGCTGTTCCTCCTGCCGAAATATTCGCCAGACCTCAATCCCATCGAACAGGTGTTTGCCAAGCTCAAGCACCTGTTGCGCAGGGCGGCCGCGCGTACCATCGAAGCCGTCTGTGCCAGCATCGGCCAACTCCTCGACGCCTTCACACCACAGGAGTGCGCCAACTACTTCAAAAACGCCGGCTATGGGCTAACCTGAAATCATCCCGCTCTAGCTTGTCCGCCGCGCCCGCCACGCCAACAGCGCCGGCAAGACGATCACCGTGCACGTCAGGGCGAGGGTGAGGCACAGGGCGAGCAATTGCCCCATGCTGGCGGTGCCGCGATGGCTCGAGATCATCAGGCTCCCGAAGGAAACCATTGTCGTCAGCGCGCTGAAAACTACGGCGCGCGGCGTGCTGCTGTGCATCAGGTCGGCGACATTTCCCGTTTCACGGTATCGCATGACCAGATAGAGCCCGAAGGCTACACCCAAGCTAAATAGCAACGGTATCGCGATCACATTGGCGAAGTTGAAGGGAATGCCGAGCAAGACCGCAATAGCCGCTGTCAAGGCGCTGGCCAGCATCAGCGGCAGCAGCACAAACAAGGTCTCAATCACGCTGCGCAGGACGACGAGCAGCAGGATCGTGATGGCGACGAAGGCGATGGCACCCGCTTCTTTGAACGAATTGATGACGGTGGTGCCGCCTTCCAACAGAACCACCGGCGTATCGGTGGCATCGGGCGCAATGGCGCGCACGGCCTTGACGAAACGGATGAGCGGCTTTTGCTGTTCAAGATTCTCTTTGGGATAAACTTCGACGCGGGCCTGGCCATCAGACGTTACGTATCGCTGTTTGATATCGGCCGGCAGATCCGTGATCGTCACCGGGCCGGCCTTCAGGCTTTGGCGAAGCCCGTCGAGGCGAGCCGGCAGGTTGGCGAGGAGCGCGGTTTCCAAATCCTGATAGACGTGGTCATCGGCATTCGCCGGAAGACGGTCAAGAAGGCCGGAAAGCTCGCGCGCGGAACCGGTCAAGTCTCCCGCCTTGGGCGAAGCGGCAAGGGCATCCAATCTGGCGCGGAACGAATTGATTGCATTTTTCCGTTCGGCGGCGGTTTCCGGCGGCGCGCTCGGCGCAGGCCGCAGGATGGGTCCGAGAAAGATCGACATGTTGTCGATGATGGCGAGTTCGCGTCCTGGTCCTTCGGGATGAAGGAGGTCAAGGTCGCCGTGCCTGCGACTTCCGGGAGTTTGTCTAGCTTCTGCGCCAGCGCATCCGCCGCCGCCAAATCGCGTTCGACGATATTGATGGTATAGGGCGACGACTCGCTGTCTTGCGTCAGATCCAAATAGGCGCGAACCGATTCCGTGTTCTGATCCTTAAGATGAATAGGATCGAAATCGAACCGTGCGCCGGGCAGAAACGACAGCGACAACAGGCCGAGCGCCAAGGCTCCAAGGCATATCTTGCCGGCATGGTGTTCGGAAAAGCGCCCGAAACGCACCGGCCCCACGATCTGCCCGGCGGCCGAGGGATTTGGGCGCACCGGCAGGATCGCGAGAAATGCGGGCAAAACTGTCAGGGTAGCGAATAGGCCGATGAACATGCTGCCGCCGGCAATAATGCCGAGCTCGGAAAGGCCGATATAGGCGGTCGGCACGAAAGAGAAAAAGCCGATCGCCGCGCACAACGCCGCCAATCCGATCGCGGCTCCCGTGCCGACCGCGGCCTCCCGCAACGAATCGGCTTGCGAATGTCCGGCGTCCACGCCTTCCCGGTAACGAAGGCCGAATTGGATGCTGAAATCGACCGCAAGGCCGATGAAAAGCACGGCGAAAGCGACGGAGATGAGATTGAGGTGGCCGACGGCGATGGCCGCAAAGCCCGCGGTCCAGACCAAGCTCATGAGAAGAGTGGCAACGGCGGCTACAACAAGGCGCGGCGAGCGCAAGCCGACGAAAACGACCAATGTCACCAACACCAAGGAGATGACGCTGGCGAGGCCCACGCCATCCATCACGCTTTTCATCTCGTCATTGTCTAGGGCCGCACCCCCGGTAACGAGGAGTTGAGGCGTCCCGGGCGCCCCGAGGCCAAGCTCGCCGCCGGCCTTGCGGATTTCGGCAATCGCCGCGTCCGCCGGCGAGAGCGACTTGAAGGAGAGTTTCGGCGTCACAACGATGATCTGGCGCTTTTCCGAAGGCGAAAGCGGCTTTGGCGAGAGCAGCGCGCGCCAGCTCAGCGTCGCCGGTTTGCCGTCGAGCTTTGCTGTAATGGTTTCATTCAATGCGCCGAAGATTTGCTTCAAGGATTTCGGAATTGGCATCGCCGCTGGCAACGGCGTCGGCCGCAAGACCCATGACCTGAAACAGTCCGCGAAGACTCATGTCCTGCCCGAGGGCTGCGATGAACGGCTCGGCCGAAGCGAGTTGGCCGGAGAGATCCTGCAATTCCGGTGGATCCAAAAATAAAAGTCCGTTCGTGCGGAAGAACGGATCGACCGTGGGCGCAAAGACGTTGTCGAAAAGATCGGGGCGCTTCTTGAAGCGTGCGACCAGAGAGGCGGCGGCGTCTTCGGCCTGATCGGTGGTGCCGCCCTCGATCACGATGACGAGATTGTCGCCCAGCATCGGGAAGGAGTGGCTGAATTCGAGGAAGGTTTTGCGGTAGGGAAGGTCGGGGGAAAGCAGCTTATTGGGATCGGTTTCAATCCCCATATGGTTGGCCGCGTAAAAGCCGCAGAGCACGGTCGCGATCGCAGCAACGGCGATGACGAACCAGCCGCGGCGGCGGGACAATTCCACCAGTTGGGCCAGAACGGCCCCATAGGCGCGCTCGAAAGCGGCGGAAACGAAGGCTTCTTTGGACGGCGAATGCGACATCATCGGCGCCAGTTTAGCAGAGTGAAATCGGGTTCAGCGGTTATTCGCCGCTAACGATGAGGGCGGGCCTTGGTCCGGCGCCAGATACGTTGGCCTTCCAAAAGCTGCCAGGCGGCGGCGGCCGGAACGCCCAGGACGAGGTCGCGCGCGCGCTTGAGTAGTGAAATGGCGAGCGCCGCCTCCGGGGGTAAGCCGAAGACGGCACCAACCACGACGTAGCCGCCTTCCTGAATTCCGGCGCCCCACGGCACGATGAAGGCCGCACTGCGCAAGGCAAAGACCAAACTTTCGATGACAATGGCCTGGGATAGCGGCAGCGGATGCCCGATGAATTGCAGCGCCACCCAGGTCCCGGCCCCCGCCAAAATCCAAGCCGTAAGATGAATGAGAAAACTGGCGGAAATGCGGCTCGGGCGGCGATAGAGGGCCACAATCGCTTCGTGGAGATTGGGGCCGCCCGATGCATAATGAAATGACTGCGCGAATCGCTCGACGATGGGATCGACGAGTTTGAAAAGCCCGGCGCGTTGGGCAATGAAGAATCCCAGCGCAGCGGGAATGGCAAACGCTAAGCCCCAGGCGCCCCAATACAAAATCGGCTCCCCCGGGCGGTCGAGAAAGAGGAGCAGGAGCCCGATCGCGGTAAAGGCGGCTTGGGCCAGCAATTCGGCCGTCATGTCGACGATCGTGGTCGCGGCGGCAAGGCGGGCGTCGATCCCGTGAAGGGCGAGCGCGCGCGTACCGGCGATTTCACCGGCACCCGGAATTAGGGCGAAGAGATTGCCGATGCCGTCGCGGATGTACCGGGCCCAAAGAAAGACGAGGCTTGAGCCGCGCCGCCCATTCTCTGCAATAATCCGCCAGGCGAAACCGCAGGCGGCAACCGGCAAAAGTTGAAATGCCGTGATGGCGGCCAGGCCGCACCAGCCGGCGGCGAGGAAATCGCTTCCCACCGCGTCGAGGCCGTAATAGGCCACCAAGGCGGTTCCGAGCCCCAAGCCCGCAAGCGCGGCCAAGAGGAATTTCGCTTTCACTAAATCTCTCGTCTAAGTCCGGTGAGGCGCCGCGAGCGCCGCGAACGGGATGAGCTCGATCCGCAGGCGCTTAACCGCGGCCACGACCTCCGAATCGACCAGCGCCTCGAATTCTTCGACACAGCGGTAGTCCGGCCGGATCGGAAAGGGGGTGTCCCACCGGCGGGTGGCGGGATGGCAATAAAGCTCGGAAACGCCGGTGGGCAAATGCTCGAGAAATTTCAGAACGGTCGTGCGGGTCATGGCGCCGCTGTCGTTCAATCCGAATATCCGGTCGTTGGCGGCGATGCCGACGGATCTCAACCGGCGTTTCAGCGACAAAACCTGCGGCAGGTGGAAAAGCCAGGTCGCGAAACGCCGCTTCAAGCCGCCATCCATCGCCCGCCAGGAACTGAGGAACGGCTCATTGGGAACGCGTACGGCGCGGACGTCGAAACGCGCGGCCCGGGCGGCGATGCTCGCCGCGACGCTGGGATGAAGATGGAAATGATGGTGCCCGTTGACGTGATCGAGGGGCAAGCCCGTGCGCCGGAAGGCTTCGAATTGGGACTCGACTTCGGAATCCATTTGCGCCCGCGTCTCCGAACGAAGAAAGATTTCGGCACCTTTACGGAACAGGTCGCGAGAGAACAGGCCGTCGGGTTCAAGCAAGTCCGGAACATCTTCGATAGGAGAAAGCGGCTGGCCGTCGACAAGAACCAAATGAAGACCGACACCGAGTTTCGGCATGCGGCGGGCGCGGTTCACGGCATCTTCCGCGGCGGGCGCGCCGACCATCAAGCTCGCGGCAGTAAGGATTCCACGTCTGTGCGCTTCTTCAACCGCTTCATTGACGGGAATGGAAAGGCCGAAATCATCGGCCGTGACGATTAGGCGTTTCACGCAGACGCCTTACGGTCCGCCGTCTTCGGCAACCGACATGCTGTAATCGCCGTCAATGACCAGCCGGTGCTTGCCCCAGCGCACGGTCTTGGCGAAGAAACTCGCCAGCCAAACGCCGCAGGTCAAGCATTCGCGCGCCGGAACCAGCCAGGGCTGCGGGTGCCCCGCTATCGGAATCCGCGCTCGTACGAGGTGATGCAAGACGATGCGCAAGGCTACTATGGTGGCAATAAGCGCTCCGCCCAGCAGGGTCGGATAGGGAAGCATCAGGAGAAGAGCGGAAAGCGGCAGCGAATGTGTCACCACCGACAGCCCGTGATCGAAGGGGCGGCAGGCGCGCACCGCGCGGTTCCAGCGCAGCTCATGACGGAACAACGATCCGAGATGCGGCTCGGAGACGATCGTCTCGACTACACAAGGCGCCAAGGCGATGCGATAGCCGTGGCGGTTCAGCTTCTTGCCGAAGACGTAATCCTGAGCGACCGCGGACCCCATCGCCGCGAACCCGCCGATCGAATCGAGGGAATCCCGGGTGACCGCGATCGCAGCGCCATAGCAGATATCGATTTCGCGCATGCCGAGATCGACCAGGGCGGACGGAATGAACCAATCGTTGATCGCCAAAGCGCCGAGCTGCGACGGCAAACCGTTTTCGGCCGCCGCCTTATAGATGCAGGTAACGCCGCCGACTGCCGAATCCTCCAGCGGCTCGACGACGGTGGCCAAAAAGTCGCGTTCGACCTTGATGTCGCTGTCCACCATCACGATGACGTCGTACTTGGCGGACGGATACATGTTGGCGAGATTGCAGTTCTTCGGGTTGGCCCCGATCCTATAACCGTCGATGACGAGCTCGAGGTTGCGGCCGGGAAATTCGGCGACAATGCGCTCGATGACGGGCCGTGCCGGGTCGTCGGGGGAATGCAAACCGAACAGCACCTGGTAGACAGGGTAGTCTTGATCGCAGACCGAGCGCAGACACTCATAGAGTTTTGGCTGCAGGCCGTGCGCGGGAACGAGAACACTCACCGGCGGCCGGAACGATCCGCCGCCGTTGCGCAGCTTGAACCGCGCCACCGCCCTCAGTGCCAGGATCTGATAGGCGATGGCGGCGAGCGCCAGAAAAATCCCCGGAAGGCCGGGACTATTGAAATGCAAGAAAAACATGGCGATTTAGCGCATAGTCTCAGGCAGCGGATAAAAACTAAAGCAACGGGATAAGGACACGCAAAGATTATTTCCGCTCTCAGGGCGGCCCTCGAACAAAAATGCGAACAAAAGGCCGTAATGAATACTTGGCTGGGGGACCTGGATTCCCAAATTCGCCAGAAAAATCAAGGATTTCCGCGGTACCGAACACCGGATATCAGGGATTGTGCCGCACTCCGGGGCACCAGGTCCAGGGTGATAAACCCGGAATCGTGGGGGTGCAGCAGCCCCTCCCATGAGGGGACAGCGGGGCCAAAATGCGGTCAGCGACCCGCAGGAAATAACCGGCCCACTCATGCGACGTTCTTGGGCGTCGAAGTCTGCTTTTGGGATGGGGCCACTGCATGAGAGATGAAGAAGGTTCCTAGGAGTCGGCAACTAGGCACTCATCTCGTTGTGTGCGCGGCCAGCTTCTTGCTCCTTACCGACAGCCGCGCCCGCTTCGAGATGCGGCAAGAACAGCGGTTAACTTTGCACCATTTCTATAGCCAACCTTGCCACATGCTGCCCGATGGGAATTGCCGATGTCGCCGCCGGTGACGGTGCATTACAAACGTGAACCGAATGTGCCGTGCGTCGTATCAAAAAGTCATGCAACAATTTTCCATCCCGCGTAACGGCCTGAGCGCGAACACCACTGGGATGCGGCAGCATATCTTCGATCGTTAGCTCGGGGCAAAAGCGCCGGCACAGGGCGAGATAGCGATGGCGATTCCACGAGTTCAGAAGCTCCGTAGCGCCCGCGCGCGGATGCCGGGCCAATAAACGCCAGAAACCAGGAAACGCCAATATTTCTGCCATATCACGGAGCTTGAAATCTCGTCCTCGATAACCTTCGCGCGCCAAGCTCAGCACGGCATTCGGGCCGACCGTGACGTAGCCGCCGATCATCCGTGTCAGGTGGACCCCAAGAAAAGGCAACGCAGGATCCGGAATCGGATAGATCAAATGCCGAATAATTCGATCCTTGTCAGGCGGGAGCCGACAGTATTCGCCACGGAACGGCACAATCTGGAAATCTGTTTCAATTCCGCATAGTCGAGCCAGACGATCAGCCATGAGTCCGGCACAACCGACAAGAACCCGTGCACTGTAATCGCCCTGGGTTGTCTCCACGACAACGCCGCGCGACCCCTCTCGCACGCCAGTTAGCGTCGTGTTAATCGAAATTTTTCCGCCAGCGCTTTGGACCGATGTCGCCATTTCGCGCGCGATCGCAGCATATTCCACGATACCGGTGGTTGGGACAAGGAGCGCGCCGAGACCGCTAATGCGCGGTTCGCGCCGCTTTAACTCGGCTGCGTCGAGGCGCTCCAAATTTAGCCCGTTAGCCTGGGCTCTTTGCTCTAGAGCGCCCATACGCGCCAATTCTACGTCGTTCGTCGCGACCAGAAGTTTTCCGCATTGCTCAAATGGAATGCCACGTTCTTGGCAGAAGCCGACCGTCGCCATCATGCCATCTCGGCAGAAGCGCGCCTTCAAACTCCCCGGCTCGTAATAAACACCAGAGTGAACGACACCGCTGTTGTGAGATGTCTGGTGTCTTGCCAGTCCATCTTCTTTTTCGAGTACCATAAGTGCGGCGCCAGGCCGCTGCTTAAGGATCTGCATCGCGACCGACAGACCAATTATGCCCCCGCCAACAATGAGATAGTTGAGCTGCATTTTATCGCTTGAATTCTTGCCTTTTTTCTCGCCGCTGACTTGGCCTATCTATATTAAAGCAATCCAAATCGTATTGCGGGCATGATGAAAATCTACCGCGCCGCGAGGTGCCGGTCTTTCCCCGAGTTGCCGTGACCATGCGGCGTCGTGATGTTGTGCGTGTCGGAAAGCAGATTCGGCAATACTGTTGATGGAGTCCGCCGATGACGAAGGGTGACTTAACCCCGCCCGTTATAAGGGCGACGGAACCAAAGCGCTGTCACCGACTCGCCGAGAATTTCCTGGCGCCAGTGGTCCAAAGTCGCGATCAACGTGATGGCAATGCCGAGCCTCCCTTGAGCCTTGACAAGATCACGCCCGCGGCCTCGGGCAAAGAGTGTGAATACGCATCCAACGGTGACCCCATTCCAAAGCGACGCAGGTCATTGATTGATCTTGTGAATCGATTTCCCGCGGCGGGTCACGTTTCGCGCGAAGGATGATCCCGTTCGATTCTCATATTTTGAACGAAAGCAATTGCTGGATGATTTTGGGGGTGGGGTCAATGTTGCGCGCGTATTTACACCTTAATCTTCACCGCTCAGCGACTTCATCGCATCTGCCACAGTCACCATGAGCGTCATGGGATCAACCGGCGAGGCTACAAACCCGTATTTCTCGTAGAACCGCTTTGCCCGCTCCGAAATTGCATGCAGCAGAATCGCCCTAATCCCCGCAATCTCTGCCGCTTGCAAGGTCCGCACCACGGCATCACGCAACAATCCCGGCCCGATCCCACGCCCTTGAAAGGCTCTGTCAACTGCGAGCCGCCCGATCACTATCACCGGCAAGGGGCCTGGCATGTTTCGTTTTACCCGCCCCGGCGCGTCACTATGCGCTACGGCGCCTACGGCCAAAGCGTAGTAACCGACCACGCGCTTTCCGACGGGCACAACATAGGTCCGCGACGCCCCGTTTTCCTCGTTTTGAAGCGCGCGGCGGCGCAGCCAATCATCCAACATGAACTCGCCCGAATCGAACGACTCTAGATCGAGCCCCGCACGCAATTTCTCCGGCAGACTTATATCATCGTCGCCGCTCATTTATCCCACGGCGCTTTCATTTTAAGCAGGCGCCGCAATTTGGGATTACTTGCCGGCGGCTTGTCCAACATCGCCGCAAACCGCTTGAACGCCGGCGCGTCCAACACGAAATACCGACGATCCAAAAGAACGGCTTCCGCCTCACGGCAAGCCGTTTCCAGCATAAAATCAGAGCGATTCCGGCCAAGCGCCGCCGCCGCCCGGTCAATTAGCGCCTTTTGAATTTGGCTGGCGCGAAGATTAATAGTTTCACCGCGCGCCGGCCGATCCTTGGTTTCTATCCTGGCCATGAGACCTCCGCGTATATACAAAGAATATACAGGTACGTACCTACAATGTCAATACAGTACGCTTATCATCCGGAGACGCAAGGCTGATGAGATGGTCGATCTCATATTGGCCCGGCCGAGGCTGGCGGATACCGTATTCGAGATAGATGCGCCGCTTCACGGTACCCGTGACATGCCGGACGGAATGCGCGAGCCCGGCTGACAGATTTGCTCCTTGCCGACGTCGACGACACCTGGACTAAGATCCGAAGGAAGATCCGCAGCGCCAATCGGCAATGCAAACAAAATTGCGGCCGCGAATGCGCGACAGATACGAGATTTGATCATTGATTGCACACTGGCTGATTGGCGCAGGAATGGGCGGATCGGGCCCTGGTGGAGGACAAGATCGAAAAGATTCTTTAATCAAGTGGTGAGGGAGCCTCCTCCCGAGGTTTCCGATTCACCGGCGGACGCGCGATGCCGCGGTCAATCGAGACAGTGGTGCCTTGTTCGGAATTTGATCAAATCGAACACCGTGTCATCCGGCGCGAAATTGTGTACGCGCCGCATCATACGATCGGCCCGTCCATGATTGGTTCTCTTTGACTAACGCGCGGCACTTTATCGTGCAGCGCGCGCCATCGAAGCCGTCTGTGCCGGCATCGGCCAACTCCTCGACGCCTTCACACCACAGGAGTGCGCCAACTACTTCAGAAACGCAGGCTATGGGCTAACCTGAAATCATCCCGCTCTAGGACCTTCGTATTCGACACAGTTAACCTCCCCACAGGCCCGCCGGATCGCGCGAGGTGCCAAGTCCGCCCCTGGGCATCATGCTTTGTCTTTGGCGGCGTCTTTCTGCCAATTCGACTCGCGCAAATTTTTTGCTTAGGCCAGGTGTAAGGCCTTTTGCACAGTCTTGGACTGTCCTTGTCGGAAACCCGATCCGGCTGACACGATAGCCGCGATGGGGTTCCGATAGGCATAGGCGGTCAAGCGGGGAGGAGTCCGCGCTGACGACTACCTATCCCCGTCTGAGCGGCCGCGGTTGGCGAACGCTCCCCGGCCCGCATCTTGCCGCGCTGGGTAGCATCACTGTTAACTACGTGTTGCGAATTGCCGAGGCCTGGGATGGCGAAGCACAGCGCCGGCCTACTTCTCTATCGTTGGTCCATCGGGCGGCTGGAGGTCTTTCTGGTGCACCCCGGTGGGCCGTTCTGGGTGCGCCGGGACACGGGCGCCTGGTCGATCCCGAAAGGCGAAGTCGATCCTAGCGAGGATGCGCTTGCCGCGGCCAAGCGCGAATTCACCGAAGAAACCGGCCTAGGCGTCAAGGGCGAATTCCTCGCGCTCGCGCCGCTCAAGCAGCCGAGCGGAAAAATCGTGCACGCCTGGGCCGTGGAGGCGGACTGCGATGCCGCCGCGATCCGAAGCAATACCTTCACGATGGAATGGCCGCCCCGCTCCGGAAAAATGCAACAGGTCGCCGAGGTTGATCGCGCCGAATGGTTCGATATTGAAACCGCGCGCCGCAAATTACACCGCGGCCAGATCGGATTCCTGGACGAGCTCGAACGGCGCCTCTGTTAAAGGAGCGACGACGCCTCGCCCTCCGAAGCAGGACTGCGGCCGGTACGGGACGCCACGCAGTGGTCCGATTACGGTTTCGCCGGGGCAGAGCCAGACCACGGACCCGGCGCACCGCCCGGCGCGCGTTCTTGACCCAAGGTCGCGGTCAACGCCGTTACCCCGGCGAGGCCGCCGAGCTGCATCGTTTCGACTGCCGTGCTCGGCACGATAACGATCGTGGCGTTGTTTTTCTTCAATCCCTCATAGAGCATGTTCATTGCCCGCAAATGAAAGGCGGTCGGATTATTCGCGTAGGTCTTCGCCGCCTCGCCGAATTTCTCTGCAACCTGGCGCTCTGAATCGCCGAGGATGATGCGCGCCTGACGTTCGCGCTCCGCCTGCGCCTGCATCGACATCGCGTCTTCTAGAGCCGGAGGGATCAGCACATCCTTGACCTCCACCGAAATGACATTAATGCCCCAGGGCTCGGTCCGCACATCGATGATCTTCTGCAGCTCGTTGCTGATCTTTTCCCGGCCTTCCAGCATGTCCGAAAGCATAGTCTTGCCGATGACATCGCGAAGCGCGGTCTGCGAGGCCCAATTGATGGCGCTCTCGTAGTCGGCAACGTCGAGCGCCGCCCTCTTCGGGTCGACGACCTTCCAGAACAGTACGGCATCGACATCCACCGGCACCGTGTCCTTGGTGAGCGTCTTTTCCGCCTTGAACGCATTCGTAATCACGCGGGTGTCGATCCAATAGGGGACGGTCTCGATGATTGGAATGATGAAAAACAAGCCTGGGCCCTCGAGGGAGCGGAAGCGGCCGAGCCGCAGCACCACAACCCGCTCCCACTGATCCGCAACCTTGACGGAATAGGAGACTATGAAGGCAATGATCGCGGAACCGACGGCGATTGACACGCTTTCGCCGTAATCGATTGCCAAGGTTGAATAGGCCAAGGCCAAGCCGATGCCGAGAATGACGATGAAGATCAATCCTGGCAGAGAGCTGGGTTTTCTCATCTCAATTCTCCGTATTCACGTCGGTGTCGGTTGCAAGACATCGCGACCTCTGGCGTATCCGGATCGTCGTCGCGAGCGGAACGCCCGGCCACAGGCAGAAATCATTTGAATCGATATTCGCCCGAATAGCGGACTCGCACGCATCAGGATGCACCTTCTCGGGCTATGCAGCAAGGTGGAGCCAGATCGGTGGCGATCTTGAGCGCCTTAGCGGAGGAATCCTCCTTCCGGCGTCGTCAAGGTTACCGATGCAGATCGCAAGTAAGCGCTGTGCATGAGGGGCTCAAGTCGCCACGGTCACAGTCTGCCATGTATTCATCGACTCACCGCGGAATGGGCGAAGCGCTTTTCATGAAATGAGATGGCGCTGGAGGTTGAAGATGTTGGAGGCGGCAGCGGGTATTGAGAGAAAACATTGCGCTGATCCGGGCGACTTGAAGCCCGGCATTCTTCGCTCTCATTGTCGAACCCGTCGGTGCGACTTGTCGGCTCGATGGCTTTTTCTTGAAGCAAAAATCATGGTGCTTCGAAAGCCCCAGTTCTTGAGCGCTACACCATAGGACGGAAGCCTGTCGGTCACGATACGATCTGGGATATAGCCTTGGATTTTCAGCAGCTCGTTAGTTCAACTCTTGGATCGAACTAACGATCTTGTAGGCGAGGCCATGATCGATCGCCTCGGCTGTAGACAGAGTTGGCAAAATCGACGACCACGGCTTCTTCGTGGAATATTGGAAAAATTAAGGTGACGTATCAGTGCCAGGTTTACTGCCGTTGGCGTCCAATTCCACCCTTCCAACGATGCAGTTCGTGCGGAGCTCTGGTCGAGCTCACCGATTTTCTGTGCCAAGCGATGTGCGAGGTTACCGCATTGCGGCTTGCGGTTCGAGCGGCAGGAACGACCGCTTGGTTGCCCGTGGCCTCTAGCCGAGCGCCCAGTGTGGCCGATGGCTGTTGCGGTGCTGATGCCATTGTTCGATCACGATCTCGCCTCCGGGTGGCTGCAGAAATCGTCCGGTTTAGGGACTTCACGCCGTCTCGTCAGGCTTTGATCCGCTGCGCAAGCCGGATCGCCGTCAACCTGTCCATTGTGATGCTGGTCGCGGCGGTGCAAGGGACCGCTGCGGTCGCGGGAAAGGCCGCCGGCCCGGCCAGCGAGCACCGCGGTGATCTCGGCCACGATAGCCACGGCGATCTCTTCCGGCGTGTCGGCGCCGATGTCCAGCCCGACCGGGCCGTAAAGTCGGGAGGTCCAGTGGCTCGGCATCGGCGCACCTTCGGCTTTGAGGTCCTCTAGCAGTTTTTCGGTGCGGCGCCTTGGCCCTAAGAGGCCGATGTAGGTAAGCGGCGTGGGCAACAGCGCGCGCAGCGTCGCCAAGTCATCGAGATAATTGTGATTCATGACGACGGCGATGCTGCGATCGTCGATCGCCACGCGATTGCTGATGGTCTCAGGACGAGCGGCGATGAGCGCGTCGACCGCAGGAAATTTCGCCTGGCTTGCGTAACCGAGCCGGCCGTCCACGATAGTGACGTGCCAACCCAAATCCTTGGCGATTCGCGCCAACGGCACGGCATCGTGCCCGCCGCCGAAGATCACGAGCGGCATGGGAGGCCGGATCGCCTCGATGAAGACCTCGGCACGCCCCGTCTTCGTCTCAAATAGTTTGACAAGCGACTTGCCGGTTTCCAGCACGTCCATGGCATCGGCGAGAACGGCGTCGGTCAACGCTGTCTCGCCGATATTGCTTTGGGCTACAAAGCCGTCGCCAAGCCAAAGGAAATCGCCGGGTTTTGCTTCAATCGCCCCACTCACGGCGAATATCTTAACGAGAACGCCGTCGCGCCGCTCGCGCTGGCAACGAGCGAGGAACTCCATCTGGGCGCCGTCGCGCATTTCTTCGAGCAAGACATGCACCATGCCGTTGCAACCCAAGCCCCAGCCCCAGCAGATTTCGTCGTCGGCCGTGGAATCATAAGTGACGAGCCGAGAACGGCCGGAAAGGAAGACGCGCTGTGCCTGGCGCATCACGTCGCGCTCGAGGCAGCCGCCGCTGACGGCGCCGAAGACTTGCCCCAATGGTGTAATCAGCATACGCGCGCCGGGGCGGCGATAGGTCGAACCGGACGTTTTGACGACCGTCGCCAGAACCGGCGGCGATTCCATCTGACCCTGCTCGAAGGCTCCGATGATCCTCAGCAATTCCGTCATGGCGTCCCTCTTTTGGAGATCAGGTGTTCGCCCGCGAGCGCGCGCAACTTGGCGAAATCCGCGACCGTGTCGATATCGAGCGCAGCGGAGGCATTGGGGATACCGAATACTTCATCCCGGTGCCACACGATCAATTTCTTGGCGCCTTCGTCGCCCTTCATTCCCTTAAGTTCCGGAAAGTGCTTGCGGCCGAACAAGGCCGGTACGCCGACGGTGCCGGCGTATTGCGAGGCGATGACCGAGCCCTCGCCGTCTTCGAATGCGGCCACAAGCGCATCGATGTCGCCGGCGGTCACCAGTGGCTGGTCGCACAGCATCACGACCGCGCCATCCACCTCTTCGGTTTCGAGCGCAGCGATACCGGAGCGGATCGAGGATCCGATCCCCGCCGCCCAATGAGGATTGACGACGCTCTGCACGGGCAGATCGCCTAATTCGCCCGCAGCGCCGTCGGCATGAGCGCCGATGACGACGATCGGTGGCCGGCAGACGGAGGCAAGCGCGGTTTCGGCTGCACGCCGCAGCAGGCTGCAACCGTCGTAGATCGCGAATTGCTTGGGTGTGCCGTAGCGCATCGAACAGCCGGCCGCGAGGACGACAATGCCAATTCGCAAAATCCGGCGCCGAGCCTCTTCCATGACAGGCCTATGCGTTGGGGCAGGCTGCGCCGCTTTTGACCCAGGCGCGGATGAGATTGCCGAACGCCTTCTGCGTACCGGGTGCGGGCTCGCGTCCGGCGCCCGGCGACCACGCCCAGCCCACGAGCGAATCTGTGGACACGTGCTGTATGAGGGCGTCGAGACTCCTGCCACCATTGCGTTTCGGATCCTTGATCTGCACGCAGATGTCGGCGAGCGTCTTTTGCTGCCACGCCATCTCGGGAGGAGCGAGACGCCAGGAGGGATTTCCCGGCACGCCCGCAGCATCGAAATTAGCCTGGCCGTGGCAAGTGCCGCAGTGCATGCCGGGGGCGCCAAGTCCGCCGTCGCCCCGCACCACGAAAGGTTGATGCGCGTGCATGTCGTCGCCCTGCGTCGGCGTGTCTCCCGCGGGATGGCAGTTGAGGCAGCGCGGATGCATCAGAACTTTGGCTGCCTCGGTGAACAGCGCGAGCGAGCGCGCATTCTTATCCTTGATATCGGCGAAGGTACTCGCGAGCTTGAGCGACTTAGCCGGCACGGCACCGCCCTCCGCGGCCAAAAGCACGGCCGCAACGGCGGCAATTCCGAAGACTGCGATGCGCATCGCCGGTCTCAAACCGTGCGCCGGGTGAAAGGGAGGCGGCGCACGCGCTCGCCCGTCAGCTTCGCCCAGGCGTTGGCGACCGCCGGAGCGATCGGCGGCACCCCCGGTTCGCCGGCCCCGGTCGGTTTCTCTTTGGACGGCACCATGTGGACTTCCACCGCCGGCATCTCGTTGATCCGGAGCACACGATAGTCGTGGAAGTTCGACTGCACGACGCGACCCTTATCGAGGTCAATGGCGCCGAAGAGCGCGGCCGAAAGGCCGAAGCCGATGCCGCCCTCCATCTGCGCGCGGATGATGTCGGGGTTGATCGCTATTCCGCAATCGACCGCACAGACCACGCGATGGACGTTCGGCAGCCCGTCCTTTCCGACCGATACCTCGGCGACCTGTGCTACGTAGGATGCAAAGGATTTATGGACGGCGACGCCGCGCGCCCGGCCTTCGGGCACCGGCGAACCCCATCCCGATTTGTCGGCGACCAATTCGAGCACCCCAAGATGGCGCGGGCTGTTCTTGAGGAGGCGCCGACGCAGCTCAACCGGATCGACTTTAGCGGCGTCGGCAAGTTCGTCGAAGAAGGTCTCGGTCGCGAAGGCCGTGTGGGTATGGCCCACCGACCGCCACCATAGAACCGGTACGCCCACCTCTTCGATATGCCCAGAGACTCGGAGGTTCGGGATGGCGTAAGGCAGATCGCTGGCGCCCTCGACCATGCTCGGGTCCACGCCGTTCTTGATCGCTGCCTCAAAGGGCGATCCCTTGAGAACCGACTGGCCGGCGACAACCTGATCCCAGCCGACAATGGTTCCGTCTTGGTCCACGGCGCCGCGAAGGCGGTGGGCGTATAGTGGACGGTATCGGCCTCCACGGATGTCGTCTTCGCGGGTCCAAACCACTTTGATCGGGCCCTTGTGTTTGGACGCCTTCAGTACTTCGGCGGCCTCCAGCGCCATGTCGCCCTGCGGTGTTGCGCGCCGGCCGAAACTGCCGCCGGCCAACAGCGTGTTGATCGCAATCTGCTCGGGCTTCAGCCCCAGAGCTTGCGCCGCCGCCGTCTGGTCGACTGTCTTGGCTCTGGGAGCCAAATGACAATTCGGCACCGTCCGCGGTGCGTCGGATGACGCAATCGTTCGGCTCCATCGGAGCGTGGGCAAGATAGGGAAATGCATAGGTGGCTTCGATCGTGTGCGCAGCGCCCGTCAATGCCTTTTCGACGTCGCCGTCGTTGCGCGCAATCGCGCCCGGCGACTTCACGCGTTCGCTGAAAGCGGCGAGAAGGTCTCGGCTTCCCCGCATCTCGGCGGCGCTTTCGTCCCATTCGACCTTGACCGCGTCGGCGCCCTTCTTCGCCGGCCAGTAACCTTTGGCCAGAACTGCTACGCCCTGTGGAACCCCGACGACCTCCACCACGCCTTTGATCTTCATCGCTGTGTCGAAGGACTTGACCTTGGCGCCAAAGCGCGGCGGGCGCGCGATCACGCAGGTCAGCATGTCTGGCATCGTCACGTCGAGCGTGTAAACCGCCTTGCCGTCGACCTTGTCCCGAACATCGACTCGCGCGACGGTCTTACCGATATAGGTCCATTGCGACGGATCCTTGGGCTTCGGCTCCGATTTCAGCGTCACGTTCTGCGCGCGCGCGGCGAACTCGCCGAACCCGGCGCTCTTTCCCGACGCGTGTCTGAGCACACCGTTGCTGACGGTGATCTCGCTTTCCGGGACGTTCCAACTTTCAGCCGCGGCGGCAACCAGCCGTGCACGGGCCTCGGCGCCGGCCTGGCGCAGCTGATCCCAGGATTCCGCCATAGCCGTCGAGCCGCCGGTGCCCTGAGCCTTGCCGAACAGGAGGTTGTTGTAGAGCGCCGCGTTGGCCGGAGCGGATTTCGACCTTGATCTTCTGCCAATCGGCGTCGAGCTCATCGGCGAGGATGGTGGCGGAGCCCGTAAAGGTGCCCTGGCCGAATTCAATGTGTTTGCAGATCACCGTGACGGTCCCATCGGGGGCGATACGCAGAAACGCATTGGGCGCGAACGTCGCATCCGCCGGGACGGCAGCCCCGAGGCGCAGCGGCAAGGAGAAGGCGATGACGAGTCCGCCGGCTGCGCCCTTAAGGAAATCGCGGCGGGTCGGCGCGATCGATGCCGACGGAAAGTCGCTGGCGGGATGGCGGCCCATGGCTTAGGCCTTCATTCTGCGCGCGGCGTCGTGAATTGCGGCGCGGATGCGGGTATAAGTGCAGCAGCGGCAAATGTTGCCGTTCATCGCGCGGTCGATGTCGTCGTCGCTCGGCTCCGGGATTTCGCCCAGCAGCGCCACCGCGGACATGATCTGTCCAGACTGGCAGTAGCCGCATTGCGGCACGCTCAAGGACACCCAGGCGGCCTTCACCGCCTCGGCGGCATGGCCCGAGACTCCCTCGATCGTGGTGACGGTGGCGCCCTCGACCTCGGAGACGGGTGCCGCGCAGGAGCGGCGCGGCTGGCCGTCCACATGCACGGTGCATGCGCCGCACTGCGCAACACCGCAGCCGAACTTGGTGCCGGTCATGCCGAGCACGTCGCGCAGCACCCAGAGCAGGGGCGTATCGCCCTCGACATCCACGGTGCGATCGACGCCATTGACATTAATGGTGTAGGGCATGGCGACCCTCGATCTGTTTTGCGGTTCCGGCGTGGATTGCGGGATGGAATTCTTCCATCGCCTATTCTCCACCGCAATCATGACGGTTTTGCAATGCCTGTGGCTACCGAAAACCTCGTCGAGGTTCGTTTGGGCAGACCGATCGGTTCGGTTGATTCCCGGAGCGCGTGTGAAATTTCCCTAATACGTTGAAAAAATTCCCTGTTCCGACGACGTCGTTTGAAGGCTTGTTGGAGGCCTAATCGTGCCCTGAAGTTTAAGGATTTCCAGAGCAACGGATTTCCAGCAATTGTGCCGCAGCCCGGCGCATTAGGCCGCCCTTGGCTAGGAACTTGTCCGCCTTGATCGCCGCGTGAACCGCGGCGTCCTCGCCGTATTGCCTGACGAGTTGATTCGCGGACCGCCCGACGTTGAAAATCACAAAATACCCACGGGACCGTAACGTCAGTTTCATTTGAGCACGGTATACGATGAACCGGGCGACGGCGGGATACGTGTGCCGCACTAAAAGTCATTACGAACAAAAAGGTGATTTGTCATGTTGGGAGAAGCAATGCCGGGTCGCGAATTGAGTCTCGCTGACATGATCGGGGATCCCATGGTTCAACAGGTGATGAGAAGCGACGGGGTGACTACCGAAGAGTTGATGTCGGTTATGAAGATGGCAAGACATAACCATTGCTGCCCCTCCGTCGGAAGCACCGGCAATCCATTTTCGCCAGAAGAACTATCAGATTGCCCAGTCCGTAGACCCAGCCCCATAGCGTAACGCCGTCAAGGCCACTGCTCGCCCTGAATCTGTCCGCCTCAATGGCGGTGTGCAGCGACATGCAATCGCCGTGTTCTTTGATGAGGACTCAGGCAGAGCGGTAGATGTCGCGGTCGCTAATCGGCATGCGCGAGCGAAATTATCTGGTCCAAATCCAGTTTACCGGCGGCACCCCACCCGGATACGCCCGCGGGCACACTGGGCCGAAACTTCTCATAGAGTTCGGTACGCCTCCCCGGCCAGCCTCGTGGGCGTCATTGAGAGCGCCAGCTTTTTCATCGCCGATGTCACGTCATCGAGCGCGTCCCCAAACTTCGATTCAAGATAGCGCGCCACGCTGTCCGGACTGATGGGGCGATCCTTGCTCAAGGCGCGGAAGCCGTCGGGCGTGGGCTGCACCGGCACTGCTCGATGCAGCAGATCGATGTGAAGTATCGCGCCAGCCCTGAGAGTCGTCCTTTTCTCTTTGACCGACTTCGGCGCAGGCGTGAATAGGCCGAGGGAGACGCCCTTCGAGTAAGCATTGAGGCCGGCGACCGCTCGTCCCAAGGTGAGCGCTTCACCCCAGTCAAAGCCGAGACGTTGGGCGACCACGGCTGCCCATAGGGTGAGAACCGGTGCGCGGTTCACGGTCACCGTCCGTGTCATGGCCTATCACAGCGCCTTGCCAGCGCCGCCACCAAACTTGGGTCGTCATTCGTGGGCTGCTAACCCTCGGCCTCACAGGATACGCTCGTATCCGGTCCGGTTGGCAATGAGTTCGAACAAGCCGCGAGCCGTTTATTTCGGGAACCAGCGCATAACCGCCTCCGGACGGCTGCTATGCGATGCACCCAGACCCCGACTTGCCCACCCTGCCGCAGCGCCGTCTTGTGCGGCTTCTCTCGTGGGCTGCTCTACCCGCTAGATCGCCGCTGGCGCTGGAAGCTGAAAACCGGCCTGGCACCGACGGGCTTCTTTCCCTTCGACTCCTGTATATCAGCCGCACTCCCGGCAGATTCCGGGCGCAATAAAGCCGCCAAGTCTTGGCGGGCGGCATCGCTGTGATTGAATGCGGCGCAGACGTCGTGCGCGAGGCGTTACTTTGCCTTCTTGGCCTTCGTATCGAGCGCTTGAGCGGTATCGAAGTCCTTTCGGATGGCCCCCGTTTTCTTGCTGTCACGGATGTTTATCGGGTGCCCGCATTCGGGGCAGACGACCTTATTTGCCTTGAGAAGCTTCCTGAGGACTTCCTGGAATACCTTTCCGCACTTGACGTTCTGGCAGCGAAAGGTGTGGAACATCTGGTCGAAATGGCTTTCAGGCATGGACATCTCCACCGTTGGCGAGAGGCTACCGCGATCAGGCCGTACATTCGAGACTGCGGAGAAATTCCTCGGTGGTGGCGTGCGGGCATCGCGAGATTAGGGTCGGATCCATAACTTGATCCAATAGACTACCGTGCCGGGGACTGCCACCCCCGCCCCGCATGTTTCCTCGGCCCACCCCCAGACCACACCTTGGGCGCGCGGCCGCTGCCCGGTGCATCGAGCGAGCCGCTTTCCACATCTTTCGGCATGGTCAACACGGTGCTGATCGGCGCCCTGTTTTGGCTTCGAGTCTCTTCGCCGCCATCTCGTTGATCTAATCTGCTCATTGAAGCAGCAGCTGCTCTTCATTGCGGCATCCCGGCCTATTGCCGCATCGGCTGTCCATTTCATCGTCCGCTCGAATCGGTCCCGGTCGCCGCAATTGACCGTTCCGGCATTCCCATCTGCGGCTCAAGGCCGTGTTCTTTCTTGGTTTCGGGAATGTCGGTCATAGTAACCTCGGTAAGCAACAGCACACTCGCTACCGACACCGCATTCTCGAGACCAATGCGTACCACCTTGGTGGGATCGATGATGCCGGCCTCGACCAGATCGACGTACTCCTTGCGTGCGGCATCGAAGCCATAATTCCCTTGTCCGCTTAGCATGCGCGCGACCACGACTCCGCCATCGACTGCCGAGTTCTCGGCGATCTGACGGGTCGGGGCCTCTAGCGCGCGCTTGAGGATCTGCATGCCAGTTCTTTCGTCTCCGTCGCACTTTGCCTCCTGCCGGGCGACCGCATCGATGCAGCGCAGCAACGCCAGGCCCCCACCGGGTACGATGCCCTCGGCGACCGCTGCTTTAGTGGCGCTAATCGCGTCGTCGAGCGCCTCCTTCTTTGATTTCATCTCGGCCTCGGAAGGGGCGCCCACACGGATCACGGCCACGCCACCGGCGAGCTTGGCCAACCGCTCCTGCAGCTTCTCGCGGTCGTAGTCCGAGGTGGTCTCTTCGGTCTACTGCCGGATCTGATTGCAGCGGCCCTCGATGTCCTCCTTCTTGCCGGCACCGCTCACGATCGTCGTGTCTCCCTTGGTGATGACTACCTTCTTCGCCTTGCCCAGCATTTCGAGGGTGACGTTCTCGAGCTTGATGCCGAGCTCCTCGCAAATCAATTGGCCGCCGGTCAGCACGGCGACGTCCTCAAGCATGGCCTTGCGGCGATCGCCGAATTCCAGGCGCCTTCACTGCCGCAACCTTTAAGCCCGCGCGCAGCTTATTCACCACTAGCGTGGCCAGTACCTCGCCCTCGATATCCTCCGCCACGATCAGAAGCGGCCGTCCGGACTTTACGACGGCCTCCAGTACCGGAAGCATCTCCTGGAGGCCCGACAGCTTCTTCTCATGGATCAGGATGTAGGGATCCTCAAGCTCGGCGATCATTTTCTCGGCGTTGGTGACGAAGTAGGGCGAGAGATAGCCGCGGTCGAACTGCATGCCATCGACCACCTCGAGAGTCGTCGGGGTGGGCCTTGATTCCTCGACCGTGATCACGCCCTCGCCGCCAACCTTCTCCATCGCTTCGGCTACGAGTTCGCCGATCGTCGGATCGTTGTGTGCCGAGATCGTCGCCACCTGCGCCTTTTCCTTGCGGGTTTTGACTGGGCGGGACATCGCCCGCAAGGCATCGATCGCGCTCTTTGCGGCGCCGTCCAGGCCGCGCTTGAGGTCAATCGCACTGGCGCCCGCGACGACATTGCGGAGGCCGTCAGCGAAGATCGCATGCGCCAGGATTGTCGATGTGCTTGTGCCGTCGCCAACACTGTCACCTGGTTTTCAGCCGCTTGCCGCAGCATCTGCGCGCCGAGGTTCTCCTCAGGGTCCTTGAGGTCAAATTCCTTGGCGATAGTCTCACCGTCGTTGCATACGAGCGGCATCCCCCACTGCCTCTGGATGAGCACCGATTTGGATTTTGGGCCTAATGTGACGCGCACAGTGTCGCAAAGTAGGGTGGCGCCGTGCAGGATTTTTTCGCGAGCCGCAGAGCGGAACAGCACCTGTTTGTGAGCCATCGGACGTTCCTCCTTCTCAGATCCGCGCGGGTAACGGCCGTGGGGCCGTGCTGCGATCAAAGGCACCAGCCAGTTCTGCTGGATCGACCGCACGATTCTGTCATCCACATGGAGCCAAAAGCGGGAAACTGGGGCGGGGCCTGATGGCCAAGTGTTTGCTCCGAGAAGGCAGGAACCGAATGACGACGATTGCGCATGAAGCGAGGAAAAACCTGAACCGATTTACAGATGGCACCTCCTTCTACACACGAGTAGGCTACGAATTCGTCAAGGGCGCGACTTTGACCTACATCAAATGAGGGCCGAGCAGAATGCCTCTCGTCGTATGGTGACGACGCGCCCGCGGTTGCCTGGTGCCGGACCAACAGCACGACGTTCATTGCACAGAACCGCCTCGGATTTTCCTCACAAGGACGGCGTAGAGAATTCAATTCCACGCATCCTCACCGAGGGGTTTTCGGTGGGCACACCGGGCGAAGGTTGACTCTCTGCCGCATCAAGGCGCACTCGATGGCTGAAATGTAAGCGTGTTGCATATGCAGAAGCGTCGTCCGGTAATGCTGGTGATACTGGACGGGTGGGGCTGGCGAGAAGACCCGACCGACAACGCCATCCGTCAGGCAGCAGCACCCTGGGCTGGGACCGCCGTACGGGGCACTGCCCGTATGCCTCGTGTATGCGTCCGGCAGGGACGTTGGTCTGCCGCAAGGGCAGATGGGCAATTCCGATGTCGGGCATCTCAACATTGGTGCCGGCCGTGTGGTGATGCAAGATCTGCCGCGTATCAGTGAGGCGATTGCCGACGGCGATATCCAGCGGGCCCCCGTTTTGCCGCTCGTCGGCCGGAACCGCACGCCGCACGCGCCGGCCATCCGGGCTGAACGCCGCACCTCACTACCTTGTCCTCATGCTTGAGCACGGCGATCGCCTGTCCGCCCAGGCATCGTCAGCCCGCGCACCGCCGGCGTGACGCGAGTCGCGCCGCGACATGGGCGAGATCGCAGCCGAGCAGTGGTTGACAGATCAAGGAAGTCGGACGACCTTTCGTAGTCCTTAGCCGAGGAGCTACGGTAGCAAGCCAAAGGCGCGGTGTCATGAATTGATTTCTTGCGGCCGTCATCTTCGCCCTTGTTGTTGCCGGGTCATGGAGCATCGAGGCCGGTGCGAGCGGCTGTCTCGATGTCATTCGCGATAAAGACATCAAGATAATCGCATGGTCCCAGCACGGCGTAACTGCCGAGCCATTCCACGTCAGGACATTCCTCCCGCACGCGCTTCATGGCATCGCGTTCGAGCTGCTCAAGCCCTCGCGGCGAGCGAACCGCGTCGGGGTTTAACCGCGTCAACATGATAAAGGTCGGCATGGCAGCACCTCTCGCATGGCTGTTGGGGCAGAATATCGTGGTGCTTCCTCGGCACTTTGACTTCAATAATAGGGAAAGAACGGCCAATGAGGCATGAAATGCTTCACGCCTGTTGCGGACGACGTTCGATCGCGGCGCACCGCCATGCATTTCAAGGCTACGGCACCGGTCTTTTCTCAAGATCTGTGGAGCGCCCGCGAGCGGCATCAGCGCTGTACCCTTGGCTGGTAATCGCTCATGAGCTTCCGATCGCTAGATAATCGTTCGGTAGGAGCCGATCGACGATACGAGCCAGGACCTGCTCTTGCAGGGGCGGCGCAAAATAGTTGAAGGCGACATATCGGCAGAGGATGAGATCGAATTGCGGCGTTGGCGCCTCCGTCCCAAGTCCTGATCGAGGAAGTCGATTTCTTCACGATGCTATTGTTTTACGCACAAGCGAGGGCCGATCGGATCGAAGGCTTGTTCAATGAGGTGGGGAGCAATTTGTGCAGGCTTGTCGCCTCAAAGCAGGCTTCCCGAGCACGCGCGAGCATGGTTGCGTCGACATCTGTGGCGATGAGCGAGAGCGAGACGCCATGATAGGATCGGGTTACCTCCAAAGAAGGATGCGAGGCCTGCATTTGGTCGGCTGGCTGGACACCTGGTCATTGAGTAAGTGCGCCCATCTCCCATCAACTCGCGCAACTAATGTGTCCGGTTCGGGGAGGCCGTTCAAGGTGCGACGAGCAGCGCCATGCGCACGAGATGCGAGAGATTTTTCGCCTGCATCTTCGTCATGACGTTGGCGCGGTAGATTTCTACCGTGCGCGGGCTGATCCCGAGGTCATAGGCAATTATTTTGTTCGGCTGGCCGGCGACGAGGCCGTCCAAAACCTGCCGTTCGCGGGACGACAGGGTCGCCAATTTCTCCTCAATCCCCGCTCTTTCGGCGTCTCGCTTTACGTTCGTCGCTTGCGCCGACAGCGCATATCGCACCGCCTCAAGCAAGGCGTCCGCCTCATAGGGCTTCTCGATAAAATCGGCGGCGCCCAATTTCATGGCCTCCACAGCCAGCGGAACATCGCATGGCCGGTGATGACGATGACCGGCCAGCCGACCTCATTGTTCCTGAGCCGACGCAGCAGCTCGAGCCCGTCGATGTCCGGCATTCGCACATCGGTGATCACGCAACCGGCCTGCAAGGGAAGGGATGACTTCCAGGAAAGCCTGCGCCGACGCGTAGCCGCGGACCGAAAAATCCGACGCGCCGAGCAAGAACGTGAGAGCGTCACGCGCGGCGTCATCATCGTCAATCACGTAGACGACGGGATTACTCGTCATCACCGAGCTCCTCCGCAACGACACGGCGAAGCGTGAAGCGGAAAATCGTTCCGCCGCCCGGATTGGGCTCGACCGTGATCTGCCCGCCATGCAACTCGACGATGGTGCGCGAAATCGACAAGCCGATCCCCATTCCCTGCCGCTTCGTGGTGACGAAAGGTTGGAAGAGTTGCGCCGCCATATCCGGCGAGATGCCGCATCCGGTGTCGGCAATGTCGATCATCACCATGTCATCCGGAGCGGGCGCGGTGGATCTGCTTTTCCGTCTCGCCGCGCGCCATGAAGTCGCGCAGCCGCTGAATGACTTGGCCGGCGCGATCCATCGCCTCGAAGTGCGCATCGATCTATGTCAATGCGCAATCTGGAGGCCCACCTCGCTACAGGTAATACTTACCGCCAATTCCATGGGCGAATAAGGTAACGATCTGAATTGGAGACGCTCGCGACCTCGCGCGCCAAGTTCAAGACATGGATAGGAGGACAGCAATGGAGAGAGCCACATTTCGGAAATGGCTGGTCGAGCAAGGCTGCCGGTTCGATCGGCATGAGCATGAGCAATGGCACGAAGGTCACGTCATCGTGACGGTCCATCCGGAAGGCCGAAAAGCGGAGGTCCCTCTTGGCGGATCGCAGCAGATCCTCGACCCGCGCGTCGTGCGGCGAGCCTGTGAGGAGCTCGGGCTTGATTGGTCCCAGCTGCCGGGGCAGAAGAGCCGGGTCTAGGTAATGGGTCCCGCGGGAACGCGTCCCGGGGTCACGCCGAATGACGATTTTTCGGGCGCCGGCTTCGGCCGTTCTCGACCGGCACGTCGCTTCTGATGATCCGAATAAGCGTTGGTGGAAATCAAAGCGGCCGTCTATCGTCAGAGCGATAAAGCATTGCTGGGCGGTCGCAGGCCCGCACACGTGTCTTCACGGAAACCGGAGCTACCCATGTCCCTCAAGCGTCAGGGTGCGGGCATGACCAGCGCGCCGGGCCATCGAACTTCACTGCGCCTCGTTGAGGCCGAGGCTTATCGCCGAATCATGTCAGGCAGGGCGCCGGAGACCCTCGCTGAATTCGCTCAGCAGTTACTGGACTGGCTTCGAGAAGCCTATCCCGGCGCGGCGCCGATGACACCGAACACCGTAGAGGACCAGATTCGCGAGACTTGGCATCGTCGCCACGACATGATTCGAGGCGGCTGAGTTCGTTCGACTTTTGGCTGAAGACTGCGTTGTCGCGGCGCCGAGGGGGAGTCAGCTACAGCTCTTCAGCCAAGTATTGAGCTGCGAAACGGGTCTAATTCCGAGGTGCCGATCTCGTTCCGTTGAAGAGAAGGCAACATCGTCTCATGCGCAAGAGGCTTGCATGAGAAGAACCTCGCGCAGTCGGAGACCTTGTGCACGTGGAGACGTTCTTTGCGCGGAACCTGGGAGATCTCATCCACGCCCGGACTTGTGCCGGGCCGGCTCGGGGAAGGCAAATGCCGTACGCCGAGCATGCACGCGGATGAGAAGTCGGATGAGGCCGTAGTACCGAGGAAGCGACCGAACAAAGGAAGGCAACTTCTGGGGGAGTCGTGGAGGGAAGGGCCTCACCCTGAGGGCAGCCGACAGGCGGCCGTGGTTCGGACACTGAGCCGAGTTACCACGTCGATCCGATTGGCGGCTGTGCGCCGGCTCGCGTGGCGCAGACTTGATGCGCGCAGCGCAATTTGGCGCCGCGCCGGCTTACGTCAGCCGCGTCGATTGAAGACGCGGTTCCGCTCCAAGCGGCAACGAGGCGAGAACTTGATAACCGCTTTGACCTTTCGGCGGAGATTGGAAAAGTTCTACGGAAGTGACGCATTGCGTGAGTGACAGACTCTGATCCATTGGGATCTTCCGCGCGACGGTCCGCCCGCTTTTGGGATGCGCGCAAGGGTGACATGGGGCCGAAACGGCCGCGGGTCCATCTGGCCGTATGCGGTCAAGAGCGCCATCCGCCACTCGGTCAGCGCGTTGTTGGCCTCCTGCCGATGCTCTCGTGAAAATGAGGCTCTCATCCGGCACAAAGAGAGGGGTGGCCCTGTCTTCTTCCAGGGAGCAAAAACAAGAGTTAGCTGCAGGCGGCGTATCGGCGCCATCGCAAAGACCCAAGCCGGGAGGCCAGCCCTGCCCCAAGACAATGAGAACGCCTCGAAGTATCGCGCTATGCACTTGCAGGCTGGCAATCCCTGGCACAAGAATAGGTGAAGGACATCACAATTCGAATTGCATCGCAATTCGACGCTACCGGGCAAGGGAAAGATCTGTAAGGTGCGATCTATGAAAGCCAGCGATGTAATGACCCGCCGCGTAGTAACGGTACGAGTGGATGCCTCAATCTTGGAAGCTGGGCGCTTGATGCTCGAGAACAGGATCAGCGGCCTGCCGGTCGTCGACGGTGGCGGGCGCGTCGTAGGTATCGTCACCGAGCGCGACTTTCTACGCCGAGCTGAGATGGGCTCCGAATTGAAGCGGCCGCGTTGGTTCGAACTGCTGATCGATCCGGCGCAATCTGCCACCGAATATGCCTATTTTCGCGACCGAAAAATCGAAGAGGTCATGACGCGCGATACCGTAACGGTTGGGGAAGATATGCCTCTCGAGGAGGTCGCGCGTTTGATCAAGGAACGCGACATCAAGCGCGTTCCGGTCATGCGGGGCGACCAACTCGTCGGCATCATCAGTCGCCTCGACTTGGTGCGGGCGCTGACACAGACTGTGCGCAAGGTATCTGAAGCCACGACTGAAACCTCGGCGATGCGCAAGCGGATGACGGAACTGGAGAGGCAGGCATGGATGCATCGCACAGGGTAGCCGATATGCCGGTTGCGGCGTTCGAGGTGTCGGAACTCACCAAGTGGTCGCGACCGGGAGCGAAGCGGATTTCACCCGCCGCACCCGATCCTCGATTGATTCATATCAATGCCCTTGCCGACTAGGCAGAGGAGAAGAGGAGCCGCGAGGACGCCACACCGGAGGTCGCATCATGATTGGAATCACGCTGTCACCGGAGCAAGTACGGACAGCACCTCCAGAGGTGCGGCGATGGCTTGAACAGGAGCTGGCCGTCTCGCTCGGTCTCCACACACCGGAACCGCCAGTCGCGCAGCCGAGCTCTCCGCACCTGGTCGCCTGCACTGTCGAAGAAGCCGCCCAGGTGCTGTCCCTGATCCAGGGAATTCTTCCCGTGGTCAGCGTTTTCTTCGAACTAGGCCGCGAGGGTGGAAGCGCCGGGATCGAGGGACTTGAGGCATTTCGCCTCACCGATATTTTGCAGCACACTCGCCTTCAGACGCTGGATCAGGTGGAGGCTTGTCTAGATGCCATCAACAACGCATTTCGTCGCGTGCGTGGCGATGTCAACGCTACCTTGTACGGAGTCGACAGGCGAGGTTACTGCTTCGTCGCCCAGGAGACGCAACGCAGCATACTACGCATATGGCAACAGATCGTCGCTGAGGGAGGTCTTCAGGTTTCCGCTGCGGAGCCAAACGAGGAAGGTCCGGCACCTCGCATCGAGCGGGCCTTTGGCACCCAATTCGCGTCCCCGTCATTTCAGACCGGAACGGCAGCGGATCCAATGGCAGAGGTTATTCCTGCCGCTGAATCTGGTCCTGCCGCGACCATTGCAGCAAAATAGGGGCCCGACAAAAGGCACTGCGCTTCGGGATAGACAGCACGGTTGGCCAGCCGTACGCGCCTGCACAATAATCGCGCCGCTTGATCTAAATCAGCGCCCGGCCGGCGCAATATCTTTGCAATCGCGCCGTTGATCCACCTCAATGCGCATAACGCGAGTGACGCGAGGATTAAAGTAAAGGCGAGGGGCTGATAGGATTGGCGGCACAAGCGCCCTCGCGAGCCGGAGCCGAGGATCGCCTGCCAGGATGTCGACATGGATCTCGCGACCAGTCCGCTACTCACCGATCTTTACCAGCTGAACATGATTCAGGCCTATCTGGATCATGGTGAGACCAAGACTGCAGTGTTCGAATTCTTCGTGCGCAAGCTGCCTGCTCAGCGCGGATTCTGGTGGCGGCCGGGCTCGAGCCGGCGCTCGACTTCCTCGAAAACCTGCGATTCTCGCCCGAGGAGCTCGAGTGGCTGGCGAGAAGCGGGCGGTTTAGCACGGGGCTAATCGACTATCTCGCGAACGTTGCGCTTCAGCGGTGACGTGCACGCCATGCCTGAGGGTACGGTGTTCTTCGCCAATGAACCGATTCTGCGAGTAACCGCGCCATTGCCCGAGGCGCAGCTCGTCGAAACGCGCCTCATCAACATGCTACATTTCCAGTCGCTGATTGCAGCGAAGGCCGCGCGCATGGTGCTCGTCGCTCCGAATAAGCTGCTGATCGATTTCGGCCTGCGGCGCGCGCATGGTGCCGACGCGGGGCTCATGGCCGCTCGCGCGAGCTATCTCGCCGGCTTCGCGGGTACCGCCACCGTATTGGCCGAGAAGGTGTTCGGCATCCCGATCTACGGCACCATGGCGCATTCCTTTATTCAGGCGTTCAGCGACGAGACGACCGCTTTCGAGAGCTTCGCGCGTGCCCGACCTGACAACCTCGTGCTGCTGATCGACACCTACGACACCGAAGCCGCGGCCCGGAAGGTCGTGGCGCTTGCGCCGCGGCTCAAGGCGGCAGGGATCACGGTGCGCGGCGTGCGCCTCGACAGCGGCGACCTCATCGCGCTCTCCAAGAGCGTGCGGCGCATCCTCGACGAGGGCGGGCTCGCCGAGATCACCATCTTCGCCAGCGGCGGGCTCGACGAGCACGCGCTCGCTGCCTTCGCGCCGCAACGCGCACCGATCGATGGCGTTGGTATCGGCACCAGCCTCACGACGTCGTCCGACGCACCGGCGCTCGATTGCGCCTACAAGCTGCAGGAATACGCTGGGCTGGCCGCGGCGCAAGCGTTCGACAGGCAAAGCGACCTGGCCCGGCCGCAAGCAGGTTTGGCGGCGCTATGGCCCGGACGGGCGGATGGCTGGCGACATCCTGTCGGTCGAGGATGACATTCAGCCGGGCGAGCCCCTGATCCATCCGGTGATGCAGGGCGGCCGGCGGATGAATCCGCGGCCGACGCTCGCCGACATCCGGGCCCACGCGACCCGCGAGTTTGAGCAACTGCCCGAGCCTTTGCGTCGACTCGAAGCGGGCGCATCCTATCCAGTGCAGGTGGCGGACGCCCTGGTGCGGCTGGCGGCCGAGTCGATCGGCGCCTGGCACAGCGGGAGACGGTGCGATGAGCGAGAGAATGATGACCAGCGACAACGACGTCTGGTCGTGGTCGATGTCCAGAATGATTTCTGCCCGGCCGGCCGCCTGGCGGTTCCCCACGGCGACGAGGTGGTGCCGATCGTCAACCGCCTTGCCGGGCGGTTTCGCAACGTGGTGCTGACCCAGGACTGGCATCCGCCAGACCACCTTTCCTTTGCCACCGCGCATCCGGGCCGTCGGCCGTACGAAACGATTACGCTTGCCTATGGTGCGCAGGTGTTATGGCCCGAGCATTGCGTGCAAGGGACGCCGGGCGCCGAATTTCACCAGTTGCTGCAAATCCCGCACGCCGGACTGGTTCTGCGCAAAGGCCTCCGCCGTACGATCGATTCTTATTCGACATTCTATGAGAACGACCGCAAGACGCCGACTGGCCTTGCCGGATATTTGCGCGAGCGCGGACTCACGCGCATCTATCTTGCCGGGCTCGCGTTTGATTTCTGCGTCCGCTACTCGGCCGAGGATGCGCACCGCGAGGGCTTCACCGTCTTCGTCGTTGAAGACGCCTGCCGCGGCATTGACGTCGACGGCTCGATGGCGGCGACCCGCCGTAACCTCGCGGCCCTCAATATCCCTTGCATGTCCTCCGAGGTCTTCGTCTGACGGGTGAGGCGCAGCCGGTCGAGCGATGAACGAATTTGCCGCAGAATCTCTCGCCACGTCTGCGAGACGAAGTACCGGTACGGCGGTCGCGACGCTCAGGAGCGCACCATTAGCGATACGTGGAGACGCGTGGCGCACGCGTTCGCCGCAGTCGAAACCAAGCGGCTTGGAGCCCATCTTCGCCGACTTATATAGTCGGAGGTGCTCTACAGGACGGAACGCCGCAGGAATTCACTCTCATCGACTATGCGCTTGCGCGCTGCGGCGAGGGACCGGCTCAAGACGGAACAGCCGAACGGGTTTGTCACAGCGTCCGAGCTTCCCATGCGCGCGCATCTCGATACGCAGGCCGCATTGCAGCCGTTCGTTGACAACTCGATCTCTAAAACGATCAATGTGCCGCAGGATTACCCATTCTCCGAATTCCAGGATATTTTCGAGCTTGCCTACGAAAAAGGATTGAAGGGCTGTACGACATTTCGTCCCAATCCGGTGACGGGGACGGTGCTGAGCGAAAGGCGGACGGCGCGGAGGCACCGCATTGTTGCGTGTTGGAACGCGAGCCGGATTGAATGCGATCAAATGCAAAGTACGCATCAAGGCTGCACTAACAGACGACGCCATTATTCATACGTGGAAGTAGGTACCGATAGGCTCGGCTGTAACGCGCCACTGTCGAGCCAGCCGCCACGCATGAGATCGCGCGTTTTCGTCTCGTTGCGGAAAAATGTTGCCGATGGCCCGCGGAACTCGAGCCGACCCTCGTGCCGCTCGCCAACCTCGTGGCCGACCTCGTCGACGATGCGGATTTCGTGACCCGACAGCGGCTGGCCGCGCCGCCCCCTAACCCAACTTGCGCAGTTGGGGGTCGAATTGGCGAGTCAATTTGTCGCGGTGGCTGTTGCGGATCAAGGACTTGAGGGGCTGAGGCGGGTAGATTTGGGCATGTAGTGCCGACCTTGGGTCTTTTCTTTTAGCGACGAGTTAGGTGTGATTTGGCGTATGTATTTGCGGTACACGACGCGACGCAAGTCCGGGAAGGTGCATCGCTATTGGCGTCTGGTGCGCAGCGTGCGTGTTGGTCGCCGGGTCATTCAGCAAACGGTCGCGCATCTTGGCGAACTCGACGAGCGCGGCCGGCTTGAGGCACGGGCGCTGGCCCGCCACCTGATCGGCGTTCCCGAACAAGCGCAGTTGTTCGATGATGGCAGTCGGGATTTGGCGGTGCCGGTTCGCCTGAAGGGTATCCGGGTCGAACGCTCGCGACAATTCGGCGATGTTTATCTAGCGTTGGCGTTATGGCGTGGGACGGGCTTGGCGGAGCTGTGCGAGCGATTGCTGCCGGCGGGCAAAGAGCGCGTTGCATGGGATAAGATGGCGGCCGTGTTGGTGGCGGCGCGATTGTGCGAGCCATCGAGCGAGCTGCACATTGCCGAAGATTGGTACCGGCGCACTGCGCTTGCCGATCTCTTGCAGCTTGATGACGCGCAGGTGAACAAGGACAGATTATACCGCGCGCTTGATCAGCTTTTGGCGCACAAGTCGGAACTCGAAGCGCATCTGTTCCGGCGCTGCGGGGAGCTGTTTGCGATCCAGAACGAAGTTCTCCTCTATGATGTTACGAGTACATATTTCGAGGGCAAGGCTGAAGGGAATTCTCTGGCCCAACGCGGCTACTCACGTGATCATCGGCCCGACTGCAAGCAGGTCTGCATTGCGCTGGTCGTGACCTTCGATGGCTTTCCACTTGGTTATGAAGTGTTCGCCGGCAACACCCACAACTCGCGAACCTTGCAGACGATCGTCGCCACCATGGAAGCGCGCCATGGCGCGCTGGGACGCGTGTGGATCGCCGATCGCGGCATGGCAAGCGCCGAGAACCTGGCCTGGCTGCGCGAGACGGGGCGCCGCTACATCATCGGCGCACCCAAGTCGGAGTTAAAGAAGTTCGCCACCCCGCTCGCCACTGCGGCCGGTTGGCGTCAGATCCGGGAGGATATCGAAGTCAAGCTCACCTCTCATCCCGAGACCGGAGAGACCGTGATCCTGTGTCGTTCCGCCGAGCGGCGCAGCAAAGAGCAAGCGATGCACGCGAGGTTCAGCCGGCGGATTGAGACCGCTCTCACGCGTCTTGCCGAACGCATCACCCGCTCGAAGCGGCGTCTCGATCCCGCCCAAGTAAACCGCCAGATTGGCCGAATCCTCCAACAAAACCAACGCGCCGCCGCACGCTTCGAGGTGCGTCTGGAAGACGACGGCTGCCCGGCGGGGTTTTCGCTACACGTCGAATTCAATACATCCTTCGATGATTGGGCGGCGCTCTCTGAGGGCGCCTATCTGCTGCGCTCGAACATTACCGACTGGAGCGATGAGCAGCTCTGGAAAGCCTATATCCAGCTCACCCAGGCCGAAGCCGCCTTCCGCATCCAGAAGGATCAGCTACAAGTGCGACCCGTCTGGCATCAGCGCGCCGATCGCGTCCAAGCCCACATCCTGGTCTGCTTTCTCGCCTTCGTGCTCTGGAAAAGTCTCGAGATGTGGCAGCAACGTTCAGGCCTCGGCAATTCCCCACGCACCGTGCTTGAAGAGCTCGCCCGCATTCAATCCCACGACGTGATCTTGCCTACCGCCGCACTCGGCGAGATCCGCCTGCGCTGCATCACTCAGCCGGACGCCGCTCAGGCCGCTCTCCTTGATCGTCTCGGTATCGTCCTGCCCAAACGAATGCGGCTGAACGAACTCGATCGCCTCTCCCTCAGCGCCTGACCGTCGCCCCAGCCCAACCAGAAATGTAGTGCCGACTTTTCGGCTAAGTTATTGATTCCTTTGATCCTGACTACCGATTCTGCGCAAGTTGGGCTAATTCGTTCGGGCAACACCGCGCGGCGATCCGACCAAACAAGAGCGCAGGGTGTCTAGGAGGTTGCTCAGCCTCGCGGCTGGATCGGGTCCAGCATTTCGCTGCTAGCTAGTTTCTGTCGCGGAGGGCAATATAGCGCTGAAAATAGCGGGTTTCTGGCAATTTTTTCCGAGCGAATTTGCTTGACATGAATGTGTGTATTAAGACACATGTTTCACATGAAACCGGTTGATTCGGAAACGCCCTCCGATGTCGTGCGCTGGCTGCAAAGTGAATCCGCGGTTCTTTGGCCTGCGGTCCTTGGGTCGCTGAGCTTGCGGCGAAGTCGGTGCATCCGTGAGAACTGCCCGGCTTGTCTGTCGGGCGAACAGCATCAAAGTTATGTCCTGTACGGTCGCGCGAAGGAGCGTCGCGTTGCCGTCTACGTGCCGGAGGAGCTTGTGCCGGAGGTGCAGCGCAGCCTGGACAACGGGCGCGCTTTGCAGGATCTGCTGCACCAAGCGGCGCCGCGATATATCAAGGCGCTGAAGCGAGAGCGCGCCGGATCGACGAAGAGCGACGAGAGCTGAGCCTTGTCGAGGACAGCGGAGCGACAGATCAGTTTTGCCGATTGGGAGTTGATGCGTCATGGCCTTCGTCTTGAGCCCTTGCTGCAGGCTATCTCCGATTTTCTGGACGACCAGAAGGACATGATCGAGCAGGTCCGATGCGATCTGACGCGGGGTTTGAAGAGAGCCGAGACTGGTCGCGGCGGATTGACGCCGCAACAGGTTCTGCGCTCGCTGGTGCTGATGCGCGTCAAGAACTGGCATTATCGCGAATTGCGCGAACGGATTGCGGATGGATACACGCTGCGCCAGTTCACGGACTTCTATTGTCAGCCGGTGCCTCGACACGATGCGTTCCACCGCGGCTTCAATCGGCTGACGCCAAAGACGCTCAAAGCGATCAATGAGCTGGTGGTGCAGGCGGCAGTCGATCTCGAACTGGAGGATGGCCAAAAGCTGCGCGTTGACACCACGGTGGTGCAGACGGACATTCATCATCCGACCGACAACACGCTGTTGTGGGACGTGGTTCGCGTCGTCACGCGGCTGATCGGGCGCCTCGCCGCAGCGATGGAGCGCCGGCGTATCAAGGGGTTCCGAGATCGGACGCGATCAGCGCGGCGTCGGATGCAAGAGATCCAGCGAATGACCACGCGGCAGCGCCAGGAGCAGCAGGCCGGGAAATACCGCGAGCTTATCGGCATTGCCGAGGAGGTCGTGGAAAGCGCACGAACGGCACTCACGAACACCCGCAAGACGCGCGGCAAAGATATGATTGCCGACCTGGCTATCGCGGAGACGCGAAAGGAGATCGAGCACTTTTGTGGTCTGGGAAGCCGTGTGATCGATCAGTCGCGCCGCCGCGTGCTCGGCGGCGAGCAGGTTCCCAATGCCGAGAAGATCTACTCGATTTTCGAACCGCATACGGATCTCATCAAGCGTGGCAAGGTGCAGGCACCCATCGAGTTTGGCCACAAGGTATTCCTCGCCGAAAGCGCGCAGGGCCTGATCACCCAGTATGAAGTGTTGGACGGAAATCCCAACGACGAACGGCACGTGGTTGCTTCGCTCGAACGTCACAAGCAAGCCTTCGGCCACGCTCCCGAATTGTATGGATCGGATCGCGGATTCTTCAGCGAGCAAAACATCACGGCGTGCAAACAGGACGGCGTCAAGGTGGTGTGCATCCCACAGCGGGGCGGCACGAAGGCGCCCGAACGTGAAGCCTATGAGAAGAGTTCGGAGTTCAAGGATGGCCAGCGCTTTCGGGCCGGCATCGAGGGGCGCATCTCGGTGTTGTTCCGCGGTCGCGGCATGAAGCGCTGTCTCGCGGAAGGCCGCGAGCGCTTTGAGCTGTGGGTCGCGGCGGCCGTGCTCGCCAATAACCTCATGAAGATCGCCGCCTTGTTGACGCACCGATCGTCTCGCAAACGAAAAGCCGCTTAGCAATATTGCCGCAATCTTCCGCTCGCGGCGGACGGACCCACCGTACTTCACTGCGACCACGCCTGTCGTCCGCCGGCCGCTTCGTGAACTCGCAACGAAAATCGTCTCCGAAGACTTGGCAAACGTCGACATCGGCGGCCAATTTAGCCAGGTTTTATTGGGCAATTGACATGCGGCCGCACAAATGCATGTGTTTTGCGACAG
>CAWJEX010000009.1:0-13661 GCA_963841995.1 uncultured Alphaproteobacteria bacterium
ACGCTTGCGGGAGGCAAAGATGGTCCCGCTTGTGACCGTGAATTGATGGCCGCAGCCCTTGCACTTCCAAACTGGACGGCTTGCATACGCATATACCGCAACACAGCCGCAGCGCGGGCAATACGGCTCCCCGCCGTTATCGACCCAGCGGATCGCCTTGAAGGCTTCCCTGGCTTCCTCGTCGCTCACACGGGCCACCTGAGCCAAGCTCAGGGACCGTGCGGCGGCAGAGAGGAGGAAGTGCTGTGACATATCTATAACGTGATTTTCATATCGTTATAGATATTAAATAGGCAGTTATTCTCTCCTTGTCAACATAAAACTATCGTATAAGATATGTTTCTATGAGCGCCAAGGCCAAGACCTGGGAAGATCGCGCCCGCCTCTATCTCAAGAGCGAGATAGTCAAAGCCGACATTGGCTATGAGGAATTGGCGAAGCGGCTAAAGGCACACGGCTTTAACGAGAACGCCGCATCTATCGCCAACAAGCTGGCCCGAGGCACCTTTGCCGCGACGTTCTTTCTTGCCTGTCTAGCGGCCTTGGAATTGGAGGGAATTAGGTTAGAGGATTTGTGATGTATCGAGATCACTTAGCCGTGGTGATGTCCAAGGTGACATTTGTAACATCCCCATGAAACCATAAAATTACCCACTCTGGCGTCAGATCGGAGACATCCCATTCGGGAATGTCCGCACCATGCGAGTCGATGCTGATTTGTCCATAACTGGTTGCCTTAGCAAAGAATATAAAAATAATCCAATTTCTCTGAGGAAAATACGTTGAGGTCGGGGGCGCTCCGGGAATGACGACTGGCGCAAGTTGGCCAATTTGAGACGATGGAGATTCACTAAGAAAAGGCACTGGCGGCGATGTCACTTTGGTAGCGGCATCAACCGTTAAGCTTTTCCAGCTTTTTATATTGTTTGCTCCCATCTGTACTGGATCTTTCCCGGGAGCGTTAAATTGGATTCTTAACGAGGTTGGTATTGCCTGTAACTCATGGTGAAACAGAGACCACGACCTAATTTCCGTTTGGATTCGCGGCTCTATCGAAGGGGAAATGAAAAAAAGGATGATTCCCAGAAGGAGCATCCACCATTTGAAATCTGAAGCAACATTGAGTAATGAGTGAGCAAATCGACCAGTCCCAATGCGCTTGGCAATCCGACTCCAGAAAATTCCAACAAGAAATAAAATTACGCCAATAAGATATGGAGCTGCTGCCGCAGAATAATTTCCATCCAGCAAATAAGTCGAACCGGGAGCCAGAAACGTCCCGGACATCAGTTCAAGAAAGGCTGAGACAAGCAGTCTTTCCCGTCTAGTTGGCAGCGCGGTCTGTTCTGACATTTTGCGGATTGTGCGGCTGAGGGGTTTTTGCCGCAATGGGTGTGTTTGCTACCTAATACCGAGCGCTTCGGCGGGGGTCAGCGGCGGCAACAGCGAAGGCAGCCGTGACGCCAGCATCGATTTCCCCGCACCCGGCGGGCCGATGATCAAAAGGTTATGCCCGCCGGCCGCGGCAATCTCGAGGGCGCGCTTGGCGGTTTCGTGGCCCTTGATATCGCGAAGATCGAGGCTGCTCGAATTTTCTTCGCCGATTTTGGGGGCGGGTGGCGACAAACTCTGCGTACCCTTGAAATGATTGACGAGGGAAAGCAGCGAGGCCGGCGCCAGAACCTCGATCCCGTCCGCCCAGGCCGCCTCGGACCCGCAAGCTTGCGGGCAGATGATGCCGCGGCTTTGCGCCGAAGCCGAAAGTGCGGCGGGCAACACCCCGGAAACCGCGGTGATCGCCCCATCGAGGGCCAATTCGCCCAGCGCCGTTTAGCGGATGATCTCGTCCCCCGGCAGAACGCCGAGACTGACCAGCAAGCCGATCGCGATCGGCAGATCGAAATGGCTGCCTTCCTTGAGCAAATCGGCGGGGCGAGATTGACCGTGATTCGTTTTGGGGGAAGGGCGAGGCCAAGCGCGCCGAGGGCCGCGCGGACCCGCTCCCGCGATTCGGCGCCCGCTTTGTCCGGCAAGCCGACGATGGTGAAAGCGGGAAGCCCCGGCGAGACTCCACTTGCACGTCGATGCCGACGGCCTCGATCCCCTGGAATGCGACCGTATTCACCCGCGCGACCATGCGCGACGCGCCCCCGATTTGGCCCATAAATCATTTTAGGCGCCTACAGGAATTCTCCGCCACCGACGTTGCGACTAAATCGCGAAAATACCGCGCCCCATTCAGTTTCAATTTGACGCCGAGTCCGACTGCCGCGACACTGCGAGGAAAGGGGACGCGGCAATGAAAACCGAGGGCCATAGCGGCATAGCGGCCGATTTTTTGGCGTTCGCCAAAAAAGACCGGTTCGCGACGATCTTGGCCGATCCTCCTTGGCAGTTCCAAAATAAGACGGGCAAAGTGGCGCCTGAGCACAAAAGACTTGCCCGTTACGGAACCCTGACACTTTCGGAAATCATGGCGCTGCCAGTAGAGCGCATCGCAGCGCCGACCGCTCATTTGTATTTATGGGTGCCGAATGCGCTATTGCCGCAGGGCCTGGCCGTATTGCAGGAATGGGGTTTCACCTACAAATCGAACATTGTTTGGCACAAGGTTCGAAAAGACGGTGGTAGCGATGGCCGCGGCGTGGGGTTTTATTTTCGGAACGTAACCGAGCTCATCCTATTTGGAGTGCGAGGCAAGAATGTGAGAACGCGCGAGGCAGGTCGGCGTCAAGTCAATCTCGTCGCCACGCGAAAACGGGAACATAGCAGAAAGCCCGACGAAATATATCCAATCATCGAAGCTTGTTCTCACGGCCTCTATCTTGAATTGTTCGCGCGTGGCGTCCGACCCGGTTGGGCGCAATGGGGAAATCAAGCGGATGAAAGCTATCGTCCAACATGGGACACCCATGCCCATCACTCTCAAGTGCATCTCGCCGCTGAGTAGCGATTACTTTAAAATTCAATAATCTGGGCAGGGAGTCCTATGAGCGGAAGCGGGCAAGGATTGCCCACGCCTCGATTCCCTGGAATGCCACCGTATTCCCCCGTGCGACCATGTGTGTCGCCCCCCTAATTTGCTCCCCGAGTTCAATTGTAGGTGGAAGGGGCGCGGTGCTCACCCACCCGTTATTTGGTTCCGACCGTTCAGAATTATGGATCGGTTGATCGGCTGGTGCGCGTTATGAGCAACAAGAAATCTGAAATTCTTAGCGGGTCAGGGCAGTATCGTTATTGGGGATTGGGGGAATATGCGAGGATTGGCAGCCCAAAAAAAGTTAGTGACCAAGGGCCTGCGACCATTGTAAACGCACCCGCCGACATCGATAGTTTTTCTACTGTACTGGAAATTGGGGATTCACAATTACCGTATCTAGTGGTAGTGTAAATCAAGTTCTCACTATTTCGCGGACCCTGCCGATCATAGGGGGAAATCGGTCACGTGCCCGCCGCTACTAAAATGAAAGATTCGACATTTCGCCAGCCAAGGCTTGGGGATGCTGATAGCGATCCCAGGCTATCTAGGCTTCGCGACATTATCGAAGCGCGCTCATTTCAATTAGGTGATTTTGAACTCGCTTCGGGACAGAGAAGCAGAGTCTATTTTGATATGAAATTGACCCTGCTTCATCCTGAAGGGATCAATCTTGCAACCGATCTAATTCTTGATCGTATTCAGGACGATAAAGTTGATGCTATGGGCGGGCTGAGCATGGGCGCGGACCCAATCGTAGCTGTGTTAGCGGCCAAAGCTCTTAATAGGCCAGCGGCTCCGCAGTCCTATTTCTACGTAAGAAAAGAGGTCAAGACACGAGGTACTAAGAAACAAATAGAAGGAAATTTGGAGGAAGGATCTCGTGTCGTTATTGTTGACGATGTAACCACCGCAGGAGATTCCGCCTTATTGGCAATTAGGGCTGCCCAGAGTCGCAATTGCCATGTAACCAAGGTCATTACCGTGATTGATAGAGAACAAGGCGCAAAAGAAAAATTCGCCGCCGAGGGGATCGAACTCGTTTGGTTGTTTAAAAGGTCTGATTTTCCTGAGTGACCGCCGCCGAATCTCTAAGGGAACGTTTTCTAACTCTCGCTAGTACCGGGCGTCTCATGGGCTCCGATAACCTTTCGGAGTTATCCGCTATGGCCATAAGCGTTTCTAGAGACACTAAAGGCTCAGAAAGAATTTTAGCCTATGTTCTCTCATATGTTTTCTCGTCTGTGTCAGAGGCCCTAAACAATCGGCCCGTCCATTTGTCGGAAGCAAACATGGTTGAGTCAAAACTGTCTGATCCGGTAGAGCGAGCAATTCATCTTCTGTGTAAACCGGGTAGCAATGGCCAGAGAATGCTTGCCGCCGAGAATTTAATAAACGTGCAGGAAGAATTAGGGTATTAAGCAATTACGCTGCCAACATCTTGTCCGTTGCAGTGAAACCGGATGCTTCAGAGCGGCCCCAGGGCAATCCGACAGAGTGAATTGCCTGTTGTCCCACGCCACGCACAGGTCGATGCCGTGAGCCCGTCTACCCCGGCTTCACCTTGTGGATCGGCCGGCCGCGGTGGCGGTTGGCGAAGCGGGCTTCGATGGCGTCCCAGACTTTCGATTCGAGTGAAACACTATCGAATCGGTCGATTTCCTGAATGCCGGTCGGCGAGGTGACGTTGATCTCGGTCAAATAATTGCCGATCACGTCGATGCCGACGAAAACGAGCCCGCGCTCGCGCAAGGCGGGGCCGATGGCATCGCAAATTTCCTTGTCGCGGAAAGAAAGCTTCGCCGCATGGGCGCGGCCTCCCGCATGAAGGTTGGCGCGGGCCTCGCCCCTCGGCGGCACGCGCATCATGGCGCCCGCCGCTTCGCCTTCGATCAAAATGATCCGCTTGTCGCCATCCCGCACTTCCGGGATGTAGCGCTGCACGATGATCGGCTCGCGATAGCGCTGGCTGAACATTTCAATCAAGGCAAAAAGGTTCTCGTCGCCAAGTGCAATGTGAAACACGTCCGAGCCACCATTGCCGAAGAGCGGCTTCAGGATGATGTCCTTGTGCTCGCTGCGGAAGGCGACGATCTCGCGGGAGTCCGAAGTGATGAGGGTCGGCGGCATCAAGCCTTCGAACCGGGTGACGAAGAGTTTTTCCGGTGCGTTCCGCACTTGGATCGGATCGTTGACGACCAGCGTATTCGGGTGGACCTGTTCCAGCAGATGGGTCGCCGTCACATAGGCCATGTCGAAGGGCGGATCCTGGCGCATCAGCACGATGTCGAGGGTGGCGAGGTCGATCATCTGCGCCTCGCCCAACTTGGCGTGATTGCCTTTCTCGCGCTTGAACTGGAGCTCCCTTGCCCGGGCGATCACCCGGCCCTGGCGGAAGCTCAGATCCCGCGGCAGATAGTGAAACAGCGCGTGGCCACGCTGCTGCGCTTCGAGGCCGAGAACGAAGGAGCTGTCGGTATCGATGTTGATCGATTCGACTGGATCCATCTGAATGGCGACGGCCAAGCTCATGCCAAGGTCACGACCGATTCCGGGCGCTGTCGGAATGCATGTTTAGTGGAGACTACCGCGCAGCTTCTGCAGCAGGGCGGCGGCTTGATGGCGGGCGGTATCGCTGCCGCTTGAATCCAGAAATCGTTCCAGCGCGGAAATGGCGGAGCCGACTTCGCCGAGTTCAGCATAGAGTACGCCGGCTTCCCGCCAGAGTGCCGTTTCCAGCGGCGCCAGGCGAAGCATCGATTCGGTGACGCTGGCGGCGCGGCGTACCTCGCCCATGCGGAACAACCGCATGCGCAAGTTATTTTGCAGACGCAACAGAATGTCGCGATTGGTCACCGGCTCATAATGTTCGGGCATGAGTTCCGCATCCATGCCTTCCGCCACTTTGAGCAGGCGTCGCAACTCGTCGATGCCGAGAATCCGCCCGCCATTGAACGGATCGAGGATGAGCCGCTCGCCGTCGCGCCCCTCCAGCCGCACCAAAAAATGCCCGGGGAAATTGAGGCCGGCGATCGGCCAGCCCTCGCCGCGCGCCACATGGATATAGAGAACGCCGAGGGAAACCGGCAGGCCTTTGCGCCGGTCGATGACCCGGGGCAGCGCCGCGTTGGCGATATCGTCGTAATTGTCGCTGTCGCCCTTATAGCCCCAGCGCGCGGCGATGACCGAAGACAGCGCCGCCGTCCGGGATTCCGCAGTGGGATCGGCCATCACCCCGGCAACGTCGCGCACCAGAGCCGCCAAATGCCGCCGGTAGGGATCGAGTTTCAGCTCCGGGACGTCGAGAGAAGCAAGCGTCAACGCCGATTCGGCCAAATTGATCGCGGCGTCGGGTTGCTTCCCGATTTCATCCAAGGCGGCTTCGATCGCCCGGCGCGCTTCGGCTTCGGCTTGCGACATGTCGCGTTTCATTGCCCATCCTTTAACGGTTCCGATTGCACCGGTGCCGGTATCGCTGCTCTCGCCGGTGTCGCATTTGCTGGCGTTGCGCTGGTGGGTGTTGCGCTGGTGGGCGTCTCAATTGTCGCCGCGCCGGTTTGGGCGCTGGATTCCGTGCCCGGCTTGTCGTCTTCCGCGGTGTTTTGCGGCTCGCCGAAGCGGCGCGGATCGTCCTTCAGCAACACGTGATTGACGACGCCGTGCACGTAATTCAGGTCTTTCGCGTATTGCATGACGCGATCGATCTCGTCCTGATTTTGCGCGATGCCGAGAATATGCACGACGCCATCCACCGTGACGACATTATAATTGATCGCGCGAATCTGGCCGTCGAAGGTCAGGGAACTGCGGAGCTGGGTCGAAATCCAGAGATCCCGCGCAGGTGAGATTGTGTCGCCCCCTTTGGAGACTTCGATATCGTCCAAGACTTCGCGCACCCCGCCAACTTCCGAGGTGAGCCGTACCGCGGCCAATTTGTCTTCGGGCTTGGCGACCTTGCCGGTGAGCATCACCCGGCCTTCCGAGACCGAGGTGCTGACATCGCGGAAGATATGCCAATCATATTCGAGCCAATGATCGTTGATCCGTGCCGCAATCACATTGTCGCTGACGGCTTCGCCCGGTCCCCGTTCTTGCGCGACCGCGGTGGCGGCGGTGGCGCCCCCGGTCAGCAGCAATTCCGGCCCGGTGCATCCTGAAATCGTCATGGCGAGAAGCGCGAAAAGTGAAGCGTGCGGTGCCCAAGCGAACGATACTGGCGCGGGAACGTCCGTATCCGGTCGGCGGCAAGGCAAGAATTGCACCATCAGCCTCCAGACCGCCATTGTGCCTTAAGGGGCCTCGTCCCGCCAAGCATCGATCACATGGGAGAGGCCGCGCCTCGAAATCAGCATGGCATCGAACCGAATCGAAAGACCGGCGGGGTCGGGCATGCGGCCCATCAGATAGCGCGCCGCTCTGAGCAATCGCCTTTGCTTGGCGGCGGTCACCGCTTCCCCCGCGACCAGGGTTTCGTTGCGAGATTTGACCTCGATGACGGCCAGGATCTGGCCGCGGCGCGCCAGAATGTCGATCTCGCCTTCGGGGGTCCGGCAAATTGCGGCCCAAAATCCGGTAGCCCTTGAGGCTCAGCCAAAGGGCGCACAGCATCTCGCTCAACCGTCCCCACCGCTCTGCCCGGCGTTTGGCCGTGGACGGCGGGTGCCGCGGGATACGGGCCCGGGTCATTCGGGTCATTTGTGACGGCCGCGTGAAACGGCGAGCGCCCGGGCATAGATTTCGCGTTTCGGCATCCCGGTTTCGCTTGCAACCACGGCTGCGGCGTCGCGAAGGCTCAAATTTTCAAGGGCCTGCAAGAGTTCTGGCGTCCAGATCTTCCTCACTCATGGCGGTTTCCCGGGGCCCGCCGACGACAATGACGATTTCGCCCTTGGGCGGTCCGGCATCGCGATAATGGGCGGCGAGCTCGGAAAGCGTGCCGCGGCGAACCTCCTCGTAGAGCTTGGTGAGCTCCCGGGCGATGGCGGCCGGCCGGTCGCCGAGGGTTTCGACCATGTCGGCCACGCTCTCGCCAAGGCGGTTCGGCGATTCAAAGAACACCAAGCTTGCGGGAACCGAGGCCAGCTTGCTAAGCGCTTTCTGCCGCGCGGCTTGGCGGGCGGGAAGAAAGCCGGCAAACAGGAACCGGTCGATCGGGAGTCCGGAAAGTTGAAGTGCGACCACGGCGGCGGACGCTCCGGGGATGGCCGTCACCGGATAGCCGGCGTCCACACTTGCCCGCACCAGCTTGAACCCGGGATCGGAAACGAGCGGCGAACCGGCATCCGAAACCAGGGCCACCGCCTGGCCTTGCGCCAGCCTCGCCAAAATCGCCGGTCTTGCCCGGTCCGCATTGTGATCGTGATAAGGGGTGAGGTTGGCCGAGATGCCGTGACGGGCGAGCAGCTTTCCGGTAAATCGGGTGTCCTCGCAGGCAATCACATCGGCGCGCCGCAAAACGTCAAGGGCGCGCAAGGTGATGTCGGCGGCGTTGCCGATCGGGGTTGCAACCAGATAAAGCCCGGCGGGCAGTTTACTTCGAGGCGCCTCGTCATTAGGTTTGACGTCACTGGATTTTGACGCATTCCGCGGATTTCCCGCGTCTCCGCCCGAGGTTCCCCGTGCGCCGCTTGCTTGCCGCGACATTGCTGCTGTGCCTCGCTGCGCCGATTTTGGGCTGCGCCGAGAAAGTAGCGCCGCCGCCGGCCAAACCGCAAGCCGAGGGCAATGTCCTGCTCCCGACCCCGGAGCAATCGAAGCCGGCGGAATCCAGACTGCCGCGCAGTATTTCCGAACGTCCGCCGGCGCCGCAGCCGCCCGCGACCTTCCCCACCCCCGCCCCGGTCGAAGAAGCGCCGCTGGAAGCGGCACCTCTGCCGGGCGCGCCGCCGGTGCCGTCGCCTGAACGCGTCGCCGTCGGATTGCTGCTGCCGCTTTCGGGCCCCCAGGCGGATATCGGCAAATCCATGCTGGAAGCAGCGCAAATGGCGGTCTTCGATATGGGCGATGCCAATTTCGCGCTGATGCCGCGGGATACCGGCGGCACGCCGGACGGCGCAGCGAGAGCGGCGGGCGAGCTTTTGGCCGACAATGTGAAGCTTATTCTCGGGCCGTTGCTGGCGGCGGAGGTTTCGGCGATCGCACCCCAGACCCACGCCGCCCATGTGCCGGTCGTCGCATTTTCCACGGACACTTCGGTTGCCGGCGATGGCGTGTTTATCATGGGCTTGCTGCCGCGCGAACAAGTGATCCGCGTCGTCACCTATGCGGCGGGGCGCGGCCATTCGCGTTTTGCCGCACTCGTTCCCGACAATCCTTACGGCAGTGCGGTTTCGGACGCGCTGGTGGAAGGTGCGACGCGGGCTGGCGCCGCGGTCACTCAGGTTGAACGTTTTCCGCCCGGCGGCGATGCGACCGAAGCGGTGCGCCGCCTCGCCAATTACACCGCGCGCCATGAGGCGCTCGATGCGCAGATCCAAGAGCTCGAACCCAAGCAAGACGAGATCTCAAGGCAGGCTCTTGCCCGCCTCAAGGACATCGATACCGTCGGCGACGTTTCTTTCGATTCGGTGATGGTCGCCGAGGGCGGAGAGCATTTGCGGGCGATTGCGCCGCTTCTGCCCTATTACGATATCGACACGCGAAAAGTTCAGCTCTTGGGCACGGCGCTGTGGGACGATCCGGCACTCGGCACCGAACCCACGGTCGACGGCGGCTGGTTTGCAGCACCCGAACCGCAGCCGCGCGCCGATTTTGCGGCGCGCTTCGCGGCGCTGAACGGGCATCGGCCCAGCGGGCTGGCGAGCCTAGGCTATGACGCGGCGGCGCTGGCGGCGGTGCTGGCCCGCGGCGAACATGGCGCCGATTTCTCGATCGCGGCGTTGACCGCCGAACGGGGATTCGCCGGCGTCGACGGAATCTTCCGCTTCTTGCCGACCGGACTTTCCGAGCGCGGATTGGCGGTGATCGAAATGCAGCGCAACGAGTTCAAAGTTCTGGACCCGGCGCCGACGTCCTTCACCAAGCTGACGAACTGACCGGGCCCGGTTTAGGCGAGAAGTTTCGCCAAGACGGCGTTGAGCACAAGCCGGCCGGCCGCAGTCGCGCGCAACGTGCCCCGGTCGGCCTGGATCACGTCGTAATCGAGAAATTCGCCGGCGATCAAGTCGTCGAGGGCGCGACGATCCAGAACCTCGGCAAACGTCGATCCGGATTCGTCCCTGAAGGCTTGCTCCGAAATGCCTTCGCGCAAACGCAAGCCCATCATCAACATTTCGGCAATGCGCTCGCTCGGAGAAAGCTCGACGATTTCGCAAGTCGCGTGACCGGCGCGCGTCACCGCCGCCAGCCAAGTCTCCGGCGCACGCTCTTGGCGAAAGGCAGTCTTGGTTGCGAGGGGCGTTGTCAGTCTTCCGTGAGCGCCGGGGCCGACGCCGACATAATCCTGATAACGCCAATAAACCAGATTGTGCCGACTCTCTTGCCCCGGTCTTGCGTGATTGGAAATTTCGTAAGCGGGCACGCCGGCGGCTTCGGTCATCTCTTGGGTTATCTCATAAAACGTGGCGGCTTGGTCCGGGTCGGGAATGGCGAACTCGCCGCGGGCAGCGCGGGTATAAAAACTCGTCCCTTCTTCAAGAGTCAGCTGATAAAGCGAAAGATGATCGGAGCCGAGCGCCAGCGCTCGGCTTAATTCCGCGCGCCAAGCATCGAGCGACTGTTCGGGCCGTGCATAAATCAGGTCGAAGGAAAATCTCGGGAAGATTTTTGCGGCGGTCTCGAGGGCGCGGAACGCTTCATCCGCGCCATGCAGCCGGCCGAGAAAGGCCAGCGCCCGGTCGTCAAGGGCCTGGACGCCGATCGAAAGACGATTGACGCCGGCGTTCCGGTAGCCTTCGAAGCGGCCGGCTTCCGCGGAATTCGGATTGGCTTCCAGGGTGATTTCGATGTCGGGCGGCAACCGCCAATGCTTGGCGGCGCCGGCAATCAGCGACCCGACGGTTTCTTCGGACATCAAGGAGGGCGTGCCGCCGCCGAAGAAAATACTGGTGAGCGTTCGCCGCGGTGTTACCGATGCGAAATGATCGAGTTCCGTCAGCAATGCATCGCGGAAGCGCCGCTCGTTGACGTCGTCGCGCACATGGCTGTTGAAATCGCAATAGGGGCATTTGGCCCGGCAGAACGGCCAATGGATATAGAGCCCGAAACCGGGCGTCGTCGGCTCCAATTGTGGGGCGATTGCCGTGCGCATGTCAGGATGAAAAGCAGCGCGCGGCGAGCTTGCGAAAGGCGTCGCCGCGGTGGCTGATTTGGTGTTTGGCGTCCTGGTCCATTTCGCCGAAGGTAGTCGCGAATCCGTCGGGAAGAAAGATCGGGTCATAGCCAAACCCCTTATTTCCTCGCGGCGGCCAGACGATGATACCGCCGACGCGGCCCTCGACGGTCTCGCAATGGCCGTCGGGCCAGGCGAGCGAAAGCGCGCAAATGAAGGCGGCCCGGCGGCCGTTTTTTCCGGCGAGTTCCCGATCCACCCGGGCCATGGCGGATGGGAAGTCCTTGTTGGGCCCCGCCCAGCGCGCGGAATAGACGCCGGGCGCACCCTTCAGCGCCGCTATCGTCAGCCCGGAATCGTCGGCAAGACTCGGGATGTTGGCCGTTTTTGCCGCCGCCCGGGACTTAAGTTCGGCGTTCTCAACGAAGGTTTGGCCGGTTTCCTCCGGTTCGGGCAAGCCGAAGCCGACGATCGGCACCGCCTCGATCCGATAGGGTGCGAGAAACGCGGCGATCTCGCGGACCTTGCCGGGATTATGGCTGGCGATTACGAGCCGCTCCGATTCCAGCCGGCGGGCCATCGCGATTTCAGGCGAAATTACTCACGGCGCCGCGGGGTTGCTGGCGGCCGCTTTGACAGCCTCACGCTGAAGGGCAATGAGCTCGTCGACTCCCTTTCGCGCCAGATGGAGCATTTCGATCAAACGCGATTCTGGAAAGGGTGCGGCTTCCGCCGTCATCTGAATTTCGACGACTTGTCCGGATCCGGTGAGGACGAAATTGGCGTCCAAATCCGCGACACTGTCTTCGGCGTAATCGAGATCGAGGACAGCATGGTCCCGATAGAGCCCGCAAGAAATCGCGGCGACCTCGTCCCGCAACGGAATTTTCGGCAAGGCGCCAATCGTGTGCAAATGAGTTAAAGCCTGATGGAGGGCGACATAAGCGCCGGTGATCGAGGCGGTGCGGGTGCCGCCGTCGGCCTGGATCACGTCGCAATCGATCTTGATTTGAAATGCCGGCATTGCCGCCAAATCGGTAATGGCGCGAAGCGACCGTCCGATCAGACGCTGAATTTCCTGGGTGCGACCGGTTTGGCGGCCGCGCGCCGCCTCGCGGTCGGTCCGCGTGCCGGTCGAACGGGGCAACATGCCGTATTCGGCCGTGACCCAGCCCTTCCCGGAATCGCGCAGCCAGGATGGCAGGCGTTCGTCGACGCTTGCCGTGCACAACACATGGGTATCGCCGAAACGCACGAAGCAGGAACCTTCGGCGTGCTTGGCAATTCCCTTTTCAAGATGGATCTTGCGCAGCTCATTGGCCGCGCGGCCGGATGGTCGCATGACGCCCCCCTTTCGGGATTTCGGCTCAGTTTCGCGGAGCCGCCGCCCGTATTCTGCAAGTCTTTGACATAGAAGCTATCTTAGTGACGGACCTAAAGTCCACCCTTGCCTTCCGGCGTTGACGGCGGTTGTGCTAAGAATTACATAGCCGCCGTGGAAATCATTTCCCGGTATGGAGCATGCGACCCGCTGAAACCGGACTAATCTCCGAGCTTAACGAACGCTCGCGCGAAATCTTTCGCCTGATCGTCGAAGCTTATGTCGAGACCGGGGAACCGGTGGGGTCGCGCACCCTGGTGCGCCGGCTGGGGACGCCTTTGTCTCCGGCGACCATTCGCAATGTTATGGCCGATCTGCAGGAGGCCGGGCTTCTTTTCGCCCCGCATACCTCAGCAGGCAGGCTGCCGACCGAGGCCGGGTTGCGGCTCTTTGTCGACGGACTTTTGGAGGTTGGGACCCTCTCGGAGGCCGAACGCGCCAGCATCGACAGCCAATGTGCGGCCGAAGGCAAGAGCGTCGAAGAGGCGGTCGCTCAGGCCATCGAAACGCTTTCCGGGCTTTGCCGCTGCGCCGGGGTGGTAGTGGCGCCGAAGACCGACCGCGCCCTCAAACACATCGAATTCGTGCATCTGGGCCCGGGCCGGGCGCTGGCGGTATTGGTTGCGGGAAGCGGGCTGGTCGAAAACCGGATCGTCGAGGTACCCGTGGTATCCCGCCATGAGGTTGACCGAAGCCGGAATTATCTCTCCGCCCGGCTCGCGGGACGCACCCTGGACGAGGCGCGCCGGGAAATCAGCCGTGAAATCGAAGATCACCGGGCCCAGCTCGACGAAGCGACGACGCGGGTGGTCGAGGCCGGACTTGCCACTTGGTCGGGCGGCGCCGGTGCCTCGCTCATCATCCGCGGCCAGGCACGCTTGCTCGAAGACGTGACCGCGGTCAGCGAATTGGAGCGAGTCCGCGCTCTGTTCGACCTGCTGGAGACCAAAGACACGCTGTTGCGGCTGCTCGACCTGACCGAGGGTGCGGCCGGCGTGCAGATCTTCATCGGCTCGGAGAATTCCCTGTTCGGC
>CAWJEX010000010.1:0-58445 GCA_963841995.1 uncultured Alphaproteobacteria bacterium
CGGGGAGAGGATTTGAACCTCTGACCTTCAGGTTATGAGCCTGACGAGCTACCGGGCTGCTCCACCCCGCGTCTGTGACCTGCACCCGATCTAGCCCGGTCGATTCTTGAATGCCGCTTCGCCCTTCGGCGACGCTGGGGGCTGCTCCACCCCGCGCCACGATCTGCCCGAGTCTCTCGGCCCGGTCAATTCTTGAAGGCCGCTTTGCCCTACCGCAAAGCTAGCGGCTGCTCCGCCCCGCGCCTGTGGTTGCGCACCGGGTTCGAATGCCAGCCGATTCTTTTTGCGCGGCTCGCTCGGACGAGGCGCGGCCTTTGTCATAGTGAAGAGGTTTTTTGGATCCGGTGCGGTCGGAAGACCTGGCGGCGACCTACTCTCCCGGGCCTTAAGGCAGAGTACCATCGGCGCTGAGGGTTTTCACGGCCGAGTTCGGGATGGGATCGGGTGTTTGACCCCTCGCCATTGCCACCAAGTCATCCGGCCGCACCGGATATCCATTTTGGTCTCGCGTCGAGTAGCCGTCCGGCCAATCGCGCAAACGCGAATTCGTTTTTCGATTTTGTCTCACGCACGCGATCGGAACGATTCGATCGCATGTTGCAAGACGCATGCTCCGCCGCACTCATTTACGTTTTTACGTTACAGGCCGTTCAGCCTGTTCACGTCGCAGACCTTTCGGCCTGCGTAAAATTCGCACGGCATGAGCTGAGGCCCAGCCGTGCTGTTGCACGGCATGAGCTGAGGAAAGCGTCAAGCCAATCGAGCTATTAGGACCAGTTAGCTACGCGGATTACTCCGCTTCCACACCTGGCCTATCAACGTGGTGGTCTTCCACGGCTCTCAGGGAGAAATAGTTTCGAGGGAGGCTTCCCGCTTAGATGCTTTCAGCGGTTATCCCGTCCGTACATAGCTACCCGGCGCTGCGGCTGGCGCCACAACCGGTACACCAGAGGTACGTCCATCCCGGTCCTCTCGTACTAGGGACAGCTCCTCTCAATTCTCCTACACCCACGGCAGATAGGGACCGAACTGTCTCACGACGTTCTAAACCCAGCTCACGTACCACTTTAATCGGCGAACAGCCGAACCCTTGGGACCTGCTCCAGCCCCAGGATGTGATGAGCCGACATCGAGGTGCCAAACCTCCCCGTCGATGTGGACTCTTGGGGGAGATCAGCCTGTTATCCCCGGCGTACCTTTTATCCGTTGAGCGATGGCCCTTCCACTCGGGACCACCGGATCACTATGACCGACTTTCGTCTCTGTTCGACCTGTCGGTCTCACAGTCAGGCGAGCTTATGCCATTGCACTCCACAGCTGATTTCCGACCAGCTTGAGCTCACCATCGCGCGCCTCCGTTACTCTTTGGGAGGCGACCGCCCCAGTCAAACTACCCACCATGCAGGGTCCCGGATCTGGATAACAGACCTCGGTTAGATATCAGAGACCAACAAGGGCGGTATTTCAAGGTTGCCTCCACAACGGCTGGCGCCGCTGCTTCAAAGGCTCCCACCTATCCTACACATGCATGTTCCTAATACCACTGCAAAGCTGTAGTAAAGGTGCACGGGGTCTTTCCGTCTGACCGCGGGTACTCCGCATCTTCACGGAGAATTCAATTTCACTGAGTTGATGTTGGAGACAGCGGGGAAGTCGTTACGCCATTCGTGCAGGTCGGAACTTACCCGACAAGGAATTTCGCTACCTTAGGACCGTTATAGTTACGGCCGCCGTTTACTGGGGCTTCAATTCAGAGCTTGCACCCCTCTCCTTAACCTTCCAGCACCGGGCAGGCGTCAGACCCTATACGTCGTCTTTCGACTTCGCAGAGTCCTGTGTTTTTAGTAAACAGTCGCTACCCCCTGCTATGTGCCCCCTCATCCCGGTTGCCCGGGAGAGGGCCCTCTTTTCCCGAAGTTACGAGGGCATTTTGCCTAGTTCCTTCAACATCGTTCTCTCAAGCGCCTTGGTATTCTCTACCAGTCCACCTGTGTCGGTTTGGGGTACGGTCTATACGCTGGAGTTATTTCCTGGAACACCTTCACCGCACCGGTAATCCAATAAACCGGTACGATACACAGCATTCGTCACTTCCAGCAGGCCCAGGAATATTAACCTGGTTCCCATCGACTACGGCTTTCGCCCTCGCCTTAGGGGCCGGCTCACCCTGCGCGGATTAACCTTGCGCAGGAACCCTTGGACTTACGGCGACAGGGTCTCTCACCCTGTTTGTCGCTACTCGTGTCAGCATTCTCTCTTCCGATGCCTCCAGGAGACCTTTCGGACTCCCTTCACAGGCTTACGGAATGCTCCGCTACCGCTCGTCTTACGACGAACCCGCAGCTTCGGTGCGTGGCTTAAGCCCCGTTACATTTTCGGCGCAGGACGACTTATCTAGACCAGTGAGCTGTTACGCTTTCTTTAAAGGATGGCTGCTTCTAAGCCAACCTCCTGGTTGTCTTGGTCTTCCCACATCCTTTCCCACTTAGCCACGACTTAGGGACCTTAGCTGGCGGTCTGGGTTGTTTCCCTCTCGACCACGGACGTTAGCACCCATCGTCTGTCTGCCGTGTAGCACTCATCGGTATTCGGAGTTTGGTTAGGTTTGGTAAGGCTCGCGCCCCCCTAGCCCATCCAGTGCTCTACCCCCGATGGCGTTCGCACGACGTACTACCTAAATAGTTTTCGCGGAGAACCAGCTATTTCCGAGTTTGATTGGTCTTTCGCCCCTAGCCACAACTCATCCGACACTTTTTCAACAGTCACCGGTTCGGTCCTCCAGTGGGTGTTACCCCACCTTCAACCTGGTCATGGCTAGATCACTCGGTTTCGGGTCTGATCCGTGTAACTCAATCGCCCTATTCAGACTCGCTTTCGCTGCGCCTTCGCCTCACGGCTTAAGCTTGCTACACAGACCAACTCGCTGACCCATTATACAAAAGGTACGCGGTCACCCCCCGAAAGGGGCTCCCACTGCTTGTAGGCATTCGGTTTCAGGTTCTGTTTCACTCCCCTCATCGGGGTGCTTTTCACCTTTCCCTCACGGTACTAGTGCACTATCGGTCACCGAGGAGTACTTAGGCTTGGAGGGTGGTCCCCCCATGTTCAGACAGGATTTCGCGTGTCCCGCCCTACTCGAGGACGTACCCGACTTCTACCCGTACGGGGCTGTCACCCGCTCTGGCCTGCCTTTCCAGACAGTTCCGGTTGTGTCGAATACGCCACTGGCCTAGTCCGCGTTCGCTCGCCACTACTAGCGGAGTCTCGTTTGATGTCCTTTCCTCCGGCTACTAAGATGTTTCAATTCGCCGGGTTTGCTTCTTGCAGCTATGAATTCACTGCAAGACGATTCCTGAGAATCGGGTTGCCCCATTCGGAAATCCACGGATCAAAGCCTGCTCGCGGCTCCCCGTAGCTTATCGCAACGTGCTACGTCCTTCATCGCCTCTCGGTGCCAAGGCATCCACCAAATGCCCTTCTTACGCTTGAGCTTTCCTCAGCCCATGCCGCGCACTTCGGGTGCTTGGCATGGTTCTTCAAAAAACATTTCCGCAATTCATTCCGGTGATCGCACGGCGTGAAAAACTCCCACGCCGGACTTTCTCCGGAATAGACCAAAAAACCTCTTCACAATGACAAAGACCAAATCCCGGAACTTTTGATTCCGGTATCTCTGAAAATCCGCGCCCACACCTCGGCAACCAGCCTTTGGTGGAGGTGAACGGAATCGAACCGATGACCTCCTGCTTGCAAAGCAGGCGCTCTCCCAACTGAGCTACACCCCCGATGAGGCGAAACTGAATTCTCCTGCAACGCAGGAGCGCCCGCTGGTGGGCCAGGGAAGATTCGAACTTCCGACCTCACGCTTATCAAGCGCGCGCTCTAACCAGCTGAGCTACTAGCCCCGCCGCGCAGCCGGGCACGGTTCTCTTAAAGGAAGGGATACGAAGGCGGCGGTTCAAAAAGGACTTTATGAAGAACGCCCTGAAAACAAGCTCCAGAGCTGTCCTTGAAAGGAGGTGATCCAGCCGCAGGTTCCCCTACGGCTACCTTGTTACGACTTCACCCCAGTCGCTGACCTTACCGTGGTCGGCTGCTTCCTTGCGGTTAGCTCACCGCCTTAAGGTAAAACCAACTCCCATGGTGTGACGGGCGGTGTGTACAAGGCCCGGGAACGGATTCACCGCGGCATGCTGATCCGCGATTACTAGCGATTCCGACTTCATGCACTCGAGTTGCAGAGTGCAATCCGAACTGAGACGTCTTTTAGCGGATTGGCTCCGGGTTGCCCCTTCGCTTCCCACTGTCAACGCCATTGTAGCACGTGTGTAGCCCAGCCCATAAGGGCCATGAGGACTTGACGTCATCCCCGCCTTCCTCCGGCTTGTCACCGGCGGTTTCTTCAGAGTGCCCGACCGAATCGCTGGCAACTGAAGATGAGGGTTGCGCTCGTTGCGGGACTTAACCCAACATCTCACGACACGAGCTGACGACAGCCATGCAGCACCTGTGTGGGAGCCAGCCGAACTGAAGACCTGCGTCTCCGCAGGTCATACTCCCCATGTCAAGGGCTGGTAAGGTTCTTCGCGTTGCGTCGAATTGAACCACATGCTCCACCGCTTGTGCGGGCCCCCGTCAATTCCTTTGAGTTTTAATCTTGCGACCGTACTCCCCAGGCGGAGTGCTTAACGCGTTAGCTGCGACACCGAGGGGCTGAGCCCCCCAACGTCTAGCACTCATCGTTTACGGCGTGGACTACCAGGGTATCTAATCCTGTTTGCTCCCCACGCTTTCGCGCCTCAGCGTCAGATGTGGACCAGAGAGCCGCCTTCGCCACCGGTGTTCTTCCCAATATCTACGAATTTCACCTCTACACTGGGAATTCCACTCTCCTCTTCCAATCTCAAGCCCGTCAGTATTAAGCGCCATTCCTGGGTTAAGCCCAGGCCTTTCACGCCTAACTGGACAGACCGCCTACGCGCCCTTTACGCCCAGTAATTCCGAACAACGCTAGCCCCCTCCGTATTACCGCGGCTGCTGGCACGGAGTTAGCCGGGGCTTCTTCTGCGGGTACCGTCATCATCATCCCCGCCGAAAGAGCTTTACAACCCTAAGGCCTTCTTCACTCACGCGGCATTGCTGGATCAGGGTTTCCCCCATTGTCCAATATTCCCCACTGCTGCCTCCCGTAGGAGTCTGGGCCGTGTCTCAGTCCCAGTGTGGCTGATCATCCTCTCAGACCAGCTATGGATCGTAGGCTTGGTGGGCCGTTACCCCGCCAACTACCTAATCCAACGCGGGCCCCTCTAAAAGCGGCCGAAGCCTTTGCCCCTCAGGGCGTATGCGGTATTAGCCTAGGTTTCCCCAGGTTGTCCCTCACTTCTAGGCAGGTTCCCACGCGTTACTCACCCGTCCGCCACTAACGGTATTGCTACCGTCCGTTCGACTTGCATGTGTTAGGCATGCCGCCAGCGTTCGTTCTGAGCCAGGATCAAACTCTCAAGTTAGTTTCCTCGAGTTGCCCCGAGGACTTGAAAGGGTCCCGTCTCGCACAAGCAATTACTTGCTTACTTAGATGCGCGACGGAAACCAGTTTGCCTTCGCAAACCGCCGCCCGCGCATCCCTTCCTTTTCCACAATGTCAAAGAGCAAAAACTGACGTCCCAGAGCCCTAGGCTCCAGGCCGGGAGCGGGCTTATACGCCCCGAGGCTCACCCTGTCAATGCCGCAGAATTGGCGAAATTCAAGGACTTCCGATAGAACCCGCGGGGACCGAAAAACCGCCAAAAGCGCCGCTTTCCAGAACCCCATTGTAGGCACGTAATCGCCTTTCTTTCGAGTCCGGAAAATACCGTTTGCCCGGCTGTCGGGGCCTAGTTTAAACATTTAGCAAGAATTCGCTAAAATTTTAGGGATCGCGGACCGGGGCGGGGACGCGATCGTCGTAAAGGGGGGTCAAGAACAGTTCCGAAAGGCAGGAGGATGGGCGCTATGCGCCCCGTCCAAAACCGCTTTTTCGTGAAATTTTAACTATTTGAGCGAACATTAACCATGGGTCGCGGTTCCGGGGGATCCGCGGGCGTGGTAACAGGGGAGGACGGCTTCCGTGGCGGCAAAGCGGAAAAACGGGTCGACGACGGTGAAGCACGCGACGGCGCCCTCCTCGAGGCGTGCCACGCGGAGGTCGAAAACCACACGCTTTTCCTACAGGTCGACGCGAAAGGCGATGAGCCGCACCGGCAAGACTTTCGCGGCCGACGGCAAAGCCATCGTCAAAGGAATCAATGTCGTCATCAAAGAGATCGCAACGCTCTTGCGTCGATTCGATCGCAAGATTCGAAAAGAAGCACAGGCGCATTTCCGTAGGATCGGGCGAAACGCCGTTCGCGATTTCAATCGCGCCGCTCGCGACCTCAAGAAATTCAATTTGACGCATCGTCGGTCGCACGTTTCGTGGCCGTTCGAGGCTGCCGAGCTTGCAACAGCTTGGGCGCGGCTGGCGCGCTTCGAACGCCGCCTCACTGCGCCCCTCGAAGGCCGTCTGCGATTGGCTCCTGCCTGCACTTTCGTTCTCGTTGCCGCGATCACGCTTTCAATCAAATCCTCATCCGGTTATTCCCAATACGATCTCCTGCCCGACTTCACCATCGCTTCCGCCCAAACATCCGGTACGTCAGCCGACTCATCGAAAGACGTGACCGCCTCGAAAGACATGACCGTCGCCTCGCTCGAAGGCGGCATAGGGAGCCCTGCGCCCGATAATGCGCCGGGAAATGCGCCTAGCGTTCGGGACGAGAGCCTGGTGGATGTGCATCCCGCGAATCGGCGTCCTGGCGATATCCATCCTGGTGAAGCGGGTCCTGCCGACAAGCCGGCAGCCGCCGCGGTCTCCGCGCCAGGTCATCAGGTCGTGCACGTCAAGAAGGGCGACACCTTGATGGATGTTCTCGTCAAGGCGGGCATTTCGCCGACCGAGGCCGACCAAGCCGTTACCTCCCTTGCCGACGTTTACGATCCGCGAAAACTCCATGCCGGACAGGATGTCACGCTGGTATTTGCGCCATCGGGCGGCGACGGGGCGGCAACGGCCGCGGGCACCGGCAAGGACTCACGCGAGTTTCTTGCGGTGCGGATCGAGCCGCAGATCGGCAGCGAAGTCGTCGCAAAGCGCGAAGCCGCGACCGGCAACTTTTCGGCATCCCAGGTTCACAAGGATATCTCGCTGGCGATGGCGCGCAGCGCCGGCGTCATCCAGTCGAGTTTGTTCGAAGCGGCCGCAAATGCCGGCCTTCCATCAAGAATCTTGGCGGAAGTCATTCACGCCTTTTCCTATGATGTCGACTTTCAGCGCGACATCCAACCCGGCGATACTTTTGAAGTGATGTATGAGCGCGTGGTGGATGCCGACGGCCGCACCGTCGACACCGGCCGGGTGGTTTACGCGTCGATGACGCTCTCCGGCCAGCGTCTCGCGCTCTATCACTACATCACCGCCGACGGGGAAACGGATTACTACAATCAGAGAGGCGAAAGCGTGCGCAAGGCGCTGCTCCGCACGCCGATCGACGGGGCGCGGCTGTCATCGGGCTTTGGCATGCGCAATCATCCGATCCTGGGTTACACGCGGATGCATCGCGGCGTCGATTTCGCGGCTCCCACGGGAACGCCGATCTACGCGGCGGGAAGCGGCGTCGTGCTGAGCGCCGGCCGTAATCACGGCTACGGCAACTACATCGAAATCCGCCACGATCCCCAGTTCCACACGGCTTACGGCCATCTCAGCCGATTCGCCGCCGGCATTCATCCGGGCACCCGCGTCCGTCAAGGCGAAGTGATTGGCTATGTCGGCATGACCGGTCTGGCGACGGGTCCGCACCTCCATTACGAGGTGATCAAGAACAACGACAAGGTCAACCCGCTGAGCGTGAAGTTGCCGTCGGGCCGCAAGCTTCAAGGCCACGAACTCGTCGAATTCGGCACCGCCATGGTGAAGGTCGATCAGACGGTGGCGGGATTGCCGGTCGAAACCAAGCTCGCGAAAAACGAATAGGACAAATCGAGGAACGGGTCCCGGCTGCGGAACAAACGGGACTCTGGCAGAAGTGATGCCCGCCGGCGCAGCCACCGGCGGGCTTTTTGTTTAAGCCGCTATTATGTCTCTGATGCACCAGACGAAAACTGCCGCATCAGTCAGGATGGCCACATGGGAATCCTGTCACGACAGCCAACGGCAAGATTGGCGGAGTGATTGAGAATTTCAGTGGAGGCTTATTCACCGTTCAGGGACGTCAGGACCAAGGAAAGCGACGAGGCCACGCTCCTTCATCCAAGTTCCCAAGCGTTTTTCGATAGATTTTTGGAAGTCGGGTTCCATTTGGTGAACGATCCCCTTGTCCGGACGCTGAAGGGCGGGGAAAAACTCCAAGCCCAGCGGCATAAAGGCGATTCGACGGCAATCGAGAACAAATCCTTTTTGGTTCATGCGCCGCGCTACCTTGTTTGCGATCGGTATCACACCTTTTGGGATAGGTGTGCCCGGAGTCCATGGCCGCGTGGTCGTGTAAAGCGATGCGACGGTGAGGTGGTTTTTCCCGCGTTGCCGCCGAACGTCCAAGACGTAGCCGATATGCGGGGCGGGGCCGGGTTTAAGCGGCTCTTCGAAATAGGGGAACATGCACCAGACGAATTGCCCGCGGTGGAATGGGGGCGTCACCGATATCCGCCGGCGGTCAGGATGGCGTTCATGAGCTGATTGTGAGCTTCAAATTCCTCGTCCGACTCCCATTTCTCGCGTATAGATTCGGAATTGCGGATATCAGGCGACGCAATGACTTCGATTTGGAACGGCTCTTCCGACATGCCGAGGTCGTGCCGCATCAGCGTCTCGATATAGTTTGTAAGAGAACGGTTGTCGCGAACGGCCTTCTGCCGTGCCTTTTTTAGGATCTTAAGATCCAGTCGCATCGTTACAGGTTCGCGCATGGATGCCTCCGTCATAGGTAATTACACTGTACATACAATATATGACAGCCTTGGCGTTATACAAGGCTATACAACTTACTAGAGCGGGATGATTTTTAGCGGAATCGATTGGGGATTCCCAAGTCGGGGAATTTCTGATTCAACCTTTTGGCTGGAGTGGAGGCCAGGAGGTATGGCGAAACCCTATTCTATCGATCTTCGCGAGCGTGTTGTTTCGGCGGTTGAGAAGGGCGGCCTGTCGCGGCACCAGGCGGCGGCACGATTTGAGCTCGGGGTCAGTACGGTGATCAAGTGGGTCCGGCGGTTCCGGGAGACGGGGACCATGGCGCCGGGCAAGATGGGCGGGCACAAGCCGAAGGCCATTCGAGGCGAGCACCACATCTTTCTGGTGCAACGGATCAAGGAACGAGACTTCACGCTGCGCGGGCTGGTGGCCGAACTCGCCGAGCGCGGCCTCAAGGTCGATTATCGGTCGGTCTGGAACTTCGTCCATGCCGAGAAGCTGAGCTTCAAAAACGGTCCTCGCCAGCGAACAGGATCGTCCCGACCTCGCGCGCAGGCGTGAGCAGTGGGCAAAGTATCAGAACCGGATTGAACCTGAGCGCTTGGTATTCATCGACGAAACCTGGACCAAGACCAACCTGGCGCCGCTCAGGGGATGGGCGCCGCAGGGCAGGAGGCTCAGGGCCAAGGCTCCTTGCGGCCACCGGAAAACCATGACGTTCTTGGCGGCGCTGCGCCACGATCACATCGATGCGCCATGGCTCATCGACGGTCCGATCAATGGCGAAAGATTCCAGATCTATATCGAGAAAGTTCTCGTCCCCACCCTGAGGCCCGGCGACATCGTTATCATGGACAATCTCGGCAGCCATCGGGGAAGAGCCATTCGCCGAGCCATCCGATCGGCCGGCGCCAAGCTGTTCCTCCTGCCGAAATATTCGCCAGACCTCAATCCCATCGAACAGGTGTTTGCCAAGCTCAAGCACCTGTTGCGCAAGGCGGCCGCGCGCACCATCGAAGCCGTCTGTGCCAGCATTGGCCAACTCCTCGACGCCTTCTCACCACAGGAGTGCGCCAACTACTTCAAAAACGCCGGCTATGGGCTAACCTGAAATCATCCCGCTCTAACGGAGAAGCGGCTCAATATCGACGTTGTTCTTGAGACGGCAAAAGGTCACGCCGGCCAGCACCTAAAGCAATGATGTTATTCGCTTTTTGCATCAGAGACATGATAATGGTTTAAGCCGTTATTATGTCTCTGATGCACAAAAGCGGCGGTCAGGAATGAACTTTAGGCCGCATGGCAAGCTATTTCCGGTCCAGGGTAGCGAGACTGATCAAGGTTGCTCTCGCGGCCGACGAAAGTTGCCGGTGTCGATCACATCCAGTACGTGAAGGTGCACATACTCCACCCGCTCATCCACATGAGTATAGTGTATTGACAACAGGTGCGGTGTGCATTATATTATCGTCTCGAGGTGATCATGCGCAAGCCAATGACGATTCGAATCGACACAAACGTGCTTGAAGCCGCAAAGACGCGTGCGCAGCAGGAAAATAGGACAGTGACCAACTACATCGAAACCGTCTTGCGGCGGGACCTTATGATGGCCGATACGAGCGAGGAGGTCGAAGTCTACGCTCCGGCGGACGTTCGCCAATATCGCATGGTTCCGAAACCGGGCGAGACGAAGGAGCAGACCGAACTCGCAGAGCGTGCCTTCAAGAAGATCCTGGATCGCACAGGCTACTGATTCCATCGTGAAACCACCATACGCGCCAGGCGATTTTGTCAATTGCCTGTTTCCCTTCGGAGAGTATCCAGACCGCCCCGGCCCGACGCTTCATGTCGTGTACTGCGAGCGGTTGTTTATAGGGATCAGAGGCAACCCCGCTGTCGCGGCCTTCTATACAACAACCGTTCTGCGCCGGCCAAACGAGCCAAAGCGGCCTTGGATCATCGAAGTGCTTGACAGCAACTCCAGGAAGATGGGGATGCAAAAGGCGTTCGCGATTAATACGCGTCGCATCGGTTTCATGCCCATCGACCGAGATTTCTTTCCCGACTTGGACCGATCCGATCGAGGTATTCGCGGCCGAGCCACCGAGCATCTACAGAAAGTTCTGCAGAGAAAGTTCATCGAAGCCTCGCGGGAACCCGAACTCATCGAGCTTCTTGGCCCGGAGATTCCGTGGCCGCCTCGATCCGGCGGCTTCGAGAGATAACGCAATCAGTTCGCTCACCTCGCTAATAATCCGCGTCGATACTCAACTTGTCTTCAACGCTTTGATTTATCGAGGCAGGGTAGATTCATGTCTTTGATTTTTATAGTTTGTGCATCAGAGACATAATAGCGGTTTAAGCATCTCACTTTCGACCGACGTTTGCTTCCAAGGTATGGGCGCTGCGACGTTACGCGGCCTCGGCCTTGACGCCGTTGATGACGAGCCCGGAATTGTCGGCCGAAACCTTGATGGTTTGTCCATCCGCGATCTTGCCTTCGAGAATGAGGCTTGCGATCGGATTCTGCAGCGCCCGCTGGATGACCCGCTTCAGCGGCCGCGCACCATAGACCGGATTGTAGCCGGTTTCCGCCAGCCAGGCTTTGGCCGCCCTATCGAGCTTCAGCGCAATGTCGCGATCGGTAAGCATTTTCTCCAACCGCTGAAGCTGAATGTCGACGATGGCGGTCATGTCGCGCCGGTTCAACCGCCGGAAGATCAGAATCTCGTCCAACCGGTTCAGGAATTCCGGCCGGAATGTCCGGCGCACGACATCCATTACCTTGCCGCGAACGGTCGCAATATCTTCGTCCTCGGATAGCGACGCCAGGTAGTCGCTTCCCAAATTCGAGGTCAGGATGATCACGGTGTTGCGGAAATCGACGGTGCGGCCTTGCCCATCCGTCAGCCTTCCGTCATCCAGAACCTGGAGCAGCACGTTGAACACGTCGGGGTGCGCTTTTTCGATTTCGTCGAAAAGAATCACCTGGTAAGGCCGCCGGCGAACGGCTTCGGTAAGAGCCCCGCCTTCTTCATAGCCGACATAGCCGGGCGGCGCGCCGATAAGCCGCGCCACCGAATGCTTCTCCATGTATTCCGACATGTCGATCCGGACCATGGCGGAATCATCGTCGAACAGGAATTCCGCCAAAGCCTTGGTCAATTCGGTCTTGCCGACACCGGTCGGGCCGAGGAACAGGAACGACCCGATCGGACGATTCGGGTCTTGAAGCCCTGCGCGCGCCCGGCGGACGGCATTGCTGACCGCGACAATCGCCTCGTCCTGGCCGATCACCCGCTGGCGCAAGGAGTTCTTCCATGTGAACGAGTTTTTCGCGCTCGCTGGCCAGCATCTTGTCCACCGGAATGCCGGTCCAGCGCGAGACGATGGACGCGATATCTTCGGCGGTCACCTCTTCATTCAACATGCGGTGATGCGCGGAGGCACCGCTTTTCGCAATCTTCTTTTCGAGCTCCGGAATGACGCCGTATTTGAGTTCGCCGGCATGCGCCAAATTTCCCTGGCGCTGCGCCATGTCGAGCTCGTGACGGGCCTGTTCGAGCTGTTCCTTCAATTTCTGGTTCGAGGTCAGCTCGTTCTTTTCCTTCTGCCATTCCGCGGTGAGCGTTGCCGACTTCTGTTCGAGGTCGGCGAGCTCCGCCACCAGCTTCTCCAGGCGATCTTTCGAAGCTGGGGCGTTTTCTTTTTTCAGCGCTTCGCGTTCGATCTTGAGTTGAATGATGCGCCGATCGAGCTCGTCGATTTCTTCGGGCTTCGAATCCACTTCCATGCGCAAGCGGCTTGCCGCTTCGTCGATCAAATCGATGGCCTTGTCCGGAAGATGCCGGTCGGTGATGTAGCGGTTCGACATGGTGGCGGCCGCGATGATCGCGCCATCGGTAATGCGAACGCCGTGATGAACCTCGTACTTCTCCTTAAGGCCGCGGAGAATCGAAATCGTGTCTTCGATCGACGGCTCGGAAACGAAAACCGGCTGGAAACGGCGGGCCAGGGCCGCATCTTTTTCGATGTGCTTGCGATACTCATCAAGCGTCGTGGCGCCGACGCAATGCAATTCGCCGCGCGCCAGGGCAGGCTTCAGCATATTCGATGCGTCCATCGAACCTTCCGCCGCACCGGCGCCCACCAAGGTGTGAAGCTCGTCGATGAAGAGGATGACCTCGCCGGCCGCCGCCGAGATTTCCGAGAGTACGGCTTTCAGGCGCTCTTCAAACTCGCCGCGAAATTTGGCGCCCGCGACAAGGGCTCCCAAATCGAGCGACATCAGGCGCTTGCGCTTCAATCCTTCGGGCACGTCACCCCGCACGATGCGCTGGGCCAAGCCTTCGACAATGGCGGTCTTGCCGACGCCCGGATCGCCGATCAACACCGGATTGTTCTTGGTGCGCCGGGAAAGAACTTGAATGGTCCGCCGGATTTCTTCGTCGCGACCGATCACCGGATCGATTTTCCCGTCGCGGGCGGCGGCGGTCAAATCGCGCGCATATTTCTTCAACGCGTCGTAGCTGTCCTCGGCGGACGCCGACTGCGCCGTGCGGCCTTTTCGAATGTCTTCGACGGCCTTGTTGAGGGCCTGCGGCGTCACACCCGCTTTTTTCAAAACGTCCGCGGCAGACGTTCCGACAGCCAGCGCCAAAAGCAGGCGCTCGGCGGTGACGTAGCTGTCGCCGGCCTTTTCCGAGATCTGCTGTGCGGTATCGAACAGCCGCGCCAATTCGGTGGAAACATAGATTTGCGCCGCGCCTTCGACTTTGGGCAGCTTGCCGAGTTCGAGTTCGGTCGCTTGCAATGCCGATTGTGGATCACCGCCGGCGGCGCCAATGAGATTGGCAGCAAGCCCCTCTCGATCGTCGAGAAGGACTTTCAGCAAATGAATCGGAGTGAGCTGCTGGTGATGGCGTCGAAGCGCAAGGGTCTGCGCCGCTTGGATGAATCCCCGCGAGCGCTCGGTGAATTTCTCGAGTTCCATGGTTCCTTTCCCCCTTCGATAGGCGGGTCGAATAATACGGAGACCCGCAAGGCATCTCCGCTTAAGCCTCTATATGGCCATGGCTTTCGCGGCTCTCAAGACCGCCGGCAAAGAAAGGGCGGTCGAAGCGGTAGGGCCCGGGCAGCCAGGTTCCCAGGACTTGCTGCGACATTTTTGCACTGCACAATATAATGGATTGAACCCCAGGAATCGCGCCGCATATTATATGTTGCAATGCAATATCCTCTATTGGATGGCGGTCTCCTCGACGACCCCGTCGGGCTTAGGGCCTCAATCGGGCGGTTCTTTTTGCGGATCGCGCGGCGGTTGCCGCGGAAGTCGGCGATGCCGTCCCTATGGGCCTGGCTCCGGGCGCGCAGCCGGTTGCTCCCGGTGCCGGGACGCCATCGGGTGGCGCTGGCCCTGCAAGGCGGGGGCGTCCACGGCGCGCTGACCTGGGGCATCCTCGACCGCATCCTCGAAAACGATCGCCTGGAAATCACCGCCGTGAGCGGCACGAGTGCCGGAGCGCTCTCGGCCGCGGCACTGGTTTCCGGTCTTGCCGAGGGCGGGCCGGAACAAGCGCGCCTGCGTCTGCGAGAGCTTTGGGACGGCATCGCGGAGATTGGCAGCTTCAGCCCGTTCCGCCCGGGCCTGATCGATCCGCTCGCCCCCAGCTGGAACTCGGACTGGGCCGCGGGCACGATCATGCTCGAATTGTTGACGCGCACCCTGTCGCCCTATCAGCTCAATCCCTTGGCGATCAATCCCCTGCGGCAGCTTATCGAACGGGTTGTCGATTTCGAGCTTCTGCGGGCATCGTCGATTAAACTGTTTATAACCGCAACGCGCGTGAAAACCGGCCGGCCGCGCGTGTTCACGACGCCAGAGATCACCGCCGATGCGATTCTTGCGTCGGCGTGCTTGCCGTCATTCCATCAGGCGATCCAAATCGGCGGCGACTTTTATTGGGACGGCGGCTTCACCGCCAATCCGGCGATTTTACCGCTAATCTCGGGAAGCACGGCCAGCGATATCATCGTCGTGCAGATTACCCCGACCCAGGAGAACGAGGTGCCGGTGACGGCGCGCGACATCCAGAGTCGCGTCAATCGAATCATTTTCAACGCGCCGTTGCAACGCGAGATCGAAACCGTCGCCTGGATGCAAACCGTGCTGAAGGATTCCGGAATTTACGGAAACAGCTTCGCGCAGCGGGTGCGCGATCTGCGCATCCATCACGTCGATGGACAGGAAATCATCGGGCCGCTTGGAACCGCCAGTGCGATGCATGCCGACGGCGCCCTGATCAGCCATCTGTACGAACAAGGCCGCGCACGGGCCGATGAATGGCTCGGCCGCTTCGGCGGAAAAATCGGGATCGAATCGACCGCCGAGCTCAAGCAGCTCTAGCGGCACTAGGAACGGGCGCTAATTCGCTTCCGGCGCCGGTTCGGAAGATTCACCTTCAGCGTCAACGTTTTCCGGCGCCGCACCGCCGCCGTTCGAACCGGCGCCATGCGGAGCGGAGCCATTTCCATTCTGGCTCTGCGGTGCGGCTTGGCTGGCATCGGGTTGACCGCCGGGCGGCGGCGGCTGATTGGGGTTGCGCGGCGGCGTCGGCCCCTGCGGCTGAATCCGCGGCGAACCGCCATGCTGACCGCCATTGGCGCTCAGGATCCGGTAATAGTGCTCGGCGTGCTGAAAGAAATTTTCCGCCGAGACATAATCGCCAGACGATGAGGCATCCCGCGCCAGCGCCAAATATTTGTCCAGCACCTGGTTGACGGTCCCGCGAATACGGACTTCGGGACCATTGCTTTCGAACACCTGGTTGCGGTTGCCCTGGTTATGGCTATGACTAGGATTACTGGTATTGGGCCGCCGCGGATTGTTGCGCCCGCGGGAACGGTTCTTGTTCGGCCCCGATTTCATGGATCCAAACAGGTTCATATCTCCGTGAAAAATTTCCCCTTGGCAGGCAAACCCCTATTTGTCTGCAATATATGCCCGCCATGCGCCAATTTACTGGCGTTCCGAATGGCCGATGGGGGGATCATTGAGGCGAGCTGCCAAGCCAAGGCCACGCCTTCATCATTTGAAAATAGACACCTTTTCCGTCTATTCCAAGCTCTTTTTGGCCGCAGTGCCGTAGCAATGCCTAGGACTCGCGTCTCTTGCGGAATACCAAGCACCGGACTTTGCCCGCCAAATCGCGCTGTTGCCAGACCGGGCGCAGTCTCGCCGCGTCGAAAATGCCGCAAATTGCGACTTCTTGGCCTATCCCGATCTCGACGGCCGCAATCCCGTCACGGGCCAGCAGCCGGTCGATATCCGGCGCAAGCCGGCGGTAGGCATCGAGCCCGTCTTCACCGCCGTCGAGCGCGAGCCTGGGCTCAAATTGTGCGACCTCGGGTTCGAGCACTGCAATCTCGCTCCTTGGGATATAGGGCGGGTTGGTGACAATGACGTCGAAGTTTCCCGAAACCCCTCGGCCCCATTCGCCGACGGCGAACGTCGCACGGGATTCAAGGCCGAGGCCGCGGGCATTTTTCCGGGCCACCTCGCAAGCCGCCATACTGATATCGATGCCAAGGCCCTGCGCATGGGGCAATTCGCTCAATAACGCGAGAAGCAGGCAGCCGGTTCCGGTGCCAAAATCGAGCACCGCGAGTTCGGCGTCGCGTTCGGGAATATGGGCGAGCGCCGCTTCGATCAAGGCTTCGGAATCGGGGCGCGGATCGAGGGTGTCCGCCGTGACGGTGAATTCCCGGCTCCAGAATTCACGGCGGCCCAGGATTTGCGCCATGGGGCGGCGCGTTTCGCGTTCGCCGACCAGCGCTGCAACCTTCTGCGATTCGTCGTCGGATAATTCTCGCTCGGGATGACCCAGCAAAAGCTCGACGCCCGCGCTCATGGCGTGGGCAATCAAGAGCCGGGCGTCGCGGCGAGGATCAAGGACACCGGCCTGCGCCAAACGCCGAGTCGCCTCCTCGATCGCAGCACCGACACTCGGTGCCAAGGGCGCTCGCCGCTGCGGCTGCGCGGTCACGACAGATCCGCCAATTTCGATGCCTGATCTTCGGCAATCAGTGCGTCGATGATTTCATCGAGCGCCTCACCGGCGAGAACCCGGTCGATCTTGTAGAGCGTCACATTGACCCGATGATCGGTGACACGCCCCTGCGGGAAGTTATAGGTCCGGATGCGCTCGGACCGGTCGCCGGTGCCGATCTGGCCGCGGCGCTGGGCGGCGCGCTCGGCATCCAGTTTCGCGCGCTCCGCATCGTAGACACGGGCGCGAAGAATCTTCATCCCCTTCGCTTTGTTCTTGTGCTGCGATTTTTCGTCCTGGCAGCTGACGACGATGCCGGAAGGAATATGGGTGATGCGCACGGCGCTGTCGGTCGTATTGACCGATTGACCGCCGGGGCCGCTCGACCGGAATACGTCGATCCGCAAATCCTTGTCTTCGATGGTGATGTCGACCTCTTCCGCCTCGGGCAGAACCGCGACCGTTGCCGCCGAGGTGTGGATTCGGCCCGACGCTTCGGTTGCCGGCACGCGCTGCACTCTGTGCACACCGGTTTCGAATTTCAGCCGTGCGAAAACATCCCGGCCCGCGATCGAGGCGATCGCTTCCTTAAAGCCGCCCATCCCCGTTTCGTTGATATTCATCACCTCGAATTTCCAGCCGTGGTTTTCCGCATAGCGCTGATACATGCGGAAGAGATCAGAGGCAAACAGCGCGGCTTCCTCGCCGCCGGTTCCGGCCCGCACTTCGAGGATAGCGTTCTTGGCATCCGCTTCATCCTTGGGGAGCAGCAGGATTTTGACCTTCTGCTCGAGTCCGGGAAGCTTTTCCTTGAGGGTCTGGCGCTCCGATTCCGCCATCTTCTTCATTTCCGCATCGGCGCCGGCATCGGACAAAATCGCGTCGACGTCGGCCAATTCCGATTTGACCTTCTGAAGCGCCACGATGCTTTGCGCAATCGGCGTCAGATCGGAATATTCCTTCGAGAGCTTGGCAAATTCCTGCGGATTGACTTTGCCCTCGGCCGACATGGTCTTGGCCAGCTCGTCATAGCGGGAAACCACCCGGCCGAGTTTTTCGTCAAGATTTATCATCAATTCCCGAGCGTCGCATCCGGCGCATATAAGGGATTAACGGAAATTCGCCAAGTGCTGGGCGAGCGACGCAAGTTTAACTTCGCTCTGCTCCCCGGAATTGAGATCGCGCACCGCCGCCGCCCCTCGCGACTTTTCATCCTCACCCAAAATGACCGCCGCACGGGCGTGGAGCTTGTTCGCCCGTTTCATCCGCTTGCTCAAATTGCCGCTATAGCCGAGATCGACGGCAAAACCGGCGCGCCGAAGGTCCTGGGCGATCCGCAACGCCGTGTCCTCACCGTCTTCACCCGCCGGTATGACGGCGATCGGGCGGGGCGCCGCCGGAACGTTATCGACCAGCATGCCAAGCCGTTCGATCCCGGCCGCCCAACCCACCCCCGGCGTATCGCGGCCGCCCATGACCCCGATCAGCCCGTCATAACGGCCGCCAGCCAACACCGTCCCTTGAGCGCCCAAATGCTCGGTCGTGAATTCGAATGCGGTGTGGCAATAATAGTCGAGTCCGCGCACCAGCCGCGGGTTCCAATCAAAGGTAATGCCAAGGGCCTTAAGCCCCGCGGTTACTTTGGCGAAAAACGCCTCCGATGCCGGGGTGAGGTAATTGCGGAACGGCGGCGCGTCCGTCAAGACTTGCCGGTCGCCCTCGTCCTTCGAATCGAGGATGCGGAGCGGGTTCCTCTCCAGCCGGATGCGGCTGTCCTCCGATAGCTTGGCGTGATGGGCCGAGAGGTAATCGACCAGGACATTGCGGTAGGCCTCGCGGCTCTCTTTGTCGCCCAGCGTGTTGATTTCGAGTTTCGTCTTGCCGAGCGCGCCGATCTCCTGGAGCGCTTGCGCCGCCAAAGCGATCACTTCGATGTCGGCCTGCGGCGTCGCAACGCCCAGAAGCTCGACGCCGAATTGGTGGAATTGCCGCAACCGCCCTTTTTGCGGACGCTCGTATCGGAACATCGGCCCGGTATAAAAGAATTTGAGCGGCAATTCCTGGGCAAGCCCGCCGGAGATGAAGGCGCGGGCTATTCCGGCGGTACCTTCGGGGCGGAGCGTGATCCCGTCGCCGCCCCGATCCTGGAACGTGTACATCTCCTTGGTGACGATATCGGAGGTTTCGCCGAGCGTGCGCGCGAAGACTTCGGTGAATTCGAAGATCGGGGTCGATATTTCGCCGTAGCCGTAGCGTTCGGAAACCCGCCGCGCGGTGTCTACGACGTGCCGGTGACGCCGCGATTCTTCAGGGAGGATGTCGTGGGTCCCGCGGACCGGTTGCAAGGAAGACACGTCGTCATCCGCGGTTAAGAAGCCGCGGCGGATTTCTTGAGCGGCGCGTTTTCTTCCAAACGCGCTTTCTCGATCTCGGCGGCCTTGCGCTCCACCATCTCAACCATGTGCTCAACGATATCGCCGTCCTTCAACCGGTGGTCCGGCGCGCCGTTGAGATAGACCATATGGGTGTTGTTGCCGCCGCCGGCGAATCCGATATCGGTTTCCCGAGCTTCGCCCGGCCCGTTGACGACGCAGCCGATGATCGAAACCGTCATCGGCGTGGTGATGTGGGCCAAACGCTCTTCCAATCGTTCGACGGTCTTGATGACGTCGAATTGCTGGCGCGCGCAAGACGGGCAAGCGATCACATTGACGCCGCGATGGCGCAAATTGAGCGCCTTCAGGATTTCAAAGCCGCATTTGACTTCTTCGACCGGATCGGCGGAAAGCGAGACCCGAATGGTGTCGCCGATGCCCGACCACAGCAGCATGCCCAGGCCGATGGCCGATTTCACCGTTCCGGTACGCAAGCCCCCGGCTTCGGTGATGCCGAGATGCAACGGGTAATCGCAAGCCTCCGCCAAGCCCTGATAGGCGGCGACCGCGAGGAAGACGTCGGAGGCTTTGACCGAGATCTTGAATTCGAAGAAATCGTTATCCTCGAGAATCTTCGCGTGATTGAGCGCGCTCTCGATCATCGCCTCGGGGCAGGGCTCGCCATAGCGCTCGAGCAATTCGCGCTCCAGGCTCCCGGCATTGACGCCGATCCGCATGGCGCAGCCATGGTCTTTGGCCGCCTTCACGACCTCCTTCACCCGCGCCGCATCGCCGATATTGCCGGGATTGATGCGCAGGCAGGCGGCTCCAGCCTCGGCCGCTTCGATCGCCCGCTTATAGTGGAAATGGATGTCGGCGATGATCGGCACCTCGCTGGCGCGCACGATCTCGCCCAAGGCCGCCGTCGATTCCACGTCCGGGCAGGAAACGCGCACCATGTCGGCGCCCGCCGCTTCCAACCGTTTGATCTGCTCGATCGTCGCCTTGGGGTCGGAAGTCAGGGTGGTGGTCATCGACTGAACCGTGATCGGCGCATCGCCGCCGACCGCAACCGATCCAACGTGGATCTGACGGCTGGTGCGGCGATGAATGTCCCGATAAGGCCTGATGCTCATGAAAAACCCGTCATATTGGGCCGACAATGCGTGCCCGTGTTATAGCGTAAATCGCCCCGCCCCCAAAGTCCGGGGCGGGCGCTCGTAACCTCATCATCGATAAGGCTAATTATCGGCTGCGGCGGTGCCGGCCATCAGCCGGTCGGCGTCCAGCGCCACATCGCGGCGGATTGCTCCGCCGGGGCCGATCGGCGGCGCCTTGCGTCCATCCACATAGATTTCCAACGCACCGGCATTGCCGGTGAGCAAAGTCAAACCGTCCTTATTCGGAACCCGGTAGGAGTCGCCGGCCCGCAACATACGGGTCAGGATCAGTTCGCCATCGTTGTCCCGCACCTGAACCCAAGAATCGGCGTTGGCGCGAATGACAATCCGGGCATTGGTGTTCGACTTGCCGAAAACCGATCCTTCGCCGCCACTGTCGCCCGGCGCCACCGGCAACGCCGCGAACTGTTCGCTGACACTTGGTTCCGTTTTGGGCAATCCGTCCGTCCCGCCGGATGTTGCCTCGGTGGCTCCTTGCGGCGGAGCCGGAGAGCTCGCCGGTACGGCGGCAGGAGCCGGCGTTGATGCGGGCACAGGCGTTGCGGCAGGCGCAGACGTTGAAACCGGCGCCGGCGAGATTGGCGCAGGTCCGGCGGCCGGCGCCGGCCCGGCGGCGGGCGACGATGCTGCAATGGATGCCGTGCCCGGCTGTGCATTTGCTTCCGCCGTGGGAGCCGGTGCCGAAGAAGGACTACCCTCTTCATGGGCCACCGTCGAAGCCGCCGCTTCGGTTGCCGGCGGGTTGTCGTATTGCGGCTTGAACATGTCCGCGAGTTTCTGCGGCACTTCGGTAATGAGCTCGAGCCCCGAACGATTCTTCATCGTCAGGTAGTACCAGCCGCCATAGGCCACGGCCGCCACCGCTAGCGAGATCAACAGAATGGCGCCGCTCGGTACCCGGCTCTCCGGAATCGGCGTCGGGAAATTCAGCCGCGTGCGCCGGGGCAGATCCGAAATTTCGTCACGGAAGTGAGAGACCACCTCCTCGCGCTCCAGACCCAGATGATCGGCATAGGCCCGCACAAAACCGACGGCATAGGCCGGGCCGGGCAAATCTTCGAAACGCCCGTCTTCGATCGCTTGCAGATGGACGATCCGGATGCGAAGCGCACGCTCCACATCCTCAAGATCCCAGCCATAGCGCTGCCGCGTGGCGCGCAACATCGCCCCCACCGCAGAGGGTGTGGCGGATGCGCCGCTCGAGCCGTACCGTTGCGCTTCGCTGTCGGTCTGGATCTCTCTCTCCCGTTCTGACATGGCACGCCCCCCTCGCCGGTTCCCCAGCTGTGCCTTGGCGGGAGCATCCTAATCCCTTTGGCCCGAATCCCTCCTGGATTCCTTTATATCTGGGCCGGTCCTGGATGCACTGGGGCTGCCCTGAAACCGCAAGGACGCCCCAAACTCTAGTATTACCAAGAAGCGGTTTTGCTAGGCAACCGCCTAGATGACGGCGCCGTGGTCTTGGGCAAAAGCCTTAAGAGCTGAACGCAGGCTCCTGTCGGGGCGGCGGCATAATTCGATTAAATAGGGTTCCAAGACGCCAATGTCGAGGCTGCGGACCAGAGATTTGACCGGTCCAATCGAGGCCGGCGCCATTGACAGGCTGCGCAGCCCGATGCCGACCAAGGCCATCGCCTCAAGCGGCCGGCCGGCCATTTCCCCGCAGATGCTCAACGGGACGTTGGCGGCGGCGCAAAGCTCGACCACCGACCGCAGAAACCGCAAAACGGCGGGCGAGAGCATGTCGTAGCGCTCCGACAACGCCGGGTTGCCGCGATCGCTGGCGAACAGGAATTGCAGCAAGTCGTTGCTGCCGATCGACAGAAAATCGACCCTGGGCAACAGCGCTTCCAGCTGCCAGGCGAGGGCCGGAACCTCCAGCATCGCACCGACGCGGATTTGCTTGGGCGGCGGGTCGCCGCGCCGGGCCGCCCGCTTTATCTCGAGTTCGAGGATGGCGCGCGCCGCCTCGAATTCGGCGACCTCGGAAATCATCGGGAACATCACGTCGAGCCGGCGTTTGGCCGAAGCGCGCAGCAGCGAGCGCAGCTGCTCGCGCAGAAGCACTGGATGATCCAGGCCGATGCGGATCGAACGCCAGCCCATTGCCGGATTCTCTTCGTTGGGATGGCTCATATAGGAAAGCGTCTTGTCGCCGCCGATATCGAGGGTCCGGAAAGCGACGGGACGATTGCCAACCGCTTTGAAGACTTTTTTATAGAAGCGCACTTGGTCGGCGACATCGGGGAAAGCCGAGCGGACCATGAAGGGAATTTCCGTGCGATACAGCCCGACCCCTTCGGCGCCGGTCTCCTTGAGATAACTAAGATCCGCGAGGAGCCCGGCATTGATATTCAGCGAGACGGCGATGCCGTCCTGGGTCACGGCCGGCAGCTCACGCATCGATATGTATTCGGCGGCGCGCGCCGCCCGCGCCCGCATCGTCTCCTGAAAGGCCTGTTGCACGTCCTCGCTGGGCCGGATGAACATTTGCGAGTGGTCGGCATCGACGATCACGGGATCGAGCGGGTCCAGCTTGTCGAGCACGCCTTTGACACGGCCGAGCACCGGAACCCCCAAAGCCCGGCCGATGATCGAGACATGGGCGGTGGCGGAGCCCTCCTCCATCACCACCGCGCGCAATTTCGAACGGTCGTAATCGAGAAGCTCGGCCGGACCCAGGGAGCGCGCGATCAAAACAGCGTCGTCCGGTAAATTCGCCGCCGCGGCCGTTCCGCCATTTCCGGCCAAATGCTGGAGCAGGCGATTGGTCAGATCTTCGAAATCGAGCAGGCGTTCCCGCAAATAGGGATCGGAGACATGGGCCATGCGGGCCCTTGTATCTTCCTGGACTTTTTGGACAGCGGCTTCCGCCGTCAATCCGGCGCCGATCGTCTCTCGGATCCGTCCGAGCCAGCCGCTGTCTTGCGCAAACATGCGGTAGGTTTCGAGCACGTCGCGATGCTCGCCTGAATCCGCAAGATCCGGCGCCGCCAAGAGGTCGTCCAGCGCGGTGTGAAGGCTGGAGAGCGCCTGGGTGAGGCGTTTGACTTCGGCCGCGGTGTCTTCGGCGATCAGCCGCGTGATCGCAATACGCGGCTTGTGCAAGACCGCCCGTCCCATCGCAATCCCGCCATTGAGCCGCAAGCCTTCGAGCCGCACCGGCAGGACAGCGATGCCGTCCGTCGGGTGCAGCTCGGCCGGATTGACCACCTCGCCACTGGCTAACAATTCGGCAAGAACCATGGCGATGGTTTCCAAGGTTTCGACTTCTTCCTCGCTGTAATGGCGCGGCCGCCGGTTCTGGACCACGAGAACGCCGATCACCCGCCCGCCACGCAAAATCGGCACACCCATCAGGGAGTGATAAATTTCTTCGCCGGTCTCCGGCCGATAGGCGAAGGCCGGATGCGACTGCGCATCGGCGATCGCCAGCGGCCGTGCATGGGCGGCGATATCGCCGACCAAGCCTTCGCCCACGCGCAGCCTCGTAACGTGGACGGCTTCGCGCTTCAAACCTTCCGTCGCGAAAAGTTCGAGAACATCGCCGGCGCGCTGCACGTAGACCGAGCACACTTCGGCGACCATGCCGGCGGCGATGACTTTGACCACTTGATCGAGGCGTGCCTGGGCGCTGCGCGACGCCGCCATGACATCGCGCACGCTTTTCAATACGCGGCGGGCGCCACTCCAGTTCCCGCCACGCTGCTGACCGCGATCCATCACACTGTGACCCGGTCCCGTTCCCTGGATTCAAGCGCCAGCAGCGCCTGATCAACCAGTTCGTCGAGGATCTCTCTCGTCGTCTGTTCGCTCGTGACCATGCCGACGCTTTGTCCAGCCATCAGCGATCCGTATTCGACATCGCCGTCCATCACGGCGCGGCGCAAGGCGCCCGCCCAGAAATGTTCGATTTCGAGCTGCGCTTCCTTTTGATCGAGCTCGCCGCGTTCGAAACGCGCCACCACTTCGCGCTGGAATTCGACGAAGCGCCGGGTGCCTTGATTGACCAGCGCGCGGACCGGGATAACTTGGAACCGCGAATCAATTTGAAAGGACGGCACGGCATCGCGGGCATTGGCGCGAATAAAAGCCTCTTTGAAGTTCGGATGAGCAATCAATTCGCGCGCGCACACGAAGCGGGTTCCGAGCTGACAGCCCGAGGCGCCCATTTCGAGATAGGAAAGAATCGCTTCGCCGCGCGCAATGCCGCCGGCCACAAAGACCGGCACCTCGCGCAACGCCGGAAGGATTTCCTGGGCAAGCACGCTGGTCGAGACCGGGCCGATATGGCCGCCCGCCTCCATGCCTTCGATGATGATCGCATCGGCTCCCATTTTAACCAGCTTGCGCGCGATCCCGAGGTTTGGCGAGAAGCACAATAGTTTGGAGGAGGATTCTTTCACGCGATCGATGGCACTACGCTTCGGGACCGCGCCGGCGAGCACGATATGGCTGACCTTCAGCGAAATGCAGGTATCGATGAGATCCAACAACTGCGGATGAAGGGTGATGAGATTGACGCCGAAGGGGCGCTTGGTGAGCGCATAGGTGCCGATGATCTCGTCCTCGAGCTGAGCCGGGGACATCGAGCCCGACGCGATGACGCCAAAGCCGCCGCCATTGGAAATTGCGGCGACCAGATGCCGTTCCGACACCCAAGTCATGGCGCCGCCCATGATGGAAAGCTCGCTGCCGAGGAATTCGCGGCCGCGTCGCCAGAGGGATTCGAGGATTGCCCGCGCTCGCGACCGCTCCATGATCAGGCTGCGTCGAGCCCGTAAGCGGTATGAAGGGCGCGCAAGGCAAGTTCCGCATATTCGGCGGCGATCAGCACGCTCACTTTAATCTCCGAGGTGGATATCACCTGAATATTGATGCCTTTATCCGCGAGGGTTTTGAACATTCGCTGGGCAATGCCGGCGTGGCTTCGCATGCCGACGCCAATGACCGAAATTTTCACGACATTGGCGTCCGGCACGATCGCCTTGTAACCGAGATCGCCGCCCTTCTTTTTCAGCACGTTCACCGCCGCGTCTAAATCGGCGCGGGTCACGGTGAAGGTCAGGTCCGTGTGCTTGCCATCTTCCGAGACGTTTTGCACGATCATGTCGACATTGATGTTGGCGTCCGCCAGCGGCCCAAAAATGCTCGCGGCCACGCCCGGCCGATCGGGGACATGCAATAGGGTAATTTTGGCTTCGTCACGGCTGTAAGCGATACCGCTGATCAGTTCCTGTTCCACGATCTCATCCTCGTCAACGACCAGAGTGCCGGGGCTGTCCTCGAAGGTGGAGAGGACTTGAAGCCGCACGCGATGCTTCATTGCCAGCTCGACCGAACGCGTCTGCAGCACCTTCGATCCCTGCGACGCCATTTCGAGCATTTCTTCATAGGTGATCTTATCGAGCTTTCGTGCCTTCGCAACGATGCGGGGATCCGTCGTATATACGCCATCGACGTCGGTGAAAATGTCACAACGATCGGCGCGCAAGGCGGCGGCGAGAGCGACCGCGCTGGTATCCGAGCCACCGCGTCCCAGAGTCGTGATCCGGTTGTCGGCGCCTAATCCTTGAAAGCCCGCCATTACCGCCACCCGCCCGCTCTTCAGATCCGCCTCAAGCGATGCAATATCGATGCCTTCAATGCGAGCCTTGCCGTGGGCGTCGCTGGTTCGGATGGGGACTTGCCACCCGAGCCAAGAGCGCGCCTTAATTCCCAAATGTTGCAGGGCGAGCGCCATCAAGCCGGTGGTCACCTGCTCGCCCGACGACACCACAGTGTCGTATTCCTTTGGGTCATAAAGGCGCTCGATTTCGGTAACGTAGCGCACGAGCTGATCGGTGACGCCGGACATGGCGGAGACCACGACCGCGACTTCGTTTCCAGCATCCACCTCGCGCTTGACGCGAAGGGCGGCGTTCTTGATGCGCTCGACGCTTCCCACCGAGGTGCCGCCGAACTTCTGGACGATGCGGGCCATAACCGTACTCTCGAGGGAATTGTTCCCGGAAAACCGCGAAACGGCAGGGGTTTAAGTTGCCGCGGGCTGCGCGGGTAATACATAATTTGCCCAAGGTGTGGCAAGCCCGCCGCCCCCCAAGGCCGGCAATGTCGATGACCCCCAGCACCGCCGACCGGGACGAAATCACCCGCTTCGAGGCGTTAGCCGCGGATTGGTGGAACCCGGGTGGCAAGTTCCGGCCCCTTCATCGCCTCAACCCGGTGCGGACGGCTTATATCAGAGACCAGGCCTGCCGGCGGTTCGGCCGAGATCCGGCGCTCCCCAAGCCCCTCGCGAAATTGACGGCCCTCGACATCGGCTGTGGCGGCGGCTTGATCGCCGAACCTCTGGCGCAGCTGGGTGCCACGGTAACCGGGATTGATCCGGGACTGGCTAATATCGAGGCCGCGAAGCATCATGCCGCGGAATCAGGCATCGACGTCGCTTACCGCTGCGAGTTGGCCGAGGATCTGGCAGGCGAAAGCGCACGTTTCGACGTCGTACTGGCGCTTGAGGTCGTGGAGCATGTCGCCAATCTCGGCACTTTTCTCAAGGCGGCAAGCACATTGGTGGCGCCCGGCGGAATGTTCGTCGCCGCAACCTTGAACCGCACCCTCAAGTCCTATGCCTTGGCAATCGTCGCCGCCGAATACGTCTTGGGCTGGTTGCCCCGCGGCACCCATGATTGGCACAAATTCCTTCGTCCCTCAGAGCTAGCCCAGGGATGCCGACAAAATGGAATGGCGGTCCTTGATCTTACCGGTGTTGCCTACAACCCTCTCGGCGACCGGTGGATGACTTCCAAGGATCTCGACGTCAATTACATGGTGACGGCGGGCAAGCCCCGTGACTGACCCTCACGCTCACCCCCGAAAAGCGTATACTACTTATTATTTATGTAATTAGTATATATTACACACTATTAACTTCCATTTTTGCGGCGGGCGCACTAGATTCAAAGCCAATCCGACAAATGATAGACCGCATTCGCGGCGGCATGAGGAGGCTGCAATGACTTTGCAACTCGGCGACACCGCCCCCGATTTTGAGGCCGACACCACCCAAGGCCACATCCATTTCCATGATTGGCTTGGCGATTCCTGGAGCGTCCTTTTTTCGCACCCCAAGGATTTTACCCCCGTCTGCACCACCGAGCTCGGCTATATGGCCAAGCTGGGGCCGCAATTCGCCAAGCGCAATGTGAAGGTGCTCGGCCTTTCGGTCGACAAGGTCGACAACCACAAAGGCTGGGTGAAGGACATCGAGGAGACTCAAGGTTCGCGCTTGTCCTATCCCATCATCGCCGATCCGGAACGCAAGGTTGCCAATCTCTACGGCATGATCCACCCGGCGCATGACGAGGTTTACACGGTGCGCACGGTGTTCGTGATCGATCCGAAAAAGAAAGTCCGGCTGACGATTACCTATCCGCAAACGACTGGCCGGAATTTCGATGAAATCCTGCGCGTCATCGATTCGATGCAGCTGACCGACAAGTTCAGCGTGGCAACCCCGGTCAATTGGAAATCGGGCGAAGACGTCATCATCGTCCCCTCGGTTTCCGACGATGACGCGAAAAAGAAATTCCCTCAGGGCTGGAAGGCCCTGAAGCCTTACCTGCGCCTCACCCCGCAGCCAAAGTAATCGGCGTTTAGCCGGCGGCTTTCGTTTTCGACGATATTGATCCGGCTGCCGGTGATTCCGGCAACGCGAAGTCGCGGTCGTGGCGAAGCGACGGCACCATGCCGCGGGCCTTGGCAACCCGGGCGAGATCGATTTCCGCCGCGATAATCCCCGGCTTTTCACCGGCTTCCGCCAGGACTTCGCCCCACGGATTGACGATCATCGAATGACCAAACGTGCGCCGGCCTTCCGCATGCACGCCGCATTGGGCCGGCGCGATGATGAAGGTGCCGGTCTCGATGGCGCGGGCTCGCTGCAAGACATGCCAATGGGCGCGCCCCGTCGTCTGAGTGAAGGCCGACGGCACAGAAATCATGCTCGCCCCCGCCTGCGCCAAACTCCGGTACAGATGAGGGAAACGCAGGTCGTAACAAACGGTCATGCCGAGAAGACCCCAAGGCGTTTCAGCAAGGACCGCTTCTTCGCCCGGCCGGAAGGTCGCGGATTCGCGATAGGATTTCGCCGTTTTCGAGATCCACGTCGAACATATGGATCTTGTCATAGCGGGCCTTGATGGCGCCGTCGGCGGCGATCAGATAGGAACGATTGGCGATTCGGCCTTCCGGCAATTTTACGGCAAGCGAGCCGGCGAGAACCCACGCACCCGTTTCGAGGGCAAGATCGCGGAACGCGGAAAGCGCCTCGTGCATTTCTTCGCTTTGCGCCTTCACGCGCAATTTCGCGCCCTCGGGCTCCATCATCGCCACGTTTTCCGGCAACGCAATCAGATCGGCTCCGCCTGCGCGCGCTGTGCGAATCTGGGCGGTCACGAAATCCAAATTCGGCGCCAGCTCGCGGGCCGAATTGGTTTGTATGCAGGCAATCTTAAACGGCATGGTCAACGCCCCAATCCCAAGACCCTATTGAGCTCGCCCTTTGCGTCGAGCTCGGCGATTTCGGTCGCATTGCCAATGTGAAACCCGTCGACGAAAATCTGCGGCACCGTGCTGCGCCCGCCGGTGCGGGCGATCATTTCCTGCTTTTTCTCCGGATCGTTAGCGATATTGATTTCGGTAAACGCCACGCCCTTGCTCTCCAGCAGTTTTATGGCGCGCCGGGAATAGGAACAAGTCGGCCGCATAAAGATCTCGATCTTTTTCGGCTCCGGACCCGTTGGAGCAATGACCTCCCCGGAGTTGTCCTTAGATTTAGAATTGAAAAACGGAATGCGCATTTGGCACATATAGGCCCGAAATTGGCCGCCGCCAATGCTAATCGGCCTGGGGGCGGCGACCCGGGCGAGCGCCAAAAACATCGACGCGCGCGGCACCTGCATCCCGCAATGCCTGCGCACAAGCGGCCGCGGTCGAACCGGTCGTCAGCACCTCATCGATCAAGACGATGCGCTTTCCGGCAATCCGGTCTGGCTTGCCCGCCGGAACGGCAAAGGCCCCTCGCACATTGCGCCGGCGCTCCGCCCGGTTTAAATGCCCTTGCGACGGTGTGGCGCGGCGGCGGATCAGCGCCAGGGGCTCCAACGCAACGCCGCTCATCTTTGAAACCACGGCCGCCAGCAACGCCGCCTGGTCGTAGCGGCGCGCGAAAAGCCGCCACCGATGCAGCGGCACGGGAACAATCAGATCCGCATCCTTCAGAAGCTCTGCCCCCGAACGGACCAGCCATGAACCAAAAGCGCCGGCCGCATCCGCCCGGTCCGCGTGCTTGAACCGCAACACCAGATAGCGGCTTTTCTCGTCATAACGAAATACGGCCCTTGCCCGGTCCCATTCCGGCGGTTCGCGGCTACACGAAGCACAAATCGATCGATCCTCCGCGGCAAACTCGAAAGGGCGGCCGCAGCGCACCTCGAGGCGGCGCAATGAAGCCAATGCCGCGCCAGCATTCGGCGCAAAGGGTTCCGGTTTCCTCCACCTGTTTGCCGCAGCCAAGGCAGCGGCGGCAGCAAGAGATCGAGGATCTTGCGCCCGCCGCGGCGCCCGGCGCGGAAAACGAATTTCGGAGCTGTTTGCAGCGCGTCCATCCCTTCATCACTGCGCAAGGCGGCTATGCCTGTCAATGCATGCGCGGGGATGCGCAACGCCGATGGGATGCCCTATATTAAGCCATGACCGGTATTGAACGATGAACGCCGGGCCCTTCGATCGTCGGCTTTTGCGCCTGCGGCGCGACCGCGCAGCGGACGGCATGGCCGCGCATGGATTTTTGTTCCGCGAAGTGGCCATGCGCCTAACCGACAGGCTCGACGACATCAAGCGTCGATTTCCGGTGGCGCTCGATTTGGGATGCCATACCGGCGATGTGGCCCGGGCCCTTGTTTCGCGAAGCGAGGTCGAGGCTCTCGTGCAGAGCGATCTTTCTTCCGCCATGGCACAGCAGGCCGGCGGTCCTTCGGGCCTTGCTTTGGCGGCCGATGAAGAAGCCCTGCCCTTTGCGTCGGCGAGCTTCGACTTGGTGTTGAGTTCGCTCAGCCTGCACTGGGTCAACGATCTTCCCGGCGCGCTGTTGCAGATTCGCCAGATTCTGAAGCCGGACGGTTTGTTTCTGGCCGCGATGCTCGGCGGCGGGACCTTGGCCGAACTCCGCACCGCGTTCGTGCAGGCCGAGCTCGAAGAGCGGGGCGGAGCCGGAAGCCATGTGGCGCCGTTTGCCGATGTGCGCGACGCCGGCAATTTATTGCAGCGCGCCGGCTTTGCCCTTCCCGTTGCCGATGCCGAGACGATCACCGTCACCTATCCGGACGTTTTTGCCTTGATGCGCGATCTGCGCGGCATGGCTGAAAACAATGCCGGCAGCATGCACACGCCCTTGCACCGCGACAGCCTGAATCGAGCCGCCGAAATTTACCGCACGAATTACGCCGACGACGATGGCCGCATCCGCGCCAGTTTCGAGGTGATTTATCTGACCGCCTGGGCGCCTCACGAGTCTCAGCCGAAGGCCCTCAAACCGGGCTCGGCGGCATCGCGATTGGCCGAGGCGCTGGACGCCGAAGAAAAAACTGCAGGGGATAAGGCGCGGCCGTAAAAACTCAGAGCAGATCGCAGAGCATGGCGATCAGCGGCAGATCGGCGGGCGGCATCGGAGTGTCGCCGAGAGTTTTCGCCTTCACCCATTTGAATTCCTGGCCTTCGAGCGGGGTCACGGTGCCTTGCCATTTCCGGCAGACATAGAGCGGCATCAGAAGATGAAACCGCTCATAGGCATGGGAGGCGAACGTGTAGGGTGCCAGGCAATCGCCGTTGACGTCGATGCCGAGCTCCTCGCGAAGCTCGCGGATCAAGGCCTGTTCCGGATTTTCGCCGTCGTGAAGCTTGCCGCCCGGGAATTCCCATAGGCCCGCCATCTCCTTGCCGGGGGGACGGCGCGCCAACAGCACGCGTCCATCCGCATCGATGAGGGCAACCGCCACCACGAGCTTGAGGGGAAGTGATTCAGCTCCGGTAGTCGGCATTGATGGCGATATAGCCGTGGGTGAGGTCGCAGGTCCAAATCGTGGCCCGGCCTTTGCCAACGCCGACATAGATGTCGATCACGATATTCCGCGTTTTCATGTGGGCCGCCACCGGCGCTTCGTCATAGCCGGGAACGACGGCACCATTTTTCGCAACCTGAACGCCGCCAATCGCAATACCGAGTTTGTCGCGATTGGCTTTCTCGCCGGATTTGCCGACCGCCGGGACGATGCGTCCCCAATTGGCGTCTTCTCCGGCGATCGCGGTTTTAACCAGCGGCGAATTGCCGATGGCAAGCGCGATCTTGCGCGCTGAGCTCTCAGAGACAGCCCCACTCACATTGATGGTGACGAATTTCTGCGCGCCTTCGCCGTCGCGCACGATTTGTTGTGCCAGATCGCGCATCAAATCTTCGAGCGAGGCTGCGAAATCGCGAAGCTTCGGGTCGCCGGCCCGCGACACTTTCCTGTGCTTTGCCCTGCCCGTCGCCACGAGAAGAACCGTGTCGCTGGTGGAAGGGTCGCCATCGACCGTGATCGAATTGAAAGTACGCATATTTGCGTTCTTCAACAGCGTCTGAAGCACCCGTGCCGGGATCGCCGCATCGGTGAAGACGAAGGCGAGCATCGTTTCCATATCCGGCGCGATCATGCCCGAGCCCTTGGCAAAGCCGTTGATCGTGACCGGCACGCCGCCGACGCGAGCCGTGCGGCTCGCGCCCTTGGCAAAAGTGTCGGTGGTGGTGATGGCTTGGGCCGCCGCTTCCCAATTGCCGGATCCCACTTGCGCGGCCAATTGAGGGAGAGCGCCGGCCATCTTTTCCGCCGGCGGCGGATTGCCGATCACACCGGTGGACGCCAAAAAAACTTCATTGATCTTGCATGAAACGGCCTTGGCCGCCGCTTCCGCGGTGCGCCGCACGACCTCGACGCCCTTTTTCCCGGTAAAAGCATTGGAATTGCCGGAATTGGCAACGATGGCCCGCGCCTTGCCCGAGCGCAGAGACTTGCGGCACCACAGAACCGGCGCGGATTGCACGCTGGAATGGGTAAAAACGCCGGCAATGGTCGTGCCCGGATCGAGCACCGCGAGCATCAGATCGGTCCGACCGCTATAGCGGATGCCGCAGGCGCCGGCAGCCAAACGCACGCCGGCAATATCCGGCATGTCGGGAAAGCGGTCCGGAGCAAGCGGCGAACGTTCGGCCATAGCGGGATTTAGACGGTGCTCGGTTGTGAATTTGTTCTGTGACAAGCGGGGGTTAGGGCGTAAAATCAGGGTGCCCGTGATCCGGCATCTTGCACATCGCGGCCGGACGCGCAAGGGATTGCCGGGACATTGCCGGAACCGGGCTTAAAGCCTCGCCAGCCTCGTTGACAGGCCTTCCCCCCGCCCCTATTTGTCTTAGGGCTCGCCGCGGCATTCCCCGGCGGCAATTCCCAGATTCCCCGCTTTTTCGAGGGTGCAGATGATCGGGACTATCGCCCGACGACTTTTCGGTTCGGCCAATGAGCGTTACGTCAAACGCCTGCACCCGCTGGTCGATCAGATCAATGCCCTGGAGCCGGAACTCGTCGCGCTTTCGGACGAGGCGTTGCGTGCGCGCACCGAGGAGTTCCGCAAGCGTCTGAAGGACGGCGAATCGCTGGACGACCTTTTGGTCCCCGCCTTCGCCACCGTGCGCGAGGCGGCCAAGCGGACCCTGGGCCAGCGCCATTTCGATGTCCAGCTCATGGGCGGCATCGTCCTTCATCGCGGCCAGATTTCGGAAATGAAAACCGGCGAAGGCAAGACCCTCGTCGCAACCCTCGCCGTTTATCTCAATGCCCTCCCCGGCAACGGCGTCCATGTTGTTACGGTGAACGATTACCTGGCGAAGCGCGACGCCGAATGGATGGGGCAGATCTATCGTTTCCTCGGGCTCACCGTCGGCGTCATTGTCCACGATTTGAGCGACGAGGAACGGCGCGCCGCTTATGGATGCGACGTTACCTACGGCACCAATAATGAGCTCGGCTTCGATTACCTGCGCGACAATATGAAGTTCCGGCTGGAGCAGATGTCGCATCGGCCGTTCCACTATGCGATCGTGGACGAAGTCGATTCGATTCTGATCGACGAAGCGCGCACCCCGCTCATTATTTCCGGTCCCGCCGAAGATTCGTCCGAGCTTTACCGCCGGGTCGACAAGCTGATCCCAAAGCTGGCACCCGACGATTTTGAAAAGGACGAAAAAGCCCGTGGCGTCGCGCTTACCGACAAGGGTGCCGAGACGATTGAAACCTTGTTGCGCCAGGAAGGAATGCTGACCGAGGGGTCGCTTTACGATCTTCAGAATGTCACTCTGGTCCATCACGTGAACCAAGCCCTGAAGGCGCATACGCTGTTCCAGCGCGACGTCGAATACATCGTCAAGGACGGCAAGATCATCATCATCGACGAATTCACCGGCCGCGCCATGGAAGGCCGCCGCTATTCGGAAGGCCTGCATCAGGCCATCGAGGCCAAGGAAAACGTCGAGGTTCAAACCGAAAATCAAACGCTGGCCTCAATTACGTTCCAGAATTATTTCCGGCTCTATCCGAAGCTGGCCGGGATGACCGGCACGGCGATGACCGAGGCCGCGGAATTCGCCGAGATCTACAAACTCGAAGTGGTCGAAATCCCGACCAATATGGATTGCATCCGCATCGATCACGACGACGAGGTATACCGGACGGCGCGTGAGAAGAATTCCGCCATTCTCGACCTTATCGCCGAGGGTCATGCCCGCCAGCAGCCGATCCTGGTCGGCACCGTCAGCATCGAGAAATCCGAGCTTCTCTCGGACATGCTGAAGAAGCGCAAGATCACGCACAACGTCCTGAACGCCCGCTATCACGAGCAGGAAGCCTATATTATCGCCCAGGCCGGCATGCCCAGCGCCGTCACCATCGCCACCAACATGGCGGGCCGCGGCACCGATATTCAACTCGGCGGCAATCTCGATATGCGCGTCAAACGGGAACTGGCCGAGGTTACCGATGCGGGCGAGCGCAAGAAGCGCACCGCGGAAATTGCCGCCGAAATCGCCGCCGCCAGGGATATCGTGCTCGAGGCGGGCGGCCTGTTCGTGATCGGCACCGAGCGCCATGAAAGCCGGCGCATCGACAACCAGTTGCGCGGCCGTTCGGGCCGCCAGGGCGATCCCGGCGCCTCGCGATTCTATCTCTCGCTCGAAGACGATCTGATGCGCATTTTCGGGTCCGAGCGCATGGACAGCATTCTGCAAAAGCTCGGGATCAAGGAAGGCGAAGCGATCATCCACGTCTGGATCAACAAGGCCTTGGAAAAAGCTCAACAAAAAGTCGAAGCGCGCAATTTCGAAATCCGCAAATCGCTGCTGCGTTTCGACGACGTGATGAATGATCAGCGCAAGGCGATCTACGAACAGCGCAAAGAGATCATGAGCGCGGAAGACGTCCACGATACGGCAACCGACATGCGCCAATCGGTGATCGCGGATCTGATCGCACGCTGTATTCCGAAATCCGCTTATGCCGAGCAGTGGGATGTGCATGCGCTTCACGAAGAATGCCTGCGCATTCTGGCCGTGGATCTTCCGATCGCCGACTGGGCGAAGGAAGAGGGCATCGCTGACGAGGAGATCGAATCGAGAATCACCGAAGCCAGCGACCGCAAGATGGCGGAAAAAGCCGCCAATTACGGGCCCGACATCATGCGGCTTGCCGAAAAGAGCCTTCTCCTCCAGCTCCTTGACCAAACCTGGAAGGATCACCTGCTCTCGCTCGATCACCTGCGCCAAGGCATCAATTTGCGCGCCTACGGTCAGCGCGATCCGCTGAACGAATACAAGCGCGAAGCCTTCCGCATGTTCGAAACGATGCTGTCGCGACTGCGCGAAACGGTGACGGGCGTCCTGTCCCATGTCGAGATGCGCGTCGGCGCGCCGCCGGAACAGGCGATCCCGCAACGCCAGCCGCCGCGCATGCAAGAGCTGCATCCGTCGCCGGATGAACCGATGGCCGAGGGGATTGGCGATCGCCCGGCACCGGCGCGGCTTCCGCGCGCGGCGTTCAATGCCAACGATCCTTCAACCTGGGGGAAAGTTCAGCGGAATGCCCCATGCCCCTGCGGCTCGGGCAAGAAGTACAAGCACTGCCACGGCAGTGTGGTGACCGCGAGCTAGCCCAACCCCACTTTTCCCATCTCGAGGAACTTGGCGCGGCGTTTTTGCGCCAATTGATCGCGGTCCAGCAATAAGAGATCGCTCAGCGACCGGGCGATGGCGTCGCCCACCGCTGTCATCGTTTTTTCCGGATGACGATGCGCGCCGCCCACCGGCTCGGGAACGATTTCATCGATCACCTGAAGCTTGAAAAGATCGTCGGCGGTGAGGCGCATGCTCTCGGCCGCCTCCTGGGCTTGGCCTTGCTCGCGCCACAGAATCGACGCGCAGCCTTCGGGCGAGATCACCGAATAGACCGCGTGCTCGAGCATGATCACCCGGTTTGCGGTGGCGAGGGCAATGGCCCCGCCGGAGCCGCCTTCACCGATGATGACCGAAACAAAAGGCACCCGCATGTGGAGGCAGGCGGCGATCGAGCGGGCGATGGCCTCGGCTTGGCCGCGCGCTTCGGCGTCCACGCCTGGATAGGCGCCGGGCGTATCGATGAGCGTGATCAGCGGAAGATTGAACCGGTCGGCGAGCTCCATCAGCCGGATCGCCTTGCGATAGCCCTCCGGGCGCGCCATCCCGAAATTGTGGGTCATGCGCGTGGCGGTATCGAATCCTTTTTCGTGACCGATCACCGCAACGGATCTTCCGCGAAAACGCCCCAAGCCGCCGACGATCGCCCGGTCTTCGGCAAAGGCCCTATCGCCAGCCAAGGGCGTAAAATCATCAATTAAGGTGGCGACGTAATCGCGGAAATGCGGCCGGTCCGGATGGCGCGCGACCTGGACTTTTTGCCAGGGGGACAGCCGCGCATATTCGTGGCGCAGGATTTTGTCGATGCGCGCCTGGAGCTTTGCCACCTCGTCGGGGACATCCAGCTCGCCGGCATCGGTCAAATGCCGCAATTCCTCGATCTTGGCTTCGAGCTCGGCGACCGGTTTTTCGAAATCCAAAAAATTGTGCATGCCGCCCAAGCTCTAGGCCCGCCTCATGCGGGCAAATCGCGGCCCAGCTGCGCAAGCGGTATCCGCACAATCGCGCAAACGGTTCCGCTCTAAGAGCGGCCGGCGATCAGCTCCGCTTTCTTCACCATGACTTCGGCCTGTTTGATCGAGGCCGCGTCGATGAGCCGGCCGTCGAGCGTCACGGCACCCTTGCCTGCCTTCTGGGCTTCGGCCATGGCTTCCAAAATCCGCTTCGCCTTGGTCACCTCGGCGTCGCTCGGGCTCATCACCGTGTTGGCGAGATCGATCTGGCTGGGATGAATGGCCCATTTGCCTTCGCAGCCCAGAGTGGCAGCCCGATTGGCCTGCGCCGTAAAACCATCCGGATCGTTGAAATCGCCGAACGGCCCATCGATCGGGCGCAAGCCGTTGGCCCGCGCCGCCACCACCATGCGGGCGATGGCGTAGTGCCACATATCGCCCCAATGCACGTCGCGATTGCCCTTCTCGTCCTTGTCGGTCAGGACGTGATAATTGGGGTTGGGGCCGCCGATATTCGTGGTCTTCGCCTTGGTCGAGGCGGCGTAATCGGCAACGCCAAAATGCAAACTCTCGTTGCGCTTGCTGGCGGCGGCAATCTCATGAACGTTCTGCATGCCGAGAGCGGTTTCGATGATCATCTCGAAGCCGATACGCTTCTTGTATTTTTTGGCGGCCTCGATCTGGGTCACCAGCATGTCGACGGCGTAAATATCGCCCGCGGTTCCCGCCTTGGGGATCATGATCAGATCGAGCTTGTCGCCCGCCTGCTCCACGACGTCGACGACATCACGATACATGTAGTGAGTGTCGAGGCCGTTGATCCGCACCGACATGGTCTTGCCACGCCAGTCGATCTCGTTCAGCGCCTGGATGATGTTCTTGCGGGCGTTTTCCTTCTCGTCGGGGGCCACCGCATCTTCGAGATCGAGAAAGATCACGTCGACATTGGATGCCGCCGCCTTCTCGAACATTTTCGGATTGCTGCCCGGCACCGCGAGTTCACTGCGGTTCAAACGCGGCCGCGCTTGCTCGACAATATGAAAGCTCATTCCCGCCCCCTGGCACTTAAATCTAGGTTGTTGAAAATATTATATTTTCCGCCTCATCCGGCGGAAAAGAAGCGGCGAACATGCGGGAACAGCCGGGAATTGTCAACGCCGCTCGGAGCGTTTGGCCATCGGGTGGTGGTCGTGGACGAGGGCTTTAAGCCGGGCGGCCAGAACATGGGTGTAGATCTGGGTGGTCGAGATATCGGCGTGGCCCAGCATCTGCTGAACCGCGCGCAAATCTGCCCCATGGTCCAATAGGTGCGTCGCGAAGGCGTGGCGCAACACATGGGGCGATACCTGCGCCGGATCGAGCCCGGCGTCGAAGGCCAGCTTCTTTAGGACTTGGCCGAAACGATGGCGGGTCAAATGTCCGCTGCCGGAGCGCGAGGGGAAGAGCCAGGGCTGTTTGGGCGGCCCTTTCGCGCGAACCACTCCCGCTGCCGGAGGTAGCGGGAAATGGCCGCGCGCGCCGGATCGCCCAACGGAACGAGGCGCTCCTTGCCGCCCTTGCCGGCAATGGTGACAACTCTCCGGTCCCGCGACAATGCTGAAAGCCTGAGCCCCACCAATTCGGAAACCCGCATGCCGGTGGCATAGAGAACCTCCAGGAGCGCTTGTTGCCGCGCGCCTTTCGCACCGTCGCCGCTTCTGGCGGCTGCGAGCAGCTCTTCCGTCTCTTCTTCGCTCAAGATTTTGGGAAGCGGCCGGCCGCGCCGCGGCGCTTCGATGCTTGCGGTCGGGTCGTCACGGCGCAAATTTTCCGCCAAGAGATAGCGATGGTACTGGCGCAAGCAGGAAAGTCGTCGCGCCGCGGTGCGCGGCGAAAGGCGCGCGCGGCTCAATCCCGAAAGATAGTCGCGGACCGAGTCCGCGTCCGCGGCGTCGACTGACAAACCCCGAATCTCGAGGAATCCGGCAAAATCTTCGAGATCGCGCCGGTAGGAATCGATCGTATTGGCAGCAGCGCCGCGTTCGGCGGTCAGCATTTCGAGAAAGCTATCGACACGGAGCGGGATCTTTTGCTGGCGCGCCCGCGGCATCTTTATTGTGCCGCCATCGCCTCAACGGCGAGTTTGCGCGCATCCGCGCCCAATCCGGCCCGGTCGAGGGCCGAAACGACGGCTTGCAGTGTTACCGGGCTCGCCGGACCGGGACCGTCATCGCCCAGCGCCAGCATCGCGAACAAGACGGCGGCACCCCTTCGATTTTTATCGGCAGCGTCGTGGAGCGACGTCCATAACGCCATCCCCGGCATTTGCGCAGGAGTGCGTTCGGTCCCGACGAACGGCCCCCACGCGTCCGGATCGACGGGGATTTCGAGCGCGGCGAACAGACCGAGCGCATTGGCGGCGCGGTTTTCCCAGCCGTCGCCCCCGGCGCCACGTTCCGCGTCGAGCCATTTCTTGACCGCCGCGGCATCGAGCGTTTTTTCGTTGTCGGGATTGGACAGCACGGCGAGCGGCCACAGAGCGGCTTGAGTGGCCGGCGCGTCCTTCTCGCCCGAATCGGCGGAAAGTTTATACCAGGCGACGGCGCGATCCCGATTGCCGGCGATAAAAAGCGTGCGGCCCGCATCCGCTCCAATCCACATCAATTCCGGGGCCGGCGTGATATCGGCGGTGAGCGGCGCCGTAACTCGGGCCATACTGGCAAAGACCCCGTCTCTATGCGCAAGCTTCCACGCCGCCTGCAAGGCTTCGGCGCGTGCCGCCGGCACGTCCTGTTTGAGGGCCGCCTGATAGAGAAGAGCCCGGCCCCGGGCACCCTCCATTTGATCGGCTGCGGTCAACGCGTTCGACAGCTCCTCCGGCTGAAAGGCGACATCGACATAGACATTGGCAAGTTCGGCGGCGGGAAGTGCACCCGTCGCCTCCGCCCGTTCCGCCGCCTGAAGACGCGCCGCGATATCGGCGCCTGTATTGGAGGCGATCGCGCGTAGGACGGACGGATCGGCGCCTTTCGCCGCATCGGGCGGAAACGGCAGGTTGGCGGCGTGGAGCATCGCGACCTCAAGCGGCGAAAGCGGGCCGGCAATGGCGACGCTTGTTGCAGCGGCCGTCTCCTTCGTGTCCGTTGCGTCTTTCTTTCCTTTCTTTTTTTCCTTGGACGCGGGGGGCGGCGCGGGCGGACCGTTGAGGATGAAATCGGCAAGCGTGAAGAAGGCGGGGTCCTTATCGGCCTCGGTATCGCGCAACAGAGATACGGAAAGCCGCGCCTGCTCTTTCTGGCCCGACTGCATCTGACAGAACGCGAGCGCTTTCTGCCAATAAGGGTCCGTGTATTTGTTGATCAACTGAGTGACGCTATCGCAGGCGGTCTTGGTGTCGTCGGTGAGGAACTGGCTGTTGACCTGAGTGCGCGAAAGCGCCTCATCGGTCTGCTGAGGGGTGTTGCCCAGAAGCTGATTGACGCCGTCGCTGTCGCCCATCGCCGATAGCCGTTCCGCGCGCAGCGAGATGAGACTGGGCCCGGTGCCTTCGCCTTCCGGCGCGGTGGCGACGGAGAGCAGCAGCCGGCGCATGAGATCGTGCATCGCATGGGAAGGCGCCTTGACCGGCAATTGGGGCAGCAGCCTTTGGACCAGCGCCCGCGACGTCCCCGCCCACATGGCAACCCCGAAACCGCCCTGGCTGGAATCGAGAACGCCGGCCGAATCGGGATCGATCGCGGCAAGCGGATTGGATTCGACCACGGACTCAATCTTCTTCGGCGGCACATAGGACGACGCCGGCGGCTTTCCGGAGGGCTGTCCGGCGGCCCCAGGCGGCGTTGGCGATGCCGTCGGCGGCGCATTCGACGGTGCCGCTGGCATTGCGGTTTGCGGCGCGCCTTTGGGTGGCGGGCTCAATTGAACCGGCGCACCGGTATCGGCAGCCTCGACCGGCGCCGCGACGAAAAACGCGGCCAGCAGAGTTGCGCCGAACCCTACGCAGGATTTAATGCGGGAATTTTTCATCCGGGATGGTTTTTTCAACCGGCGCCTTCGGTGCCGGAATTTTCCATTGCGAAAGCACGAAAGCACCGACCACGCCGCCGACAACAAGTACCGCGACGATGAACAACAACAGTTTTCTCATGAAAAGGACGTCTCCCCTTGGTCCCATCCCGGCGCAGGAATGACGGGTTCCCGCAGAAGGCACGGCTGTTCGCCGCATGCGGGCGTCGCTCAGACCCAAGCCTTCTGGCGACAGGATTCGCCGTTTGTGATAAAAATGCACTATGGCGAATTTGCGGCAGTCTAGCCTTGGCGCGCGGCGGTATCAACGCGCCACGTGGTTTGCGATGCGTGAAGCGGCGTGTCGGCGTTGGGCCATGCGCGGACAGCATGCCGGCATGAACCCGCCGGCATCATGACCGCTCCCGAACTGAGCGTGCCTAAGACCATCGTCCTCATCGGCATGATGGGCGCGGGCAAGACCTGTATCGGCCGCAAGCTTGCCGAGCGGCTCGGCCGGCCGTTTATCGATGCCGATCAGGAAATCGCCGACGCCGCGGGCTGCTCCATCCCCGATATTTTCGCGCGGCATGGCGAAGCCGCCTTCCGCGAAGGCGAGCGGCGGGTGATCGGGCGGCTGCTCGATGAGCCGGTGCACATCTTGGCGACCGGCGGCGGCGCATTCATAAGCGAGCAGACCCGCGCCAAAATCCGCGACAAGGCGATTTCGGTGTGGCTGCGCGCCGATATCGATTTGCTGCTGCGCCGGGTGGCACGGCGCAACAACCGGCCGCTGCTTCAGCAAGGCGAGCCGCGCCAAGTTTTGGAAAAGCTGATGGCCGAACGTTACCCGGTTTATGCCGAGGCGGATATCATCGTCGACAGCATGGACGGACCGCGGGACGCGATGGTGAATAAAGTGTATGACGCAATCGCTGACTATCTCGCCCATGGCAGAAGGCAGCCGGCACCGATGCGGAGCGCGGCGCCGTGAATAAACCCGCCCTGAGTGGAATGGAGACCGTGCGCGTCGAGCTCGGCTCCCGCAGCTACGATATCGTCGTGGGCGCCGGAATTTTGGGCCAAGCGGGACGGTTGATGGCGCCGGTTTTGGCGCGGCCAAACGCGATCATCGTCAGCGACGAGACGGTGGCAGGCCTTTACCTCGATCCCCTGGCGGCGGCCCTGAAAAGCGCGGGTATCGCGTTTCGCAGTATCGTGCTCCCGCCCGGCGAGCGGACCAAGGATTTTGCCCATCTTCAGGGCCTCCTCGAAGGAATGCTGGAGGCGCGCGTCGATCGTCAAACCACGGTGATTGCTCTGGGCGGCGGCGTGATTGGCGATTTGGCGGGCTTCGCCGCGGCGATCGTCTTGCGCGGCATCGATTTCGTGCAGGTTCCGACAACTCTGCTGGCCCAAGTCGACAGTTCGGTTGGCGGGAAGACCGGCATCGACACCCGCCACGGCAAGAACCTGGTCGGGAATATCCATCAGCCGCGACTGGTCCTGGCCGACGTCGCTCTGTTGGAAACCTTACCCAAACGGGAGCTGCTGGCGGGTTATGCCGAGATCGTCAAATACGGCCTGATTCGCGATCCGGCTTTCTTCGACTGGTGCGAGGAGAACGGAGCTTCGCTTCGCGATGGAAACCGGGAGACCCGCATCCGCGCCGTGGCCGCAAGCTGCCAGGCAAAGGCAAAGATCGTTGCCGCGGATGAACGGGAATGGGGCGATCGCGCGCTGCTCAATTTCGGCCACACTTTTGCCCACGCCCTTGAGGCCGAAACCGGCTACAGCAACGAATTGCTCCATGGCGAGGCCGTCGCCATCGGCATGATTATGGCCTTCGAGCTGTCGCAGGCCCTGGGACTCTGCCCGGCCGAAGATGCACTTCGTACGCGCCGTCATTTCGAGAAGATCGGTTTGCCGGTGACGCCGAAGATCCTCCACGGCCGGAAATGGGATGCAAAGGCCTTGCTGGCCCATATGCGGCACGACAAAAAGGTCCGGGACGGGAAATTGCGCTTTGTCTTAACCTGCGGCATCGGCAAAGCCTTCGTCAGCGACGGTGTTGGCATCGAGGCGGTAACCCGCGTTCTGGAACGGGCGGTGGCGGCGTGAGCCTCGCCGCCGTGCCGACCGACGTTCTGGTCATCATTGGCGTCATCGTTATCCTGCTGTTGCTTTCGGCGTTGTTCTCGCTCTCCGAAACCGGCCTGACGGCAGCGTCGCGGCTGCATATCCATCAGCTTGCCAAGGAAGGCAGCCGGCGCGCAAAAATCGCGGTCCGCCTCAGCCAACACAAGGAAAGTTTGATCGGCACCGTGCTGTTGGCCAACAACTTGGTCAATATCTTGGCGTCGTCGCTCGCCACCAGCGTCCTTATCCGATTCTTCGGGAATCGCGGCATCGCGTATGCAACCGGCATCATGACGGCATTGATCCTGATTATCGCCGAGGTGCTGCCCAAGACCTATGCCATCAACAACGCGGACCGGACTGCGCTGGCGGTGGCGCCGGCGGTACGGGTGCTGGTTGCCGTGCTTTCGCCGATCACCCTTGCGGTGCGGATCATCGTCAACGGGTTGCTGCGGCTGTTCGGCGTCGATACCTCGGCCAATATTGGTCTCACGTCCCCGGAAGAACTTCGCGGTGCTATCGACCTGCATAAGGGCCCCGGCGAGCAAGTGCGGCACGAACGCGCGATGCTGCGCAGCATTCTCGATCTCGACCAAGTCGGCGTCGGCGAGATTATGATTCATCGCAAGGATGTTTTTACGATCGACGCCGATCAACCGGTTCCAGCGATCATCGAACAAGTGTTGGGAAGCGCCTTTACCCGCATCCCGCTTTGGAGCGGCGAGCCCGACAACATCGTCGGCATCCTGCACGCCAAAACCGTCGTGAAATCACTTTACGAAAGTGCCGGTAATGTCGAGACCATCGATATTCGCGGCCTTGCTGCCAAACCGTGGTTCATTCCCGAATCGACCAGCCTCATCGACCAACTCCAAGCTTTTCGCCGGCGACGCGAACATTTTGCGCTCGTCGTCGACGAATACGGGTCGTTGATGGGGATCGTGACCCTCGAAGACATTTTGGAAGAGATCGTCGGCGATATCGCCGATGAGTACGACGAAAGCCTGTCGGGCATTTGGCCCCAGCCGGACGGATCGTTTATCGTTTCGGGCAACACCACGATTCGCGATTTGAACCGGCGATTCGATTGGCCGCTTCCCGATGAGGAAGCGGCAACGATTGCGGGTCTTCTGCTGCACGAGGCGCGGCAAATCCCCGATGCCGGTCAGATTTTCAATTTCTACGGCTTCCGCTTCGAGATCCTGCGGCGGCGGCGCAATCAGATTCTCTCGATCCGCGTCACCCCGGCCAAGGCAGCGACCGGCACCGACGGTCATTGAATCGTCGCCTTCGCAGTTGCACCCGGATCGTGCTGCAATTGCACAGGGATCCGGTAAGAAACTGTAAATAATTCAGGGCCTTGACCAGTGGTCCCGTACATTGCGACACTTCATGCCCGTTTCTCGAAGGCGAAGCGCAAAGAACAAAGAGGCGTCAACAGCGCAAGGGAAGAGAACATCGCTTCCGAGGCGAGCGGCGGGAGGAGGGAGGGTCATCATGGCGCGCAGGATCGTTCCGGACATCATCAACTCTCAAGTTCTTTGCGAATTTGATCGCGAAGCGACCGTGCTCGAATCAGTCAAGATGATGGCGGAACGTCACGTCGGCGCGGTGCTGATCACCCATAGCGGGCGCCTCGAAGGCATCTTCACGGAACGCGACCTGGCGGTGCGCGTCGTCGCTCAAGGGCGCGATCCGGCGACAACCAAACTCGGCGCCGTCATGACCAAGAACCCGGCGACCCTGGCCCCCAATGACAAGCCTGAAATTGCCTTGGAGCGCATGCGCTCCGGCGATTTTCGTCATCTTCCGGTGGTGGATGGAAATCGCGTCATCGGCGTTGTTTCGATCCGCGACCTTTACGCCGTGGTGAAGGGGCAATTGGAAGACGACCTTCGCAATCGCGACGCCTTCATATTCGGCAACGGGCACGGCGGCTTAAGCTAGATCGCCGCACCATCGATTGGTCCTTGCCGCCGCAATTCGCCACAGCGCGGACGCCGTCGGTTCAGCATATAATACGGCCATGAGTCTGAAATCCGCCGCGCGCCGCGCGCCGATTCACCACCGTCAAATCGACTGCCGCGGTTACCGCCGCGAGGATGGGCTTTGGGACATCGAAGCGCGACTGGTCGACATCAAGACCTACGCGTTTCCCAATACCGAGCGCGGCGAAATCAAGCCGGGCGAACCGGTCCATGAAATGTGGATACGCCTGACCGTCGATGACGACCTCAACGTCAAGGCAATCGACGTGGCGATGGAGGCCACACCCTTCGGCATCTGCCCGGACATAGCGCCGGCCTACGACGCCTTGGTGGGAGCAAAGATCGGACCGGGTTGGTCGCGCACGATTCGCAGCTTATTTGGCGGGACCAAGGGCTGCCGGCATCTGGTCGAGCTCTTGGCGCCGGTCGCGACGGTCGCTTTCCAAACAATCGTACCGCTCCGGGAGCGGCTCGCCCAGGGCGCGGGAAAAAAGCCGCCGCATCTCGACAGCTGCCACGCGCTCGCCAGCGACAGTCCGGTGGTCAATCGTTACTATCCGAAGTTCTATACCGGGAAATAGATCGAGCGGTAGTTCCGCGGCGCGAAATCGACCGCTGCGCCACGGCTGTGCGAGGCGTTTTATCCTTGGGACGCGACTTTTCGCGATTGCGGCGGCGGCGAAAATGCGGTGGCGCCATTCCTTCCATGTCCGGCCAACGCATGGCCGGTTTCGGTTACGGCCGCGCGGAAATAACCGAGGATGAAAACCCGCATTGCTGCGGTCAGGCTTGACTGGGTCCGGCGCAACTCAACGTAAGAGCAGACCTCGTGCACGCTCAAATGCTCGCGATGGCAAATATCCTCCATCGCCTCCCACATCGCCGGTTCGAGCCGCATGCTCGTGCGGTGCCCGTTCACCGTGACGTTACGGTTGATGAGGGTGCTTGCCTCGCTGCTCTTCGGTGAGATTACGCCGGCCAAACGGACCTCTCTGCCCCGATCCTCATTGCTTCCCGCAACCACATCCTGCGCGGGTATTGCCCTCCGTATATATCTCAAAAATGGTAGTCATGGAAGATCACACGCATAAGTTGTAACTGGTAATCGCCGGTTGCGGCCGTCTAGCCGCCGGTACTTTCCTCCGGCGTGGACAAGGCCAGCGACAGGGCATGGATGGGGCCCCGGAGTTCCTCGCTCAGGAGTTTGTGAACCAAACGTTCACGGGCGACCCGGTTCAATCCCCGAAAGGATTCGGAGACGATCTCGATGCGAAAATGCGTCTCGCCTTCGGGACGGGCGCCGGCATGGCCGGCATGACGCGCGGATTCGTCGATGACGTTGAGACGAGCGGGTTGAAAAGCCGCCCCAAGCTTGGCGATGAGGTTATTTCGGACAGTCATGGAAGGTCATATTTTCGGTCCGGCGACGGCCCGCCGCAAGGGCCGGAATAGCCCTGAAATCCTTGTTTCCCGCAGCCAGTAACCCCATAATTTATCCTATGAGGCGGTTCAAAATGGAGGCCCCGGAAGCAGGAGCGACCAGCCGTCGTTGCGAACATCCGGGCTGCGGAGCGGAAGGGCATTATCGTGCGCCTCGGACCCGCAATTCCTTGCGCAGCTATTTCTGGTTCTGCCTCGATCATGTGCGCGAATACAACAAATCCTGGAATTATTACGACGGGATGAGCACGCAAGAGGTCGAACATCATGTCCGTGAGGATCTGGTGGGCTGGCGTCCGACCTGGCCGATTGGGGTGGGGCCGATCGGCATGGGCCCGCTGGGTCGCGCGCGAAGGCATTTTACCGGCTCTCACGGTCCGCGGTTTTTCGATCCCTTCGGATTTTTTGAGGAACCGGAGACGGAGTCGACTACCGAAAAGGATAGGGTCTCGGCCTGGCCCGAGAAGTCGCGGGAGGGCAAGGCGCTCGCGCTGTTCAATCTTCACCCTCCCTATAGCCTTGCCGCCATCAAGGCGCGCTATAAGGAGCTGGTAAAGCGCCACCACCCCGATACCCATGGCGGCGACAAGGCTGCCGAGGAAAAGCTCAAGCTGATCAACGAAGCCTATGGGATCCTGAAGCGGATCTTCGCGTAACCAAAAGACAACCAGAGAAAAGGCTCATGACTGTTTCACACGACCCGTCACAAGGTCCACCGGGCGCTTCGGGGCAACCCAGCGACCTCCCCGACATCAAAATCTCGGTGCGGCAGACCTTCGGCATCGATACCGCCATGCAGGTGCCGGCCTTCAGCCATACCAGCGAGCACGTTCCCGATGTGGACGATGCTTATCGCTTCGATCGCGAAACCACGCTGGCGATTTTGGCCGGCTTCACTTACAACCGCCGCGTTCTCATTCAAGGCTATCACGGCACGGGCAAATCGACGCATATCGAACAGGTTGCGGCACGGCTCAACTGGCCTTGCGTGCGCGTCAATCTCGATTCCCACATCAGCCGGATCGATCTGGTCGGCAAGGACGCGATCGTCGTTCGCGACAACAAGCAGGTCACCGAATTCCGCGAAGGCATGCTGCCGTGGGCGCTGCAGCATCCAACCGCACTGGTGTTCGACGAGTACGATGCCGGGCGCGCGGACGTCATGTTCGTCATTCAGCGCGTGCTCGAAGTCGAGGGCAAGCTGACGCTGCTCGACCAGAACCGGGTCATTCGGCCGCACCCCGCCTTCCGCCTGTTCGCGACCACCAATACCGTCGGCCTCGGCGATACCACCGGGCTTTATCACGGCACGCAGCAGATCAACCAAGGCCAGATGGACCGTTGGAACATCGTCGCCACGCTAAACTATTTGCCTCATGACGACGAAGCGAACATCGTGCTGGCCAAGGTCCCGTCTTACGACACCGAAGAGGGCCGCAAATTGGTGGGCCAGATGGTCGACCTTGCTGATCTGACCCGGACCGGCTTTGTCGCCGGCGATATTTCCACGGTCATGTCACCGCGGACCGTCATCACCTGGGCGGAAAATGCCAAGATTTTTGGCGATATCGGGCTCGGCTTCCGCATGACGTTCCTCAACAAATGCGACGAAGTCGAAAAGCCGGTGGTGGCTGAATACTATCAGCGCTGTTTCGACGCCGAGCTCCCCGATTCGACGGTGCATCACCGTCCGGTCTGACCGGAAGGCAAAACGCCATGGCCATGTCGCCCCATGATTCGCCGCTCGAAGAATTCCGGCGCGTAACGTCCGCCGCCGTGCGGGCGGTTGCCAACGATCCGGCCATCGCCGTTTCCTTCGCGGCGACCCAACCCCGTGTCGGCAAAAACTCGGTGTCCCTGCCGCAGCCGTCGCGCGCCTTGCCGCTGGAAGAGATATCACGGCTGCGCGGCGAAGCGGATTCGGCGGCTCTTCGCTTGCGCTATCACGACGAGAAGCTTCATCGCCGCTGCCGGCCCGGCGGACATAAAGCCCGCGAGATTTTTGATGCCATCGAACAGGTGCGGGTGGAAACCTTGGGGGCCCGGCGGATGGCGGGCGTTGCCGCCAATCTCTGCGCTACCGCCGAAGACCGCTGTCGGCGCCAGGGCTTCGAACATCTCCGCTCCGCCGAAGATGCGCCGCTGCCGGAAATTCTCCGGCTGATTGCCCGCGAGGCCTTGACCGGCGCCCCCGTGCCGGAGCCGGCGCAAAATCACGTCAGGAATTGGAAGGCGCGGTTGGGCGCACCCTTGCGCCGCGAGTTATCCGAGTTGGGGAAATATCTCGACAACCAGCAACGCTTCGCCGAAGTGGCGCAGCGCTTCATAGCCGGCCTTGAGCTTCGCGAGGACGTCGAGCCCGAAACCGAACAATCCGAAGATGAATCGTCGCAAAGCGAAGAGGCTCAATCTTCCGATGAAGGCGATCCCAGCGGCTCGACCGGAATTTTGACGGCGACGTCTGGATCCGATCCGCGGCCCGGCGGCGAGCAAAGCGAATCCGACGACGGCTCGGGCGAGCCTCGGGCGATGGGCGACGGCGACGATCAGCCCGCCCAAGCCGGGCGCCGGGGCTCCCGTCCCAAACTTTCCAACGAACCGGCGGAAGGCCCGTATAAGGCTTATGTCACCGAATATGACGAGGTGGTGGGCGCCGAATTGCTTTGTGATCCGGAAGAGCTGAGCCGCCTTCGCGCCACTCTCGATCAGCAGCTGTCCAACCTCCAAGGCGTCATCGGCAAGCTGGCAAACCGGCTTCAGCGCCGCTTGCTCGCCAAGCAATCGCGGGCCTGGGAATTCGATTTGGACGAAGGCCTGCTCGACGCCGCGCGGCTAGCGCGGGTGATCGTGACGCCCACTCATTCGCTTTCGTATAAACGCGAGAAGGAAACCGAATTCCGCGACACCGTCGTCACGTTGCTCATCGATAATTCCGGCTCGATGCGCGGCCGGCCGATCATGGTCGCGGCACTGAGCGCCGATATCCTGGCGCGGACTTTGGAGCGCTGCGGCGTCAAGGTCGAGATCCTCGGTTTCACCACCCGTGCTTGGAAAGGCGGACAAGCCCGGGAACGCTGGGTGGCCGAGGGCAAGCGGCCCAATCCCGGCCGGCTCAACGATCTCCGTCATGTTATTTACAAATCCGCGGATATGCCGCTGCGCCGTGCCCGCAAAAACATCGGCTTGATGCTCCGCGAGGGGCTGCTGAAGGAAAATATCGATGGCGAGGCGCTGCTATGGGCGCATCAGCGACTGATGGCGCGCCCCGAACAGCGGAAGATCCTGATGGTGATTTCCGACGGCGCGCCGGTCGATGATTCGACGCTGTCCGTGAACCCGGCAAGTTACTTGGAACGGCATTTGCGCGATGTCATCGAATGGATCGAAACCCGTTCGTCCGTCGAACTGGTTGCGATCGGCATCGGCCACGACGTCACCCGCTATTACCACCGGGCGGTGACCCTGGTCGATGCGGAGCAATTGGGCGGGACGATGATGGAAAAGCTCGCGGAGTTGTTCGACGAAGATCCCAAAGACCTGAGCCGGCGCGACGAGCGGCGCCGGAGAACGGGCACGCGGAAATAGGGCTTAGTTCCGCGGCGTGCTGCGTGCTTTTTCGATCCGGTGCTTGATGCGCCGCGCATCCGACGACAACTCGATATCCTTGGTTCCGATCAGATAGGCGTCGAAGCCGCCCTTGTGTTCGATGGTGCGGATGGCGCTGGTGCTCAGGCGCATGCGGAAGGTCTGGCCCAAGGTCTCGGATAGCACCGAGACGTTCTGAAGATTGGGCAGAAACCGGCGCTTGGTCTTGTTGTTGGCGTGGCTCACCAGATGGCCCACCAACGGCCCCTTGCCGGTTACGCTGCAACGGCGGGTCATCTCGAAACTCCTAGAAAATCCTCATAAAAGCGATGGGCCCCCTTGGGGGGCCTCATAAAAGATTGGCCCCTTTGGGGCCGGGGGTGTTTTAGGGGGGCTGGGGCCCTCCCGTCAAGGTGAAAGCCAGTTGGCCCTAATCCTTGAGGAACGCCGCCAGAAGCAGGTTCGCAGCCTGGGAGGCCGGGATTTTGCCCGCCGCCACCTGGGATTCGAGCCTCGCCACCTTGGCCCGCACACCCTTATGGGAGCGCAGCCGGCCGATCAGCATTTCCTGGACCTCGCTCCACATCCAAGCCTTGGCCTGTTCGGCCCGCCGCGCCTTGATCTCGCCGGACAGCGTCAATTTCTCCCGGTAGCGGCCGATCGCCTGCCAAATTTCGGGTATCCCCGACCCTTCCAAGGCTGAGCACTGCAAGACCTCCGGCGTCCAGTTGGGGGAGTTTTGCCGCATCAATCGCAAGGCCGCCTGATAGTCATGGGCCGTGCGCTTGGCCGCCGGTTTGAGGTCCCCATCCGCCTTGTTCACGACCAGCAGATCGGCGATCTCCATGATGCCCTTCTTGATGCCTTGGAGATCGTCGCCGCCGCCTGGTTGCAGCAGCAAGAGGAACATATCGGTCATGTCGGCGACCGCGGTTTCCGATTGCCCCACACCGACCGTTTCCACCAGCACCACGTCGAACCCCGCGGCCTCGCAGGCGAGCAATGCTTCGCGGGTGCGCCGCGCCACCCCGCCGAGCGAGCCGCCGGAAGGGGAAGGGCGGATGAACGCTTCGGGCAAAGCGCCGAGCTCCGCCATGCGGGTCTTATCGCCCAAAATCGAACCGCCACCCCGCCGCGAGGACGGATCGATGGCGAGCACCGCAACCTTGTGTTTCTCGCGGATCAACTGAAGTCCGAAGGCCTCGATGAACGTGGATTTGCCGACACCCGGCACGCCGGAGATGCCGATGCGGACGCTCTTGCCGATATGGGGCAGCAAAATCTCGAGCAGACGCTCGGCTTCGGCGCGGTGATCGGGCCTGGTCAATTCGATGAGGGTGATGGCGCGTGCCAGAGCCCGCCGGTCGCCGGCGACAAGCTGCTTTGCCAATTGCGCCGGAGGCCCGTCAACGCTGCTCCGTTTTGCCGGGGTTTTCCGCCGCGCCGGGAGCTTGCGCAAGTTTCGCTCGGCGTTAGACGGCATCCGGATCTTTTTTCCCCATGGCTTGGCGCAGCAGCTTCTCGCGAACCGCAGGATCTAGGTTGTCGAATTCTTTGCGCTTCTCGGCGTGGATCTGAGCGGCCTTCCGAAATCAGCTCGTCGCGGCTCTCACCGGCCTTTTTGGCGCCCGCCTTGTTGGCGGGTGCCGCCGGTGCCGGTTTTTTCGGAGCCGGTTTGCCCCGCAGCCACGAAAAGAGTCCCATGGGCCGATTTTAGAGACTTGAAGCGCGCCGCGCCACGGTTCCGGAGCGCCAACCCGCCGTTTTGGATCAAGCGGTTTGGGGCGAGGCTTCCGCCAAGGCCTGTTCGAGGGCCGAGGCCTTCTGCTGCTTCGCCCACAGGGTGGCATAAGCGCCGCCGCGGGCGAGGAGCGCCCCGTGCGTGCCGCGCTCGATGATCCCGCCCTTGCCGAGCACGATGATCTCGTCGGCGTCGACGATGGTGGAGAGCCGGTGCGCGATGATGAGCGTGGTCCGGTTTTCCGAGACCTCCCGCAGCGCCGCTTGAATTTCCTTCTCGGTATTCGAATCAAGCGCCGAGGTCGCTTCGTCAAAGAGCAATATCATCGGGCGCTTCAGGATGGTGCGGGCGATGGCCACCCGCTGCTTCTCGCCGCCCGAGAGCTTCAAGCCGCGTTCGCCCACCGTGCTCTTATAGCCGTCGGGAAGATTGACCACAAAATCGTGGATGTGGGCGAGTTTCGCCGCGTCTTCGACTTCCTCGCGGCTGGCGCCCGGCCTTCCATAGGCGATGTTGTAGTAGATCGTGTCGTTGAACAGGACGGTGTCTTGCGGAACGATACCGATCGCGGCGCGCAAACTTTTCTGCGTCACGTCCCGGATGTCCTGGCCGTCGATGGCGATCCGGCCTTCGTCCACATCGTAAAACCGGAATAAGAGCCGCGAAATCGTCGATTTCCCGGCCCCGCTGGCGCCGACGATGGCGAGCGTCTTCCCCGGCGCCACCCGGAACGATACGTCGCTCAGGATCACCCGCCGGGGATCATAGGCGAAACAGACGTGCTCGAAGGCAATCGCGCCCTCTTTGGCCGCCAGCGGCAGCGCGCCGGGCCGGTCTTCGACTTCGGGCGGCACCGAGAGCAGGCTGAACATCTGCTCCATATCGATGAGCGACTGCTTGATTTCCCGGTAGATGTAGCCGAGGAAATTGAGCGGCAGATAAAGCTGCACGAGATAGGAATTGACCGTGACCAAAGCGCCGACGGTCAGAGCGCCACGGACCACGTCGGTTCCGGCCATGAGCATCGCCACCGTCAAGCCGACCGCAATGATAACGCCTTGCCCGATATTGAGCATGGACAGAGTGACCTTGCTCTTGATGGCGGCGCGCTCGTAACGTTTCATCGACGAATCGAATCGCCGCGCCTCGTGCTCCTCGTTGCCGAAATATTTGACGGTTTCGTAGTTGAGCAGCGAATCGATCGCCTTGGTATTGGCTTCGCTGTCCATATCGTTCATCTCGCGGCGGAACTTCATTCGCCATTCGGTGATCGCGAGCGAAAACCAGATGTAGGTGGCGATCGTCATAAAAGTTACGGCCGCATAGGCGAAACTGTAACGTTTCCACAGGATTCCGCAGACGAGGAGGATTTCCAGCAGCGTCGGCACAACGTTGAAGACCATGTAGGTCAAAAGATATTCGATGCCGTTCATCCCGCGCTCGATCGCGCGGCTCAGCCCTCCGGTCCGCCGCTCCAGGTGGAAGCGGAGTGAAAGCTGATGAAGATGGCGGAACGTTTCGAGCGCCACCGTTCGGATCGCGCGCTGGGCGACTTTGGCGAATACCATGTCGCGCAGCTCGCCGGAGGCAAAGGCCGCAATTCGCACGACGCCGTACCCGACAATGAGAGCCACCGGCAATACCACGAGTGCATTGGCCTTGGGCGTTAGAACGTCGACCGCGCGGCCATAAAGGAGCGGCACATAGACGTTGGCGATCTTCGAGGCGATCAGCAGGGCTATCGCCGCGCCGACCCGCAGGCGGATTTCCAGCGTGCCGCGTTGCCAGAGATACGGCGCCAGCATCTTGATGGCCCTAAGAGTCGAACGGCTTTTGGGCTTATTGGCTGGGATTTCCTGGGACATTAATAATCGGCAGATCCGGTTGTGGTCTCGGCGATTTGTTGCCCTGTCATATTGGCTCGGGCGCTATCCTTGCCAATCAGATTTTCGTGCGCCTCAGGGCGCTGACGTTTCTCGGCGGCATGAATCGAGATTCCCGTCGCCATCAAGAGACCCCCGACAATGAGTGTCGCGGATACCGGTTCGCCCAAAATCAGAACAGCGAAGACCGCGCCAACGAAGGATGCGGTCGAGAAATAGGCGGCCATCCGCGCCGCGCCGAGATGCCGCAAGGCAAGGACGATCAGCGCCGACGCGAGGCCATAGGCCAAAAAGCCGATGGCGAGGACTTCGGCAATGCGACGCGGCGACGGCAATGAGGCGCCGAGCAAGAGCGACAAGCCGGTATTCACCGCGCCGGCGACAAGCCCCCGGATGATGGTGATCTGATTCGCGTCGGAAGCCGAAATCTTGCGCGTCACATTGTTGTCGATCGCCCACGCCAGACACGCTCCGGCGATAAGAACCGTGCCCATATTGAGGACGACATTCTCTTTCGGCCAAGACAGCACCGCGGCACCGGCGACGATGGCCAATGCGCCGGTGATGGTGCGCCGGTTGGCCTTTTCCCGGAAAATGACCCAGGCAATCACCATCGCGCCGATGGCTTCGAAATTCAGCAGCAACGAGGCGCTGGCGGCATCGAGCCTTGAGAGCCCCAGCATCAAAAGAGCGGGAGCCGCGATACCGCCGGCCGTCACTGCCGCGACCAGCCACGGCAAATCGCGGCGCCGCAATGCCGTTCCCGATTGCCGGAAACCCGATACGCGTTGGCCGAATTGAAGGACGGCGAGCCCGAATTCCGGCCCCGAAATAGAGAAGCCCGGCCATCAGCCACGGATCGACGTCGCCAAGCAGCAATTTCGTGAAGGGGATACTCGCACCGAAAAGAAGCGCCGCCGCCAATGCGTATACAATTCCCCGCCAGAAATGCCTCATGCCGCGGGCCCAGGTCGTTCGCTTCTTGGCTTCGACGCACCGTTCGGAACAACTCTCAGCGACATCCGGGACCGTTACCTCTTAGGGGGCTTGGAATGCTATGGCTTGCCGGAAACATCAAGCTCATTATTCTGAGGTGACTCGAGTCGCTTCAGCAATTCCTTGGTGACGAGTCCGTCCGGAATGAGATTGGCCGCGGATTGGAATTCTCGTATCGACTGCTTCGTTTTCGCGCCGACAATGCCGTCAATGGGGCCCGGATCGTAGCCGCGCTGCTTCAGCAGGACTTGCACGTGGAATACAAGGCTTTTGGGCGGCGGTTGTTGCTCGCCTTGAAGAATATCGGCATCCGAATGGCTTGGTGGCGAATTTGTCGTTATGGAGATCGATGCTTCAACGCCGCGACCCGATTCGGGGTCTTGGTTAACGGAACTGGCCGGGTGACCGCTGATTCGCAGCATTGGCAGTTCGGCATAGATAAAAAACGCAACTATCGCAGCGAACCCAAAAACGCCAAGGATATTGCCCATCGTTTTCACGTCTCTTGAGTCCCGCTCTGATCGGGCTTTGGGCCGTGCCGGCGCCTTGCCCATCAATTAGAATAGCGAGCCAAGCCCGTATTGAGGAAACAATGATTGTCACGATTTTCCGCTCGCGGCTGCAGCCGGAGCATCAAGCCGAATACGCGCCAATAGCCGCGAAAATGCTCGACTTGGCCAAGGCCATGCCCGGCTTCGTCGCGTTCAAGAATTTCGCAGCACCCGACGGCGAGCGGGTTTTGGTCATCGAGTTCGAATCCGAGGAAACGCACAATGCCTGGCGCGATCATCCCGACCACCGCATTGCCCAAAAACTCGGCCGCGAAAAATTCTACGCGGATTTTGAGATTCAGGTTTGTTCGGTGATGCGGGAATATGGGGCGGCAACGGAATGACGGCTTACGCCGCCCTTCTTTTCTTCGCGATGAGTCCTAAGACTTCCGCAGCGGCGGCGGGGATATTGGTGCCGGGGCCGTAGATCGCGGCGACCCCTTTCTTTTTCAGGAAATCGTAATCCTGGGGCGGGATGACGCCGCCGCACACGACGAGAATGTCGTCGGCGCCCTGCTTGCGCAGTTCCTCGACCAGCATCGGCACGAGGGTGCGGTGGCCGGCCGCCTGGCTGGAGACGCCGATGACATGAACGTCGTTTTCGATCGCCTGGCGCGCCGCTTCTTCCGGCGTTTGGAACAGCGGCCCGACATCGACGTCGAAGCCGAGATCGGCGAAGGCGGTGGCGATGACCTTGGCGCCCCGGTCGTGGCCGTCTTGGCCGAGCTTGACCACCAGCATGCGCGGACGGCGGCCTTCATCCGCGGCGAATTTCTCGACCTCGCCCTGGATGCGTTCGAATTCCGCATCGCCGGCATAGGCGGCGCCATAGACGCCGGAGACGCTTTGGGTCGTCGCCCGGTAGCGGGTGAACACTTTTTCTAGGGCGCTGGAAATTTCGCCGACGGTGGCCCGGGCGCGCGTGGCAATGATCGAGAGTTCCAGCAGATTGCCTTCGCCGCTCTGGGCGGCCTCGGTCAAGGCGCCGAGCGCCCGCTTGCAAGCGCCGTCATCGCGGGTGGCGCGAATGCGATTGAGAAGTGCGATCTGTCCTTCGCGAACCTTGGTGTTGTCGACGACCAGGATATCGACGTGCTCGGGCTTTTCCGGCTGGTATTTGTTGACGCCGACGACGAATTCCTGGCCGCGATCGATCCGCGCTTGTTTGCGCGCCGCCGATTCCTCGATGCGAAGCTTCGGCATTCCGGATTCGACGGCGCTGGTCATGCCGCCCATCTCTTCAACTTCGGTGACGAGTTTCCAGGCCTCGGTGGCGAGGCTGCTGGTCAGCGCCTCGATATAGAACGAGCCGCCCAAGGGATCGACGACACTGGGGATGCCGGTTTCTTCGGCGATGATGAGCTGGGTATTGCGGGCGATCCGCGCCGAAAATGGCGTCGGCAAGGCTAGCGCTTCGTCGAAGGAATTGGTGTGCAGCGATTGGGTGCCGCCCAGGACCGCTGCCATCGCTTCGATAGTCGTGCGCACGATGTTGTTGTAGGGGTCTTGCTCGGTCAGACTGACACCCGAGGTCTGGCAATGCGTGCGCAAGGCGAGGCTCATCGGGTTCTTCGGATTGAACCGGCGCATGATCTTCGCCCACAAGAACCGCGCCGCGCGGAGTTTCGCAATCTCCATAAAAAAATTCATGCCGATCGAGAAGAAGAAGGAGAGCCGCGGCGCGAATTCGTCCACGTCCAGGCCGCGGTCCAGGGCCGAGCGCACATATTCGAGCCCGTCGGCGATGGTGAACGCCAATTCCTGAACGGCGGTCGCTCCCGCCTCCTGCATGTGATAGCCGGAAATCGAGATCGAATTGAATCGCGGCATGTTTTTCGCCGTGTATTCGATGATGTCGGCGACGATTCGCATGCTGGGCCCGGGCGGGTAGATATAGGTATTGCGGACCATGAACTCTTTGAGGATGTCGTTCTGGATCGTGCCGGAGAGAAGTTCCTGGCGCACCCCTTGCTCCTCCGCGGCAACAATGAAGCCGGCCAGAACCGGCAGCACCGCGCCGTTCATGGTCATGGAGACGCTCATCTTGTCGAGCGGGATGCCGGCAAAGAGGATCTTCATGTCCTCGACGGAATCGATGGCAACGCCCGCCTTGCCCACATCGCCGACGACGCGGGGGTGGTCGGAGTCATAGCCGCGATGGGTCGCGAGGTCGAAGGCGACCGAAAGGCCCATCTGGCCGTTGCGCAGGCCCTCGCGATAAAAGGCGTTCGATTCCTCGGCGGTGGAGAACCCGGCGTACTGGCGGATCGTCCATGGGCGGAAGGCGTACATGGTGGCGCGCGGCCCGCGCAAGAAGGGCGGGAAACCGGGAAGGCTATTGAGATGCTCGATGCCTTCGAGATCGATGGCGGTGTAGAGCGGTTTGACCGGAATCCCTTCGGGCGTCTCCCAGACCAGGGAATCGGCATCGCGGCCTCTCATCTCCTCGGCTGCGAGGGCCCGCCAATCTTTGATGGTTTTTTCGGGAAAATCGGTCACGGCAATCCTTGTTAAAAATTCGCCCTTGCAGCCAAACTATAGGGTCCGCCGCCGCTATGGTCCATTGGGGGCCATGCCGCGGCAGCCCCAAGGGGGCGGTTTATAACATGAGAACCGCCGCTGCAAAGCGGACCGGCACGCGGGGACGCTCTGGATTATCCGGGGATTATCCGGCCTAGATGTCCTCGCGGGATAGGCGCGGCTCGCCGAAGAGATAGCCCTGGCCGAAGGAGATTGGGTAATCCAGCAGTTCGACCAATGTCGCCTCGTCTTCGACTTTTTCGGCGACGAGATCGATGCCGAAGCGATTGAGTTCCGCCTTCAACTCGCGGAAATCGGAGCGGGTGCCCCGAATCTGACTGAGCAGCATCCCGGCATCGATCTTGAGGTATTTGACGCGATGGCGGGCAAGCGCCGCGAAATCCATATTGAGGTCGGTGACCTGATCCAGCGAGAAGCGGAAACCCATTCCGGCCACGCGTTCGAGGGTGCGAACGACCCCCCGCCCCGTCACATCGACGAGTCGATGGAGGCGCTCATCCACCACTTCAAGCTCTTCACCGAGGGGTTCCGGGTGCCGCCCGGCGAGACGTACGTGGCGATCGAGTCGCCGCTGGCTGCAGAAACCGTGGCCGCCGCCCGAGGCCAACGCGCCGCCCCGTCCGTCCGCTGACCTAACGCGGATATGTCGTGCCTCGTGCGACCCCGTTTGAGACGCCAACGGCGTCATTCATACCAGCCCAGGGCATGCCCTGGGTTCATCGGCCGAAGACCATTCTGAGTGCT
>CAWJEX010000011.1:0-170817 GCA_963841995.1 uncultured Alphaproteobacteria bacterium
GCGACATTCAAAAGCCAACGCTAAAAGGCCAACGCCCCGGCCTACTTCACCTGCAGCGATTCCAGGTATCGATTCAGATTCGCTATGCGTTGCTGCACCAGCTCCTCGTGGCCCCCACTCATTTTCCAAAACACCGGGCCCCACACTGGCATTTCCTGATCGCCGTGAGGTACCAGATTGGCTTGCCCGCGCAAAATGCTGGTCACTCGGTCCGAAGGATACTTCCCGCCATTGCGCTTGGCCAAGGTCGTTAAATCGGCGGGCGCTGCTTTGAGCGAGGCTGCGGCGGGACCATCGCCTTTCGCGTCCTTCCCGTGACAGGAAGCGCAGTAACTCAGGAACATTTCCTTGCCGGATGCGGGAGAGCTTGGCGGCGCCGCTTCATGCTTAACTTGAGTCTTTGCTTCCTGAGCTGTCGCAACCGTTGCAGTGGCGAAGGCCAGCGCCACCAAACAAGCGAAATACCGTACGCGCATAAATTCCTCCTGTGGTCCCGAGGCTTCTGTTTTGCTATGGCATCCTCGCACAACCATCCTTGAAGTACAGAACTTCAACACGCTAGCCGCTCAGGATCTAACGGCCAGCGTGTGATGCCCCTCAAAACGAAAACTTCAACGAGAACTGCAGCTGCCGCGGGTTGAACATGGTTCTCGGTTTGCCGAAACTCGGAAGCGGAGTACTGGGAATCGTGACTGGCACGAGCCCGTCAGTGAGCCAGGCTACTGGGTTTCCTATTGCCTGCTGCGTGGCGCAAGACACCGACGCAGCGCCCTGCTGGATGGCGCGCGTGGTCGCGTCGTTGTAGTGCTTGGGTATGGCGGGACTGGCCCCGCAGAAAGCCGGAGAGCCATAAACGTAACTCACCTCATCCACGTTCGGATGGTTGAGCAGGTTGAAAGCGTCGACACTCAAATCGAGCAGCTTGGTCTCGGCAAACCGGAAATTCCGCGACAAGCGCAAATCCCACGAATAAAGCGGAGCGCCGATGTAGGTGTTTCGGCCGACGGTCGTCGCGCAGTTGGAGACGGAAGTGCAAGTGCCGGTGACGGGCGCGCCTCCGACACGATCCGTACTCAGACCGGCAACATCGCCAAACGTATTTTGTCCGGCGAACAAGGTGAACGGGCGTCCGGACTGGAGGGTGATAATGCTGCTCAGCTCGAAGTCCCGGAGAAAACTGTGCTCCGGTGCGATCGCCGTGAAGTTCGTGACCAGGTGGTTACGAATATCCTGGTTGGAGTTGCCGCGCTCCGACTTGTAGTCGAACTGGTTGGGTGGCAGATTGATAAAGGTCGTGAAATTCCCGTTGTCGATGGTGTGGGAATAAGTGTAGTTGGCGGTCATCCGGAAATTCTTGAACCGCTCGATGGCGGTCAAGGTCATGCCGTTGTAGACGGCGTTGGCGACGTCGTTGTTGTAGTCGAGAAGGCCGCCGCTCAGCGTGGGTTGGGAGCTCACTAGCGGTGGCGTAAGGAAGGGGGTTGGGCCGCTGGGGACGCCAAACTCCAGGCCGCTGGGATTGTAGGGCAGGAGAGGATTGGGGACCGGAGCGCTGGAGTTGATTGGGTTATTATAGGGGCCGAGATAACCGAAAAACGGTCCTAAGCCAAAGGGACCAAGAATGGGTGTTCCGGTGCACGGACTGAGCGATCCGCTCGGATCGAGCAACCCTTGGGCATAGTAGGGATTGTTGGCCTTCTCCGTGCCGTACGGGCAGGGGACGTTGATGTTATTTCCTCTTACCAGTTTGTGCGCACCTACGAAGAGAAATCCCGCCTCTATGGTGAGACCTTTTCCGAACTGGCGATCGATCTGCAAACTGGCCTGCTCAGCGTAAGGAAGGCGAGCGTTGCGCTGGATACCTCCGGAACCCACGCCACAGGCTCCTCCCGGCCCTTGGGCGGTAAGATTACACGACCCCGTTAGACTCACTGAAGGGTAAGCAGGGATGCCATTGGCACCAGAGTTGAGGATGAGGAAAGCCTGCAGAGCCGCGACGCTTATGGATTGCCCCGGGAGTGAAGTGCAGTTAATGAAAGGTGGGCAGGCAGCGGCGGGGAGGGCTGGGGTACCCGGGTACCCGGGGTCTGCGGATAATTGCCAGCCGCCGTTCTGCGCTCCCGTGTGAACCATCGGAACCACCACTCCCTGCGTAAACCCGTTAGTGGCGCAACTGGGGTCTGCACTTGGCGGATTGCAGAAGTAACCGGGTACGGTCTTCTGGTTTCCCGTGGTGAAGAAGAAGGTAAGGTTGTTGCGATCAAAGAACGTCCCGAACCCGGCGCGGATGACCGTCTTGGAGTCGGGTGCGTAGGCAAATCCAATTCGTGGCTGGAACCCACGATAGTCCGAGTTAACTGTGCTCCCCAGGCCGGTTTCGAAATCCCAGCGCAGACCATAGTTGAAGGTCAACTTGGGTGTGACTCGCCATTGATCCTGGCCAAAGAATCCCCAGTAGGCGTGGTTCAAGGTGTAAGCGTAGTTGGAATACATGTTCGTCGGAAATGCATTCGGCCAGCCGCTGCCGAATCCTCCGCCGGTGGGTGGGGCCGGCTGGTAACCGTTCTGGAAGCCGCTTCGCGGAACCGCAACTCCCCAATAGAGAAACGACACACCGTCTGCCGGAGTCTGAAGCGGACAGGGATTCGACGGCTGAGAAACCGTTCCATAAGTGCCGGTCAGTGCACCTTCCACTGTGTCGGCAAACTGATACAGGCAATCGAGATTGGGAAGTAGAATCCGTTCCGGCGTGAACCCCGGGTAGTTGTTGTAACTCCAAACGTAATTTCCGTCGAATCCAAACTTAATGACGTGGTTGCCTTTGACCCAGGAGAGAGAGTCGGAGTATTGTGCCCGGCTCTCGTAGATGGCGTCATAGGTGCCGAAGTTGTGTCCCATCTCCAGGTCGTTGACCACGCTCAGGTCGGGCTCGCCGGTAGCGCCAGGAAAGTTGTAGTGGCGTCTGGAATATTGGCCCAGCACGGTATTGACCAGGTTCGATCGGAACACGGAGTTCAACGTGCCCACCAGCGATTGGTCGCGGATGAAAAGATTGCGCGCCCCGCTCGGAGTACCGAGGCCGCCGCCGTCTTCTGTGTTGCCGATCAGTTCGCCGAGGTCGCGTGCGTCCTCCACGACGTAGCGCAGCGCGAAGCGATTATCGTTGTTAATTTGATGATCGATTTTCGCAAACCCGTAGTCGTTGTTGACGGTCTTCAGAACGCCTTGCAGATAGGAGAACGGCGAGCCGGTGCAGTCCGCGGGCTTCATATCGCAGCCCTCCGGCGAAAGGCCCAGGTACCCCTTGGCCTGATCGATCTGATCGATGTTGTTGTACAGATCCGGGGCGTAGGTGGGAGATGCGCCGCGACGATGCCCCTCGTAGTTCAAGAAGAAGAACGTCTTGTCCTTCTTGATAGGGCCGCCGAGGGTACCGCCATACTGATTCTCTCGCAATTCATCGGGTAACGGCGCCGGCTGCAGCAGCGAGCGTGCGTCGGTGTAGCTGTTCTGCAGGTAGTCGTACACCGAGCCGTGAAGCTGGTTCGTGCCAGACTTGGTCACGATGTTGACAATGCCGCCGAGCGCGCGGCCGTATTCCGCTCCAAAACTGTTGTTCACCACGCGGAATTCCTGCACGGAATCTTGCGGGGGCGTGGCGCGCTGCACGCCGGTAATCGTATTGACGAAATCGGCGCCATCGACCGTAATTTCGTTGCTGAACGATCGCATGCCGCCGAAAGAGATTTGCGTGACCTCGAACTCGGTGAAGGTCGTTCCCAGAGCGGTTCGGCTAGTGGCGACACTGGGCGCCAGCAGAGCGAAGTCGGTGAAAAGCCGGCCGCTGATGGGCAGATCTGTGATCTGCTGCGTATCGATGACCTGGCTCACTTCGGAGCGGGTCGTCTCCACGGTCGGGGCTTCGGTGCTAACGACCACCTCTTCCTTGACCCCAGCCACCTTGAGAGTCAAGTTGATGGTGGCGGTTTGACCGACCGTGAGCTCCACGCCGGTGCGCGTGTATTTCCCGAAGCCGGCGGAACTCGCTGTGAGTTCGTAGCGCCCTGGCGGCAAACCGGGCAACGCGTAAAACCCGGCGTCGCTCGATAGCGCGGTGAAGATCTGGTTGGTGTCCAGCGAACGAACCGTGATCGTGGCTTTGGCATGGCCTTCCACCTCGGCCCGAGCGAGAACGCGTCGAATTGCGTCGTGCTGAAGAAGACCAGGTCGAACCGCTCGCGCCGCAGCAGGCCGTCGCCGGCGGCGCGAAGCGCCCTTCCGCAGCGAAGCCAGAGGCTGCCGATGCCGGCCCAGCGGGTGGCCCGCGCCGGGATTCCCCGCACCCTGACGATCCGGATGTCTGCGGGGTAGGTCTCCTCGAGCAGGGGCTCGAGCACGCCTCCCTCGATCATTTCCGGAGCGACGGCCAGCACCACGGGCTCCCACCCGCTGGCCCTCAGGTAGGGAAGGGCCATGCGGGCGCGCTGCATGTCCGGCGCGTTCACCGGCGGGAAGTGCGGCGAGACTATCAGGACCCTGCGGGCGGGCGGCAGCGGAGGCGGTTCGCTCACGATTCGAAAAGGAACTCCTCCCCGCAGAGGAGCATGGACGCAGAGCCCGGCGGAAGAGCGACGACCATTGCGGAGGCAACGGCGTTGCGGGGCAGCGGGCGGCTGCGGGGCCGCAACCCGGCGCGGACGGGGCGGGCGGGCGCCAGCCGCGCGCTCATGCGCCCGCGCGGAGGGTCCGGCCGCCCAAGGGTGAGGGCGCGGGCTATCCGGGAGGCGGTTTCTTGCGTCGGGCGCAACTTGGGGGGCGGTTGTTTCAGCTGTCGTCCGGCGCCGGGCGCGGCGCCATTGTCCGGTGCACGAATGGCATGCTGGCGGCCGGGTTGCGGCTCTTTGTCGACGGACTTTTGGAGGTTGGGACCCTCTCGGAGGCCGAACGCGCCAGCATCGACAGCCAATGTGCGGCCGAAGGCAAGAGCGTCGAAGAGGCGGTCGCTCAGGCCATCGAAACGCTTTCCGGGCTTTGCCGCTGCGCCGGGGTGGTAGTGGCGCCGAAGACCGACCGCGCCCTCAAACACATCGAATTCGTGCATCTGGGCCCGGGCCGGGCGCTGGCGGTATTGGTTGCGGGAAGCGGGCTGGTCGAAAACCGGATCGTCGAGGTACCCCTTGGCATCCCGCCATCGAGTTTGACCGAAGCCGGGAATTATCTCTCCGCCCGGCTCGCGGGACGCACCCTGGACGAGGCGCGCCGGGAAATCAGCCGTGAAATCGAAGATCACCGGGCCCAGCTCGACGAAGCGACGACGCGGGTGGTCGAGGCCGGACTTGCCACTTGGTCGGGCGGCGCCGGTGCCTCGCTCATCATCCGCGGCCAGGCACGCTTGCTCGAAGACGTGACCGCGGTCAGCGAATTGGAGCGAGTCCGCGCTCTGTTCGACCTGCTGGAGACCAAAGACACGCTGTTGCGGCTGCTCGACCTGACCGAGGGTGCGGCCGGCGTGCAGATCTTCATCGGCTCGGAGAATTCCCTGTTCGGCCTCACCGGCTGTTCGATGATCGTCGCCCCGTTCAATTCGGGCCGCGAGAAGATTGTCGGCGCGATCGGTGTGATCGGCCCGACGCGAATCAATTATTCCCGGGTCATTCCGATGGTAGATTACACCTCGAAAGTGATTTCAAGATTGATCGGATGATGGACGAAACGATGAACGACGGCAAAGAAACCGCCGCCAATGAGAACTCTCCAGTCGCTCCCGACACGGGACTGCCGGCCGCGGACAGCGATCCCCTCGCTCTAGCCCAAGCCGAAGCGGCGCGACTCAAGGATCAATTGCTGCGCACGCTGGCCGAATCCGAAAACATGCGGCGCCGCGCCGAGCGCGAACGCGAAGACACCGAAAAATATGCGATTGCGAAATTTGCCCGGGAAGTATTGTCGGTTGCCGACAATTTGCATCGCGCGCTGGAAAACATTCCGGTCGACGCAAGGGCCGGCGATGAATTGCTGAACACCTTGGCGGTCGGCGTCGAAGCGACCGAGCGGGAGCTTGCGGCGGTGTTCGAGCGGCACGGCATCCGCCGCATCGATCCCTTGGACGAGAAATTCGATCCGCATCTGCATCAGGCGATCGCGGAGGTGCCCGACACCGGGAAACCGGCCGCCACGGTGGTCCAAGTGATGCGCGCCGGTTACGTGCTCCACGACCGGTTATTGCGGCCGGCGATGGTTGCCGTTGCCAAGGGCGATGAGGCCACCACACCCGGCGTCAATACGACGGCCTAGACCACTTCCGCCTGCGCCGCCTCGGGCGTAATCAGAAATTCGGAATGGGGATCGTGCGCGGCAAAGCGCGCGCGGGCCAAGCTTCGGTTGCGCACCGCATAGCAATAAACGCAGCCATGGGGACAAGAAGTCGTAATCGCCGATGTCCCGCGATTCGAAACAGGCGCATCCCGGCCGGTTGCCTTTCTGTCGTGCGGCGATCGGATGACCAGCGACGCGGGACAGTCGCGCCGCGTCGATGCATCGGGATTCGCCGGCCTCACCGGAAACAAATTCCGGCTGCGAGCAGATCGTGAGCTTCATCCCGGATCTCCGGGCGATGTCAGCCAAGCCCGTTGCCATCGTCCGCTTCCATGAAGCATCCGGATCTTCCCACGTGAAATCATGGGCGCTCGCCGCCGCATCCATATTGCGCTTGGTTTTGACGTAGCTGTGGGCAAAGGAGATCACGCATTCATCGGTGGCATCTCCGAGGCCTTGCGCAATCCGGGTGAAATTTTCGATGTGCCAAGCCTCGTCGGTCAGCGAACTCGACACGATGGGATCATAACGCCAGACCGCAGTATGGGGTCCGAACTCACCGGCCAGAACCCGCATATGCTCCACCGCTCGGCGCCAATCGATAACGGATGAATCGAGCGCGCGTGGATAGCCGATGATCGTATATTGTATGAGGAAGGGAAAACCGCGACCGGCAACCTCTCGAAGCGCGTCGCGGAATGGACCGATGTTTCGCGTCCAGAACACGAATCCATCCACCTCGGGCCGGGTGAGCGGAAGGGTCGAAACCTGACGCCCATAGGGATTGATCGTTTTGCAATATCCCGCCTTCAGCCGGTTGAGAAACCAGGCGCCGTAAAAGGCGGGAATATCGGTCTTATAGGAAGCTGAGACGATCATGGCCAAGCTTGGCGTAGCGCCAGGGGCTCGTGCAACTATTCTTGCTTGGGCGGCGATGCCACGCCATGCTGGCGTCAGGGGATTATGCTAAAGCTCCGCAAAATCGGGATCGACAGTTACCGCGAGAATGTCGCGTATCTAAGCCGCGATTGCTCAATCTACCGGCCGGAAGAATTCCAGGCCTTGAACAAGATCGAGATCGGCAAGAACGGGCGCAAGATTCTGGCCACCCTCAATATCGTCGACGACGCGCGGATCCTGGCATCGACCGAAATCGGTCTTTCGGAGCAGGCCTTCAATATTCTCGGTCTGCCGGAAGGTGAAGCCGTGGAGGTTTTTCCGGCAAAGCCGCCGGAGAGCCTGGAATGGGTTCGGGCCAAGATCGGCGGCCGGACCCTTTCGGCTCCCGAATTCGATCAGATCATCGAGGACATCGCCGCGAACCGCTATTCGCGCACCGAGATCGCGGCCTTTCTCATTTCATCGGCGAGCCTGCTGACCACCGACGAAGTGCTGAATTTGACCCGGGCGATGGCAAAGGTCGGCACCAAGCTCTCTTGGAACCGGCCGCTGGTCGTGGACAAGCATTCGGTGGGCGGCGTCCCGGGCAATCGCACCTCGATGATCGTGGTCCCGATCGTGGCGGCTCACGGCTTGCTCATCCCGAAAACGTCGTCGCGGGCCATCACCTCGCCGGCGGGGACCGCGGATACGATGGAAGTCCTGGCGCGGGTCGACCTTTCCGTTGAAGAGATGCAGGACGTGGTCGAGCGGGAGAACGGCTGCCTGGTTTGGGGCGGTCATGTCGCGCTGTCGCCCGCCGACGACATTTTGATCTCGGTCGAGCGGCCGCTGGCCATCGACACCCGGGAACAATTAGTCGCTTCGATCCTTTCGAAAAAACTCGCCGCCGGATCGACTCATCTTCTGATCGACGTGCCGGTCGGACCTTCGGCCAAGGTGCGAAGCCGGAGCGATGCTTCGCATCTCCGCGACCTGTTCGAATTCGTCGGACGCGCCGTCGGACTCGTTCTCAATGTTCAATTCACCGATGGGGCGCAACCGGTTGGAAACGAAATCGGCCCGGTATTGGAAGCGCAAGAAGTCATGAAAATCTTGAGAGGCGATCGCGATGCGCCGCGTGACCTTCGCGAAAAATCGCTCACGCTGGCTTCGCACATCTTGGAATTCGATCCGGCGCATAAGGGCCGCGGACCGGCGATGGCTCGCGAAATTCTCGATTCGGGTGTTGCCCTCGCCACCATGGAGCGAATCATCGAAGCGCAAGGCTCATCGCCGGCGACATACAAGCTCGGCGATCTGATCGCTGAAATTGCAGCACCCCGTGCCGGCGTCGTGACCGCCATCGATTGCTTTCGCTTGGCGCGGATTGCCCGGCTTGCCGGCGCGCCGATGGACAAGGGTGCCGGAATCGAATTGCTGAAGAAGATCGGCGATTTCGCGGCCGAAGGCGAGCCGCTCTACCGAATTCGCGCCTGCTTTGCGACCGATTTCAAATTTGCGTCCGAGCTCGCCGGCGACAATGACGGCTACACCATTTCATCGTGACGGCGATGACGGTCGGCAACGCATCCCTCGGCGTCATCGGATTCGGCGAGAGTGCGCCGGCCGCATCAAGGCTCGCGCGCCTGCTGGGTTGCACCGAATCGAGTGCGGACGTCCATATATTTCCCGACGGCGAGCGGCGCGTTCGCGTCCATGCGGGTTTCGACACGGCAGTTCTCTATCGCTCGCTCAACGACCCGGCGGCCCGCGATCCCAACGATAAACTGGTTGAAGTTCTGCTGGCGGCTTCCGCCTTGCGCGACCGGGGCACTCGCCGCGTCATCCTCGTTTCGCCTTATCTCTCCTACATGCGCCAGGACACGGCCTTTCAGACGGGCGAAGCGGTGAGCCAAAAAGTAATTGGCCGATTGCTTGGCGATGCCTTCGATTTCGTCGTCACGGTCGATCCCCATCTCCACCGGACCCACGATTTCACCGAGATCGTTCCAAAAGGGGCTGCGGTTTCGGCGGTACCCGCCTTCGCCGAGTTGTTGCGAAGCGAGCGGGTCGCCGCCAACACGGTCATTCTCGGTCCCGATAGCGAATCGGAAATCCCGGTGCGGCGCTTGGCCGATCTGCTCGGGCTCGCCCCGATGGCGGGGGAAAAGAAGCGGGGAGGAGACCGGCGGGTGGAAATCGCCTTGCCGGATCCGGCCTTGGTCAAATCCCGGCCCGTCATATTGTTCGACGACATAGTTTCGACCGGCGCGACCCTTTGCCAATGCGCGAAGGCTGCTTGGGCCGCCGGCGCTGCCTCGGTCGAGGCCCTGACCGTTCACGCCTTGTTCGGCGAGGCCGATAAGGCAGCCCTCCAGGAAGCCGGCATTGCCAAAATCCGGAGCAGCGACAGCCTGCCCCATCCGACCAATGTGCTCAGTCTTGCCCCGTTTATTGCCGAGGCCCTCGCGCCTACGATCCTCGGCTAAATCCGAGTCGAATCGGGGGTTAAATCCGGGGTCAGCCGAGTTGGCTTGAGACATTCCAGTCTGGGACCGCAATACTCGGTTTTGGGAAGCCGATCCTTGCAGGCTCAACCCCCGCCCCCTATATAACCGTGCGACCTGTAAGGGTGATTTGACATCCACCAGTTGGGCTGCCTGGCGGTGCCTTCCTTAAAGGGCCTCAGGTGAAGCCGCAAATTTTGAAGAGGTAGCGATGGGCAAAGTCATTGGCATCGATCTCGGTACGACGAATTCCTGCGTCGCGGTGATGGAGGGCTCGCAGCCCAAGGTCATCGAAAATTCCGAAGGCGCGCGTACCACGCCTTCGATGGTCGCTTTTACGACGAGCGGCGAACGGCTGGTCGGCCAATCGGCCAAACGCCAAGCCGTCACCAACCCCGAAAATACCCTGTTCGCCATCAAGCGCCTGATCGGACGGCGCTATGACGATCCGATGGTGGAAAAGGACAAGGGCCTCGTCCCCTATAAGATCGTCAAAGGCGATAACGGCGATGCCTGGGTCGAGGTCGAGGGCACGAAATACAGCCCCAGCCAAATTTCCGCGTTCATCCTGCAAAAAATGAAAGAGACCGCCGAATCCTATCTCGGCGAAAAAGTTTCTCAGGCGGTCATCACCGTTCCCGCCTATTTCGACGACTCTCAGCGCCAAGCGACCAAGGATGCCGGCAAGATTGCTGGGCTCGAGGTGCTGCGCATCATCAATGAGCCGACCGCGGCGGCGCTTGCCTATGGCTTGGACAAGAAGAAAACCGGCACGATCGCGGTCTACGATCTGGGCGGCGGCACGTTCGATATTTCCGTGCTCGAAATCGGCGACGGCGTGTTCGAAGTCAAATCCACCAACGGGGATACGTTCCTGGGTGGCGAAGATTTCGACAAGCGCATCATCGATTATCTCGCCGACGAATTTAGGAAGGAAAACGGCATTGATCTGCGCGAGGATCGCCTGGCGCTGCAGCGACTCAAAGAATCCGCGGAAAAAGCGAAGATCGAGCTTTCGACCGCGACCCAGACCGAAGTCAATCTGCCGTTCATCACCGCCGACAAATCGGGGCCCAAACATCTTGCGATCAAGCTGACCCGCGCCAAGCTCGAAGCTCTGGTCGAAGATTTGATCGAACGGACCATCGGACCGTGCAAGAAGGCTCTCAAGGACGCAGGCCTCACCGCCGGCGACATTGAAGAGGTAATCTTGGTCGGCGGTATGACCCGCATGCCGAAGATCATCGAAATCGTGAAGACTTTCTTTGGGCGCGAACCTCATCGTGGCGTCAATCCCGATGAAGTGGTGGCTTGCGGTGCCGCCATTCAGGCCGGCGTGCTCAAGGGCGAAGTTAAGGACGTGCTGCTCCTTGACGTTACCCCGTTGTCACTGGGGATCGAGACACTTGGCGGCGTGTTCACGAGGTTGATCGAACGCAACACCACGATCCCGACTCGCAAGAGCCAGGTGTTTTCGACCGCCGACGACAATCAGACCGCGGTGACGATCCGCGTCTTCCAAGGCGAACGCGAAATGGCCGCGGACAACAAGATTCTCGGCCAATTCGATCTCGTCGGCATCCCTCCGGCACCGCGCGGCATTCCGCAGGTCGAGGTTACCTTCGATATCGATGCCAACGGCATCGTGAACGTTTCGGCGAAGGACAAGGCGACCAACAAGGAACAGCAGATCCGTATTCAGGCCTCGGGCGGTCTGACCGATGCGGACATCAATCGCATGGTCAAGGAAGCCGAATCCCATGCGGCGGACGATAAAAAGCGCCGTGAATTGGTCGAAGCGCGCAATCACGCCGATGCCTTGATCCACGCGACCGAAAAAACTTTGAAGGAATACGCCGACAAGGTTTCAGCGGGCGATCGCCAAGAGATCGAATCCAAATTGGCCGATCTGCGTTCCGTCAAGGACGGCGAAGACGCTAAGGCCGTCCAGGACAAGATCCAAGCACTCAATAACGCCGCGATGAAACTGGGCGAAGCCATGTACAAGGCCGCACAGCAAGAAGCGGCGAGCCCCGGAGCCGGCCCCGGCGATGGCGGCGCAGGACCGGGCGCAAGCCAAGGGTCCGCCGGCGGCGACGAGAAAGTGGTGGATGCCGACTTCGAAGAGGTCGATCCGGACGACAAGAAGAAGTCAGCCTAATCTCAAAAATCGGGGGACATACGGAAAACGCCCCGGCGGAAACGCCGGGGCGGCTCGTGAAGGGCGAGCCTTCCGTGGTCGGGAATAGATGGCGAAGCAGGATTACTACGAAACTCTAGGCATTGCGCGGAGCGCCAGCGCGGAGGATGTCAAGAAGGCATACCGCAAGCTGGCGATGGATTTTCATCCCGACCGGAATCCGAGCGACAAAAGCGCCGAGCACAAATTCCGCGAAATCAACGAAGCCTACGACGTTCTGAAGGACAGCGAAAAGCGCGCGGCCTATGACCGGTTCGGTCACGCCGGGGTCGACGGCCAGGCGAACATGAACGCCGGCGGCTTCGACTTCTCGACCGGCTTTGCCGACATCTTCGATGAAATGTTCGGCGAGTTCATGGGCGGCCGCCGCCGCACCTCCACCGGCGGCATTCGCGGCGGCGATCTTCGCTACAATCTCGAAATCACCCTCGAGGAAGCCTATTCGGGTAAGCAAGCGCGGATCAAAGTTCCGACTTCGATCCCCTGTGAGGATTGCAAAGGCTCCGGCAGCGAAGGCGGTTCGGGGGCGGTGACATGCTCCCATTGCCAGGGCCGCGGCAAGACCCGAGCCCAACAAGGCTTTTTCACCATTGAGCGGACTTGCCAGGCCTGCCATGGCGCCGGCCGGGTTATCGAAAAGCCGTGCCGGACCTGCCGCGGATCGGGCCGTGTGCACAAAGAACGCACCCTGTCGGTAACGATCCCGCCCGGGGTTGAAGACGGCACCCAAATCCGGCTGGCCGGTGAAGGCGAAGCCGGGCTTCGCGGCGCCCCGCCCGGCGACCTCTATATTTTTCTCTCGCTAAAGACTCATAAATTGTTCCGTCGCCAAGGCGCCAATATCCACTGCCGGGTTCCGATCACCATGGTCACGGCGACACTGGGCGGCGGGATCGAGGTCCCGACCATTTCGGGAGCACGCGCCAAGATCTCCGTGCCCGGGGGGACCCAGTCCGGCCATCAATTCCGCCTCAAGGGCAAGGGCATGCCGGTTCTGCAAAGTGCGGCCAAGGGCGACATGTTCGTCGAAGCGGTGATCGAAACCCCGGTCAATCTGACCGCGCGGCAAAAAGATCTGCTCCGCGAATTCGAGAAGACCGGAAGCCGCGAAGAGACCAATCCGCAATCCGAAGGCTTTCTCAAAAAGGTCCGCGAGCTGTGGGAAGACCTTAAGGAATAGCCTCCGCACTCGATCTTCCCGTTCCCCGCCACCCGCATCCGCCAATCCCCGTCTCGCCCCGAACGCCTCCCTGTGGTTTAATCGCGCCCCACACGGTGTTTTGTTGGGATAAGGGCATGGCGGATTTTCGTATCGGCATTACCGGATGCGCCGGACGCATGGGTCAGATGCTCGTGCGCGAGGTCTTGGACACCGAAGGCTGCACTCTTGCGGCGGCGCAGGAACGCGCGGACCATCGATGGCTCGGCCGGGATCTCGGCGAGATGATGGGCGGGGCAAAATTCGGCTTGGTCGTCGGTGACGACCCCGTGACGCTGTTCGCCGCAAGCGACGCCGTCATCGATTTTACGACTCCGGCCGCCAGCACCATCCATGCCGGATTTGCCGCCCAGGCACGAACGATCCATGTCGTCGGCACCACGGGCCTTAGTCCCGAACAAGAGGACGACTTGGAAAATGCGGCGCGCCATACCGCCATCGTTTGGGCGCCCAATATGAGTCTCGGGGTCAATCTGCTTTTTGCGCTGACCGAGCAAGTGGCGCGGATTCTCGGCAACGAATTCGATATCGAGATTTCAGAAATGCACCATCGCGCCAAAGCCGATGCGCCATCCGGCACCGCGCTTGCGCTGGGCAGCGCCGCTGCCAGCGGACGGGGCGTCGATTTTGAAGACCACGCAATTCTAAGCCGGGAAGGCATGACGGGACCGCGGCCGCAAGGGGCGATCGGTTTTGCTACCCTTCGCGGCGGCGATGTGGTCGGCGATCACAGTGTGATCTTCGCCGGCGCCGGCGAGCGCATCGAGCTGACGCACAGGGCATCGGACCGGCGCATTTTCGCCAAAGGCGCGATCCGCGCGGCGCTGTGGGCCCGGGGCAAGCCGCCGGGGCTGTATTCCATGCGCGATGTGCTGGGTCTTTCGCGGGATTGACGATCCGCGAAAGCACCTGCCCCTCGATAATCAAAATTTCTAAGAGGCTGAGGCGTTAAGAAAGTAGGATTCTAAGCACATTCCGGGCGCTTGCTTCGCGCCAGGGCGATGTTGAGCGCCCGTACCAGATCGAGCTTCTCTTCGGCAGTGAGGAACGATCCGATCGCGACCGAGCGTCCATGGGATGAAATCCGGAGATCGCTGTCGGGGCCTTCGGGATTGTCGAGTTCGACGCGAAGCCAATAGGGTTGAAAACTCCAGCTCTTGACCGCGCCGGACGGAAAAAACCGTCGCACCGTGAAATCGTCGCGGGTCAATCGCAAGGTCTCATGCATCATCCCGCTTCTGTAACTGGCGCGGAACGCGACATAGACGAGCAACACGTCGAGACCGAAAAAGCCGAAGACCGGCCACGCGCCCGCAATCAAGAAGGCGATCCCGGTCACGAAGCTGACCAGGCTCAAGGCAACCATCAAAATGAGAAAACCGTAAGGGCTGAGGCTGCGATGGGGATGGAGGACGGCGTCGAAGGAGGCCTCCCCTCCATCCGAATCCGGCAGCGGCGCAGCCGCCGCTCCGGAAATCGTCCTGTCGGACGCCGTCTCGCCGAGGCCGCCATCGGCGGGGTGGTCCAATGGATCGCGATTTCCGCCGTTCATGACGCGCCCCAAATCCTTGCCCAATGCTATGAACGGAATGATTTGAGCCAATCGGGCGTCGCGGTTCAAGTCCCGGATTTCATCGTTTCTTTCAAGCCTTTGCGGGGGAGCGATGGCGGGGCTAATGTTCGATCATGAATCGCGATAAGGCCGAAACCATTTTCCGCCGCTTCCAGGCGGCCAATCCCGAGCCCAAGGGCGAGCTTCGCTATAAGAACCCGTTTACGCTTTTGGTGGCCGTCGTGCTGTCGGCTCGGGCGACCGATGCGGGGGTCAACAAGGCAACGCCGGCGCTGTTCGCGACGGCCGATACCCCCGAAAAGATGGCGGCACTCGGCGAGACCGGCTTGAAGAAATTCATTAAGACCATCGGCCTCTTCAATTCCAAGGCGAAGAACATCGTGGCACTTTCCAAGATCCTCACCGAAAATTTCCGCGGAACAGTTCCCCATGATCGCGAGGCGCTGGAATCGCTTCCCGGCGTCGGGCGCAAGACCGCAAATGTCGTTCTCAACATCGCGTTCGGCGAATCGACGATAGCCGTCGATACCCATGTCTTCCGGGTCGCCAACCGCACCGGGCTAGCGCCCGGGAAAACGCCCCACGAGGTCGAAGAAAAACTCCTGAAGATCATTCCGCAAAAATACCGGCATCACGCCCATCACTGGCTGATCCTGCACGGGCGATACATTTGTACGGCGCGAAAGCCCGATTGCCCGCGCTGTCTCATCCGCGACTTGTGCGAATTTAGGGAAAAGACGTCGGCTGAACTGATCTCACCGGCAAAGCCGGCAAAAATCCGGTCTGCCAAGTTCTCGAAAATGACACGATAGCGCCACGCTATCGGTGCCGCAATTTTCAATTGCCGCGGTCTATAAGCTCTTCAATTCATAGGATTTGACCGTGAATTGCCGCGCGACTTACGGTGACGCGGTCAAGAGATGCATCGGCGATCGAAGGCCGATGAGGGTGTTGCATTACGCGCCGGTCGTCACAAATAACAATCAGTACCTCTCGAGACGGAAACAAGAGGCAGATTCCAACGCAGAATCCGAAGGGAATAACTCGACCGTGGTCCGGTCGATTCAATCAGGGAGGCAAAAATGGCAAAGATTTTGTGCGTGCTTTACGACGATCCGGTGGACGGATATCCGAAGTCCTATGCGCGAGACGATCTTCCGAAATTAGAGCGCTATCCCGACGGCCAAACGCTTCCCACCCCGGAAAGAATCGATTTCAAATCGGGAACACTTTTGGGCAGCGTTTCGGGTGAATTGGGATTGCGCAAATTCCTTGAAAGCCAGGGTCACAAACTTGTCGTCACCTCCGACAAGGACGGGCCGAATTCGGTCTTCGAGAAGGAATTGCCGGATGCCGATATCGTCATTTCCCAGCCGTTTTGGCCGGCTTATTTGACGGCGGAGCGTATCGCCAAGGCAAAAAAGCTGAAATTGGCGGTGACCGCGGGTATCGGTTCCGATCACGTCGATCTTCAGGCGGCCATCGAACGGAAGATCACCGTCGCCGAGGTCACATTCTGCAACAGCATCAGCGTCGCCGAACATGTGGTGATGATGATCTTAAGTTTGGTGCGGAATTATATTCCCTCTTATCAATGGGTCGTGAAAGGCGGATGGAACATCGCCGATTGCGTTGCGCGCTCCTATGACGTGGAAGGCATGACGGTCGGAACCGTCGCCGCGGGCCGTATCGGCTTGGCGGTTTTGCGTCGGCTCAAACCTTTCGACATGAAACTGCATTATACGGACCGGCACCGGCTGCCGGGAAAAGTCGAGAAGGAACTTGGCCTGACCTTCCATCCGGACGCCAAATCGATGGTGAAGGTCTGCGACGTGGTGACAGTCAACGCCCCGCTTCATCCCGAAACCGAGCACATGTTTAACGACGAGCTTATCGGAACGATGAAACGCGGCGCCTATCTCGTGAACACCGCGCGTGGCAAGATCTGCGACCGCGACGCGATCGTGCGAGCGCTCAAATCGGGACAGCTCGCGGGCTATGCCGGCGACGTCTGGTTCCCGCAACCGGCGCCCAAAGACCATCCCTGGCGGACCATGCCGCATCACGGCATGACCCCGCATATTTCGGGTTCCTCCCTGTCGGCGCAAACGCGATACGCCGCGGGCACCCGGGAGATTCTCGAATGCTGGTTTTCGAAAAAACCGATCCGCAACGAATATCTCATCGTCGACGGCGGTAAACTCGCGGGAACGGGGGCTCACTCCTATAGCGCAGGCGACGCCACCAAGGGCTCGGAAGACGCGCGGCGGTATAAAGCCTAGAATGGAAGCGGCGAGGCTAGCTCGAATGGTTCGCGGAAATCAGCGCGCCGTAGCAGCCCTCGCCGCTGATCTTTTGGGCGTTCTTGCCGCGTAATTCATAGTAGAGAACGGTGTGTTCCTTGTCGCCGCCGGATTTGACCGGCGGGTACAAGAAAACATCGAGCACGCAATCACGGGCGCGATATTGCCAAACTTCCGCGGGCATATCGTGGCGCACGAAGCTCGGCTTGCCCAAAAGATTCGTGACTTGATCGGCGCTGAGGCCCACCAACTCGTTCGGCTTGTGGCCGAGGCTGGTGGTCTGCTCGTTCTCGGAAGCAGCCGCATTGGCGTCGGCTCCGCCCGGTGCCGCGGATGCGCCTGCCGTCGACTGGCTTTCGGTCGATGTCGAGGTTGACGGTTGAGTTTCGGAATTTTGGACGACCGGAACCGGATGGCCGATATCGGCCGCATGCGTTGAATCGGCGGTAACGCCGGTCACCGATGGTTTGGGCGGCGGAACGCAAGAGGCGAGAATGAACGCCGCTGAAACCACGGCGAACGAAGGTGCGATAAGATTGGCAGGGCGGAGCTTCGAAAGAAAAGGCACCGCGAATCCGCGATGAGGTTCAGTTGGATTCGAAGCTCAGAGGTTTCGGCGCTTCCGCCGGAAGTTCGGACTCCCGCATTGCCCCCGATCCTCCTTCGCCGATGGTCTGGATGTCGCCGCAGATGACGCCGCCGCACTCGATCTCGATCTCGCCATAGCGGATCTCGCCGATGACGCGGCCGGTCGAGCGGATGGTCAAACGCTTGCGCACCGTAAGCCTGCCTTCGAAATTTCCACTCACCTCGGCGGTCTCGGCATCGGCCGTGCCCTTAAAGTGTCCGGTCGACGCAATCTCGATCGACTGGCTTTCGGCTAGAGAGGCCTCGACCCGGCCTTCGATGAGAAGCCGGTTGCAGGCGGTGATCTCGCCGGTGAGGAAAATGTCGCGGCCGACCAGAAGCTTCTTGCCCTCGGATGCGAACGGCTCCGAAGATTCAGTCGGTTTTGGCGCCAATCCCGGAAAATCCATGCGTCGCTTCGGCGCGATTTCCGGGCGCATGGGCGGGGGCGAATTGCGGTTATTGGACATCGTCATACCCATCGGTCAGAATTTTTGTTTGTTGGTGTCCGGGTGTCCCGAGCCTTGCTCTTTTAGCACAAGGCGAAGAATTATGCCCGTTCCACATGGTGCCGGTATTAGGTGCCGGTATTCCTTGCGCCGGTTCAGATTTATGCCCGCTCCACGTGCGGGCCGCCCTATCGCGGCGTCACATCGCGGGGGCCAGTAACCATACCGCGCATGCTCTCAACCCGGTGCACCATAAAGGCCGTGGCCAGCACTGGCGTCAATAGGTTTAGAAACGGCACGGTGGAGAGAAAGGTAATCAATACCCCGGCAAGAAATATCGGTACGGCATAACGGTGCCGCAGGGCCCCTGCTTGGCGCAGATCCATCCGCCTTAGAGCCACTAATTCATAGTATTCCCGGCCCAGCAGGTAGCCGTTCAAACCGTAAAAGACCACAAGGTTCAGCGGTGGGATAAAAACCAATAGCGCCAACAACGGCAGGGCCAGCAAATTGAGCCCGATGGCAACCGCAGCGAAACGCAGGCTTCCCGAAACGACCTCGCTCCAGGACTGCGATCGCGTGGGCGGCGAATTCGGGGTAGTAGCGGGCATCGACGCGGCTGGCCACCTCCTCGATGAAGAAGCCGAGCACTAGAATGAGAGCCGACGGGAACAGAAGCAGGGCCAAGAGGAATGCGCCAAGCCCGCCCAGGATATTGGCAATCCAATTGAAGGCGGACCATTGAAAAAAATGACTATGGGCAATCGCCCATTCGGCGCCGAACACAAGCGCCGCAAAAAGCAGAAACGTGACGGCAAGGCACCGCCACAGGATGGCCCTGGTCGCGGGATCGGTCAGTTGCTCAAAGGCTTTGGCGACTGCGGCAAACATGGCGGGGCTCGGATCGTTGGCGTCCTCAATAGCCGCTTCTCCTGGGGGCCGCAAGCGCCCGCGGGCCGACTGAACGGCGCAAAGAGTTCGAGCGATTTACCGCCGCCCCCGTTATACTGCGCGTCATTCGCAATCTTGCCCAAACGGATAAGAATGACCGCCAAGAAATCTCAGTTCGACGTTGCCGGTATCGGCAATGCGATCGTCGACGTGCTGGCCCATGCCGACGACATATTTCTGGAAGACAATGGATTGAACAAGGGTGCCATGACCTTGATCGATGCCGCCCGCGCTGCCGAGCTCTACGAGGCGATGGGCCCGGCAATGGAAGTGTCCGGCGGATCGGCCGCGAATACCTTGGTTGCATTGGCCTCACTCGGCGGGCATGGCGCGTTCGTCGGTAAGGTCCGCAACGATCAGCTCGGTGGAATTTTCCGTCACGATATTCAGGCGGCGGGTGTTGCCTTCGAAACCCCGGCGGCGTCATTGGGGCCGCCGACGGCGCGGTGTCTTATCTTCGTGACGCCGGATGCGCAGCGCACCATGCAGACTTATCTCGGGGCCTGCGTCGATCTATCGCCCGACGATATCGATGAGAAAATGGTTGCTGCCGCCAAGGTCACCTACCTCGAAGGTTATCTGTGGGACCCGCCGCAGGCCAAGCAGGCTTTTCTCAAGGCCGCCGAAATCGCCCATAAGGCGGAACGGAAAGTCGCACTCTCGCTCTCCGATCCGTTCTGTGTCGAGCGCCATCGCAAGGAATTCCGTGATCTTGTGGCAAAACACGTCGACATTCTGTTTGCCAACGAACATGAAATTCAATCTTTGTTCGAAACCGACTCTTTCGACGACGTGTTCCAACATGTGCGCGGGATGTGCGACATCGCGGCGCTGACGCGAAGCGAAAAGGGCTCGGTGATCGTAAGCGGCGAGGAGGTCCACATCATCGACGCCATGCCGATGGGTGAGGTGGTCGACAGCACCGGTGCGGGGGACGCCTATGCCGGGGGATTTCTTTACGGTCTGACCCGGGGTTTCGATCTCGCCCATTGCGGCCGCTTGGCGAGTCTCGGCCGCCGGCGAAGTCATCAGCCATTTCGGAGCCCGGCCGGAAAACTCGCTCGCGGAACTCGCGTCGGAGCATTTGCGGTGAACGGTTCTCGCCCACGCGTCTTGGCATGCCGAAAAATCTGATCGGACGATGGGCGAGCGCCGCCGCGGTCTATAAGGACCGGCGAATTCTCGCGATTTTGTTCATGGGATTTTCCAGCGGTCTTCCGCTCGCCCTGGTCGGCGCAACCTTGGGTGTCCGGCTCGCCGAAGAGCGGGTCTCCCTGACCACTATCGGATTTTTCGCCTTAACCGGAATTGCTTATAATATCAAGTTCTTATGGGCACCGGTCATGGACCGGTCGCGGTTCCCCTTTCTCACCCGGCAATTCGGGCGGAGACGGGGCTGGGCGCTGGCAACGCAAGCCGCACTCATTGCGGCGATTGTTTTTCTCGGCAACAGCGATCCCTTTTCTTCTGCCGGATTGACCGCGCTGGCTGCCGTTCTTGTCGCCTTTTGTTCGGCAAGCCAGGACATCGTGATCGATGCGCTGCGCGTCGATTTGCTGGCGGACAACGAGCAGGGTGCCGGCGCGGCTGCGACCCAATTCGGCTGGCGGATCGGTGCCCTCGTTTCGGGAGCCGGCGCGCTCTATGCCGCAAGCTTCGGCGGCTGGCGTTTCGCTTACGATTTGATGGCGGCGTTCGTGCTGATCGGTGTCGCCGCGGTTTTGTTGGTCGCTGAGCCCGCCCGCGGCCAAGACGAGTTGACGAAACACATGCGCGGTTTCGGCGAATGGCTGCAACATGCCGTCATCGATCCCTTTGCGGATTTCATGAGCCGGCATCCCTATGTGCCAATCTTGTTATTCGTCGTGCTCTACAAATTTGGCGATGCGCTGACCGGCGTCATGTCGAGCCCGTTCTACGTTGCTATGGGATTCAGCAAAATCGAGATCGCGAATATCAGCAAGATTTTCGGCACGATTGCCACGGTCCTTGGCGTATTTTTCGGCGGATCACTGGTTTATCGCCTCGGCGCGCTGAGATCGCTCCTCATTTGCGGCATTGCGCAAATGCTGTCCAATGCGATGTTCGCGGTGCAAGCGATGGCGGGGCACAATCCGGCGCTGCTTATCCTGACAATCGGTGCCGAAAATATCGCCGGCGGCATGAACGCCGCGGCTTTCGTCGCTTATTTGTCATCCCTGTGCAATGCAAGCTTCACCGCGACGCAATATGCTCTTTTGTCGTCGCTCGCCGCGGTGCCGCGAACCTTCTTGTCGTCTTTCGGCGGCTGGCTTGCCGAGCATCTGGGTTGGGTGCATTTTTTTCTCACCAGTGCCGCTGCAGCGATTCCCGGTTTGGTTCTGTTGCTTTGGCTGATGCGGCGGCAAGGACTTTGGGCTTTAGCACCGGCCAGGCATTGACGGTGCGAGGAGCCCGGCTCACAGTCAAAGTCTCCGTCCTCAGCTAAGCTGGATTTCCATGCATATCGGCGTCCCCAAGGAAATCAAGATTCACGAATATCGCGTCGGCTTGGTGCCGGCCAGTGTGCTCGAGCTTGTCCATCACGGCCATTCGGTTTTGGTGGAAACCGGGGCAGGCGCTGGCATCGGCTGCGGCGACGACATCTACCGTGCCGCCGGCGCCGAAATTGTCGGCAACGCCGCCGACGTCTTCGCCAAGGCGGAGATGATTGTCAAAGTCAAGGAACCGCAGCCTTCCGAGTTAAAGCTGCTTCGCGACGGTCAGGTGCTGTTCACTTATTTGCATCTGGCGCCCGATCCCAAACAGGCAAAAGGCCTGATGGATTCCGGCTGTACTGCGATTGCGTATGAGACCGTGACCGACGAAGCGGGCGGCCTGCCGCTGTTGGCGCCCATGAGCGCCATTGCCGGCCGGTTGGCGGCGCAGGTCGGCGCTCATTTTCTGGAGAAGCCTTCCGGCGGTGCGGGGATTTTGCTGGGCGGCGTGCCGGGTGCGCCTGCCGCCAAAGTCGTCATTCTCGGTGCCGGTTCGGTCGGCAGCAATGCGCTGCGCATTGCGCTCGGAATGCAAGCGCGGGTCACCGTCATCAATAAGATGCTGCCGCGATTGATCGCGATCGAAGAACGTTACGGTGCGCAGATTGAAACCAGCCTCGCGACCAGAGAAGCAATCGAAACTAAAGTGTGCGATGCCGATCTCGTCATCGGCGCTGTCTTGGTCGCGGGCGCCTCGGCGCCGAAATTGGTGTCGCGCGATTTGGTGCGAAGCATGCGCCCGGGCTCGGTTATGGTCGATGTGTCGATCGACCAAGGCGGCTGCTTCGAGACCAGCAAGCCGACCACCCATGCCGATCCGATTTATGTCGTCGACGGCGTTATCCATTATTGTGTCGCCAATATGCCGGGGGCGGTTCCCCGCACCTCCGCATTTGCGCTCAACAACGCGACGCTTCCTTTCGTGCTGAAGCTCGCCGATCTCGGCGCCCGCGAAGCCCTCACCCGCGATGCGCATTTGCGCGCGGGGCTGAATGTGAATCGTGGGCGAATCACTCATCGAGCGGTCGCCGAATCCCTGGGCCTCGGCTATTGCAACCCGCTTGAGACGGTTCGCGCATGACGGGCCCCGGGATTCGACATCGCCGTCGATCGCGGCCGGCGTCATGACCATCCGCAATCTCGAATTTTTATTGAGGCCGCGGTCCGTTGCGCTGATTGGCGCGAGCACGACGCGCCATTCGGTTGGGGCGACAGTCGCCCACAATCTGTTCGGTCGGATTCGAAGGCCCGGTAATGCCGGTCAATCCGCATCACGATTTGATTGAAGGCGTTCTCACTTATCCCAATGTCGCCAGTCTGCCGGTAACGCCCGATCTGGCGGTGATCGCCACTCCACCCGATACGGTTCCGCCGCTCATCGCTGAACTCGCCGCGCGTGGAACGAAAGCAGCGATCGTGATCTCCGCCGGCTTTGGCGAAGGCAGCGATGCCCATGGCGCCGATTTGCGCCGTGCCATGCTCGAAGCGGCCCGGCCGCATTTACTGCGAATTGCCGGACCCAATTGCTTGGGCTTGATGGTCCCCGGCATCCGGCTCAATGCCACTTTCGCGCATATCAACGCAGTGCCCGGCGATCTTGCCTTTGTCTCGCAATCGGGGGCGGTGACGACCGCGGTTCTCGATTGGGCCGCCAGTAGCGGTATCGGATTTTCCCACCTCATTTCCGTCGGCGACATGGCGGATGTCGACTTCGGCGATCTTCTCGATTACCTAGCCCTTGATTCCGGAACCCGCGCCATTCTGCTTTATATCGAAGCGGTGACCAATGCCCGCAAATTCATGTCGGCGGCCCGCGCGGCGGCCCGCGCAAAGCCGGTCGTCGTGGTCAAGGCCGGGCGGTTCGAAGCGGGAAAAAAGCCGCGCATTCGCATACCGGCGCCTTGGCCGGATCGGATGCGGCCTATGACGCGGCGTTCAGTCGCGCGGGCCTACTACGGGTTTTGGATATCGATGAATTGTTCGACGCGGTCGAGACGTTAGCGTCGGCGACCCCGCCGTCCGGCGAGCGCCTGGCGATCCTCACCAATGGTGGAGGATTCGGCGTGCTCGCGACCGATTCGCTCGTCGAAGGCGGCGGAAAATTGGCGGACCTCTCGCCCGAAACGATGAGCCGGCTCGATGCCTTCCTGCCGCGCACTTGGTCTCGCAACAATCCGGTCGACATCATCGGCGACGCCGGCGGCGAGCGCTACGCGAAGGCTTTATCCGCTTTATTGGACGATCCGCAGATCGATGCCATTCTGGTGCTCAATTGCCCGACCGCGGTGGCCTCCAGCACGGACGCCGCTAGGGCCGTGGTGGCGACCGTCAAAGACCGCCGCAAATGCATCCTGACCAGCTGGATCGGCGGTGCGGCAATGACCGAAGCAAGGGAGCTGTTCGCGGCGGAGCGCATTCCGACCTACCTGACGCCGGGACAGGCAATTCGCGCCTTTCTGGACATGGTCGCTTTTCGCCGCAATCAGGAGCTTTTGATGGAGACGCCGCCGTCGGTCCCCGGTGATTTTGCACCGGACAAGGCCAAGGCGCGCGATGCCGTCGACAAGGCTCTGTCTGCCAAGCGCGAGTGGCTGACCGAACCCGAAGCAAAGTCGATTCTTGCCGCCTATCAAATTCCCAGCGTCGAAACATTGATTGCGGCGACACCCGAAGAAGCCGCCGCCCGGGCGGAACAACTCGGCGTGCCGGTCGCGGTGAAAATTCTATCTCCGGATATTACCCATAAATCGGATTTGGGCGGCGTTGCCTTGGACGTGGCGCCGCCGGCGGTCCGGAATGTCGCGCAAGACATGCTGGCGCGAATCAAAAAACTTCGTCCGGAAGCGACCATCCAGGGTTTTTCCGTCGAACCGATGATCCGTCGTCCGAGCGCTTTTGAACTTATTGTTGGTATGGCCGAGGATCTTCAATTCGGGCCGCTTATTCTGTTCGGACAAGGCGGCGTCGCGGTCGAGGTCGTGGGAGACAGCGCGCTCAGCTTGCCGCCGCTCAACATAAAGCTGGCGCACGATCAGATGGCACGCACCCGCATCTATAAACAGCTCGTCGGCTATCGCGGCCGGCCGAGCGCCGATCTCGATGCGATCGCCTTTACCTTGGTCAAGGTCTCGCAACTCGTCATCGATATTCCGGAAATCATCGAACTCGATATCAATCCGCTGCTCGCCGACGAAAAGGGCGTGCTGGCGCTCGATGCCCGGATAAGGCTGGCAAAGGCACGGGTGAAGCCGGGGGAGGAGACGAAGCGCTTCGCCATCCGTCCCTATCCGAGCGAGCTCGAAGGAAAGTTCCGACTCTCCGACGGGACGGAAATAAAATTGCATCCGGTACGTCCGGAAGACGAACCGTTGCTCCGCGCCGGATTTGCCCGGCTTTCCGCCTCCGATGTGCGCATGCGATTTTTTTTCGCCATGAAAACATTGCCGCACAATTTGGCGGCGCGGCTCACCCAGATCGATTACGACCGCGAGATGGCGTTTGTCGCATTCCTCCCTAAGCCAAGCGGCGACGAAGGGATGGGCATTGTCCGGCTGATTGCCGATCCCGACAACCGGCAGGGCGAATTTGCCATCGTCGTGGATCCCAATTTTCGCAATCGAGGGCTAGGCCGTTTGTTGATGGAACGGATCATCGCCCACGGGAAACAGCGCGGGCTCGGCGAAATTTTCGGGCATGTCCTCGAAGACAATGCGCCGATGCGGAAGCTCTGCCGGAGTCTGGGCTTTGCCGAGAAGAAATCGGCGGGCGACCCCGATGTTATCGACGTGACGTTGCCGCTGCAGCGCTGACGTTACTGGGCGACCTCGGCGTCCAAGCCGTATCCCGCCGAGCGCACGGTGCGGATCGGGTCGCGCCGGCCTCCTGCGGTCAGCGCCCGGCGCAGCCGGCGAATATGGGTGTCCACGGTCCGTGGTCCGACGAAGACATCGCGGCCCCACACCGCATCCAGAAGCTGCTCGCGGGAGAAAACGCGGCCGGGATTTTCCATCAGGTAGCGCAGCAAACGGAATTCGGTCGGCCCGAGATGAATGCTGGTGGTTCCCCGTCGCACCCGATGCGAGCTCAAATCCATCACCACGTCGCCGAAAGCAATAGTTTCCTCGCCAAAAGCCGGCCGTGAGCGGCGCAACACCGCTCGAACCCGGGCCACGAACTCGCCGGGTGAAAACGGCTTGGCGACGTAATCATCGGCCCCGGCCTCGAAGCCGCGCACCCGATCGGCCTCTTCGCCTCGCGCCGTCAACATGATGATGGGCAAATGCCGGGTTTCGGGCCGCCGCCGGATTTGCCGGCAAAGTTCAAGCCCCGAAACATAGGGAAGCATCCAATCGACGACGGCCAAATCGGGCCGCCGCTCGGACAAGGCCGCCAAACCTTCTTCGCCGTCGCGGGCGACCGCAACCTGGAAGCCTTCACGCTCCAGGTTGTAACGAAGAAGGGTGACGATCGCTTCTTCGTCTTCAATGATTAGAACCATCGGACCCATTATTTTTGACCTGCCGATTCCTTTTTACCGGGGGGTTTCGGACCAAAACCGGGCGGAAGGAAAATGCCCTCTTCGCCCTTAGGCCGGATCTTGTGCCAAGGTTGGCCGTGGACGAGATAGTAGATGTCTTCGGCAATATTGGTGCAGTGATCGCCGATCCGCTCGATGTTCTTAGCAATGAACAGAAGATGGGTGCACGCGGTGATGCTGCGCGGATCCTCCATCATGTACGTCAACAGCTCGCGGAACAGGCTGTCATACATATCGTCGATGTCTTTATCGTGCTCCCACACATTCATCGCCTTGTTGACGTTGCGTTCGACATAGGCATCGAGCACGTCTTTCAGCATCGCCTGCACGAGCTTGCCCATACGCGGGATACGGGCGACGGGAGCGACCGTCTGAATCATGTTGATGGCGATCGCGCGCTTGGCGACGTTGACCGCGTAATCGGCGATTCGCTCGATATCGCTCGATACCTTGAGCGCGGCGATAATGTTGCGAAGATCGCTCGCCATCGGCTGGCGGAGCGCCAGCAGCCGCACCGAAAAGCTTGCGACTTCATGTTCGAGTTGGTCGACCCGGTCATCTTCCTCGACCACGCCAGCCGCAAGATCGGAATCTCGCTTCACGACAGCCTGAATGGCCGACGCGATTTGCTGTTCGGCGATTCCGCCCATCTCCATGATGGCGGAATTGAGGTGACGGAGCTCCTCGTCGTAGGCTTTGACAATATGTTCGGAGTCCATGGGCTTGCTCCTCCTGTCCGGGACCGGCGTTCGTCTGTGGGGTTTAGCCGAATCGTCCGGTGATATAGCCTTGGGTTCGTTCGTCCCTCGGGCTGGTGAAAATCTGTTCCGTTGATCCAAATTCGATGATTTCGCCCAAATGGAAGAAGGCGGTGCGCTGGGAAACGCGTGCCGCCTGCTGCATCGAATGGGTAACAATCACGATCGTGTAATTTCTGCGCAATTCATCCATCAGCTCTTCGATTCGCGCGGTGGCGATGGGATCGAGCGCCGAACAGGGCTCATCCATCAGAATCACTTCCGGGTTGACCGCAATCGCCCGGGCGATGCAGAGGCGTTGCTGTTGGCCGCCGGAAAGACTTGTGCCGGGCGAGTCCAAGCGGTCGGACACTTCGTCCCATAGCCCCGCCTTCTTGAGGCTCGTGGTCGCGATCTCATCGAGGTCGGCCCGCGTTGTGGCCATGCCATGAATGCGCGGACCGTAGGCGACGTTGTCATAAACCGATTTGGGAAACGGATTGGGTTTTTGAAAGACCATGCCGATCCGGGCGCGAAGCTGCACCACATCGAGGTCGGGATCGTAGATGTCCTCGCCGTCGAGCTTGACGCTTCCGGTTACCCGGCAGTTCTCGATCGTATCGTTCATGCGATTGAGGCAGCGCAAAAAGGTCGACTTGCCGCAGCCCGACGGGCCGATCAAGGCCGTTACCTCGTTCTGGGTGATATCGAGATTGATTTCGTTCAGTGCCTTCTTCTCGCCGTAGAAGACATTGACGTCGCGCGCCACGATCTTGAGTGGCCGGATTGCGGCCTCGATTTTGGCGGCCGGCTTGGTGGCGGCTTCCGGCGATCTCGCGGCCGGCGCGAATGCGGTTGCAAGGGGGGATTCGGACATCGGCATTCCCATTCTCGCTTGGGGGCTTACTGGGGGACCCATTTCGGGTTCCGCAATGACGGTATCCATTCTACCATCGCCTCTCGAATTTTTTGCGCAGGAATACGGCTGCTCCGTTCATGGCGATCAGAAACACAAGCAGGACGATGACGGCCGCCGCGGTTTTTTCGACAAAAGCCCGCTCCGGATTGCTGGCCCAAAGATAAACCTGCACCGGAAGCGCGGTCGCTGGATCGAGAGGTGTGTGTGGGATGTCGACGATGAAGGCCACCATGCCGATCATCAGCAGCGGCGCCGTCTCGCCCAAGGCCCTGGAAAGTCCGATGATCGTTCCGGTCAAGATTCCTGGCATGGCGAGCGGAAGCACGTGATGAAGAACCACTTGGACTGGCGACGCTCCCAGGCCTTGGGCCGCGTGACGGATCCAGGGCGGCACGGCTTTCAAGGCCGAGCGCGTGGCGATGATGATGGTGGGCAGCGTCATCAGCGCCATGACCATGCCGCCGACCAGCGGTGCCGAACGGGGCAACCCGAAGAATCCCAAGAACACGGCCAAACCCAGCAGGCCGAAGACGATGCTCGGAACCGCCGCCAGATTGTTGATGTTCACTTCGATAATGTCGGTCCAGCGGTTCTTCGGCGCGAATTCCTCGAGGTAACAAGCCGTCATGACGGCAATCGGAAACGAAAAGGTCGCGGTTACGACAATGAGAAAGAACGAACCGACGATGGCGCTCCAGATTCCGGCCATTTCCGGCTGGCGGGAATCGCCGCTGGTGAAGAAGCGCTCGTTAAATCGCTTCTCGACGTCGCCCGTGGCCTGCAGCGAGGCGAACCATCTCAGTTGCGAATCTTTGACCCGGCGTTCGGATTCGGGCGCCGAAAGGGTAATCTGTCCCTTTTCCACCATGTCGATGTCGGCTTCGGCGGGCAGCCAGACCGTCTGCGTCGTACCGATAATCTTCGGATTCCGATCGACCATGCGAGCCAGCTCGAACCGCGCTCCGGTGCTGATCAGGGAGGCGAGATCGGCAATATCGCGGCGTTCTTTCACGTCCGGAAAGTGCTTGAGCAGCGCCTTGCGGTACAGCTGCGCGTAATCGGCTTGCGGCGAGGGACGGCCGGTATCATCGGGATCGATGACGGCGGGATCGAAAAAGATCTCGAGCCGAATCTCGGTCGCATAAAGCGCGCTCACCCCTCTTATCCCGACGCTGCCGATCAAAAGGAACAGAAACGCCAGGGCGATCGCAATGGCGGCGATGCCGTAAAGACGGAAGCGCATTTCCGCGGCATAGCGGCGCTTCATGCGCGCCCTGCCCGCCGGCGATCCGGCAGCCGATTTGGCGACGGCGTCACTCATAGCGTTCGCGGTAGCGCTGAACCACGCGCAAGGCGATGACGTTCAAAACCAAAGTTATGAGGAATAACAGAAGCCCAAGCGCGAATGCGGCAAGAGTCTTGGCGCTGTCGAACTCGGAATCGCCGACCAGCAAGGTCACGATTTGCACGGTCACCGTGGTCACCGCGGCAAAGGGATTGAACGTCAAATTGGCCGAAAGACCGGCCGCCATCACCACGATCATGGTTTCGCCAATCGCTCTGGAGACGGCGAGCAAGATAGCGGCGATGATGCCCGGCAGGGCCGCCGGCAGGATGACTGTGCGCACGGTTTCCGATTTGGTCGCGCCCATCGCATAAGCGCCGTCGCGCAAGGTTTGCGGCACCGCGTTGATCACGTCGTCGGACAGCGACGACACGAAGGGGATGATCATGATCCCCATGGTCAGGCCAGCGGCCAGCGCCGATTCGGAGGCGACATTGAGCCCGATCGATTGACCCAAATCCCGGATGAAGGGCGCCACGGTGAGCGCCGCGAAGAAGCCGAAAACGACGGTTGGGATGCCGGCCAATATTTCGAGGAAGGGCTTGATAATGGAGCGAAGCCGGTAGCTCGCATATTCCGACATGTAAATCGCCGAAAACAGCCCGACCGGAACTGCAACCGCCATGGCAATGCAGGTGATCAGCAGTGTTCCGGTGACGAGTGGAATGGCGCCGAACGAACCGGAACTTGCGGTCTGGTCGGCGCGCATCGCGATTTGCGGGCTCCAATCCAGACCGAACAGGAATTCGCCGAGCGGGACGAGATGAAAGAACCGCAGCGACTCGAACAACAGCGACAAAATGATACCGATCGTCGTCAGAATGGCGATGGTGGATGCGCCGGCCATTGCGAGGCGAACGACGATCTCGACCCGGTTGCGGGCGCGCAACTGCGGGCGAATCCGCCCGATGCCGAACAGGAGACCCATTCCCGCGGTTGCCGCACAGGCGCCAATAAGCGCGATCGATGCGGTCTGCCTCATCGCGGCCATATGCTCGGCCGCCGCCCTAATTTCCGGCTTGTCGGCGCCAAGGCCGGCGTTCTTTGCGGCATTCTTGATGTCATTCATGACGAGCGACAGCTTTGCCGGCGGAAGCGAAACGATGTCGGTCGGCATGCCCTTAATCGTCAATGCGTCGATGACGTGGGGTTGCGCGATTGCCCAGACCAGCATGATCGCGAGCGCCGGAAGGGCGCACCACAACGCCGCGTAATAGCCGTAGTAACTGGGGAGGGAATGGAGGCGGACACGACTCCGTCCGGCAATCGCCATGGCGCGGCCGCGGCCCAACACATAGCCGACGGCGGCTAGGAACAGGATGGCGGCGAAGAGGACAGTCGTCTGCATGGCTCCAGAGCAAATGAACCGGCGGGGTTTACCTGGCCGCCGGCACGGGTTTCATCACATCGTCTTCGTTACATCGCCTTCTTCACATCGTGAGGGGCGCGAGCTTTTTGGCATTCTCGGCCTCTGTCTTGCGATCGGCATCGGGAAGCGGAATGAGTCCCTTATCCGACAGATAACCGTTCGGACCCCACGCCGTATCGCTGGTGAATTCGGCGATGAATTCTTTCATTCCGGGAATGGCGCCCACATGCGCGTCCTTCACGTAGAAATACAGGTAACGGGACACGCGATATTTTTCGGATGAAATCGTATCGAAGCTGGCGTCCACCCCTTCGATCGTGCTGGCCTGAACTTTATCGCGATTGTTGTCGTAATAACTGTAACCGAACACGCCGATCGCATTCGGATCCTTGGTCAGCTTTTCGAGCGTTATGTTGTAGGTTTCGCTGACCTCGACAAAAGCGCTGTCCTCGCGCACGGCCTCGCAGGCCTCCTTTTTGGCATCGCCTTGGAGCGACGCGATTTCCGGGAATTTCCCGCAGCCTGGCGTCATGACAAGGTCCACCATGGCGTCGCGGGTGCCGTGATTGGGCGCCGGGCCATATACGAGAATCGGCTGCTTCGGCAGGGATGGGTCGATTTGGTCCCAGGTCTTGTACGGGTTCGGCACCAGTTTGCCGCCTCGAGGAACAATCTTGGCCATGGCCAAAAACAGCTGCTGTCGGGTCAAATTGAAATGCGGTGCCTTGACGGCGTTCGCGAAGACGATGCCGTCAAAACCGATTTTGACTTCGGTGATCTGGCTGACGCCGTGCTTGACGCAACTATCTATCTCGCTCTTTGTAATGCGGCGCGAAGCATCCGAGATGTCGGGGAAATCCACGCCGACTCCGGAACAAAAAAGCTTCAACCCGCCGCCGGTGCCGGTCGATTCGACGACCGGGGTCTTGAAGCCGGAGGTTTTGCCGAATTCTTCGGCGACGGCGGTTGCGAAGGGAAAAACGGTCGACGAGCCGACGATCCGAATCTGATCGCGCGCCTGCGCCGTGACGGCCGTGCTCAAAGTCGCGGCGACGGCCAATGCGGCTAAGGCAATCGCGCTGCGTTTCAAGGATGAGTCTCCGATAGCTAGAGCGAGTCAAACGCCGCTCCGAAACGGGGCAGCGCCACCATTGGGGCGGTTTTAGCGCTGGTCGGCAACTGGAATACGACAATTTTGTTACAGTTATATGACAGATATGCAGGACGATCGCGGATAATTGGCAAATCGATGAAATTCATGAATTTCCAATGTCTTAGACCCGGACGAATGCGTACCCGCGGCTCGGGCAAAGAAAGGGCCCCGTTTCAGGGCGGGGCGCTCGAAAGGAAGTCGCGGTCGGGGAAGCCACCCTGGGCGCGAACCGTGATAAGCCTGGGGTTGTCGTCGCCGGCTCCATTCACCGTCGTGTTGGTGCAGGTCGCCGTTGTGGCACTCAGCGCGTTGGTACAGTCGCCGACCGCCGTGACGTTGTTCCGGACCCAAATGTAGTTGGCCATCAGCCGGATATTCGGGTTCAGATACCAATTGAGGCCGAGCGTGTAATCGGTCTCCTCGCCTTTTTGGAACTGCGACCCGTCGTCGAAGTTGAGATTGCTGATCCGGCCAGTGAGTTCGAACGCGCCCCAGCCGCCGGCTTGGCCGAGATTGCTGCGCGGGGTCACGCGTTCGAACCTGGCAATGGCCGGGTTATAATTGCGCGATTCCCCGGTCAGGAAATCGCTGGCCTGGGCATAAGAGCCGGTCAATGTCACATTCGGGCAGGCTATGGCGCCTGCGGAGTTGCCGCTCACCACCCCGGTGGCTCTGGGGCAGTTGCCCGGCTGCCCCTGCGAGACCGGCACGTAATAGTATTCTCCCTGCAGCGACGCCGGCCCGTAAACGAAGGCGTTTCCGGAGTTATTTCATAGAAGTACTTGACGTCGTCCAGTGCCCCGGGGTTGAGGCTGCTGATCTTGGTCCGGGTGTTCAGGAACTTCGCGAGAGTGACGTTCGATTCGGGCCTGATGCTGAAATCGACGGTCTCGTCGGACGGCGCGTCGTAAAAGAAGCCAAGGCCCAAGTGGACGAGCTTGGTTTGATCCGTGACGTTGTTGTCCTTGCTCTTTTCGGTGATGGGGTCGAGCGTCCCTCGCGCCGTGAATACGAACTGTTCATCGCCATCGGTTGTTGCACCGGCGCCGGTGGCTGTAATGTTAGTGGCGCTATCCACTGACCGGCCATAGACGCCGCTGGCATGCGACCAGTTCGGCTGGGTGTAAGTGGCCGTAGCCCCAAGCAGCCGCTGGGGAGCGAAGGTGTTCGACGGCAACGCCTCCTCAAGGAAGGTGAAGAAGCTATCGCTGATATAGTTTTCGAGACCAAAGGGCACGGCCACGTTGCCGACCGTGAATTCGGCGGACGGCAAGCCGGTGTACTTGATCCACATCTCCTTCATGCTGAGCGAGCCGCTGCCCGAGCTGCCGAATTGGTTGTTGCTGGTACCGGTGGGGGAAGTCGGCCTCGACTTCGTACATGAAATCCCCGAGCATTTTGCCGGTCATGCCGAGACGCGCGCGGCGGACCTGCAGATTGTCGCCCTATGCGATTTGTCCTGGTCGTACCAAGCGCCGTCTAAGTGCAACCGGCCGATCGGCTGGAACGAAAACTGCCCATCCTCGCTTTCGACTTTGAGCCCGCCCGTGGTCGTCACTTTCGGGCCTTTCGGCTTCGCCAATTCTTCGGATTGCCCGTTGACGATATCGTTGAGCTGCTGGACCGTGCGCTCCAAATTATCGAGCCGTTGCGAATCCGACATCCCGGCCGCGGCTGGTTGGTCGGCCGCCGCCATTTGGATAACCCCGTATGCGTTGCTGTAGGGATACGCAATCGGAGCCGGTACTGCGGGTGCGACCGATTGTGGTGCTTGCGCCGTTTGTGGTTCGGCCGAAGCGCTTGTCCACGCTGCGACGAGACTGATCGCGGTCGTTCCTGCCAGGCTGGCCAGCCTGGTCTTGTTTGAAATCATAGCGGTTACCGCCGCGTGCGTTAACATTTGCCGCCCGCCCGCCTAGCAGAGCGGTGCGACGCAGACGGCCACCACGCCGTTCCGCAGAGGCAAAACTAGAAAGCGCGTGCGACAGTCGCGCGACAGAACGATGAAATTTGTGAACGTGACATGGTCAGGCGCCGTTGCTGGCAGGCGCGCAACAGGTCGGCGGTCGTGGAAACCGCTAGGGCTTTTCGGGGATGGCCGGCAGAACGACGGTGAAGGTGCTGCCCTTATTAAGTTCGCTTTCGATGCGAAGTTCGCCCCGGTGACGGCTGACGATGTGCTTCACAATGGCAAGGCCCAAGCCGGTGCCGCCGAGCTCACGGGATCGCGCCGGGTCGACCCGGTAAAAGCGCTCGGTCAATCGCGATAAATGCTCGCGCGGGATGCCCTGGCCCTCATCGGCGACGGCAATTGCGATCCGCCGCGGTGAATCCTCGGCGCCATCGCTCGCCGGGAGCGGACGCATCGACAAGGTGATCATGGAATGGGGCCGGCCATAACGCACGGCATTTTCTAGAAGATTTTCAAAGACTTGCGAGAGTTCTATGGCGTCGCCCAGAACCGCGTCGGACTCCGGCGGAACGATCAGTTCGATCTTCTGGCCTTTTGCCCCCGCCCGGATCTCAAAGACGTCGGTAACCGTGCGCAGGATATCGGCAATCTCGACCCGCTCCGTCGGCGCCCGGTGTTCATGCATTTCGATTCGCGAGAGCGACAACAAATCTTCGACCAAGCTGTTCATCCGCATGGCCTGTTAATTCATGATCGATAGGAACCGCTCCCTGGCTTCGAAATCGTCCCGCGCCGGGCCGCGCAGGGTCTCGATGTAACCCAGAAGCGTGGTCAACGGCGTCTTCAATTCGTGACTGACATTGGCCACGAAATCGGCACGCATCTGCTCGGTGCGCTTGATCTCGGTCAGATCGTGAAGGCGCAAGATCGCAACGGTGCCATCGGCGGTCGGCGCCGGCAGGGCGTTGATGCCGGCCAGCATCGCGCGCTCGATCGGCACCGGAAGAGTGAATTCCACCGTGGCTTCGTCGCGTCCAAACAGTACTTGATCGGCGGCGGCCAGAACGTCGGGATTTCGCAGGGCGGCCGACAAGTCGCGGCCGGCAATCGACGGCCCGAATAGCTCACGGGCCGCCAGATTCGCCCGCACGATCTGGCGCCCGCGATCGAGCATGAAAAGCGGATCGGGAACGCGATCGAGAACGGTGGTGCTGGCGGCAGCCGCCCCTTCGAGCTGCTCGCGGCCGCGCGTCCAGTTTCGGTGCAGCCGTCCGATCATCCCGGAGATTTCCAAGGGCAAGGAATAAAACACGAAATGCGGGGTTGCAGCGTCGTCCCGCCGGCCCAGTTCGTCGACATAAGCGCGTAATGCTAGGACGTCGCCGAGATAGGGCCGCAAGATCAGGGCCAAGACCGCGGCGATGACGACCGCCCCGATTGCCGCGATTTCTCCGGACAATACGCCGGCCGCCGCCAAAACGCCGAATACCAGGGCGATCGGCGCCCACAGCACGGCGGTGGTCGAAAAGAGCAGGCGCAACGGCACCGGTGGGCGGGACATGGAAAAACCTCGCGGACTGTTCTCTAGCATGAAGACCGCGGCGTGAGCGTCAAGACCTTTGCGGCACTCCGGAGAATAGATAAATGACGTGCGCGAACATAGCGGGTGGGTCGGCCGCCATGTTAACTTTCGAAACTCAGCAGCTCGTCCTCCAGGCGGAAAATCCTGCACCGTGCGGGGGGTGCTGCAGGGAATGCTCATGACGCTTCTTGAACCGGTGATGCCCATCGTTGACGGGGACTCTGCCACCCCGATGATGGCGCAATATCTCGACATCAAGCGGGCCCATCCCGATTGCCTGTTGTTCTACCGGATGGGCGATTTCTACGAGATGTTCTTCGACGATGCGGTTGCGGCGGCCCGCGCGCTCGATATCGCGCTGACCAAGCGCGGGCGCCATGAGGGTCGCGACATCCCGATGTGCGGCGTGCCCGTCGCGACTGCCGAAACTTATCTCGCGCGGCTGATCAAACTGGGATTCCGGGTCGCAGTCGCCGAGCAGATGGAGGATCCCGCGGAGGCTAAACGCCGCGGCTCGAAATCCTTGGTCCGCCGCGATGTAAGTCGCATAGTAACCCCCGGGACTCTCACCGAAGACGCGCTGCTGGAGCCGCGGCGAAACAATTATCTCACGGCGCTAGTCGAAGCCGAAGGACAGTTGGGCTTGGCTTGGCTCGATATTTCGACCGGTGAATTCCGCACCCAGCCGGTCGCCGCCGGTGGGCTCAATTTGGCGCTCGCGCGGCTTGAGCCCGGCGAGCTTCTGCTTCCCGAACGCCTGTTCGCCCGCCCGGATTTGCGCGGCGCCGTCAAAGACTTCGCGGGGCTGCCATTGCCGGACAGCCGGTTTGATAGCGAGAACGGCAGAAAGCGCTTGGCCGCTTATTACAACGTGCAGGCGCTCGAGGGATTCGGCGATTTCACGAGGGCGGAAGTCGCCGCCGCCGGCGCGCTTCTCGATTACTTGGCGTTAACTCAAAAAGGCCGGCTCCCCCGCCTGGCCCCGCCGAGGCGGCTTGCCGCCGGTGCGGCGATGGAGATCGATCCGGCAACCGCCCGCAATCTCGAACTCTTTCGAACCTTAAGCGGCGAGCGCAAAGGAAGCCTGATCGCCACCATCGACAAAACGGTCACGGCAACGGGGGCGCGGCTGCTGGCGTCCCGGCTGGCTTTGCCGCTGACCGACGTATCCCAGATCCGCGCGCGCCTCGACATGGTCGGATACTTTTTCGCGGAATCCGATTTGCGGGGCGCAATCCGCGGGCTTTTGGGTGAAACGCCCGATATCGAACGCGCGTTGTCCAGGCTTTCGCTTTTCCGGGGAAGTCCGCGCGATCTCGCCAATGTGCGTGACGCGCTGGCGATGGCCCATCGGCTTCGCAAAATCCTGAAATCTTCGCGCGCCGCAATGCCGGCGGAGTTGACCCTCTGCGGCGAGAATTTGGGGCGGCACGACACGCTGATTGAACCCCTTTCCCGGGCGCTCGCTCCGGATCTTCCGGTCATTGCGCGGGAAGGCGGATTCATCGCCGCCGGTTATTCGCCCGCCCTCGACGAGCAACGCGGCTTGCGCGATGAGAGCCGGCGTCTCGTCGCCGGTTTGCAGAGCCGCTATCAGACGGCAACCGGAATTTCCTCGCTGAAGATCCGGCATAACAATGTCCTTGGCTTCTATATCGAAGTGCCGCCCGGCCAAGCGGCGAAAATGCCGCAAGCCCCGTTCATTCACCGCCAAACCCTGGCATCGGCGGTGCGCTATACGACGACCGAGCTGGCCGATTTCGAATCGCAAATCGCCCGCGCCGCGGAAACCGCCCTCGGGCTCGAACTCGAACTCTTCGCCGAATTGACGGCGCAAGTGCTGGCAAATTCCGATCCGATCATGCGTACCGCCCGCGCCCTTGCCGAACTCGACGTGGCAAGCGCCTTGGCCGATCTCGCCGTATGCAGCCGCTATGTGCGTCCGGTGATCGACGACAGCACCAATTTTATTGTCGGCGGCGGCCGCCATCCGGTCGTGGAATCATCGCTGGCCGCCAACAACAATTCGCCGTTCGTCGCCAATGATTGCGCCCTCAGCGCCGAAGACGAAAATGCCGACGAGGGTGCTGCGCCAAGGATTTGGCTGCTCACCGGGCCCAATATGGCGGGAAAGAGCACGTTTCTCCGGCAAAATGCGCTGATGGCCATTCTCGCCCAAATCGGCTCCTTCGTTCCCGCGCAAGAAGCGAAGATCGGAGTCGTCGATCGCCTATTCAGCCGGGTGGGCGCCGCGGACGATTTGGCGCGCGGCCGGTCGACCTTCATGGTCGAAATGCTGGAGACTGCGGCGATCTTGAATCAAGCGGGGCCGCGCGCCCTAGTCATCCTCGATGAAATCGGCCGCGGCACGGCGACCTTCGACGGATTATCGATCGCCTGGGCGGTGGTCGAGCATCTGCACGGCGTCAACCGCTGCCGGGCACTGTTTGCGACCCACTACCACGAACTGACCGCGCTTTCGGCGACCTTGCCGGCTTTGGGTCTCTATACGATGCGGGTCAAGGAATGGCGGGGACAAGTCGTCTTCCTGCACGAAGTGGCAAAGGGTGCTGCCGATCGCTCTTACGGAATTCATGTCGCCGAGCTGGCCGGATTACCGCCGCCGGTGATCGCGCGGGCTGGTCAGGTTCTGGAGTCCCTGGAACGCGGCCGCAAGGCACAAGCGCTGGCAAGCCTCGCCGATGACTTGCCGCTGTTTTCGAATCCGGCGATAGAAGAAGCGCCGAATCCGGCACTCGAAATGCTGAACTCGGTAAATCCCGATGTTCTGAGCCCGCGGGAAGCGCTCGACCTTCTTTATAAGCTCAAGGCGACGCTGGCCGCCTCTTGGAAGGGCTAAATCGCCGCCGAGATCAGGGCCGGGATATGAGGGGTCGCTTCATTGACGAAGCCCGCCTGCACGTCGATGATAAAAAGAACGGCCATTTTCCGGCTCTTCAAGCCCTCGCAGTCGAGCCCGGGTTGGGCGGCGGAAGACTTGCAATCCCGGGACGATAAGCGCATTTCATAGAAAATGATCCCCCATCAGCGCCGTATCATCGACCGCCGCGCGCTTGCGGCAAAAGTATCCGCCTTGGCGCCGGAGCAGAGTGACGCGCAGCACCGTCAGCTGGTCGAGCTGTTGAAGGATACGATGGCGGCCGGCCGCGACGAACTGCACCGGCAATTCGAGCGCGGCGCATCGGGAACCGAGGTCGTGCACGGTCTCGCCTTCCTCGTCGATCAGATCATCCGGACCATTTTCGAATTCGCCGAGACCGCGGTTTTTCCGGCGGCGCCCGCCGTGGCCGACCACAAACCGAACAAAAAGGCGGCCAAAGCCGAGAAGGATGACAGTGCCGGCAGCGACCGCATCGCTCTGGTTGCGGTCGGCGGCTATGGGCGCGGGGAGCTTGCCCCGTTCTCCGATGTTGACCTGCTCTTTCTTGTTCCCGAGCAACCGCCGGCAAGAACCGAAAAGATCGTCGAATACGTGCTCTATCTTCTGTGGGATCTGGGTCTCAAGGTCGGGCATGCGACCCGCTCGGTTGACGAATCCCTGCGACGCGCCAAAGCGGATCAGACCATTCTCACGACCTTGCTCGAATCCCGCTACATATGCGGCGACGAAGGTCTGTATGCGGATCTCAAGAAGCGCTTTCAAGAAAAAATCTTGGGGAGCGGCGGTCTTGCTTATGTCAAAGCGAAATTGACGGAGCGCAATGAGCGCCATGTGCATCTCGGCGATTCCCGTTATGTCCTCGAACCCAATGTGAAGGACGGCAAAGGCGGCCTGCGCGATCTACACACGCTGTTTTGGATCGCCAAGTATTTTTACCGAGTTGAGGCGGTGGAAGATCTCGTCAAACGCGGCGTTCTCACTGCGAGAGAAGCCGACGATTTCGCCAAGGCGCAGAATTTCCTGTGGACGCTCCGCTGCCATATTCATTACCTGACCGGCCGTCCCGAAGAGCGACTCACCTTCGATCTGCAGCCCGATATCGGGCGGCGCATGGGTTACACCGATCATGTCGGCGCTCTGGGTGTCGAACGGTTCATGAAGCACTATTTTCTGGTCGCCAAGGAAGTCGGCGACCTGACGCGGATCTTCTGCGCCGCGATCGATTCCGAAAGCCGCAAGCCGCGCCGGTTCTCGCTGAAAAAGCTGACGCTGCGCAAGCATCTGCCGACCGGCTTCACGGTGGACGGAAAGCGCCTGACCGTAACGCGTGACGGAGTCTTCGCCGACAATCCGGTGAATCTTCTGAGGCTCTTTTATCTCGCCCAATCCTTTAACCTTGATATCCATCCGAAGGCGCTGCGTTTGGTGACCCGGAGTCTCCGCCTCATCGATTCGAAGCTGCGGGAAAACCCCGAGGCGAATGGTCTGTTCTTGGAGATGTTGACGGCGGAAAAGAAGGATCCGGAAGAGGCGCTGAAACGCATGAATGAAGCCGGCGTGCTCGGCCGCTTCGTTCCGGATTTCGGGCGGGTCGTCGCGCAAATGCAGCACGACATGTATCACGTCTATACGGTGGACGAGCATACGATCCGCGCCATTGGAATCTTGCACGCGATCGATCGCGGCGATCTGACCGCCCAGCATCCGCTCTCGAGCCAGGTGATCAGCAAGATCCAATCGCGGCGGGTGCTCTATATGGCCGTTCTCTTGCACGACATCGCCAAGGGCCGCGGCGGCGATCATTCCGCGCTGGGCGCCGAAGTCGCGCAAAAACTATGTCCGCGCGTCGGCATGAGCGAAGAGGAGACCGAAACGGTGGCCTGGTTGGTGCGCTATCATTTGTTGATGAGCACCACCGCGCAGCGCCGCGATATTCACGACGATCAAACGGTGACGGACTTTACCGACATCGTGCAATCGGCAGAACGCTTGCGACTGCTCCTCGTTTTGACGGTCGTCGATATGAAGGCGACCGGGCCCACCGTTTGGAACGAATGGAAAGCCGCTTTGCTGCGCGAACTTTATTTCAGCAGCGAGGATCGGCTTTCCGGCGGCGTCTCGGCGGAACGCAAACAAGCGCGTGTCGCCGCCGCCAAGGCCGCTCTGCGCAAGGAACTGTCGGCTTGGACCGAAACGGAATTCAAGGCCTTCGAGAAGTTGGGCTATGTCGATTACTGGCTCGGCTTGGACGCCAAGACGCAAGCCCGTCACGCCCATTTGGTCCGGGCCGCGGAACGGGAGAAGCGGCCGTTCACGATCGGCACGCGAGTCGATCCGACGCGCGGCGCCACCGAGCTCACGATCTATACCGGCGACCACGCTGGGTTGTTCTCGACGATTGCGGGGGCGATCGCGGTCAGCGGCGGCAATATCGTCGACGCCAAGATTTTCACGATGACCAATGGCATGGCTCTCGACAGCTTCTGGATTCAAGACACGCTGGCCTTCGGCATGGAAACCGGCGGCGGGCCCTTTGAAGGCAGAGACCGCCTGGAGGCCCTAGAATCCGCGATCGCCAACGCGCTCGGCGGCAAAAAGATGCTGCGGCAGGAATTGGCCGCCCGGGCGCCGCGCCTTCCCAGCCGGACCCGGGTTTTCAAAGTGGCGCCGCGCGCGCTCATCGACAACAAAGCGAGCGGAACCCATACGGTGATCGAAGTGAACGGCCGTGACCGTCCCGGCCTGCTTTACGAATTGACGCGTACGCTGACCGATCTCGGCTTGCAGATCTCGAGCGCTAAGATCGCGACCTACGGCGAAAAGGTCGTGGACGTTTTCTACGTGAAGGACGTCTTCGGCGATAAGATCGAAAGCAAGACCAAGCTCGATCGGTTTCGCGACGCCATGCTTGCCGTGCTCGCCGATCCGGATACCGAATCACCCGCGGCAGCGCCGCCTCGCGAATTGCGCTCGCGCCGCCGTTCGCGCGGCTCCGTCGGACGGAATTCGCATCGCGCCGCCGCACGGTAAGCTGCGTCGCCATGCCGGTTCTGCGGGCGATCGCAACAGTGGGCGGATCGACCCTTGTCAGCCGGGTTCTCGGTTATCTCCGCGATGTCCTGATCGCGGCAAGTTTGGGCGCCGGACCGGTCGCCGACGCCTTTTTCGTCGCCTTCAAATTTCCGAATTTCTTCCGCCGGCTTTTTGCCGAAGGCGCGTTCAATGTTGCCTCCGTGCCGATATTCGCCGGCAAGCTCGCAACCGAAGGCCGACTTCTTGCCTTTCAATTCGCCGAAGATGCCGGGGGAGTCCTTTTCCTCTCGTTGCTGACCCTGGTAGTCACCGTCGAGATTTTGGCGCCTTGGCTTCTCTATGGCTTGGCGCCGGGCTTTGTCGGCGACCCGGTCCGATATCCGCTCGCGGTCGATTTTCTCCGCGTGACCTTTCCCTATCTTCTGTTCATCGCGCTGGCCGCCCTTCAGGGCGGCATTTTGAATTCCCTCGACCGCTTCGCGGCACAAGCGGCTGCCCCCATCTTGCTCAATCTCTGCATGATCTCCGCCATTCTCCTCTATGCGCCGCTGAAGGACGAACTGGGTTGGACGACGATGGGCCATGCCTTGTCCTGGGGCGTTGCCACAGCCGGGGTCGCGCAATTCCTCTTTTTATTGGCGGTGTGCCGGAGTGTTGGCGTCCGTTTGCGGTTTCGCCGGCCACGCCTAAGCCCCGAATTGAAAGAGCTCCTGAAACGGATCGTGCCGGGCGCGATCGGCGCGGGAGCAATTCAGGTCAATCTTGTTATCGGCATCATCATCGCCCCGCTGCTTCCTACCGGCTCGATCGCCGATCTCTATTATGCGGAATGAGTAGCCCAGCTTCCCGTCGGCGTCATCGGCGCTGCGGTCGGAACCGCGCTGTTGCCGCTGCTGTCGCGCCAGCTGCATAGAGGCGATATCGAAGCCGGGCGGGAAAGCCAGAACCGCGCCGTCGAATTTGCCTTGCTCCTAACTTTGCCGGCGGCCCTTGCTTTGGCGGCGTTGGCGGAACCGATCGTTTCCGTGTTGTTCGAGCGCGGCGCCTTTGGCGCCGGGGACGCGCGGACTACGGCGAACGTGCTTGCCGCTTTCTCGCTCGGTCGTCCGGCTTTCGTTCTTGCCGAGGTCTTGGCCCCGGGTTTTTTTGCCCGCGGCGATACCGCAACACCGGTCAAGGTCGCGGCTATCTCGGCTGCGGCCAATCTGATCCTGGCCCTTCTTCTGATGATCCCATTTCGCGCCATCCGGATCGCGTTCGCGGCTAGCGCCTCGGCCTGGCTCAATGCTGCGTTTCTATTTGGCTCCTTGGCGCGCCGCGGATTTAAACCGGATGCCCGATTGAAAGGCCGCAGCTTTCGTATTGTCCTCGCTTCGGCCGGGATGCTGGCGGTTATCGCCGTGCTGGCAGAAATATTGCTGCCCCGGCTTAGCGGCTCGGCGATACTTCGCGCAGCGGGGCTCGGCGTTCTCATCGCAAGCGGGCTCCTTCTTTTGCCGGTTTGGCCGAGGTCTTGGGTGCGGCGCGGTTTGCCGAGTTGCGCCAGGCCATAACCAAGGCTCCCGCTCGTGCTCCGGCCGGCGAGCCCGGCGCTTGACCGCGGACGGCCAAGCGGGGATAACAGCCTCCCGCCGCGAGAAAATGCGGCCGTGACAAGTCCCCGGCGATGAACCGCATCTTTTCGGGCGTACAGCCCACCGGCAATCTCCATCTCGGCAATTACCTGGGCGCCATCCGCAACTGGGTGGCGCTGCAGAACGAGTTCGAGTGCATTTTCTGCATCGTCGATCTCCACGCCATCACCATGCCCCAAGACCCCGAGGCCTTGCGCCGCCACACCCGCGAGGTCACGGCCGCCTATATTGCCGCCGGCATCGATCCGAAGCGCTGCATCATCTTCAATCAGAGCCAGGTGCCGGCCCATAGCGAGCTCGCCTGGCTTCTCGGTTGCATCACGCCGCTGGGCTGGCTGAACCGCATGACCCAATTCAAGGAAAAGGCGGGCAAGGAGCGGGAAAACGCCGGGCTGGGGCTTTATGCCTATCCGGTGCTGATGGCGGCGGACATCCTCGTCTATAAGGCGACTCATGTCCCGGTGGGCGAGGATCAAAAGCAGCATTTGGAGCTTTCCCGCGATATCGCCGGCGCCTTCAACCGGCGCTATGGCCAGGAATACTTCCCGCTGCCCGAGCCGCAAATCCTTGGCGAGGCGACCCGCGTCATGAGCCTTCGCGACGGCACCGCGAAGATGAGCAAATCGGATGCCTCGGACAATTCGCGCATCAACATGACCGACGATGCGGAGGCGATCGAGCGCAAGATCCGCAAGGCCAAGACCGACCCTCATCCGCTCCCCGATACTCTGGAAGCTTTGGACGCGCGGCCAGAAGCCTCGAATCTCATCGGCATTTACGCCGCACTTGCCGGAACCACGAAGGTCAACGCTCTGGCCCAGTTCGCCAATGCCCAGTTCTCGACCTTCAAAGGGGAACTGGCCCAGCTTGCGGTCGAGAAGCTCGGGCGCATCGGGGGCGAAATGAAGCGCCTTCAGGCGGACCAGGCCTATATCGACCGCACACTGCGCGAGGGGGCAGAGCGCGCCAACGCGATTGCCGAGAAAACTCTGGCGGAAATCCAGGACATCATCGGTCTGCTCCGGCCGTAACCCCCCGCACGAATCGCAGCCCGTTCTTTTCCGTCCTTCGTTTCTGTGTAATGAATGACGGAATCGCCTCTCGTCATTCGCCCATGAGCGTCGTTTTGCCTCAAGACAGGCTCGCGAAAAACAAACTCGTGCAAACCCGAAAGGCTTGCTGATGCAGGTCTATCTCCCCATCGCCGAACTCTCGGTTGATATTTTCCTATTGCTGGCGATGGGCGCCGCGGTCGGGTTCGTGTCCAGCCTGTTCGGAGTCGGCGGCGGGTTCCTGGTCACGCCGTTGCTGATCTTTATCGGTATCCCGCCGACGGTTGCGGTCGCAACACAGGTCAATCAGGTGGTCGGCGCATCGCTGTCGGGAGCCATCGCCCATTGGCACCGGGGCAATATCGATTTCAAGATGGGCGCGGTCTTGATGGTCGGGACGCTGGCGGGTTCGACCGCGGGCGTGTGGCTGTTCGCTGTGCTGCGCAAGCTCGGCCAAATCGATCTCGTCATCGTCCTGATGTACATCGTCTTCCTCGGCGGCATCGCGACGTTGATGATTTCCGAGATCGTGCGCGCGATCATGCGCGAAAGGCGCAACCCCGGCCAGCGATCGAAGCTCCATCAGCATACCTGGCTGCACGGCCTGCCCTTTAAAATGCGCTTCCGGAAATCCCAACTCTATATCAGCGCCTTGCTGCCACTGGTGCTTGGCCTGGTGACCGGGCTGTTGGTGGCGATGATGGGCGTCGGCGGCGGATTTCTTCTCGTGCCGTCGAAGATCTATCTGCTCGGGATGTCCACAACCCTGGCCGTCGGCACGTCGCTCTTTCAAACGATTTTTGTCGCCATGAACACGACGTTTCTTCAAGCGGTCGAAAATCAGACGGTCGACATCCTCTTGGCCGTCGTGCTGCTTGCCGGCGGCCTCGCCGGCACGCAAATCGGCGCGCGGATGGGCACCAGGCTCAAGGGCGATCAGCTGCGCTTGCTGTTGGCGCTGATGATTATCGGTGTGTGGATCAAGCTCGTCTACGACGTCGTCTCGACGCCGGAGAACCTCTATTCGCTGGAGGTTGTCACCAGGTGATGTCTATCCGATCCACCGGCGGTCTCACCAAAATCGCGGCGATCGTCATTCTTGCGGCCGTAGTTTTGACTGCCGTAATTTGGCCGTACGTTGCGAGCGCCGATTATCTGGTGGCCGATCTTTCCAAGCGGCGGATCGACATCACGCTTGGGTTTTCCGGAGCCGAGGTGCTGTTGTTCGGGGCGACCGACGGCGGCGGGGACGTGGTCGTGGTCGTGCGCGGGCCCAAACAGCCGGTGGTCGTCCGCAAGAAAGAGCGCGTTCTCGGAATTTGGGTGAACCACGATTGGATGCGTTTCAACGACGTCCCTGCTTACTATTATGTGGCGAGTTCGAAGCCGCTGGAGACGATCGCCTCGCAGGCGACGTTTTCCCGAATCGAGGTCGGCTTCGACAGCATTCCGTTGACGCCGTCGGATGCGTCGCTGGGCGCGGATGCCGAATCGTTCCGCACGGCGCTCATCCGCGCCAAGGAACGCCAAGGGCTCTATTCGACCGGACCGGGCCAAGTGACCTATATCGGCGGGCGGTTGTTCCGAACCACGGTCAGTTTTCCGGCGACGGTCGCAACCGGCGCCTACACCGTCGAAGTATTCTTGATTCGCAACGGGAATATTGACAGCGCCCAGCGTTGGCCGCTTTTCATCACTAAGGTCGGATTGAGCGCCGAAGTTTACGACCGCGCCCATAACAACAGCGCGCTCTATGGGCTGATTGCGATTGCCATCGCCCTAATGGCAGGATGGCTGGGGGCGATTGGATTGCGGAAGGCCTAAAGCGATGACATCGGCGCATGACGGCCGCGAACGTGTCTTCCTCACCGTCGTCGACGAGTTTGAGGAGATGCGCGTCGCATTGCATTACGCGAGTTTGCGCGCCAAAGCGGTCGGCGGCAAAGTGGCGCTGCTTTACGTGATCGAGCCTTCGGATTTCACCCAATGGATGGCGATCGAAGATCTCGAAAACGCCGAGCGCCGGGCGGCAGCCGAAACCTTGCTTCAGGATCTCTCGGCCGAGGTTAACAAATGGGCGGGGAGCATGCCCGTGCTGCATATCCGCGAAGGATCGCGCCGGGACGAATTGCTGGCACTCATCGAAGAGGACCCGAGCATCTCGGTCCTGGTTTTGGCCGCCTCCACGAAGCCGTCGGGCCCGGGCCCGCTGATCGCCGCACTCACCGGTAAATTCATCAACAAAGTCCGGGTGCCGGTGACCATCGTCCCCGGCAATCTGACCGACGCCCAAATTGCCGCCTTAACCTAGGTCAAGCGATATTATCCCTGATTTATCAAGGGTTGAATGGCGGCAAAGCCGTGCCATGTTAGGGCCATGAGGCCGCTCCATCGGGCGGCGGGAAAGTTACCGTATAGGTGCGTGATGTATATCCAGACCGAACAAACGCCAAATCCGGCCACCCAAAAATTCCTGCCGGGTCGGGCCGTGCTCGAGCAAGGCACCGCCGATTTTCCGGATGTGGATGCGGCGGCGAAATCGCCGCTGGCCCGGCGCTTGTTCGAAGTCGAAGGAGTCGCCGGCGTTTTCTTGGGCGCGGATTTCGTCACCGTAACCAAGGCCCCGGAGAAAGATTGGATGGTGCTGAAGCCCCTGGTGCTTCACGCATTGATGGACCATTTCGTTTCCGGTGCGCCGATTATCGAAGAGGGAGCCGAAGCCCCGGCCGCCGCGGTCGAGGAAGACAGCGAGATCGTCGCCCAGATCAAAGAGCTCCTTGAGACGCGGGTGCGCCCGGCGGTCGCCGCCGATGGTGGCGATATCACTTTCGAGGGATTCGAGAACGGGGTGGTTTATTTGAATATGCGGGGCTCCTGCGCCGGTTGTCCAAGCTCGACCATGACCCTCAAGGCGGGAATCGAGAACATGCTTCGCCATTACATTCCCGAAGTGACCGAGGTTCGCCCGGTTCTTTAACTTTTGCCCCGTTTTCTGGGCAACTGACTGATAATAAATAGATTATCCAGCAATGGCCGGGCTTTTTCCCGGTTGTTGCCGTTCTGCCACAATTATCTGGGGATAACCTAAAAATGAGGGATTTTTCCGTAAATTCGCCATAATTTTCCGCCAGACTTTAAAAGTATACACCGCAATGTATCGGTTTTGTGGCGCGAAGGCTTGTCCAGAGCTGCACCGCAACATTAGACTTAACAATCCGTAAAATTTTGCGTCTGATAGACCGGCCTCAGGGACCAGGACCGAGTTTCTTTTGCAACTGCCATGGAGTTTGGTCGTGACAGTTCGAAGCGAAGGTAGCGCTCAGGTGATCCGCAGACGGGTCCGGGGCGAAGATCAGGATTTCATTTACGCGGCGCTGGGTGGGCTCACCCTGTGCGTGGCGGCATTGTACATGGCGGTGGCTCTGCCCCGCATCGCCCCGCTCATCGTTCCCAGGCTCGTCGACATGCGCGTGCAGACCGCGATAACGCCGGTCAATTGGGTGCCTGCACAAGACCTGGCCGAGGCGAGAGCCCCGGCCAAGGCGTCTTTGGACGATGGCTTGGAAAAGCCGGCGCAGGTCATGACCATCGGCAGCACGGCGAAGCTCGCCGACCTCTTTGCCGACATGAACTATAATTTGGACGCCGCCCGCAGCGACCATATCCAAGTACCGCGGGTCTTTTTGGCGAGTCTGCCGTCCGATTTCAAATCCATGCCTTCGACCGATACGCGGAAAGAGCTGTTCATCCGGACAATGCTGCCGTTGGTCCTCAAGGTGAATGAGAGCGTCCTGCTCGAACGCGGCCGGCTACTTGCCTTGCGCGCCCATGCCGAGGCGGGTCGGGCGCCCACCGCGGAAGAAGCCGCCTGGCTCGGCGAATTGGCTCAGCGTTACGGCCTCGATAAGCCGGATTTCGACCAGCTTCTGACTCGAGTCGATATCATTCCGCCATCGCTGGCCATTGCCCAGGCGGCCGAAGAAAGCGGCTGGGGCACGTCGCGTTTTGCGCGGCAAGGCAACGCCGCCTTCGGCCAGTATACGTTCAGCGAAGACGACGGTCTGATGCCGGATCGCCGCGATGACGGCAAACACCACCTCATCCACGCCTACGATCACCTTCTGGATGCGGTGCGGTCTTATGCGTTGAACCTCAACACCCACGATGCCTACCGCCAGTTCCGCAAGCAGCGCGCCGAAATGCGCGCCCGCGGGCAGGAAGTCGACGGCAACAAATTGGTGTCGTCGATCACCGCCTATTCCGAGCGCGGCGGCGATTACATCGAATCGATCCAGTCGCTGATGAAGGCGAACAATCTCGAGCCGCTCGATCACGCCAAACTGCAAGGCGGCAAGGTTGTCGACATGCTGGCGGCGGGAAAATGAGACCGTAACCCGCCGGGTTCAGAGCGGGGCTGCCGGCCGCGGCACGTAATAGGGTGTTCCGAACCAGCGGAATCGCCCGTGGCCTTCCGGAAGCGTGCAACTCAGACGAAACCCCCCTGGCGGTATCGGCTCCTTGAGCCGAATCTCGACGCGATTGTTTGACAATTGAGTGACCGGAATGCCGCCGCTTTCCGAGGTAAAACAGGTGAGGCCGCGGAGATCGGGCTCGTCGATGGTGAACGCGATCGTCGGTGGATTGACGGTGACCAGCGGATCCGCCGGCAAGAGATCGTGAATCGGAAGCGGCAGGGCCCGCGCGCGCTGACGGAATTCGGCGATTGCCCCGTAATGTTCGTTGATCCCAAAGCGCGGCAGATTGAAAAAATCGGACCCGCCATAGATCACGCCGGAATGCTGGCCGAAGGCGCTTACATATCCGGCCGATTTCACCGCATCACGCACCGCCAAGCTCGCTTCGCCGTACGGATAGGCGAAAATCTCCGGCACGAAACCGAGCTCCGCTTTGAACCGGGCGTTGGAGCGCTCGATCTCTCCGGCAATCGTTTGGCCCGAGGCCTCGATCATATGGAGATGGGATGCGGTGTGGGCGCCGACCGTCACGCCGTCTTTGACCAGAGCGCGGATTTGATCCCAGCTCAGATAGTCGCGATTGCCGCGATCGATGGGATCGGTGGCGACAAAAATCGTCAAAGGGAATCCCGCGGCTTTGAGACGCGGCCAGGCTTGGGTCGCAATCGATGTATAGGCGTCGTCGACCGAAAGACCGACCGTCCTATCGGGTAGCGGCATTCCCTCCCGCAATGCGCGGATGATTTCGGGAACCGGCATCACCGAATAGCCGCCGCTCTTCAGCTCGGCCAGTTGTGCTTCAAATTGATCGAGCCCAACACTGGTCGTCGGGTACGCCGATTCGCCGAAGCGGTGATAGAGGAACACGACCGCCGAAGCCGCAGCCCGGCCAGGCGCCGGGCTCGACAGAAATACCCCTATCAAGAACGCCAAAATTATCGGAATGCGCGGGACCATCGCCGCCTTTCGCAAAACGCCCCAGGAAAGCCGGAACGATAATCGATGCCGGAGGCTCAAACCAGAGGGCCGCTCCCCGAAAGTCTCGGCATTGTTGAATCTTATGGATGGGGTTGCGCGATCCCTAGCACCCGTGGAAGCTAAGCTTGACCGTAGCGCCGCCGGCGGACATTTTCGGGGCCGGCGCGGGCGGGGAAGGGGGAACAGGGAGGTCGTTATGGGCGAGATCTTAAGCGATGCCGGAATGGATTTGCTGTTCCGAAAGGCCAGAACGCACAGCGTCTGGCACGACGGAGGAATCGGCGATGCGCTTTTGGCCGCCCTTTACGAACTCGCGAAAATGGGACCGACCAGCGCCAATTGCAGTCCGATGCGTATCGTATTCGTAAAATCGCGCGAAACGAAAGACCGCCTCAAGCCCTTTCTCGATGAAGGAAACGTGCAAAAAACCATGGCGGCGCCGGTCACGGCGATCATTGCCTATGACACGAAATTCTACGATCTGCTGCCGACGCTCTTTCCCCACACCGATGCCCGAAGCTGGTTTGCCGGCGATCCCGAGAAGGCGGCGATCACCGCCTTTCGCAACGGCTCGCTTCAGGGCGCTTATTTCATCGTCGCGGCGCGCGCCGTCGGGCTCGATTGCGGGCCGATGTCGGGCTTCGACAACGCAAAACTAGACAAGGAATTTTTCCCCGACGGCCGGTGCAAGTCCAATTTTCTGTGCAATCTCGGTCACGGCGATCCGGCGGCATTGAAACCGCGCAATCCGCGGCTTTCTTTCGATGAAGCATGCAGCATCGTTTGAATGCCGGTCATGCCGTTTCCCGCTGGGCCGCGTTACATCATGCTAAGGCGGAGCTCCGCGTCGCTGAGAAGCGGGTATCGCTTCGAATCGAACAGCTGATAATGCCACCACTCATTCCGGTAATAATCCCAGCCAGCCGCCGTCATGATGCCCAAGAGCATCATCCGGTTGCCTTGGGCTTCGCCGGAAATTCCGGCGGCGCCGTGATGGGAGCGCAGCGAAAATTCGTCGAACGCCGTCCCCATATCGAGTTCGGCGCCGTCGCAATCGAGCAAAGTCAGATCGACGGCGACGCCGCGGGAATGGGGCGAGCCGCGCCGGGGATCGGCCAGGAATTCCGGATCGGGGCGGCAATTCCACAACGCCCATTGTGCTTCGGTCGGGCGGAAGGCATCGAAGATCTTGAATCGAAAATCCATTCCGGCCGCCAGTGCAATCGCGCGCTTCAAATGCGCCGCCGCGTCTTCGTGCAAGTAGCAGAAAGACTGCCGGTAAACCCGTCGTCCGGTGAAATTGTTCGAGCTTGCGTAAGCAAGATCGATCACGACACCGTCGGCGGCGGAGATCGGGACGAGACTGGAAGGAAGAGCCATGGCGGAATTGTCCGTGGCAATTCTTTTAGCATACGGGATCTTGAATTCCCAAGCAGCGACTTGGTACCGCTGAGATTTGAGAGCGGCGCAATGGTGGCATCATGATCGTTTTGGCGTTCGATACGGCAATGGCCGCCTGCTCCGCCGCGATCTGGCGGGATGGCGCGATTCTGGGACATCGCTCCCAGAAGATCGAGCGCGGCCATTCCGAAATTCTCGTCCCGATGATCCACGACGTCATGGCCGAAACGGCTACCGGTTTTGGCGATCTCGACCGGATCGGCGTGACGGTGGGGCCGGGAAGCTTCACCGGAATTCGAATCGGGCTCGCCGCGGCCCACGGATTCGGGCTCGCGGCATCGCTTCCTCTGGTAGGCGTTTCTACTTTGGAAGCGGTTGCCGAGTCGGCAATGCTCCGGAATGACGAGGGCTGGAACATCTTGGTCGCGCTGGACGCCGGACGCCCGGATTTGTTTGTGCAAGTTTTCGGGTCCGATGGAGTTCCGCTCACCCAAGCCCAGGCGCTTTCTGCGGAAGACGTGGCGGCGCGTCTGCCGCGCGAGACAATATTGATTGCGGGAAATGGGGCGCCGCGGCTTCGTGCCGTCCTTGCGGATCGGGATACGGTCTATGACACTGGCTGCGGATTGCCCGATGCGGCGCAGGTGGCGGCGATCGCCAGCCGGCGCCAGCCGGCGCCGCTGAGCCCGCTTTATATTCATCCCTCCTATGCGAAACCTCTCGGCGCCCAATCCTCGGACGAGGGTGTCGGCCGCGGGAACCCCCAATGACACCGGTAATTCAAGCCGCGGGAATTGAATATGCCGCAGTGATTGCGGCCGTGCTGGAGAGATCTCTCGAACCTCCATGGGATGCCCATTCCGTCGCTTCGTTCCTGGGCGTCCCGGGAAGCTTTGCGTTTCTGGCCTCGCGAGACAACGCCGCGCCGGAGGGCGTCATCCTTTGCCGCGCCGCCGCCAATTCTTGCGATTTGGCGGCGATCGGCGTGGCTCGCGAAGCCCGGCGGATGGGCCTGGGTTCGGCTCTTCTTGCTGCGGCCCAAAGCGAGGCCGCTTCACGCCATTGCCGACACATGTTTCTCGAAGTTGCCGAGACCAACCGCGCGGCCGCCGGGCTTTATCGGTCGCAAGGATTCCGCGAAGTCGCCAAGCGGGTCGCTTACTATCGCGCCGGTGGCAGGAACGCAGCAGCGCCGGTCGACGCCATCGTGATGCGCCGCGACTTCTAGAGCCTGATCTTGTCAGGTGGAACCGGCTGCGCCGGAGGTATTTTGCGCCGCGGGCAGGAGAAGCGCGAAGCGCGTAGCCGGGACTACGGGCGAGCGCTTCGACGATGCTGCGGCGCAAAAGCCTCGGCCCTCTGGGTTGCGCTTTGGCGGGCGCCCGCGGCGTTGCGCCGTTCGGCCGATGCCCCGCATCGCCCTTCGCGCGCTTTGGCGCGCAAACCTTTGCCAGCAAGGCCGGGCTTGGCGCGCCTGGCGGATCGCCGCACCAAAAGCGCAACGCAGCCGATTCGAACTGACAAGATCATGCTCTAGCGTTTGCGGACCCGTAGGCGCTGGACGATTGATCCGGGCTCTGCCATCAATCCCAAAATTTCGTGACCGTCCTCCTCCAGCGACCGCGGGACGTTTTCTATGGGCTCGGCGCCCTGCAGCCGGATTTCTGCCACCGCGCCTTCCGGCATGCGTTCCAAGAGGAGCTTGGCTTTGACGAAAGTCAGCGGGCAGACCTCGCCCGTGATGTCGAGAAAGTATCGGCCCAAGTCCTCCTTGGAGTCCTCCTTGGTCGCTATTTCATCTTTACTTTCCATGAGACCGTATATTTCGATGGAATTACTATTGCATAAGTATTATGTCAAACCTATATATCTTCCGCCGATCACAACTTAGCACCGCAAGGAGGCCCTTTCCCCATGACCGGTTCTTTGAACGCCCCGGATTTGTTGGCTCTGACCGCGGAAATCGTTGCAGCCCACGTATCCAAAAATACGGTGGCGGTGAGCGAGCTGCCCCATTTGATCCAACAGGTCTATGGGAGTCTTGCCCATGTCGGGCGCGAGGCGCCGGCGGCATCGCGGCCGCAACCCGCGGTCCCGATCAAACGTTCGGTTACCCCCGACTATGTCATTTGCCTCGAGGACGGCCGCAAGCTCAAAATGCTGAAGCGGCATCTGAAGACCGCCTACAATATGACCCCCGAAGAATACCGTGAGCGCTGGGGCTTGCCGCCGGATTACCCGATGGTGGCGCCGAATTACGCGATTCAGCGCAGCGAATTGGCCAAGCAGATCGGCCTTGGCACGGCGGCGCGCAAGCGGCGCAGCCCAAAATAGTCCCGGAAAGCCGGAGTCCGAACCCATAGGCTTCGGGTTCCGATTGGTTTATTCTGAGAATTCGCCTCTCGAGCTGGGACGGGATGACGAGCCATGCCTTCGCGAATCGAGCAATTGTGCCTGGATAAGGGCCTCAAGATGACCGAGCAGCGCCGGGTTATCGCCCGCGTGTTGTCGGAATCCGACGACCATCCCGATGTCGAATTGCTGTACCAACGGGCGAGTGCCATCGACCCGAATATCAGTATTGCGACGGTCTATCGGACGGTGCGCCTCTTCGAAGAGGCCAATATTCTCGACCGCCACGAATTCGGCGACGGGCGCGCCCGGTATGAGGACGCCGGCAAGGCCCATCACGATCACCTGATCGATCTGAAATCGGGCCGCATCATCGAATTCCGCGACGAGGAAATCGAGGCGTTGCAGAGTAAGGTTGCGAGCCAACTCGGCTTCAGATTGGTCGACCATCGCCTCGAGCTCTATGGAATCTCACTCGGCGCGGACGACAAGACTGCGGCGGACAAGAAGGCTGCGGCGGAAAAGAAAGTGTCTTTCGAAAAGGAGTAAGCAGCATGGCAGCGCCGGCGGCGCCGACGGTGCCAGAGAATGACGCAATGACGGACGACTGGCGAGGTCACAGCCGCAAGGAGTGCGGAGCGTGAGCGATCTTCGTGCTGGCGATCTCGAAGTGCGTTTGGCGGACTCGCCCGCGTTTATCGAAGCTGCACAGGAATTGCGCTATCGCGTCTTTTACGAAGAGATGGCTGCCGTTCCCAGTGCGGAGATGGCGGCGCGCAAACGCGATTTCGATCAATTCAACTCGGCTTGCGACCATCTTCTGGTCATCGATCATGCCCGGGGTCCCGGCCCGAAATCGGTGGTTGGCACCTATCGGATGCTGCGCCGGTCGGCGGCGATGCGCCACGGCGGATTCTACTCGTCGGCGGAATACGACATTTCGAATCTCCTCGCCTTTTCCGGCGAAATCCTCGAAGTCGGCCGCTCCTGCGTCGATGCCGCCTATCGCACCGGCACGACGATGCAGCTGTTATGGCTCGGCATCTCGGCCTATGTGTACGAGCACGATATTAAACTTCTATTCGGTTGCGCCAGTTTGCCGGGAACCGATCCCAAGGCGCTCGCCCTGCCGTTGTCTTATCTTTACCACTACCATTTGGCGCCGCCTCTGCTGCGGCCCCGCGCCTTGCCCGAGCGCTATGTCGATATGAATTTGATGCCGAAAGAACGGATCGAGCCCCGGCGCGCCTTGAGCCGCCTGCCGCCCCTTGTCAAAGGTTATCTGAGACTCAACGGATTCGTCGGCGACGGCGCGGTGATCGACCATCAATTCAATACCACCGATGTCTGCGTCGTCGTAGAAACCAGCCGCGTCACCGAAAAATACATCCGTCATTACGAGCGCGCGCAACGCGAGGTCCGGGTGGAATAGGGACGATGGGATCCCGCATTCGCGCGGCGCTGCGGCTTTTTTTCTATTCGATTTGGACAATTCTGCTGTTGCCGGTGCAGGTCGTGGCTGTTCTCTGCGATGCGAAGCTCGCCCAGAGCTTTCCGCGGTTTTATCACCGGGCTTGTTTGTGGATCCTCGGATTCAAAGTCTCCGTGCGCGGCGCGCCGGCAACGCAGCGGCCGGTGCTGTTCGTCTCGAACCACACGTCTTATCTCGATATCGCGGTGCTGGGCGCGCTTGTTCCGGCTTCCTTCGTCGCCAAACACGAGGTTGCCGGCTGGCCCGGCTTTGGCACCTTGGCAAAGCTTCAACGCACCGTCTTCATCGATCGCGCCGCCCGCCGTCGGGCTCATCAACAGCGCGACGAGATCACGCGCCGGCTCGGACGCGGGCATAGCCTCATTCTATTTCCGGAAGGAACAAGCGATAACGGCTCGCGGGTTCTGCCGTTCAAGAGCGCGTTGTTGGGCGCCGCGGAAACGCCGATCAACGGCCATATGCCGGTGGTGCAGCCGGTCTCTATCGCCTATACGCGCCTCGACGGGGCGCCGATGGGGCGCGCTTGGCGGCCGTTCTTCGCCTGGTATGGCGACATAAATCTGCTTCCCCATTTGTGGAAGGCGCTCGGGCTTGGAACGGTGACGGTGGAAGTCGAATTTCACACCCCCGTTACCGCTGCCGAATTTCCCTCGCGCAAGGCTTTGAGCGATTATTGCCGGCGCCAGGTAGCTGCCGGAATCGCCTTGGCGCTCTCCGGAAGAGCACAGGAAGTCTCTGAAATAGCTGGAGAAATGAAGCCAGCGGCACCCTCGGGGGTTGTTGGGCGGCCTTGACTTGGCGGCGGTGGGTGCTACCCTTTTTCAATGAATCCGCCCTTCCGGCACGGGCATAGAAGGCGGATCGCCGGGCGCAATACCCGGCAAGGCGCGCAATTGGCGAAGAAGCTTTTTATCAAAACATATGGCTGCCAGATGAATGTCTATGACTCCGCCCGGATGGCGGATGTCTTGGCGCCGCTCGGCTACGCGCAAGTCGAAGAACCCACCGACGCCGACATGGTGATCTTGAACACCTGTCACATCCGCGAAAAAGCAGCGGAAAAAGTTTATTCCGATCTTGGCCGCCTGCGCGCCTTTAAGGACCACAAAAGAAATTTGGGCGGCGAAATGCTGCTGGCGGTTGCCGGTTGCGTTGCCCAGGCCGAAGGCGAGGAGATCTTACATCGCGCGCCCTTCGTGGACATCGTGCTCGGTCCGCAGACCTATCACCGTTTGCCGGAGTTGATCGCGCGCGCCGCCCGCGCCGGCGATTCGGGGACCGGTCCGAGGCGGGGCGTCGTCGACACCGATTTCCCGGCCGAGCCGAAATTCGATTTTCTCCCCGAACCGGGGCTTCCCGGCCCATCGGCTTTTCTTTCGGTCCAGGAGGGCTGTGACAAATTCTGCACCTTCTGTGTCGTACCTTACACCCGGGGCGCCGAATATTCGCGGCCGGTGCGCGACGTGCTCGGCGAAGCGAAAGGTTTGGTTTCGCGCGGGGCCCGGGAGATCGTGCTGTTGGGCCAGAACGTCAACGCCTATCACGGCGAAGCGCTCTCGGGTTCGGGTGAATGGGGCTTGGGACGGCTTATTGGCGAACTGGCGGAAATCGACGGGCTGGCGCGAATCCGGTACACGACGTCTCATCCCGGCGATATGGATGACGAACTCTTCGCGGCGCATCGCGATATTCCGCAGCTGATGCCGTTTCTGCATCTTCCGGTTCAATCCGGCGCGGCCCGCATCCTTGCAGCGATGAACCGCCAATATGGTCCGGACGATTACCGCCGCGTCGCCGAAAAGCTCCGCACCGCACGTGCCGATATGGCTTTGGCTTCCGACTTCATCGTCGGCTTTCCCGGCGAGAGCCGAAGCGATTTCGAGGACACGTTGAAACTTGTCGACGACATTGGCTTTGCCCAGGCCTACTCCTTCAAATTCTCCGCGCGCCCGGGAACACCGGCCGCAGCGATGGAGGTTCAAATCGACGAAGACGAGAAAGCGGCAAGGCTTGCCGAACTTCAAGAATTGATCGCGCGGCACCAGACCGTATTCAACGCAAGGTTTGTTGGTTTGCGGGTGCCCGTTCTCTTTGACCGGCGGGGACGGAAATCGGATCAATTGGGCGGGCGCAGCCCCCATATGCAAGCCGTTCATGTTGAGGCGGGGAATTCCCTGTTCGGAGCGATCGCCGAAGTTGAAGTCCAAACCGCCACTATCAACAGCATGACCGGGCGGGTCGTCGATGTCCCCCAGCCGGAAGGGGCGGCAGCGTGACGCGTGCCTCGTCAAAACCCGGCCGGGCGCCCATTCACATCGAATTCGACGACAATCGTTTGCTGCCCCTCCTTTACGGCGAGCACGATCAGAATCTGGCGCGCATTGAACAGGAACTTGGCGTATCGCTGGCGTCGCGCGGCAATCTGCTCGCCATATCCGGGCGTCCCGAAGCCGTTGCCGCCGCGCGGGCCGCGTTGCAAAGCCTTTACGAACGGGCGCGCCGCGGTCTCGTCATCGATCTTGGCGAAGTTTATGCGGCGACGAGGCTCGCGGTCGAACACGCGCGCCGCGACGAAGCCGCGCCTTCCGATGGAAGCAATTCACTTATCATCCATACCCGCAAACGCGACATCGTCGCCCGCTCGCCGCGGCAGACGGAGTATGCGCGGGCGCTGACGGAACACGGCTTGGTGTTCGCATTGGGGCCGGCCGGCACGGGCAAGACCTATCTTGCGGTCGCGACCGCGGTATCGCTCCTGGTCAATGGCGAGGTGGACCGCATCGTATTGTCTCGCCCGGCGGTCGAAGCGGGCGAGCGGCTTGGGTTTCTTCCCGGCGATCTTCGCGAAAAAGTCGATCCTTACCTGCGGCCGCTCTATGACGCGCTGCATGACATGATGCCAGGCAACATTGTCGCCAAGCGCATGGCGGACGGCGATATCGAAGTGGCGCCGCTCGCCTTCATGCGCGGCCGCACATTGACGAATGCCTTCATCATTTTGGACGAAGCGCAAAATACGACGCCGGGCCAGATGAAGATGTTCCTGACCCGCATGGGCGAAAATTCCCGGATGGTCGTGACCGGCGATTTGAGCCAAATCGATCTGCCGCCCGGCGCACGGTCGGGCCTTCAAGAGGCAGCCGACGTTCTGCACGATGTTCAAGGTGTCGCGTTCATTCATTTTACGGATGCCGATGTGGTGCGGCATCCTTTGGTGACCCAGATCGTCCGCGCCTACGACGCTCTTGACCGCGCCCGACGCGCCCAGCAAGAACGCGCTCTTCAAGAACGCCCTCTTCGAGAGCAGGCCGGACAAGACGGCGTCGAATCCGGCGGCGCAAAAACAAAGTCATGAGCAAGTCACGAACGGCATCTCCCGTCGATATTGCGGTGATGATCCGCACCGCCCGGTGGCGAACGAAACTGCCCAATGCCGCGCGGCTGTGCCGGCGGGCCGCCCGCGCCGCCTTGGCGCGGGTTTCGATGTGCGCGCCTTGCGGTAAACTGCTGCGCCGGCAGGCGGGCGAAATCAGCATTGTGCTCGCCAGCAATTCGTTCGTTGCGAAGCTCAATTACGACTATCGCGGCAAACGCGGTCCGACCAATGTGCTTTCCTTCCCGTCCGGATTTCTCAGTGACGCCGGTCCGATGGGCGCCGCTCTTCGGGGCGCGGAAAAAATGCCGATCGGAGACGTGGTGATTGCGCTTGAGACCGTTGTCTCCGAAGCCAAGAAGGCGGGAAAATCACTTGGCGATCATCTTGCGCATTTGACTGTGCACGGCGTTCTTCATCTACTTGGCTTCGACCATGGTCGAAAAAAAGATGCGGCACGCATGGAGGCCGTCGAGGTTCAGGTTCTGGAGAGCCTCGGGATCGGCGATCCCTACCGCGAGGCGAAGACGGCTAAGGTCGCATGAACGATCCGGACAGTATGCAAGACCGTCTGACTCCTTTGGAACAGCTTCGTAGCCAATTCCGGAATTTCTGGCGGCCCAAACCCGGCGAAGATTCTCTGCGCGCGGCCCTCGAAGACCTGATCGAGGAACATACCGAGAGCGCGGGCGAAGAAGCATCGATTCGCGCCGACGAAAAGACGCTAATTTCCAACATCCTCGACCTGCGCAATGTGACGGTGGGCGACATCATGGTTCCGCGCGCCGACATCGTCGCGGTCGAGATGAGCGTGTCGCTCACCGAACTTATTCACTTCATCAGCACTCAAGGCCATTCGCGCATCCCGGTATATCGCGACACGCTCGACGATGTTGCGGGCGTGGTGCATATCAAGGACGTGCTTGCATGGGCCGGCAGCGACAATCAAAAGGGATTCCGTCTTTCCAATCTGCTGCGCAAAGTGCTGTTCGTGGCGCCGTCGATGCGGGTTCTCGATCTCTTGATCGAAATGCGCATGACCCGCGTTCACATGGCGCTCGTTGTCGATGAATATGGTGGCGTCGACGGTTTGGTGACGATCGAGGATCTGGTCGAAGAAATCGTCGGCGAAATCGAGGACGAACACGACAAACGCGAGGTCCCGGTCCTGATCGAGCGACCGGACGGAACGGTCGAGGCGAGTGCGCGCACGACGATCGAGGATTTCGAAAATCAATTCGGCGCGATTTTGTCGTCCGAGGAACGTGAGGATATCGATACCTTGGGTGGGTTGGTTTTTTCGATCGCGGGACGCATCCCGATGCGGGGGGAATTGGTGCGCCATCCGTCGGGGATCGAGTTCGAAGTGCTGGAAGCCGACCCGCGCCGCATCCGGCGCCTGCGCATCCGCAATCTTCCGGCCCCCAACGGTTCGAGCGGGGCTGTCGCCTGATGGCTGCCGGCTGGCACGCCGCCCCCGCAACCAATCCACGGCCAGCGGGCGAATCGGGATTTGGTACATCGGGCCTTCATAAATCGGGCCTCCATAAGTCAGGACTGGGCGAAAGCGAATTCGGCTCCGGCATGCCGTTTTCCCGAATGCAGATTCGCCTTGCGGCGTTGTCGGGCTGGCGGCGCGCCGGAATCGCAATCGTCTTCGGCGCGCTGGCGGCCTTGGCCCTGCCGCCGGTTTACGCACTGCCATTTCTGGTCGTTGCCTTTACGGGGCTTTTCTGGCTGCTCGATGGCTGTGAAACGGTCAAGGCCGCAACCTGGACCGGCTGGTGCTTTGGGCTCGGCTTTTTCACCGCCGGCGTTTACTGGGTCGGCTTGGCGCTGATGACCGATCCGGAGCGCTACGGATTGCTGGCGCCCTTTGCGCCGCTCTCGCTCGCGGCTTTTCTCGCAATCTATCCGGCGGCAGCTTCGGCTCTGACCAAATTCGCCACCCGATGGCCGCCGTTCAAAAATGGCGTCTCCCGAATTCTTGTTTTTGCGGTTCTCTGGACCGCCATGGAATGGCTTCGCGGCCGCGCCTTCACCGGATTCGCATGGAATCCGATCGGTTCGATCTGGGCCGTTTCGGATGCGATGCTGCAATCCTGCGCGCTCTTCGGCGTCTACGGTCTTAGCCTCGTCACCGTTATCGCAGCGGCCATGCCGGCGATTTTGGGCGAAGGATTGGGCGAACGGAAAGCGCCGCCCGGCAAGAATCCGCTCGTTGTCGCTTACGCCGTGCTGGGCTTGATTTGGGCGGGCGGCGAGTTCCGGCTCATGGCGGCGGGAAATGTGAATGACGAGCCGGTGGTTCCGCATGTCCTGCTCCGGCTCGTTCAGCCGGACGTGGCGCAAGACAGCAAATGGCGCGAGGAGCTACGCGTCGCGCATTTGAAACTCGACTTCGAACTGACCAACAATGCTGCGGTCAAGAACTCGGTTCCAAAAGCTACAAAGGTCTTTGTCATCTGGCCGGAAACCGCGGTGCCGTTTTTGGTCGATCAAGACCCGAACGCACGAGCGGCGATCGCCACCGTCGTTCCGGAAAACGGCCTGGTAATCACCGGAGCACCCCGTGCAACGCCGCCCGATAGCGAACCCTTCCAAGTGTGGAACGGAATTGTTGCCGTCAACGATCGGGGCGAAGTGGTGGGGGGCTACGACAAATTCCATCTCGTGCCCTTTGGCGAATATCTTCCCCTTCGCAAGTTCATCCCGCCCTGGCTCGGGCTTTCCAAATTGACCCCCGGCACGACGGATTTTTCTGCGGGGCCGGGACCCAAGACGTTGCATTTGCCCGGCCTGCCGCCCATCGGTCCGCTGATCTGTTACGAAATCATTTTCCCGGGAGAAATCGCCGACCAGAAGGACCGGCCCGGTCTTTTCGTGAATGTGACCAACGATGCGTGGTTTGGCACCTCATCGGGTCCGTACCAGCATTTTGAAAGCGCCCGGCTTCGCGCCATCGAGGAAGGCGTACCGGTTGCCCGTGCCGCCAATACCGGTATATCGGGGGTAATTGATCCTTGGGGTCGGGTGATCGCGAGGCTCGGACTCAATCGCCAGGGCTCGATCGATGCGCCGTTGCCGCAAGCGCTGCAAAATGCCACAATTTTCGCGCGGTTCGGCAACGATACAATCCTACTCCTCATGGCTGGCGCCGTGGCAATCGCGGTGTTACAATACCGCGGTCAGTGAAGCACAATGGGTTTACTTCTCAGAGGCGCGGCGACTTCGATAATAGTGCCGCAATCGTTGACGCTAGTAGAGTCCGAGTATAGAACATACGCCCGTATGAGGCGTCGAACCCAGCAACGATAGGGGTCGGACAGCGCCGGAAACTCCGGAGGGCATTCCGGCGTTGAGGATAACGTGAACGAAAGCTCCCATCGAAAATCCGGACGGTCTCGTTTTGGCAAACCAAATCCCGTCGATATCCATGTCGGCAGCCGGGTGCGTCTGCGCCGCACGCTTCTGGGGCTGAGCCAAGAGAAGCTCGCCGCCGCCATCGGGCTCACCTTCCAACAAGTGCAAAAATACGAGCGCGGCGCCAATCGCATCGGGGCCAGCCGGCTTTTCGAATTGAGCCGGGTGCTCGATGTGCCGGTCTCTTTCTTCTTCGACGATATGTCGGCCGATGTCGCCTCGCGCCACGGTTCGGCTGCGGGAATGGGGGAGCCGGGGCAGGCACCCTTTGAAACCGACGCTCTTGCCAAGCGCGAGACCCTCGAATTGGTCCGCGCCTATTATCGGATTACCGATCCGCAGATCCGCAAAAAGGTTGCCGAATTGGTCAAGACGATGGCCGCCAACGAAGCGGGATCGGAGTCAGGCCGCCCCCCGCCAAAAGGTTCCGGCCGGCGCTAGCATTTATCACAGCCGAAAATCCTTGACGCTGGGCCCGAAGACGGCAACATGTGCGCCTTCGGCGCGGCCCCCTAAGCGTGTTTTGCCGGGGGCGTGCGCCGGGTGGGCGACATCTTCTGCAATATCTTCTTTGAGAGTGCCGGGCTGTCATGCGCGATTACGTATTCACGAGCGAATCGGTTTCCGAAGGTCATCCCGACAAAGTTTGCGATCGCATTTCCGACGCGATCGTAGACGCCTATCTTGCCGCTGATCCGCACTCGCGGGTTGCCCTCGAAACCCTGGCGACGACAAATCGTGTCGTGCTGGCGGGGGAAGTGCGCGGGCCGAAATCGGTCACCCATGAGGAAATCGAGGACGTCACGCGCAGTGCCGTGCGCGACATCGGATACGAGCAAGCAGGATTTCATTGGAAGACTGCGACGATCGAAATTCTGGTTCACGAACAATCCATCGATATCGCGCGCGGCGTGGATGCCGCGGGGAACAAAGACGAAGGGGCCGGCGATCAGGGCATCATGTTCGGCTACGCCTGCCGCGAAACCGACGCTCTCATGCCGGCACCCATTCACTACGCCCACAGCATTCTTCGCTCGCTCGCCGAGGCGCGCCATTCGGGCGCAGCGCCTGAGCTCGGTCCCGATGCCAAGAGCCAAGTCACGCTTCAATATGTGAACGGTAAACCGCAACGGGCCACGGCGATCGTCGTCTCGACGCAACACGGCGAGAGCGTCGATCAGGATCGGATACGCGAAATCGTCCGTCCCCATGTTATCAACGTTCTGCCTCAGGGTTGGATGTGCGCGGAAGGGGATTTTTACGTCAATCCGACGGGGCGTTTCGTCATCGGCGGACCCGACGGCGATTGCGGCCTGACCGGACGCAAGATCATTGTCGATACCTATGGCGGTGCCGCGCCTCACGGCGGCGGCGCGTTCTCGGGCAAGGATCCGACCAAGGTCGATCGTTCCGCCGCGTATGCCGCGCGGTATCTCGCCAAGAACGTGGTAGCGGCGAATTTGGCCGAGCGCTGCCTGATTCAGCTTTCCTACGCCATCGGCGTTTCGCACCCCATTTCGGTCTTCATCGATACCTATGGCACTGGCCGCGTCGATGAAGAGCGTCTTGCCAAAGTGCTCTGCGAATTGATGAATCTCTCGCCCCGCGGCATTCGCGAGCATTTGAAACTCAATCGTCCGATCTATGCGCGCACAGCCGCCTACGGTCATTTCGGCCGGGCGCCCGAGCCGGACGGCGGGTTTTCGTGGGAGCGGCTCGATCTGGTTAAGGATTTGGCCGCCGAGTTCGGCAAGGCCTGATGACGTCCGGAGCACCGGTCATGACCATGCCGGTATCCGGAATTTCGCGGCTTCTTTACGGACGCAAGCGCGGGCGAAAGCTTCGCCCCGGTCAGCGGACGCTTTTCGACGACATGCTGCCGAAGCTCCGGGTCGAAATTCCCCCGCCCGGCAAAAAGCTCGATCCGGCATTTCTGTTTGTGCCGCCGCGGCGTCAATTGTGGTTGGAAATCGGTTTTGGCGGCGGCGAGCATCTCGCCTTTCAGGCAGAGCTCCACCCCGATGTCGGGTTGATCGGCTGCGAACCTTTCGTCAACGGCATGGTCGGGCTTTTCGCGCATATCCGCGATCGAAAACTGTCCAATATCCGAGTTTTCGATGACGACGCCCGATTGTTGCTGGCATCGCTTCCGCCGGCGTCGATCACCCGGGCATTCGTCCTGTTCCCGGATCCTTGGCCTAAGAAGCGTCATCACAAACGGCGTATCATCGGGCCCGCGACCCTCGATCTCTTGGCAGGTGTGCTCATCGATGACGCCGAGCTACGCGTGGCCAGCGACGATGCCGGCTATGTGCGATGGGCGCTGGCCCATGTTCTTGATCACGGCGCCTTCGACTGGGAGGCAGAGTCGCCGCAGGATTGGCGCGAGCGGCCAAGGGATTGGCCGCAAACGCGCTACGAAGCCAAGGCCCGAGAACAGGGCAGACGGTGTTATTTTTTGCGCTTCGTCAGGCGGAAAAGAGGCGCCGAAAACGCCGCCGCGAACCATCAAATCCCTTGAAGAATGCCGATAATCGGCTACATTTAGCCCGTCATTCTCATAAGACCTGTGGGTTTTGGAGGGTGGGCCTTTGGCCCACTTTTTTTATTATCTGCGCGGGGCTTAGCGGCGCGGAGTATGGCCATGGGGCTGGCAAAAGCACAGGACCTGCCGGGACCGGTGGAGCAGATCGTTGCACCGGCATTAGCGGCCCTGGGCTATGAGGTGGTGCGGGTGCTGCTCATGGGCGGCAACAGCGCCGTGCTCCAGATCATGGTGGAGCGGACGGACGGAAGCGGCTTGACTCTCGACGATTGCGCGCAGGTGAGCCGGACGATTTCGGCGCTTCTCGATGTCGAGGATCCGATTTCGGGGCCCTATACGCTGGAAGTGTCGTCACCCGGGCTTGACCGGCCGCTTGTTAAGGAGCGCGATTTCACGCGCTTTGCCGGCTTCGAGGCGCGAATTGAAACGAAGCGCCCGATCGACGGGCGCCGGCGCTTTCGCGGCAAGCTCGAGGGTTTGGTGGAGGGCGTCGTTCGGATCGCGATCGAAAGCGGGATGGCCGAAGTACCGTTCCAGGACATTGAACGCGCGAAGCTGGTCATGAGCGACGAATTGCTGCGTGCGGAACAACGCAAAGGGTAAGGCGAAGATGGAAACGACAACGGGACATGCGCGGATCGAGCTCATTCAGGTAGCCGATGCGGTCGCACGCGAAAAAGGCATCGACCGCGAAGAAGTGCTCGAAGCGATGGAACTCGCGATCCAAAAAGCGGGCCGATCGAAATACGGCCACGAATATGATATCCGGGCGACCATCGACCGCGAAAACGGTGAAATCGAATTGCGCCGCTTCCTTCAGGTCGCCGATCCGGTGGAAAACGAGGCGACGCAAATCGCCATTGCCGATGCGAAGGAGCGAAATCCCGACGCTCAGATCGGCGACTTTCTGACCGAGCCGCTGCCGCCCATCGACTTCGGGCGCATCGCCGCGCAAACCGCCAAGCAAGTCATCGTGCAGCGCGTGCGCGAGGCCGAGCGCCAGCGCCAATTCAAGGAATATAAGGATCGCGTCGGCGAAATCGTGAACGGCATCGTCAAACGCGTCGAATTCGGCAATGTGGTTGTCGATTTGGGGCGCGCGGAGGCCATCATCCGGCGCGACGAATTGCTGGCGCGCGAGACCTTCCATCGCGGCGATCGCGTGCGCGCGTACATTTATGACGTGCGCGAAGAAGCGCGGGGGCCGGAGATCTTCCTGTCGCGCGCCCATCCGAAATTCATGGCCAAACTCTTCGCCCAAGAAGTGCCCGAGGTTTACGACAACATCATCGAGATCAAGGCGGTGGCGCGCGATCCCGGAAGCCGCGCGAAAATCGCGGTCTATTCCAAGGATTCGAGCATCGACCCGGTGGGGGCTTGCGTCGGCATGCGCGGCAGCCGCGTGCAAGCGGTGGTGAGCGAATTGCAGGGTGAAAAAATCGATATCATCCCGTGGTCGCCCGATATCGCCACGTTCTGCGTCAATGCGTTGGCGCCGGCGGAAGTGACCAAAGTCGTGGTGGACGAAGACGCCCATCGAATTGAGGTCATCGTCCCCGACGAGCAATTGAGCCTGGCCATCGGCCGGCGCGGACAAAATGTGCGCTTGGCGTCGCAATTGATCGGCTGGGATATCGATATCCTCACCGAGGCGGAAGAATTGGAGCGCCGCTCGGAGGAATTCCGCACCCGCTCGCAGATGTTCATCGATGCGCTCGACGTTGACGACGTCGTCGCTCATTTGCTGGTATCCGAAGGCTTCGGCAGCATCGAGGAAGTCGCCTTTGTGCCGGTCGAAGATTTGACGGATATCGAAGGCTTCGATCAGGACGTTGCGGAAGAATTGCGCGCCCGCGCCCGCGCCCATCTCGCCGAGGAACAGGAAAGACTGACCAAGCGGTGGGTGGAATTGGGCGTTGCCGAGGACATGGCGGCGGTGCCGGGTGTCACCCCGGCGATGGCGGTAAAGCTCGGCGAAAATAAAATCAAGACATTGGATCAACTGGCGGATTCCGCCAGCGATGAGCTGCGGGAACTCTTGGGCGATATCAAGCTGTCGCCGGAAGAGGCCGATGCGATCATCATGGCGGCCCGGGCCCATTGGTTTCCCGACGAACCGGCTGCCGGCGCCGGCGCGGAAACCCCCTCTGAAGGCGCCCAGCCCTAAGAACGAAGGACAATCGTGCAGCAAGCCGCCATCGAATCCGAATTTCAGGAAAAAGCGCCGCAGCGGCGCTGCTTTGCGACCGGCGCGGTGCGCTACAAGACGGAGCTTGTGCGCTTTGTCATTGCGCCCGATGGCGCAGTTGTCCCGGATATCGAGGAAAAGCTGCCCGGGCGGGGTTTGTGGTTGACCGCCAGCCGGGATATAATTACGGCGTCTTCGGGGAAGGGTTTGTTTGCAAAAGCCGCGCGCGCCCCGGCGCGCGCCCCGGCTAATCTCGCCGATCAGGTGGAAGCGCTGCTGGCAAGGCGGTGCCTGGATCTTCTGGGATTTGCTCGGCGCGCCGGCCAGGTGACGACGGGATTCGAGAAGGTGCGCGCCTGGCTCGGCGCAGGCAAAGCTTTCTTGCTGCTGGAAGCCAGCGACGGCGCCGAAGACGGGCGTCGGAAATTGGCGATATCGGCAAGAGATATACCGGTCATCGACCTATTTCGCGGCGACGAGTTGTCGCAAGCCTTGGGACGCGAAAACGCCGTCCATGTGGCGGTGAGGGGCGGCAAACTCGCCGCCCTGTTGCAGCAGGAGGCGGCGCGGCTTGCCGGTTTCCGCGGGTCGATCGGGAATGACGAGACGAAACGCTACAAAATCGCACGAAATTCGGAAGGCTGATGAGTAACGAGCAGGAAAAGAAGGAAACGCGAAACGTGGATAGGCCCGGCCGTCTTGAGCTGAAGAAGACGGTCGAGACCGGCCAGATTCGCCAGAGCTTCTCTCATGGCCGCTCGCGCACCGTCACCGTCGAGGTCAAGCGCAAGCGCACTTATGCCCCCTCGGACGGCGGCACAATGCGGAAACTCTCTCTCGAAGCGGCCACAGCCCTTGCCGAAGAACCGCAAGCCGCACCCCCTGAAATCGCGGCCCCCCTCGAAAAAGCTGAAACCGATGCCGCGTCCCGCCGGCCGGCGACCTTAAGGTCGCTCACCAACGAGGAAAAAGAAGCCCGCGCCCGCGCCGTTCACGATGCGCGCGCCGAGGCCGTCGAAGCCAAAAAGCGCGCCGAAGCCGATCTCAAGCGTCGGGTCAGCGAAGTCGAGCAGGAACGCCGCCGCGCCGAAGAAGAAGCGACGCGGCTGAAGAGTGCCGACGAATTGCGCCGCGAAGTCGAAGCCGAAGCCGCGCGCAAATTGGCGGAGGAAGAAGAAGCCCGCAAACGCGCCAAGGACGGCGAGGCGAAGAAAGCGCTGGTCGTCGAGCTGAAGCGCGAAACGGAAGTCATCGAGGAAGAAGAAGCCGACGACGCCGAAAAAGCCCGCCGTGGCAAAGCGGCTCCGCCACGCCATCCGCCGGCCAAGCGCACCGAACCGCGCCGCCGCGAAGGCAAACTCACGATCGCTCAAGCCCTCGAAGGCGGCGCCCAGGAGCGCATGCGAAGCATGGCCGCCCTTCGGCGAGCCCGCGAAAAAGAAAAGCAAAGGGCGCGTGAAAACCAAGTTGCCGAACCGGCAAAAAAGATTACCCGCGATGTGGTCGTGCCGGAATCGATGACGGTTCAGGAATTGGCCAATCGCATGGCGGAGCGCGGCGCCGACGTGGTCAAGGCGCTGATGAAGCTTGGCGTTATGGTCACGATCACCCAGATGATCGACGGCGATACCGCCGAATTGGTCGTGAATGAATTCGGTCACCGCGTGCGCCGCGTTTCGGAAGCCGACGTCGAAATCGGTCTTAAGGGCGAGGAAGACAATCCGGAAGCGATGCAGCCGCGGGCGCCGGTCGTCACGGTCATGGGCCACGTCGACCACGGGAAGACGTCCCTGCTCGATGCCTTGCGCCAGACCGATGTGGTCAGCGGCGAAGCCGGCGGCATCACGCAACACATCGGCGCTTATCAAGTGACGCTCAAATCAGGCGCTCATATCACCTTCCTGGATACGCCGGGCCACGAGGCCTTCTCGGCGATGCGGGCGCGGGGCGCCAATGTCACCGATATCGTGGTGCTGGTCGTGGCGGCCGATGACGGCGTCAAAGATCAGACCGTGGAAGCGATCCATCATGCCCAGGCGGCCAAGGTTCCGTTGATCGTGGCCATTAACAAGATCGACAAGCCGGATGCCAATCCGCTCCGTGTCCGCACCGATTTGCTGCAGCACGGCGTGGTCGTGGAAACCATGGGCGGCGACGTGCTGAGTATCGAGGTCTCGGCCAAAGAAAAGCGCAATCTCGAGAAGCTCGAAGAAGCGATTCTGCTCCAGTCCGAAGTGCTCGAATTGAGCGCCAATCCCAATCGCCCCGCCGAAGGAGTCGTGATCGAAGCAAAACTGGAACGGGGCCGCGGCTCGGTTGCAACCGTGCTGGTTCAGCGCGGCACGCTCAAAGTCGGCGACATTTTCATCGCCGGCTCCGAATGGGGCCGTGTTCGCGCGCTCATCGACGATCGCTTGCGGCAGGTCAATGAGGCCGGTCCTTCGGTCCCGGTCGAAGTCCTCGGATTGAACGGCACGCCGTCGGCGGGCGACGATTTCGTCGTCGTCGAAGACGAAGCCCGTGCCCGCGAAATCGTTTCCTACCGCGTCCGTCAGACCCGCGGCCTGCAAAGCGTTGCGGGGGCTCGCGGCACCATCGAACAGATGATCACCGCCATTCAGGCGGGCGAAGCCAAGGAATTGCCGTTGGTGGTGAAGACCGACGTTCAGGGATCGCTCGAAGCCATCGTCAGCAGCCTCGAAAAGATGGAAACCAAAGAGGTCAAGGCGCGGGTCCTGCACGGTGGGGTCGGCGGCATCAATGAATCGGACGTGACCCTCGCCGCGGCTTCGGGCGCGATGATTCTCGGCTTCAACGTCCGGGCCAATGCCCAGGCGCGCGACTTGGCGCGCCGGGACGGAATCGAAATCCGTTATTACTCGGTCATTTACGACATCATCAACGACGTCAAAGCCGCACTCTCCGGCATGTTGGCGCCGACAGTGAAAGAAACCGCGCTCGGCGCCGCCGAAGTGCGCGAGGTCTTCAGCATCACCAAGGTCGGCAAGATCGCGGGCTGCATGGTCACGGAGGGCGTTATCCGCCGCGGCGCCAAGATGCGGCTGCTCCGCGATTCGGTCGTCATTCATCAGGGCACGATCGGAACGCTTCGCCGTTTCAAAGACGAGGCCCGGGAGGTCAAGGAAGGTTTCGAATGCGGCATCGGCGTCGAAAACTACCAAGACGTTCAAACCGGCGATATCATCGAGTGCTTCGAGCTCGAAGAGATCGCGCGCTCGATCTAACGTCCCGCACCTACAGCGGGTCATCGCATGCGAAAGAATGGTTCCATCGGACGCGGGCCTTCTCAGCGCCAATTGCGCGTTGCCGAGGAAATCCGGCATAGCATCGCCGAGCTGATCGAGCGGGGCGCGATGAAAGATCCGGAACTCCGCGATGTTCCGGTTACCGTCACCGAGGTTCGAACGACACCCGATTTGCGGCGTGCGGAAGCGTTCGTGACGCCCTTGGGCGGCGGCGATCCGAGCAAAATTCTGGCCGCCCTCAATCGCGCAGCCCCCTATTTTCGGGCCCAAGTCGCGCGCGCGATACGCCTCAAATTCGCCCCCGTCATCGTGTTCTCAGCCGATACCTCCTTCGAGCAGGCGGGCAAAATCGAATCAATTCTGCGCCGGCCCCATGTCCGCCAGGACTTGGAAAACCCGAACCCCGACGCGTCCGCGGATCTGCCCGAGGACTCGCCAAACGATTCATCGGAGGATTCGGGCGATGGGTCGTAGGCATAAGGGCGAGTCTGTTCACGGCTGGATCGTTCTCGACAAGCCAATAGGGCTGACCTCCGCCCAGGCGGTGGCACGAGTGCGCCGCATCTTCAACGCCGCCAAGGCGGGCCATGGCGGGACCCTCGATCCGCTGGCAACGGGCGTTCTTCCCATTGCTCTCGGCGAGGCAACCAAAACCGTTGCTTTCGAAATGGACCGAACCAAGACCTATCGCTTCACTTTGCGCTGGGGCGAGGCACGTAGTACCGACGATGCGCAAGGCAAGATCACGGCGACCAGCCCCAGCCGGCCGAGCGGGGCGGAAATCCAATCCGTCTTGTCCCGCTTTACCGGCGAAATCCAGCAAACGCCGCCGCGGTTTTCGGCAATCAAGGTCGAAGGGCGCCGGGCCTATGCCATGGCCCGGGGCGACGAGGAATTCGAGTTATCGCCTCGGCCCATCCTCATTGAAAAACTGGCGGTTATTAGCCTTGAAGGGGATCTCGCGAGTTTCGAGGTCGCCTGCGGCAAGGGGGCCTATATGCGCTCGCTTGCCCGGGATCTTGGGCTCGCTCTTGGCACCTATGCCCATGTGGTTGAATTGCGCCGTCTTTCGGCCGGTCCGTTCGTGGAATCCCAGGCGATTTCGCTAGATTCGCTGGAAACCCTGAGGCATAGTGCCGCCGCACTTGCAACCCTTCTTCCGATCGAGACCGCGCTGGACGGCATCCCGGCGCTGGCCCTGTCGGAAGGCGAGGCCCGAACGCTGAGGAGCGGACAATCCGTCCCTCTGTTTCGGGCAGTGGACGTAAACCGCATTGGCGGCCTCGTCCCCGGGATCGCAGTTTGCGCCATGGCTAATGGAAAACCCGTTGCAGTGGCGCGATTCGATCAGGGGAAGCTCCGCCCGGTTCGAGTTTTCAATCTTTAATGAAGGTAGCAGCCGATGTCGATTAACACTCAGCGCAAGCTTGAGATCATCAAGGATTATGCAACGAAGGACGGTGACACCGGTTCGCCGGAGGTCCAGGTCGCGATTCTGTCGGAACGCATCAAGACCTTGACCGAGCACCTGAACTCCCACGGCAAGGACTTTCATTCGCGCCGCGGCCTTCTCATCATGGTCGGCCAGCGCCGCCGCCTGCTCGAATATTTGAAGCGCAAAGATGAAGCGCGATACGAGCGGCTGCTCCAGCGCCTCGGTCTGCGCCGATAGGCGATGGCCGCGGCAACGCGGCCTCGATCGGAGCATGGGTTCATCGAAAAATGCGTTGCTGTTCCGGCCGGGAATTCGGCCGGCGCTGGCGCGTGGGATTTAAGTTTTACAGTGTTGGAGCTGCGCCATGAGGGCGCAGATGACGACGGCCGCAATCGGGCGGCCAATTTTGGAAAGGGGAATGCATTCGGCACCCCTTTAGGAAAGGTAGAGAGAGTATGTTTAAGGTAATACGCAAGGAGATCACCTGGGGCGGACGCAAACTAGTTCTTGAATTGGGCAAGGTGGCCCGGCAAGCCGATGGCGCAGTGCTTGCCACCTATGGCGGCACGACCGTCTTGTGCACGGCGGTTGCGGAAAGATCCGCGAAGCCTGGAATCGATTTTTTCCCGCTGACCGTCAATTACATCGAAAAGGCGTATGCCGCCGGAAAAATTCCCGGCGGCTTTTTTAAGCGCGAAGGACGTCCTTCGGAGAAGGAAACTCTGACCTCGCGCTTGGTGGACCGGCCGATCCGGCCCTTGTTCCCGCACGAATTCCGCAATGAAACCCAGATCATCTGCACCGTGCTGTCCCACGATCTCGAGAACGATCCGGACGTTGTGGCGATGATCGGCACATCGGCCGCCTTGACCCTATCGGGCGTTCCGTTCTTGGGCCCGATCGCGGGTGCTAGGGTCGGCTATATCAACGGCCAATTCGTTCTCAATCCGCAACTCGACGAGATGACGAACAGCGAGCTCGATCTCGTGGTTGCCGGTACCGCAAACGGCGTTCTGATGGTCGAATCCGAGGCCAAGCAATTGTCCGAGGAAATCATGCTCGGTGCCGTGATGTTCGGTCACGAGCAAATGCAAGCGGTCATCAAGCTCATCATCGACTTGGCCGAAGATTGCGCGAAGGAACCCTGGGCATTGCCGACCGCGCCGGAAGGCACGGAACAGGTCGCGGCGCGCCTGAAGGAAATCGCGGAAAGCGATCTTCGCGCCGCTTACGCGGTGACGGACAAGCAAAGCCGTCACGAAAAAATTTCCGCCGCGAAAGCCAAGGCGGTTGAAACGATCGCGGCCGAAGGTTTAAACGCCGAGCTCGCACCCGGTCTCTTCAAGGATCTCGAAAAGAACATCGTGCGCGGCAATATATTGAAAACCGGAAAGCGCATCGATGGCCGCACGACGAGCGATATCCGGCCGATCGTTTGCGAGGTCGGAATCCTGCCGCGCGCCCATGGCAGCGCGTTATTCACCCGCGGCGAGACGCAAGCGTTGGTCATCACCACGCTCGGCACCGGCCAGGACGAGCAAATCGTCGACGCGCTCGAAGGCGAATACCGGGAGCATTTCCTGCTGCATTACAATTTCCCGCCGTTTTCCGTGGGCGAGACGGGCCGCGTCGGCTTTACCGGGCGGCGCGAAGTCGGCCACGGCAAGCTCGCATGGCGGGCGCTGCGTCCGATTCTGCCGGACAAGACCGAGTTCCCCTATACGACCCGCGTCGTTTCGGAAATCACCGAATCCAACGGTTCGTCGTCGATGGCAACCGTCTGCGGTACGTCCCTGTCGATGATGGATGCCGGTGTTCCGATCAAAACGCCGGTTGCCGGCATTGCGATGGGATTGATCAAAGAAGATCACGACCACGCGGTGCTCTCGGACATCCTCGGCGACGAGGATCATCTCGGCGACATGGACTTCAAGGTGGCGGGAACCGACAAGGGCGTTACCTCGCTGCAGATGGACATCAAGATCACCAGCATCACCCGCGACATCATGGAGACGGCGCTTGCCCAAGCGCGCGACGGCCGCCTGCATATCTTGTATGAGATGCGCAAGGCGCTCGAAACCGCACGCGAGCAATTGAGCGATCATGCGCCACGGATCACCGTCATCAATGTGCCGAAAGACAAAATCCGCGAGATCATCGGCACCGGCGGCAAGGTGATTCGCGAGATTACGGAAAAGACCGGCGCCAAGATCGATATCGAGGATGATGGGACGGTGAAAGTCGCGGCGGTCGACGGTGCGGCGAGCCAAGCCGCGATCGATTGGATCCGCAATATCGTGGCCGAACCCGAGGTTGGCGCCATTTACAAAGGCAAGGTGGTGAAGGTCGTGGATTTCGGCGCCTTCGTGAATTTCTTGGGGCCGCGCGACGGGCTGGTGCATATCAGCGAACTGGCGCCCGGCAGACCGAAGACCGTCGGCGAGGTCGTCAAGGAAGGCGATATGGTGTCCGTCAAGGTGCTGGGCATGGATGATCGCGGTAAGGTCAAGCTGAGCATGAAGGCGGTGGACCAAGCGACTGGCCAGGATTTGACCAAGCCCGCATGACTTTCGGGGCGCCTAGCCGGAACATGACTTTCGGGGCGCCTAGCCGGAAAGGGTGGTTGAAGAACGACCGTTCGCCCCATATAGCCTTATATGGGGTTGGGACGCGGTCCATTGACTGCGGTAGTCGGGTAATCTTCGGAGTGCGGGCTCAGGGAGTGGGCGGCATCGAATGAAGCCTCTGAATTCGATCTTCATGTCCGGCCGCGAGGTGCTTCCCCTGGTTGAAGGGGGCAAGGGCATCTCGGTGTCGAACGGCGAAAGCTCCGGGCCGTGGGCTGCGGGAGGCGGCGTTGGAACGTTTTCGGGCGTCAACGCCGATTTCTTTGAAAATGGAAACCTGTCGCCGCAAATCTATTACGGCAGGACCCGGCGCGAGCGCCACCAAGAACTGATCGATTTCGCGGTGAAAGGTGCCTTGTATCAGGCGCGCGTTGCCCACGATATCGCGAACGGATTGGGCCGCATCCACATGAACGTGCTGTGGGAGATGGCGGCGGCGGAGACCATTCTTCACCGTACGCTGGAAGCAGCCAAGGGAATCATCCATGGTGTGACTTGCGGCGCCGGCATGCCCTATCGCATCGCCGAGATCTGCACCAAATACGGCGTTTATTATTATCCGATCGTGTCGTCGGCCCGTGCGTTCCGCGCCTTGTGGAAACGCGCTTACCATCGTTTCCGGGATTGGCTGGGCGCGGTGGTCTATGAAGACCCTGGCTGGCGGGCGGCCATAACGGTCTCAGCAATGTCGAAGATCCCGAGAAGCCCGAGCCGCCGTTGCCGCGCGTCCTCGAAATGCGTCACCTGATGAATGAATACGGCCTGCACGACACGCCGATCATCATGGCGGGCGGTGTGTGGTTCCTGCGTGAATGGGAAGATTGGATCGACAATCCGGAATTGGGCCCGGTGGCTTTCCAGTTCGGCACCCGGCCGCTGTTGACGAAAGAAAGCCCGATTTCCGATGCATGGAAGCAAAAGCTGCTCACGCTCAAGCAAGGCGAGATTTTCCTCAATCGATATAGCCCGACCGGATTTTATTCATCGGCCGTCTACAACGATTTCATCAAGGAACTCGAAGAGCGCTCCGCGCGCCAAGTCGCCTATTCCACCAATCCCGTCGGCGAGCATGACACGGCATTTCCGGTGGGCGCGCGCCAGCGCGTCGTCTATTTGACCGCCGCCGACAAGATCCGGGCCGAAGCCTGGGTGCGCCAGGGCTTCACCGAAGCCATGCGCACGCCCGACTCAACGCTCATTTTCGTGACGCCGCGGAAGTCGAATGAAATTCGGCTCGACCAGATCAACTGCATGGGCTGCCTCAGCGCGTGCCTCTTCAGCAATTGGGCGCAGAACGAGCAGGGCACCACCGGCAAGAAAGCCGACCCGCGGTCCTATTGCATTCAGAAGACGCTGCAAGCCATCAGCCACACCGACAGCATCAATACGGAATTGATGTTCGCCGGGCATAATGCGTACCGATTTGCGGGTGACCCATTCTATTCGAATGGTTTCATTCCGACGGTGCAGCAGCTGATCGAGCGTATCCAAACCGGCGATTGACCGCGTGCCGGCGGCGTTTGGTTAATGGGCTCATTCGGCCCAGCTGCCGGCCTCGATAATGATTTTGATCTTTTCCAAATCAATGACTATCTTATGGATAGCGGTTGGGTTTGGCCGCTTCGTGCTTTCGCTGCAAGCGGTAAAACAAACGGTAAAATAGGCTTCGCGCGGTAAATGGACGGAAATCGCGACATGCGCCCCTTTACTTCTGCTCTTGACCGCTTGCGTGGTGCTGGGCTTAGGCCGACGCGTCAACGCCTGGCGTTGGCCAAACTGCTGTTCGAATCCGGGCATCGCCATGTCACAGCGGAAGAGCTGCACAAAGAAGCTCGCGACGCCGACGTCGGCGTTTCGCTTGCCACCGTCTACAACACGCTCCACCAATTTACCGAAGCGGGTTTGCTCCGCGAAGTGGTGGTCGATTCGGGCCGCTGCTATTTCGATACCAATAACGGCGAGCACCATCATTTCTTCTTTCAGGATTCGGGCAAGCTCGTCGATATTCCGGCGGCCGGAATTTCGGTCGCCAACCTCCCGGCACCACCCGAAGGAAGCACGGTTTCCCGCGTCGAAGTCATCGTCAGGGTTGCCGCTAAGACCAAATAATTCCCAGTAATATTAGGTACCTGGAGACTACTTTAGAAAAGTTCTAAACGATTGACAATGGGGCCTGCGGGCCCCATAGTCATGCATGAGCCGTGGGGCGGGCGCTGTTGTAGGCCCGCCCGCCGGCATATGAATGACGCCTGCAGCACGGGAGTGTGTTCGATGAAACTCAAAGGCAGCAAAACCGAAAAGAACCTGAAAGACGCTTTCGCCGGCGAATCGATGGCCAATCGCCGTTATCTCTATTTCGCGCAAAAAGCCGATGTCGAAGGCCTCAACGACGTTTCGGCGGTGTTCCGCTCGACCGCCGAAGGCGAGACCGGACATGCGCATGGCCACCTCGAATTTCTCGAAGAGGTTGGCGATCCCGCGACGGGCGAGCCGATTGGCGACACCCGCAAGAACCTGAAGTCCGCCGTGGTCGGCGAAACCCACGAGTACACCGACATGTATCCGGGGATGGCCAAATCTGCCCGCGAGGAAGGGTTCGAGGAAATCGCCGACTGGTTCGAGACGCTTGCCAAAGCGGAAAAGTCCCACGCCGGCCGGTTTCAGCGGGCGCTGGAAGAGATCCGCTAACGAAGACGACGTCAACGCGATGTGGGGGGCCGGCAGGCCCCCCTATCGCTACCCCCATCGAACGCCGCCCGCTCTTCGCGCGGTCCTATTAGGATGCTGTCATGAGAGAAGGAAGCCTTGAGGCGCCAATCCGCCACCCCTTGGCCTGGACGGATCCTGATTTCACCGATGCCGAAAAAATCGACGCTGAGCTGCGGCGGGTTTTCGACGTCTGCCATACCTGCCGGCGCTGTTTCAATTTATGCGACAGCTTCCCGCGGCTTTTCGATCTGATCGACAACTCGAAAACCGGCGAGTTGGATTCGGTTGCGAGCTCGGATTTCAAGCCCGTCGTCGACGCCTGCACGCTGTGCGATATGTGCTTCATGACGAAGTGCCCTTATGTGCCACCCCATGAATTCAACATCGATTTTCCCCATCTGATGCTGCGCTACCGCGCCGCGGAACTGGCAAAAGGCGAAATTCCTTTCACCGAGCGCCAGCTCACCAAGACCGACCGCAATGCCAAAATCGGCGGATTTCTGGCACCGCTCGCCAATTGGGCGACGTCCCGCAAAAGCAAATTCACGCGTGCGGCAATGGAACGGATCGTCCATGTCGATCGCAATGCCGACCTTCCCCGATACCACCGCAAGAGTTTCGCAAGCCTCGCCAAATCCGACCCCTTGACCGCAAATCGCGAAGCGCCGGGTTTCGGGCGCAAGGCGGTGATCTACGCGACCTGCTTTGCCAACTACAACAATCCGACTATCGGTAGGGCGGCCCGGGCCATTCTCGCTCGCAATGGAGTCGAGACTGAGGTTGCCTATCCGGGTTGTTGTGGGATGCCGCAGCTCGAACATGGCGACATCGCGGCGGTCGCCGAGAATGCGCGCAAGGTTGCGAAGGAACTCGGCGGGTTTGTCGACAAAGGCTATGACGTGGTGGCGCTGGTTCCCTCCTGCGCGCTGATGCTGAAATTCGAATGGCCGCTCATTGTTCCCGACGACCCGGATGTTAAACGCTTGGCGCAAGCCACTTACGACGCCAGCGAATACGTGGTCGATATCGCCCGCCATGAAGGCCTGGCGCCGGGCCTGAAGCCGCTCGATCGCGCGGTGACGGTCCACATCGCCTGCCATGCCCGCGCCCAAAACATGGGTCAAAAGGCAGCCGAAATGCTGCGCCTCATCCCCGATACGTCGATCAATGTGATCGAGCGTTGCTCGGGGCATGGCGGTTCTTGGGGCGTGTTCAAAGGAAATTTCGAGACGGCCCTTAAAGTCGGCGCACCGGTTGCACGCCAAGCGGCAAGGCTCGCCAAGGAAGGCTCCCAGCCATCAAGCGGCCCGGCGCCTTATGTCGCGTCCGAGTGCCCGCTGGCCGGTGCGCACATCGTTCAGGGCATGGAAAAATTAGAGGGGGCCCCCGTCGAAGGCGGGGCGCCGCATCCAATCGAGCTTTTTGCCCGGGCTTACGGTTTTTCGTTTACGGAATAAAAACCGCGGCGGCGGATGGAGAGGATTTGAATGATGGCACGGTTTGAGATCACCAAGGCAGATATCATGGCTCCTGCCGATTACGCGAAAATTCGCGCCGACCGCCGCAAGGCAGTGACGGCGATCAAGCGCAATCGCCGCATTTCGGTCGGCCCGTTCGCCACGTTCTATTTCGAGAATTTCGACACCATGTGGCATCAGGTTCACGAAATGCTGCATATCGAAAAGGGCGGAGAGGCGCAAATTGCCGATGAGCTTGCCGCCTATAACCCGCTCATCCCGAAGGGCCACGAATTGGTGGCCACCATCATGTTCGAGATCGAGGATCCGGAGCGCCGGAAGCGGGTTCTCGGAAAACTCGGCGGCGTTGAAAATACGACGTCGTTGACGGTTGGCGATCAAAGGATGGTGGGCGTTCCGGAAGAAGATGTCGATCGCACCAATGCCGCCGGCAAGGCTTCATCCGTGCATTTCATGCATTTTGCGTTTACGGGTGATCAGATTGCGCGGTTCAAGAAGCCGGGCGCGCGCGTCGTGGTGGCCATCGATCATCCGGAATACGCGCACATGACCGTGATAGCCGAATCGGTGCGCGCGGCGCTGAGCGCCGATTTCGTCTGAGCGGTTATTCGAAGCGTTCGTCGTCCAGAACGCCCCAAATCTCGGTCCGCTTCATATAGCCTCTGAAGCCCGAGATCTCGAGGCGGCACCACGCATGCTCGCAAGACAGGACGTGCCCGATGACCCCCGGCTCGACCTTCGCCACGATCGGCGAGGCTTCGTCGGCGCTTCGTCTCAAGGCCCGCATCTCGTTCATCACGACGGCGGTACGGTTCCCGGAAAGCATATTTTGGTGGACCCAGCCCTCGGTTCCCTGCCAATCGCGAATTTTTCTCCAGTGCTCGAACTCGGCGACGATTTCGACGGGCATGCTCTTGCGCACCAAGACCCAATCGACCGGGTAGCGGGCCCCGGGGCCGGTCCGGACATTGACTTTCGGGGCATGAATCGAGACGAAGCGGGGGACGGGCAAGCCGCTTTGGGCTAGGCCGAAACCGGTTACGGCGAGCCATAGTCCCAAGGCCAGCGCTCCGAAGCGATATCCGGCAGGAACAGAAGTGCGGCCTAAAGAATGCGCCTTGGGCATGGGGCGCGCATTATAAGGGCGGGCGGAAACGGCAGGTCAAGCCGTTGCCGCTAGGGCTCGGCCGGGCCGGATAAGGCGGGCCCGGACATTTACTGGACAAGGCAGCGCCATCTTGTTATGGGCGTGGCGAACAAAGACGGGCCGCGGCGTAGCAGGGCCCGTGCCCAAGGAAACCGGCTGGAGTAGGCAAAAATGGCGCGCAAGAGGCCCGTGGTGATCGTCACCCGGAAAATCCCGGACGTGATCGAGGCCCGGATGGTGGAGCTTTTCGAGACGCGCCTCAATACGGCGGACAAGCCGATGAGCCAGACGGATCTGATTGCGGCCGTTAAGGATGCCGACGTTTTGGTCCCGACCGTGACCGACCGGATCAATTCCTCGGTGCTGTCCCAGGCCGGGCCACGGCTCAAGCTGATCGCCAATTTCGGCACCGGCGTCGACAATATCGATCTCGCCACCGCCCGCCAGCGCGGCATCGTGGTCACCAATACGCCCGGCGTATTAACCGAGGACACCGCCGACATGACCATGGCGCTTATTCTGGCCGTGCCGCGGCGGCTGGTTGAAGGCGAGCGGCTGGTGCGCTCGGGCGAGTGGAAAGGATGGAGCCCGGTCTCCATGCTCGGCCACCGCATCTGGGGCAAGAAGTTGGGGATTATCGGCATGGGCCGGATCGGCTGCGCGGTCGCGAAGCGCGCCAAGGGATTCGGCATCGCCATTCACTATCACAACCGCCGCCGGATTTCCGCCGACGTCGAAAAAGAATTGGAGGCGACCTATTGGGAGAGCCTCGATCAAATGTTGGCGCATATGGATATCGTCTCAATCAATTGCCCGCATACGCCCGCAACGTTCCATCTGCTGTCGTCGCGGCGTCTCAAATTGATGAAGCCCGATGCCTATATCGTCAACACCTCGCGGGGCGAAGTGATCGACGAGAACGCGCTCGCCCGGATGCTGCGCGCGGGCGAGATTGCGGGCGCCGGACTAGACGTGTTCGAACACGAGCCGTCGATCAATCCGAAGTTGCTTGAGCTCGAAAATGCGGTGCTGTTGCCGCATATGGGTTCATCGACCCTGGAAGGCCGCATCGATATGGGCGAGAAGGTCATTATCAATATCAAGACCTTCGCCGACGGCCACAACCCGCCGGATCGGGTCATCGAGACGATGTTCTAGAGCATGATCTGGCGCGCCATCGGGGCCGGAACATCCGGGGCGGCGTCAAACGAAGACGATCTTTCCGTCTTCGGTCTTGTTCAGCATCGTGACGATGCCGCCTTCGACATAGGGGATATCGCTGCGCAAATCGCCGCGGCTGAACCCCATCGCGCGAAGTCCCATTTCGCAAATCATGAACGTGACGCCGAGCCCGGCGCAGGCTGAAAGCAGCTCGGCGACACTCGCGGCCCCGCGTTCTTCGAGTTGTTTGTCCCGTACGGCCGGGGAAAGTCCGCTTTCGCCCGGCGAAAGAGCGTGCCAGCCGGGTTGGCCGTCGCGATCTTTCAGCAGCGCGCGAAGCCCGCCCATCGTGAAAAACAAAATCGCCCGCGTGTTGACGGCGGCGGCCGAGCTGGCCAGCGCCAAGGCATAGTGCACCCGCTCCACATCGCCGGAATGAACAATGATGCCCAACGCGCTTCGCGCGTCTTTCAATGCGCCGTGCGGGTCTTTAGCCATGACCGCCGATCTCGGTGATCGTCGGGCGATCGCCGCAAAGCGGGCAATCGGGATCGCGGTGAATGCGGATCTTGCGGAACACCGCCGACAGCGCGTCATAGACAAGGAGCGAACCGGATAGTCCCTCGCCGATCTGCAGGAGCTCTTTGATTACCTCGGTCGCTTGAATCGAGCCCGCGGCGCCGGCCAGCGCACCCAAGACGCCGCCTTCCGAACAAGTCGGGATAAGCCCCGCTGGCGGTGGCTCGCGGAACAGACAGCGATAACAGGGATTGTCGCCCGGCTGATAAGCGCGGAAGGTCGAAAGTTGCGCATCGAAACGCAGGATCGCCGCCATCACCAGCGGTTTTTTGGCGCAATAACAGGCGTCGTTCAACAGATAGCGGGTCTCGAAATTGTCGGACCCATCGGCGATAAGATCGTAACCGGCGATGATGCCGGCCACATTGCGCGTCTCTATTTTTACGGGATGGGCGACGAGGGTCACGTCGGGATTGATGTCGGCGATGGTCTTTTCGGCGCTTTCGACCTTGGCCATCCCGATCCGGGATGTGCCGTGAATGACTTGGCGCTGAAGATTGGTCAGGTCGACCGTATCATGATCGGCGATGCCGATTTTGCCGACACCGGCGGCCGCCAAGTAAAGCAAAAGCGGCGAGCCCAAGCCGCCCGCCCCCACCACGAGCACCGAAGACGACAGGAGCTTCGCCTGCCCCGTCCCGCCTACTTCACGCAAACTGATGTGGCGGGCATAGCGGCGGAGCTGGTCGTCGCTGAAGTCCATCGAAAAGGGCGCTTACAAATTCTCGAACAATGCGGTGGAGAGATAGCGCTCGGCAAAGGACGGAATGATCGCCACGATCATCTTGCCGGCCATCTCGGGCCTAGCGCCCACTTCGAGGGCCGCGGCGATGGCGGCACCGGAAGAAATGCCGACCGGAATTCCCTCGAGCCTTGCCGCCTTGCGCGCCATGGAAAAAGCGGTCTCATTTCCGATGCGAATCACTTCGTCGATCACGCTGCGGTCGAGGATTTCCGGCACGAAACCGGCGCCAATGCCTTGAATCTTGTGCGGGCCGGCAAGGCCGCCGGAAAGCACCGGACTGTCCTCGGGCTCGATCGCGATCATTTTGACGGAAGGTTTGCGGGATTTGAGCACCTGGCCGATGCCGGTGATGGTGCCGCCGGTGCCGACACCCGAGATCACCGCATCGACGCCGCCGGCGGTATCGCGCCAGATTTCTTCGGCGGTGGTCCGGCGGTGAATTTCCGGATTGGCGGCGTTCTTGAATTGCTGAGGCATGAAGGCGTCAGGCAATTCTGTCACCAAGGCTTCCGCGCGGGCAATAGCGCCTTTCATCCCTTGCGCCGCCGGCGTGAGTTCGATTTGCGCGCCGAGCAACATCAGCATCTTGCGCCGCTCCACGGACATGCTTTCCGGCATGGTGAGGATCAGCTTGTAGCCCTTGGCGGCACAGACGAAGGCCAGCGCTATCCCGGTATTGCCGCTGGTGGGTTCGACCAGAACGGTTTTCGGGCCGATCTTCCCCGCCTGTTCCGCGGCCTCGATCATGGCAAGCCCGATCCGGTCTTTAACCGAAGCCAGCGGATTGAAGAATTCCAGCTTGGCCAGAATGTCGGCTTTGCACCCTGCCTCTTTGGCGAGCCGGTTGATGCGCACCAAGGGGGTGGCGCCGATGGTCTCAATAATGCTGTCGTAGATGCGGCCGCGAAATTCGGGCCCCGGCGCGGTTGCGGTCTTCATTGGCGCAGCTTTCATTGTGATTTCCTCCGTTTCCCCGCGAATTCCTCAGCGGTCAATATTTTCAAATCGAAAAGTCGAGCTTTCGATCGGCTTCGCTTTCCACACGTTCCTTGTGGGCGCGAAGGCAAAGGTCCTCGATGGTGACCGATTCCAGACGGCTCATGACCTCGGATTCGAGGTCGAGCCAAAGCGGTCGCACGACTTTGTGCCCGAGCTCGGAACCGGCCGGATCCTTGATGGGGTTGGCGGCCGTCTCCATGGTGCGCACGATCCGGGTGATGTCGGCGACGGAAATCCGCCGCCGCTCCCGTGCCAAACGGTATCCACCCTTGGGTCCGCGCACCCCGGTCAGAATTTCGGCCCGCACCAATTGTTGCAGGACCTGTTCAAGATAACGCCGCGGAATGCCCTGGCGCAGCGTGATCTCGCGGCTTTGCACCGGCTGGCTCCCCGCGTTGTAGGCGATATCGAGTACGGCCTCGATCGCGAACAGTAGTTTTTTCGAAAGCTTCAGCATGGGCGGTTACGACCGGATTCCTCCGGTCGATCCGAAGCCATCGCCGCCGCGGTCGCTTTCTTCGAGGATTTCGGTTTCCTGCCAGTCGACGCGTGAGATCCGGCCCACGACGAGTTGGGCGATACGCATGCCCCGCGTCACCGTGAACGAAGTATCGCCCAAATTGACGAGGATGACGCCGATTTCGCCCCGATAATCCGAATCGATCGTTCCCGGCGCGTTCAGAACGGTGACCGCGTGGCGGAGTGCCAGGCCCGAGCGCGGGCGCACTTCGGCTTCGAATCCTGCGGGCAAGGCGATCTCGATGCCGGTTGGAACCATGGCGTGTTTCCCCGGCTTCAGCACGAGATCGGTCTCGACCGCCGCCATCAAATCCAGCCCGGCAGCACCCGCCGAGCCATAAGCGGGCAAGGGCAAGTCCTTGCCATGGGGAAGCCGGCGCACCGCAAGCGTCAGTGTGTTCATTGAATCCTCGTGAAATATCCGGCAATGCGCTCGGCGAGGCGCTGCGCAACTTCAACCTTCGGCAGGCGCGGCCAAGAAGTGGCACCCATCTCGTCGATGACATGAACCGCATTTTCGTCGCCGCCGAATGTGCCGGTCGCGTCACCGACATCGTTCGCCACGATCCAGTCACAGCCCTTTTCGGCACGCTTGGCCGTTGCCTTGGCGATGATCTCTTTCGCGTCCGGCTCGGTCTCGGCGGCGAATCCGATAACGAGACGGGGTCGCATATTCGATGCCGCCGATAGTGCCGCCAAAATATCCGGATTGGGCGTCAACGCGATTGCCGCCGGTGCGCCGTTCTTTTTCTTGATCTTGCGGGATTGCGGCTCGGAGGGCCGCCAATCGGCGACGGCCGCCGCGCAAACCGCGATGTCGACCGGCAGCGCTGCTTTGCACGCTTCCAGCATCTGGGCGGCGGTTTCCACGCGAACAACCGAAACCCCGGGCGGATTGGGCTGGGAGGTTGGCCCCGCGACCAAAATCGTTTCGGCGCCCAATCGTGCCAGGGCCGCCGCCACCGCGTGGCCTTGCTTGCCCGAAGAGCGATTGGCGATGAAACGAACCGGATCGATCGGTTCTTGGGTGGGGCCGCTGGTCACCAAAGCCCGCCGGCCCGAAAGGGGCGCACCGGTCGCAAAATAATTTTCAACGCCGGCGACGATCTCGGAAACTTCTGCCATCCGGCCAGGCCCTTCTTCGCCGCAGGCCATGGCGCCCTCATTGGGGCCGATGCGGCGAAGGCCGCGTTTCTCGACGACCGCCAAATTGCTTTGAGTGGCGGCATTGGTCCACATGCGATGATTCATCGCCGGCGCGATCAGAACCGGCTTGTCGGTGGCGAGCAGAACGGCGCTGGCCAAATCATCGGCGCGGCCTTGCGCCACTCTCGCCAGCAGGTCGGCACTTAAGGGTGCGACGATAACCAGATCCGCTTCCCGCGACAGCCGGATATGGCCCATCTCGCTTTCATCGGTTAGGGAGAAGAGCTCGGAATAGACTTTGTCCTCGGAAAGGGCCGCGACCGAAAGCGGGGTCACGAATTCCGCCCCACCTTTGGTCAACACGCAGCGCACCGATGCGCCGCGTTCCCGCAGCCGCCGAATCAGATCGAGGCTCTTATAAGCGGCGATCCCGCCAGAGATGATGAGAAGGATGCGTTTGCCGGCAAGCATGTCGGTCAATACCGTAAAATCCAAAGCATTTACGCAAGAGCTTTGTATTATCGTAGCGGAGCAAAGGTGGTAGGCGCAAGCTCGATTGCTGCCAGGCGGCCCGCGCCCGAGGGGGCTGCTGGCCCGGATGTAACCGCCGGACAGGCCCTAGAGCAAAGCGACGAGGGAAAGAGCGATGGCCAGCGCTACCGCCAGCCAAAGCGGCCATGAGGGCGTTTGACGGGCATGCTGGGCCGCAAGCTGCTTGAGTGACTCAGGGTGCAGCCGCAAACCGCCGTCGGCAATCATGGCGGTCGCGGTTTCCATATCCCGGAGAAGGCTTGGCAGCCGATCGAGCCCGGAAACGACCTCGCGCAGGACTTCGCGAAACCGGGCCTCGGGGCTGCGATTGTCGCGCATCCATTTCTCGATGAGCGGCCGCGCCAAAATCCACATGTTGACGTTCTCGTTCAAACGCCGTCCCACCCCTTCGGCCATCAGCAAGGTTTTCTGAAGCAGCAACAACTGGGGCTGCGTTTCCATCTCGAAGGTTTTGGTCACTTGGAAGAGTTGGCCCAAAAGCCGGGCGATCGAAATTTGATGGAGCGGCAGGCCCAGGATCGGCTCGCCGATCGAGCGGCAGGCTTGGGCGAAAACATCGCGCGATTGATGGGCGGGAACATAGCCGGCGCGGAAATGCACGTCCGCCACCCGCTCGTAGTCGCCGTTCAAAAAACCGAGCAGCATGTCGGCGAGGTAATTGCGAGTCTTATGATCGAGCCGGCCCATGATCCCGAAATCGACCGCGACAATTCGTCCCTTGGCGTCCACAGACAAATTGCCGGGATGAAGATCGGCGTGAAAAAATCCGTCCCGGAAAACTTGCGCGAAAACGAGATTGGCCGATTTGGCGAGGATTGTGTCCGGATCGTGGCCGGCGGCGATCAAGGCCGCGCGATCGTCGATGCGAATCCCGCTAACGCGTTCCAAGGTCAGGACGCGTCGTGCGGTGCGCGTCCAATCGATTTTCGGAACCACGAATCCGGGATCGTCGGCGAAGTTCTTCGCCAGCTCCGACGCGGCTGCGGCCTCGAGCCGCAAATCCATTTCGGCGCGCACCGTATCGGCGAATATTTTTACCGCTTCGCAAGGGCGTAAGCGCCGAAACTGAGGCTGCAACCGTTCGATCGTCTCGGCCACCCATAAGAAAAGATCGAGATCGCGGGCGAAGGCCCGTTCGATGCCGGGGCGCAGCACCTTGACCGCGACGTCGCGGCCATCGGCCGTGGTGGCGTAATGAACCTGCGCGATCGAGGCCGCTGCAATCGGAACGTCGTCAAATCTTGCATAGAGCTGCTCCACCGGCCGGCCCAGCTCGGCCGCGACGGTTTCTCTGGCGATGGCACCGGAAAACGGCGGCAGGCGATCCTGCAGTTCGGAGAGATCGATGGCGATCCCTTCGCCAACCAGATCGGAGCGAGTGGCGAGCATCTGGCCGAGTTTGATGAAGCTCGGGCCGAGGGTCTGCAAGGCACGCGCCAGCCGTTGTCCGGGGCGTAAGCCCGCGACCGCCGATTGAGGCCGCCAAAACACCCCGACGAGCACAACCAGCTTCGGCGCAACCGCGAGAGATTTCAGGGCGAACAGGGCATCGAAGCGCGCCAGCGTACGGGCGATGCCGATCAGGCGCGCAAGATTGCGAAGGCTGCGCGATGCATCCATGGGCTTAGAGTCGCCACGCTGAATGCAGGGCAGCAACGCCGCCGGAAAGCAGCCGGTATCGCGCGCGGCCAAAACCCGCCTCGCGCATCATTGCGGCAAGCGAATCGGCGTCAGGAAAGCGCCGGATGCTTTCGACCAGGTAACGGTACGCTTCTTCATTCCCGGCAACGACGCGGCCCAGGAGGGGCACGACGGAAAAAGAATAGCGATCGTAGAGGGCGGCGAGAATCGGCGTATCGACCCGGCTGAATTCAAGGCAGAGAAACCGGCCGCCGGGGGTGAGGACCCGATACATCTCGGCCAGGGCTTTGCGGAAATCGGTGACGTTGCGCAAACCAAAAGCAATCGTGCAGGCGTCGACCGTGACACTCGCGACAGGAAGATTTTCCGCCGAGCCGCAGACAAAACTCAAATTCCGCACGATTCCGCGATCAAGCGCCCGCGATCGCCCGACCTGCATCATCGCCTCGTTGACGTCGCAGACGATGGCTTCGGAAGCCCGTTGTCCCGATCCCGGCTTATCTTGCACCCGCGCCAGAAAACGCAGGGCAACGTCGCCGGTTCCGCCGGCGACATCGAGAAGCCGCATGCCCGCCTGCGGCGCCAGCCAATCGAGAAGTGTGTGCTTCCACAGCCGATGAATGCCGAACGACATCAAATCGTTCATCAGGTCATAGCGATCGGCGACGCCATCGAAGACGGCGCGGACAAGCGCGGATTTGTCGCTGGCGCGGACCCGGCGGAAGCCGAAGTCGGTGGTGATCTGCGCCCCGCTCGGTCGCGATTCGGGAGCGTTCGGGTCCATCGCGTAAAGATAGCGCAGGGACGCCACCCTAGGCTATATGTGCCGGCCATGCCCGAATTGCCGGAAGTTGAAACCGTGCGCCGAGCCTTGGCGGCAAGGCTCGTCGGCCGGCGATTGACCAGGGTCGAGGCGCGCCGTCCGGATTTGCGAAAGGCCCTGCCCCGCGATCTTGCGGGGCGCCTGGTCGGCCGGAAAATCACCGGGATCGAGCGCCGCGCCAAATATCTTCTTCTGAACCTCGATGACGGACATGCGTTGATCGTGCATCTCGGCATGTCCGGCCGGATGCTGCTCTATCGAAAGCCGCCGCCGCCCGGGCCGCATGACCACGTCATCTTGGGCGTCGATGACGGAACGTTCGTTTATTTCAATGACGCACGCCGGTTCGGTTTGATGACGCTTGCCGATCAAAACGAGCTATTCCGTCATCCGCTTCTCAAGGATTTGGGCATCGAGCCGCTTGGGCCCGGTTTTAACGCGCCGTATTTGCGCGAGGCCCTGAAAAATCGCGCGACGACGATCAAAGCCGCCCTTCTCGATCAACACGTGATCGCGGGGCTCGGCAACATTTACGTGAGCGAGGCGCTGTTCCGGGCCGGCATTTCGCCGCGTCGCCGGGCGCGGTCTCTTAGCCCGGACCGGCTGGCCCGCCTCGCCACAGCCATTTGCGCCGTGCTGAATGATGCGATCGCCGCTGGGGGTTCCACCTTACGCGATCACCGCCGGCCGGACGGCGACCCCGGCTATTTCCAGCATAATTTTACGGTCTATGGACGCGAGGGCGAAGCCTGCCCGGGTTGCGATTGCGATGTTGCGGCAACCGGCGGAATCCAGCGAATCGTCCAAGCCGGGCGCGCAACCTTTTATTGCCCGCGCCGCCAGCGCTGACAAAAAATCGCCCGCAAGCCCGCAACCGCCGGTGCACTCTCCGGCATGCTGGCGCGATGAAATCGGCACGATGAATGTGATAGGCTTTGTTGATGAATTCTCTTCCCGCCCGGCACCGCAGATTCGGCTTGGTGATCGCGCTTATTGTCGTTTGCGCGTTCGTTGAGCAGCCGCTTGTAGCAGCCGAGAACGGCGGCGGCAGTTTCGTTTCGGGATTCGACGATCTTCCTCTGATGCCGGGTTTGACCCAAGTGCCCGATGCCGGAACGATGTTCGATACGCCATCGGGCCGGGTCGTTGAGGCCTATGCGAAAGGCAAAGTCACGGTGGCCGAAGTCGCCGCTTTCTACGATAAGACCTTGCCCCATCTCGGCTGGAAAAAGGTCACGGCACACCGTTATCGCCGTGAGGGCGAGGTTCTGGATCTCGAAATCAGCGACGGGCAAGGCAGCGACGACAGGTCCACCACGGTTCGCTTCTATTTGGCGCCGAATGCCATGCCATGACCTGCGCCGGCATTGATTTTACGGGCGTTTAAGAGGCCTTTGACGACGCCGGCCTCGGCTTGACGGGGCGGCGGACCAAGGTTATAAGGCCCAGCCCGCGAGCGGCAGGGCTTCTCGACGGTAAACAGGGGTTTCGGCCATGGCCAATATCCGTTCCGCAAAAAAGCGGACTCGTCAAACGATCACGCGCACCGCGGTCAATCGCGTTCGGAAATCGCGGTTGCATACTTATTTGCGCAAAGTCGAAGAAGCGATCGCCGGCGGCGACAAGAAAGCCGCCCAAGCCGCGTTCCGCGTGGCGCAACCCGAGCTGATGCGCGGCGTGCACAACAAGATCGTTCACAAGAACGCCATGGCACGCAAACTATCGCGAACTCTCGGCGCGCATCAAAAAGCTTTAACGAAAAATTTTACGACTTCATTTTCGCGCCGCGGCATTCCATGACCGCGGCGATGTCTTGTGTCGACAGCGAACCGCCGCAGCTAGTGGTTCGTCGAGGGCAACGCACAATACTTCTGTGTACATGTGCGGGCATGTCATTGTTTCTGCCGCGATTCGTTTGCTATGTCGCGTCATCGTACCGCGTCTGATTTTTTTCCCGTTGCGCGATTCAATCGTATTGCCAGAAACGGGGTCTCTGAGTAAAGTCACCGGCGAGGGCGGGCGAGGACTTCGGACAAATCACAAATATAATACGTCGAAAATCTTGCGATTTTCGATGCTCCGGGTTCGGGCGTAAATTTCCGAAAAGAACTTTCCTTCTCTCACGCGAAACGGGCGGGGTTTCGATTTTCGTGGCGGGGCAAACGTGTTGCGTTATGGGACGGACACGAACTGGTTTGTTTGCTCGCGTCGCGGGCCACGGGCTCAAAGGGAGGCGCGGGCGTGACGGGGGGACAATACGCAGGCGATCTCGCTCCCAAAGAAGCCTGGGAGTTGCTCGCCTCTGATCCCAAAGCAATGTTGGTGGATTGCCGCACGCTTCCGGAATGGATGTTCGTCGGCGTCCCGGATTTGCGGCCGCTCGGCAAGAAGCCGATCTTTGCGGCCTGGCAGATTTTCCCGGCGATGCAGCCCAATCCCGCCTTCGCCGAGCAGGTGCGGGCGGGGGGCGCGCGCGAAGAGACGCCGCTTCTTTTCATTTGCCGCTCCGGCAACCGATCGAAGGCGGCGGCGATGGCCTTGAGCGCGCTCGGATTCAAGCGCTGCTACAACGTCGCCGAAGGGTTTGAAGGTCCGACCGACGATCGAGGGCATCGAGGTGCCGCCGGCGGGTGGAAACACGCCGATCTACCCTGGACGCAGGAATAGCGGATGACCGTCGGCCACAACAATGCTGGATTGGGAGCCGAATGGGCGCGTGTGCGCGGCCAGCTTCGCCAGGAATTCGGCGAAGATGCCTTCCGCAGCTGGCTGAAGCCTCTCACCTTGATCGGCGCCAGCAACGGCGAAATTCGCATTTCGGCGCCGACCCGGTTCGTCCGCGACTGGATTGTCGATCACTATGTGGATCGCATCCAGGCGCTCTGGCGCGAAGAGAATCCGGCGATTCGAGCCATTGCCATCCAGGTCGATCCGGGGCGAGCGACCAAGACCGAAACTTCGTCGGAGTCCGCGCCCGCCGCGACTTTTCCGTCGATGTCGCGCCGCGTTCCCGCCAACGATGGTACGGAAGAGCGTGACGACTTCAGCGCGCCGCTCGATCCGCGACTCACATTTTCCAATTTCGTCGTCGGAAAACCGAACGAGCTTGCGTTTGCCGCGGCGCGGCGCGTCGCCGAAAGCGAAAGCGTTTCGTTCAATCCCTTATTCCTTTATGGCAGCACCGGACTTGGCAAAACCCATCTCATGCACGCCATTGCCTGGCATATCCGGGAACGGGACCCCAAGCGCCGCGTATTCTACATGTCGGCCGAGAAATTCATGTACCGGTTCATCCGGGCGCTGCGTTTCAAGGACACCATGGCGTTTAAGGAGCAATTCCGGTCCGTCGACGTGCTGATGATCGACGACATTCAGTTCATCAGCGGCAAAGAGACGACGCAGGAAGAATTTTTCCACACTTTCAATGCCTTGGTCGATCAGAACCATCAAATTGTCGTTTCCGCCGACAAATCGCCGGTGGACTTGGAGCAACTTGAAGAACGCCTGCGCTCGCGGCTTGGCTGGGGTTTGGTCGCCGACATTCACCCCACCACCTATGAGCTTCGTCTGGGGATCCTTCAATCCAAGGCCGAGCAGATGAAAATCGAAATCCCCTCCAAGGTGCTCGAATTCCTGGCGCATAAGATCAGCTCGAACGTGCGCGAGCTCGAAGGCGCGCTGAATCGCATCGTCGCCCATGCCACCTTGGTCGGCCGACCGGTGACCTTGGAAACGACCCAGGAAGTCCTGCATGACCTGCTGCGGGCCTCCGACCGGCGGGTCACGATCGAGGAAATCCAGAAGAGGGTGGCCGAGCATTACCGCATCCGCACTTCGGACATGCATTCGGCCCGCCGCGCCCGGGCGGTTGCCCGGCCCCGCCAGGTCGCCATGTACCTGTCCAAGCAGCTCACCTCCCGCTCGCTGCCGGAAATCGGCCGCAAATTCGGCGGCCGCGACCACACCACGGTCATGTATGCGGTCCAGAAGATCGAGGAGTTGCGGGCGACCGATTCCGGCCTGGCCGAGGACATCGACCTTTTACGCCGGATGCTGGAGGGCTGAAAAAGCCCGTCTTTGTTGGGGGTCTCCGGCCCCCTTATCCGAGACCCGCTCCCAGGCCTGCTCCGAGGCCCGCTCCAAGACCCGATTTTAGGCCCGGAAAACCGCCCTTTTTCGGGGCAAGGAGAGCTCGGTTTTTCAGCCGAAAAAACTTCGGATTTCAACCGCTTCTGCTATAATAAATAAACCCGCCGAAAGGGCTGATAAGGCCCCCTGTGGCGAGGTGCCCGGACGGGGTTCAAAAGCCCCTCGATCCGGGCCTTCTTCGGGGCCGTCTTGCAGCCACTTAAACGCGCATGAAGTTCACCATCGAACGCGCCGCACTTCTCAAGTCGCTCGCCCATGCCCAAAGTGTCGTCGAGCGCCGCACCACGATCCCGATTTTGGCCAATGTGATGTTGAGCGCCGCTGGCGACGCCCTGTCGTTGACGGCGACCGACATGGATATCGCCATTGTCGAGAAGACTCCGGCGACCATCCGCGCCAAAGGCACGACCACCGCGCCCGCGCACACGCTGTACGAGATCGTGCGCAAATTGCCCGAAGGTGCCGAGGTCGAAATCGCATTGGGCGAGGAAGGGGCGCGGCTCGCGATCAAATCCGGGCGCTCGCGATTCACGTTGGCGTCGCTGCCGCCGGAAGAATTTCCGATGATGACCGGCGGCGAGTTTCCGCATCGTTTCGTCTTGCCGGCGGCAGAGCTCCGTACGCTCATTGATCGATCGAGCTTCGCCATTTCCACCGAAGAGACGCGCTATTACCTGAACGGCATTTATTTACACGTGACTGAAAGCGGCAAGGTGCCGGTCTTGCGTGCGGTGGCAACCGATGGCCACCGGCTTGCCCGGGTCGAAATGGCACGGCCCCAGGGCGCTTCGGGCATGCCGGGTGTCATTGTTCCGCGCAAAACGGTCCAGGAATTGCGGCGGCTTCTCGAGGATCTCGACGCTGAAGTCTCGATTAGCCTATCGGACACCAAGATTCGCTTCGCTTTCGACGACGTCGAGCTGACCTCGAAACTGATCGACGGCACCTTCCCCGATTATCAGCGGGTGATTCCCGAGGCCAACGACAAAGTGATGGACGTCGGCTGCAAGGAATTCGCCGAGGCGGTTGATCGCGTCTCGACGATTTCCACTGAGAAATCGCGAGCGGTAAAAGTCGAGCTCAGGGACGGGACGTTGAAGCTTTCTGCCACCAGTCCGGAGAACGGTACCGCGACCGAAGAGCTCGGGGTGAGCTATTCCGGAAGCGTGCTCGAAATCGGGTTCAACTCGCGATATCTCCTCGACATCACGCGCCAGATCGAGGGCGAGACCGCCCGGTTCGCGATGGCCGATGCGGCGTCGCCAACGGTGGTCCGGGATGTCGCCGACGCGAGCGCGCTTTATGTCCTGATGCCGATGCGGGTGTGAGAGAGGCGACCCTCATTCGGGGCGAGATGCGGGAGCATCCGGGGCCCCTTGCGGTGACGCGGCTTTCGCTCACCGATTTCCGCGGCTATGCGAGCTTGCGGATGGAAACCGATCGTACGCCGGTGGTGCTGTTCGGCCCGAATGGCGCCGGCAAAACCAATCTCTTGGAAGCGCTATCCCTGCTGGTCCCGGGTCGAGGGCTTCGCCGGGTGCGTCAGGCGGATTTGCTTCGTCACGGCGCGGCAACGGATGCTTGTTGGGCCGTGGCGGCCAGCGTTTCGACTCCCGAAGGCGAAATCCGGCTTGGAACCGGGCGCGACCCGCGGGCGGCGGCGCGTATTGAAGACGAAGATGGCGAGGAAGAAGCAGCCATGCCGGAGCGCAGATTGGCGCGCATCGACGGTGAAACCAGCACACCCGCCAAACTCGGCACGGTGTTCGCCGCGCTGTGGCTGACGCCGGAAATGGACCGGCTGTTCCTCGATGGCGCATCCGGGCGCCGGCGTTTTCTCGATCGCGCCATTTACGGTCTCGAGCGCAGCCACGCGACCCGGGTCAACGCCTATGAGCGGGCGCTGCGTGAGCGCGCCCGGCTCCTGCGCGCCGGCAGGGCGGATCCCTTGTGGCTCGATGTCTTGGAAGAGCGCATGGCGAGCGAAGGGGTGGCGATTTCTGCAACCCGAATCGAAGCGGCGGCGCGAATTTCAAAGATCGCGGCAGCGGGCTTCGGACCCTTCCCCGGGGCGGTTCTTGCTGTTGACGGCGCGGTCGAAGAATCCCTGTCGGAAATGCCGGCGCTCGAAGCGGAAATGAAGCTGCGTCAGAGCTTATTGCAGTCGCGCGGCGACGACGCGCTGACCGGCGGGGCGTCTTTCGGTCCGCATCGCAGCGATTTGCTTGTATACCACCGCGCCAAGAACTCTTGCCGCCGGGCTTTGCTCGACTGGCGAACAGAAGGCGTTGATGATCGGCATGGTGCTGGCGATTGCCAGCCTCATCGCGCAAGAGCGCGGCCAGGCGCCGCTATTGCTGCTGGATGAAGTCGCGGCCCATCTCGATTCGCTCCGCCGCGGGGCGCTGTTCGATCACCTGACCGAAACCGGCGCCCAATTCTGGCTCACCGGGACCGAGCGCGAGACCTTCGGCAATCTTGGCGTACGAGCGCAGTTCTTCCGCGTCGGAGCGGGCGCTGCAATGCCGGCTTAGGCGCGAGGACGGCAATGGCAAGCATGGCAAACGACGCACCCGGCAAGACCGAGCCCGTTTACGACGCCAAATCGATCAAGGTTCTGCGCGGGCTCGATGCCGTTCGCAAGCGTCCCGGCATGTACATCGGCGACACCGATGACGGCTCCGGCCTTCACCATATGATTTACGAGGTGGTGGACAATGCGGTGGACGAGGCCCTGGCCGGCTATTGCGACCGGGTCGATGTGCGCCTTAACCCCGACGGCTCGGTGACCGTGACCGATAACGGCCGCGGCATTCCGGTCGATATCCATTCCGAGGAAGGCGTTTCGGCGGCCGAAGTCATCATGACCCATCTTCATGCCGGCGGAAAATTCGACCAGAACAGCTACAAGGTCTCCGGCGGCCTCCACGGCGTCGGCGTCTCGGTCGTGAACGCGCTTTCCGAATGGCTAGAGCTCAAGATCTGCCGCGGCGGCAAGGAACACGGGATGCGCTTCGAGGGTGGCGATCCGACGGCCCCGCTCAAAGTGACCGGCGAAACCGGCGACCGCACCGGAACCGAGATCACTTTTCTGCCGTCGACCAAGATCTTCACCATGGTCGAATTCGATTTTGCGACCATCGAACACCGCTTGCGCGAATTGGCGTTCCTTAATTCGGGGCTGACCATGACGCTGCAGGATGTGCGCGGGGTCGAGCCCAAATCCGTCGAAATGCATTACGAGGGCGGCATCGAGGCTTTCGTTCAATATCTCGATCGCGGCAAGAACGCGCTCCATCGTCCGGTGATCGCGGTCATTGGCGAGCGCGAGGGCGTCACCGTCGAAGTCGCGATGGAATGGACGGATAGCTATCACGAGACGATGCTGTGCTTCACCAACAATATTCCGCAACGGGACGGCGGCACCCATCTGGCCGGGTTCCGCGGCGCGCTTACCCGCACCATCAATAATTACGCCACCGAATCCGGCATCGCCAAAAAGGAAAAGGTGGCGCTGACCGGCGACGACGCGCGGGAAGGACTGACCTGCGTGCTGTCGGTCAAAGTGCCGGATCCGAAATTCTCGTCCCAAACCAAGGACAAACTCGTTTCGTCGGAAGTCCGGCCGGTGGTCGAGGGCGTCGTCAACGACAAGCTCGGCCAATGGTTCGAAGAACACCCCTCCGAGGCCAAGCGCATCGTCGCCAAGGTGGTCGAGGCGGCGGCGGCCCGGGAAGCGGCGCGGCGGGCACGGGAACTGACCAGGCGCAAAGGCGCTCTCGATATCGCCAATCTGCCGGGCAAGCTGGCCGATTGCCAGGAGCGCGATCCGGCGCAAAGCGAACTCTTCATCGTCGAAGGCGATTCCGCGGGCGGCTCGGCGAAGCAGGGACGAGCCCGGAAATTCCAGGCCATCTTGCCGCTCCGCGGCAAAATCCTGAATGTCGAGCGTGCGCGTTTCGACAAAATGCTGTCGTCGGCCGAAATTGGAACGTTGATCGCAGCGCTCGGCACCGGCATCGGGCCGGAAGATTTCGACATCGCCAAGGCGCGCTATCACCGCATCATCATCATGACCGACGCCGATGTCGACGGTAGTCATATCCGCACCCTCCTTCTGACCTTTTTCTTCCGCCATATGCAGGCGGTGATCGAGAAGGGCTATCTCTATATCGCCCAGCCGCCGCTTTACCGCGTCAAGAAAGGCAAATCAGAGCGCTATCTGAAAGACGACCGGGCGCTCGAGGACTATCTGATTTCGACCGCAATCGAGGATGTGGTGCTCGTTCTCTTCGATGGCGGGGAGCGGGCGGGTGCGGATTTGCGCCAGTTGGTCGATCGCGCGCGGCTCGCCCGCATGGCGCTCGCCCCCTTGGGCCGCAAAGTCGGCAGCCCGGCGGTGGTCGAGCAGGCGGCAATCGCCGCGGCACTCACGCCGGAATTGCTGGGGAATCCGGCCGCGGCCGGTGAAGCCGCCGCCTATATCGCCAAAAGGCTGGACAAACTCGCCGGCGAGCACGAGCGCGGCTGGACCGGTTTGGCCGACGCGAAGCTGGGCCTCGTCTTCTCGCGCACCTTGCGCGGGGTCGCCGAACGCTACGTGATCGACGACGCTCTGGTGCGGAGTCCCGAGGCGCGGCGCCTCGATGAAATGGCGGGCGAGCTGCAAAAAGTTTATCGCGGATTTGCGCGGCTCAAGAGCAAGGAGCGCGAGGTCTCGATCGCCTCGCCAACCGGCCTCGTGGATGCGGTGATGGAATTGGGGCGCCGGGGTATCGCGATCCAGCGTTACAAAGGCCTGGGCGAGATGAATCCGTCGCAGCTTTGGGAGACCACCCTGGACCCTAAGGCGCGTTCGCTCCTTCAAGTCAGGATCGACCATGCCGACGAGGCCGAACAAGTGTTCTCGACGCTGATGGGCGACGTGGTTGAGCCGCGGCGCGATTTCATTCAGACCAACGCGCTGAAAGTCGCCAATCTCGACGTTTAGCCGCGCTCTGGCGTGGCGGTCTCGCCAACAGGGAATGCGCGTGACGCATTTTTCACACGCATCGCCGCCTTGAATCCCGCTTATAAGCGGCAGGATGCCCGCTATATTTTACGTCGATCTCGCTTGCGCCTTGATTTGCCCGAGGCTCCCGTCTCATCATGTCCTCTCTCGTCAGCTCGTCAGCTCGTCAGCTCGTCAGCCTCGTCGCGATTGTGAATGGGTGTTGCGCCTGTTCGAGTTGTCCGTGGCAGGAATAAAGTCAGACCCCAGATAACAAGAAATGACTCAAAGCTCCCCCGAGAAAGGCCAAGACGGCCGAAAGAGCAGCGGCCGCAAACCGGAGGCGCCTAAAGCCCGGCGCCGGGCGCGCCACTCGCTGGTCGGAACGCTGTTTTTCTGGGGCGCGATCGCCGCCGTCTGGGGGGTCGTGTTCGCCGTCGGCGTGGTGGCTTATTACGCCCAGGATCTCCCCGATATCAATACCCTGGCCACCCCGGCCCGGCAGCCGAGCATCACGGTTCTGGCCGCCGACGGATCGACAATCGCCACCATCGGCAATCAATACGGCGAATATGTCGATGTCAAAAACATGCCGAAATATCTTCCCGAAGCGGTGGTCGCCACCGAGGACCGGCGTTTCTATCAGCATTTCGGCGTGGATTTTCGCGGACTGGCCCGGGCCGTCGTCGCCAATTTGCGGGCCGGCGAAATCGTGCAAGGCGGCAGCACCATCACGCAACAGCTGGCCAAGAATTTTTTCTTGAGTTCCGGAACGCACCCTCAAACGCAAAATTCAAGAATCGCTGCTGGCGCTCTGGCTTGAGCATCGTTTCACCAAGGATCAAATCCTCACCATCTATCTCAATCGTGTTTACCTGGGCGCCGGTTCTTATGGTGTCGATGCCGCGGCGCGGCGCTATTTCAATAAATCCGCGCGGGACGTGACTCTTTATGAGTCGGCGGTACTCGCCGGACTTTTGAAAGCCCCGTCGCGCTTTGCTCCCACCCATGCCACCGATCTCACCGAGGCGCGCACGGAACAGGTTCTCAATCGCATGGTCGACACCCATTTCATCACGGCGGCGGAGGCGAAAAAAGCGAGCGCTGGGGGCGCCGCCTATGCCAAGAACGACGGGACCGATTCCGGCACGCGCTATTTCGTCGATTGGATCGTCGACCAGACCGACAGCTTTACCGGCGGAATCAATCGCGATCTCGTGGTGAAAACGAGTCTCGATCCGAAATTACAGCGGATTGCCGAAGCGAAAGTGAAAGACACCCTCGGCGGCGCCGCCAAGGATGCCGGAGTCAGCGAAGGGGCGATGGTCGTTCTCACCCCCGATGGCGCCGTCAAGGCGATGGTCGGCGGCCGCGACTACGGCACCAGCCAATTCAATCGGGTGACTCAAGCCCTGAGGCAACCCGGTTCGTCGTTCAAATTGTTCGTCTATCTCGCGGCCCTCGAATCGGGGATGCATCCCTTCGACACGGTTCTCGATGCGCCGATCTCAATTCGCAATTGGAGCCCGGGGAATTTCGACGACAAATACGCCGGCGAAATCACGCTGACCCAAGCGTTGTCGGAATCGCGGAATACCGCGGCGGTGCGCATCGCCCAGCGCGTCGGCGTGCCGCATATTATCGAGATGGCGCAGCGTCTCGGCATTACGTCGAGCCTACAGCCCAATCTCTCGATAGCACTGGGAACGAGCGAGGTAACGCTGGTCGAACTGACCTCCGCCTATGCCACGCTCGCCAATGACGGGATCGGCGTCTGGTCTTATGGCATCACCGAGATTCGCGATTGGCAGGGTCAGGTGCTCTATCGGCGCAGCGGATCGGGACCCGGGCGTCTGCTCGACAAACCCGTGGTCGCGGAAATCGTGCCCATGCTCGAACGCGTGATTACCGACGGCACCGGCAAGGCCGCGGCAATCGATCGCCCAGCGGCCGGCAAGACCGGCACCAGCCAAGGGTTCCGCGACGCCTGGTTCATCGGCTACAACACCGACCTCATTGCCGGGATTTGGATGGGCAACGACAACGAGGCGCCGATGCAACATGTGACCGGCGGCCGCGTCCCGGCAAAGCTGTGGCACGATTTCATGATCGAGGCTTTGGCGGGTATGCCTGCGCGGCCGCTACCGGGATTGGAGGCGCCGCCCGCGCAGGAATTGCCGCAAGCGCCTATGGCGCGAGCCGCACCACCCGCAGCAGAGCAAGCGTCCGCAACGGAGCCGATGAGCCCCGAGCAGGCGGCGGCCTACGACCATCTGCATCGCAATCCGGGGGCCGGATTCTGGGATCAGGTGATGCAAAACATCGGGATCCGCTAGGAAACGGATCGGTTTAGAGAGCCCGGTCCACCAAATGAACGAAGGAGCCGAGGACCCGGCCGGCGATAATCCCGGCGGGGGCTATTTGCGCGCCGGACAAATCGCGGCAACGGAACAGCGGTGTACCGGGACCTTCGCTTAAGGTCGTCGCGTAATGAAATTCATGGCCCCGGAAACGAGCGCCCGCCGCGCCGAGCGGCGATTCCCGGGCGGTCTCAATTTCGCGATAGCCGAGATGAAGCTTCCGCCGGGCGAAAGACGTTTCCAGCGGGAGCAAGCCCGCCATTTCATGACGGTTGCCCGACGCGTCCTCGAGCCCAACGCCTAGAACCATATAGCCGCCGCATTCGCCGTAAATCGCGGCGCCGCGACCGGCGGCCTCGTGCAAACCGGGAAGCGCCGGCGATTGGGCGATTGTGCCGGCATGAAGTTCGGGATAGCCGCCGGGAAGATAGATGGCGTCGCAGGACGAATCGGGACACTCGCCCGCTAGCGGCGAAAAAAACGAAATTTCCGCACCCTGTTGACGCCAACCAGCAATCGTCGCCTCATAGCAGAATGCAAAAGCGTCATCGCGGGCGATTGCCATCTTCTGGCCGAGCGCCCGCAGCGGCGCGTGACGGGCATTTCCTGGGTTGAGGCGTGCCGGCATCGCGAGCGACAATAATTTTTCCAGATCGACGCAGGCCGAAACAACCGCGCTTGCATGATCGAGGAGGGCTTCGAGACCGGCGATCTCCCGCGCTTGAACGAGCCCAAGATGCCGCTCCGGGGTCGCCAAGTTTTGATCGCGGGGAATAAATCCGAGTAGGGGAATTTCGGGACAGCGTCGCGCCATGGCATCTTTGATTGCGGCTTCATGGGGCGCGCTGGCCACCCGATTGAAGATGACGCCCGCAACCGAAACGTCATGGCGGTGATGGGCGAAGCCTTGAATAAGAGCCGCCGTCGAAGCACCTTGGCCGCGCACGTCGACGACGAGAACGACCGGCCAGCCGGTCATTGCCGCCAGATCGGCGGTCGAGCAGCCGTAACCGCCGTCGAACAGCCCCATGACGCCTTCGCAGAGAATAATTTCGGCGTTCGCGCCGGCAATGAGAGCGGCGACGGTCTCGCTCCGCATCGCCCAGGGATCGAGATTGAAACAGGGCTTGCCGCAGGCCGCCGCGTGAAAGGCGGGGTCGATGTAATCGGGGCCCGCCTTGGCGCCCGCAACGCCGCGCTTCATAAGGGCGCGCAAACAACCCAGCGTCAACACGGTCTTGCCGGAGCCGCTGGCCGGTGCAGCGACGATCAAGCCGCGGGGGCTCATGGGCTGATTCACGAGCGGGTTCATCGGCGCGCTCACAGAAATTTGGCGATCCCGGCGGCCATGTCTTGCGGGTTCACATCCGGGCTGAAATGGGTGAGATAATGGCCGTCGCGGTCCATCAGATAAATGAGCGATGTGTGATCCATGGAATAGCCGCCGCCGGATTCTTCATGCTTTGCGAAATAGACACGATAGGCTTTCGCCGCCGCGGCGATGTCGGCGGGCGCACCGGAGAGGGCGACAAGCCGCGGCGAAAAGCGGGCGGCGTATTCTTTCATCTTCGCCACGCTGTCCCGTTCGGGATCGATCGTGATGAAAAGAGGCACGACGGATTGACCCTTGTCGCCCAGCGCCGTGAGCGCGCTGCTCATGTTCTGAAGAGTGAGGGGACAGACATCGGGGCAGGACGTATACCCAAAATAGACGAGCATGAGCGAGCCGCGGAAGTCGGCGTCGCTGCGCTTCTTTCCGTCTTGATCGATCAGCGAAAACGGCCCGCCGATCGCGACCGTGGTTTCATTGTTCGGAGAGCTCGGGCCGCGCGTTCCGAAATAGACCAGGAGGAAGGCCGCTGCGGCGACGGCGGCGAGACCGAGAATGAGGGAACGAAGATCCGGCCTGCTCGGGCGCGTCATGGCGCGCTATTCGTCTTGATCGGGGCCGAGAGAAAATCCCTTGGCCTGCATGCAATCGCTAAAGATATCCGCTTGGCGCGCCGCGCCATTGGCATTGATGCTGGAATAGCGCTCGCCCTGCGACGTCATGGTCCGTTGCGACGGATACGCACCGTCGAGAAAGTCATAGCCCTGGGATTCGCTGACGCAGCCCTGGCGCGCCATTTCAAGCTCGCCCGAACCCGCCCCTTCTTTGTTCCAGCCGTAACGGGATTCACAGGCGACAAGCGCCAACGCCAGCAGCAAAAGCGTTCCCTTGCGAATCATCGTTTTCCCGTTCGGGCCTTCCCTAAATTCCGGATTCTCTAATTGAGAGGATCGGGATCGCGGAATTCGTCGTGCTCCAACCACATCGCATTCAATATGGCAAAGCAGCAGGCCAATCCCAAGCCCAGAATCCAGCTGAAGTACCACATATCTTCTTCCTCGCCTCAATAAATGCTTTCGTGATCTTTCATGTATTGGAGTGTGACTTTTCCGCGCATCACGCGGAAGACGAAGCTCGTATAAACCAGAATGAGTGGCATAAATATGGCGGTCGCAATAAGCATGATGAACAGCGTCAGCTGGCTCGACGACGCGTCCCAAACCGTCAAACTGCTGTTGGGATCGAGCGAGGACGGCATCAGGAACGGAAACATGGCAAGACCCACGGTGCCGATGATGCCGGCGAGACCGATGCTGCTGGCGATCATCCCAAGGCGCCCGCGCGTATAGCGCGCGAGATGAGGAGCGGCGATGGCGCTCAAGGATCCGATAACGGGAAACGTGAGCTCCCAGACGTTGCCCAGGATGCTCCCGGAAGAGACTTCCTTCTGATATTCCCAAGCCGCGCCGGCAAAATTGCCGAGCCAGGCCTGCGGCAGGCGCTCCACGGTTTTTAGAAGCGGATTGCTGGGTCCGTTGGGATCGATGCCGCCGGTGACGACATAGCCGTCAACTCCAAAGAGGATGAAAAACGCGCCGGCGGCGAACAGGATGACGGTCACGACGCTGGCGATAGCCGCGATCTGTACGGCCCTCTTCTGAATGACGCCGTCCGTTTTCATGCAAAGGTAAACCCCGCCATGCATGATAAACATGGAGACGCTCAAGATGCCGCACAGGATGGTGAACGCGCTGAAGAGATCGAAGAAACCGCCTTCATAGACGATGCGCAGCAATTCGTCGAAGCGGAAGGGAACCCCCCGAAGAAGGTTCCCGAAAGCAACACCGAAGACGAAAGCCGGAATGATGCCGGCGGCAACCAGCGCCCAATCCCACGCTTCGCGCCAAACCGGATTTTCGATCTTATTGCGGAATCCAAAACCGACCGGGCGCAGAATGAGAGCCGCAAGCGCCAGGAACATGGCGATGTAAAATCCCGAGAACGCCACGGCGTAGAGCAGCGGCCAGGCGGCAAAGGCCGCTCCCGCTCCCAAGATCAGCCAAACCTGATTGCCTTCCCATACCGGCTCGATCGTTTCCAGGACGACGCGGCGCTCAAGATCGCGCACCGCCACGAGCGGCAAGATCGCGGCCACGCCGAGATCGAAGCCGTCCATGATTGCGAATCCGATGAGAAGAATGCCCAGGATCGCCCACCAAAGGATGCGCAAAGTCTCGTAGTCGAGGAACATAACTTTTTCCATCACGACGCTCCGCTGGGTTTCGAGGGCGGCTTCGGCGGTTGGGGTCCTGGCGGTTGCTGGGGCGGCCGTTGGAGCGGCTGCGATTTCGGACCGCCGCCCGGCGTGGCCATTTTCAATTGAATGCCGGGCCCTGCCGGCCCTCCGGCAGGACCGGGTTTTTCACGGAGCTTCGCAACGCCGTCCGGGCCGAGACGGATGTATTTGCCGAGAAGGTAAACGTCGACCGCGGCGAGCGTCGAATAGAACAGCACGAATCCGACGATCGAGAACGCGACTTGCCCGGCGGAGATACTCGAAACCGAAAGAAAGGTCGGCAGCACGCCGTCGATGGTCCAAGGTTGACGGCCGTGTTCGGCGACGATCCAGCCGAGTTCCGCCGCTAGCCAGGGGAAGGGGAGGCTGTACAGGGCGAACCGCAACAGCACAGCGTTTTGGAATCGCCGTCGCGACGCGAAATAAAATGCGATGACGAACAGCGCGATGAAATAGAAGCCAAATCCCGCCATGAACCGGAACGACCAGAACAAGACTCCGACATCGGGCACGGTGTCATTGGCGGCCTTGGCAATCTGTTCGTCGGTGGCGTCCGTCACTTTCGCAGTGTAGCGTTTCAGCAGCAGCGCATAGCCCAGATCCGCCCGGTGCTCTTCGAAGGCTCTCCGCGCGTCCTCGTCATTGCGATTGGCGTGGAGCTTCGATAGCGCGTCATAGGCCGTCATTCCGCTGACGATTCGGGCCTTGGCGCGATCCACGAGTTCGTTGATGCCGGGAACCGGAGTATCGAAGGACCGTGTCGCAATGATTCCCAGCGGCCAGGGAATTCGAATTGCCATATGGGTTTCCCGCGTCTCGCGATCCGGGATTCCAAAAACCGAAAAATCGGCAGGGGCCAATTCGGTGTCCCACATCGCCTCGATGGCCGCCAATTTCATTTTCTGATCTTCCGATGCGGTGTAGCCGCTTTCATCGCCGAGCACGACGACCGAAAGCACCGACGCGAGACCGAAGCTTGCGGCAACCGTGAAGGACCGCCGGGCAAAATCGATATTGCGCCTTCGCAACAAATAATAGCTGCTCACGGCGAGCACGAAGATCGCCCCGGTGACATAGCCGGCGCTAACCGTGTGCACGAACTTCGACTGGGCAACAGGATTGAAGAACACCTCGTAGAACGAGGTGAGTTCCATGCGGAGCGTATCGATATTGAATTTTGCGCCGATCGGATTCTGCATCCAGGCATTGGCGACCAGAATCCACAGTGCGGAAAAATTCGAGCCCAGCGCCACCAGCCAAGTAACGGCGAGATGGCCGGTCTTGCTCATCCGGTTCCAGCCGAAAAAGAAGAGCCCGATGAACGTGGCTTCCAAGAAGAATGCCATCAGCCCTTCGATGGCGAGGAGCGAGCCGAATATGTCGCCGACATATTGGGAGTAATAGGCCCAATTCGTCCCGAACTGGAATTCCATGGTGATGCCGGTCGCAACCCCCATGGCGAAGTTGATGCCGAAGAGCAGGCCCCAGAATTTCGTCATGGTCCGCCAGATTTCGCGGCCGGTCATGACATAGACGCTCTCCATGATCGCGAGCAGAACCGACAACCCGAGCGTCAGCGGCACGAAGAGAAAATGGTAAAGCGCGGTCAGCGCGAATTGGAGGCGGGAAAGTTCGACGACATCCATTCCGATCACCGGGTTTCGGCGGGCATGGTCGATGCCGCCGGGGAGAAGAAAATCCCGCTCGCATCGCGCGGGGCAGGATTTGCAAAAAACGCGAAATAGAGCACCGCCAGGAATGCCGCCTTGAACACCAGAACCGCGACGATTTCTCTGGTCAGCTTATGTGCCAGCTTATGCCGAAGCGACGAGATGTGGCCGGTCACGATTGCCTGGACCTGATCGAAAGCCAATTTCGGGTGAAAGGGGCGTAACGGATCGACATTAACGGAGGCCGGGCCTCGCCTCAAGGACCGCAGCGGCGGCAAATTATCCCCTGCGGTCAGGGCTTAGACGGCATTGTCGCTTGCAGGGGCGTGAACCAATCCAGCGCGGCGCTGAGCTTCACGACCTCGCCCACCACGACTATCGCCGGGGGCTCGATCCCTTCCAATTCGGCGACACAGGCCGAAAGCGAGGAAATCAGCACTTTCTGGGCGGCGGTAGTGGCTTTGGAGATGATGGCGACCGGTTCATCGCCGCGCCTGCCGGCGGCCATCAGCTTTTCGACGATTTGCGGCAAATGGGTCAGCGCCATATAAAAGACGATGACCGGGACTCCCTTGGCCAGGGCCGTCCAATCGAGGGTATCGGGAAGATCGCCGCCGGCAGTGTGCCCGGTCACGAAAGCGACGGCGGCGTTGGCTTCGCGGTGGGTCACCGGAATGCCGGCATAAGCAAGGCCGCCAATGCCGGCGGTAATGCCCGGTATAAGCCTGAACGGGACGCCGGCTGCGACCAGGGCCAGCGCCTCTTCCCCGCCCCGTCCGAAGACGAAAGGATCGCCGCCTTTAAGGCGCAGCACCCGGTTATCGGCCTTGGCGAGCTCAACCAGCCGCCGCGAAATATCGGGCTGGGTCGACGAAGGCCTTCCCCCGCGCTTCCCGGCGAATTCGAGCCGGGCCTTCTTGCCGGCAAGATCGAGGATCCGAGTATCCACCAGCGCGTCATAGACGACGACATCGGCCGAGCGCAGGGCGTGCAGCGCATAAAGGGTCAACAGGCCGGGATCGCCCGGCCCGGCCCCCACCAGCCATACCGAACCCGGTTCAAAAGCGGGAAGGTCGATTTCGTCCATCTCCCTTTCATAGCGGACGGCGCGCGCTTGTAGAATAATCATGCGATGGCGCGAAAACCGGGGCTGCGGAAGGGTTTTACCACGGGGGCATGTGCAACGGCCGCGGCGAGGGCTGCGATCGAGGCGCTGCTGACCGGCCGATTCCCCGATCCGGTGACAATTACCTTGCCCAAGGGCGAAACCCCCTCCTTTCCCCTGGCTTCCACCGGGTTGGCGGAAAACTGGGCGAAGGCCGGAGTCGTCAAGGACGCCGGTGACGATCCGGACGTCACCCATGGCGCGCTCATCCTGGCCGCGATCGCACCGGGCTTGCGAGGCGGCGGAATCAAATTCCGCGCCGGCGAAGGTGTGGGAACCGTAACGAGACCCGGCTTGGCGCTCGCCGTCGGCGACGCGGCCATCAATCCGGTGCCGCGGCGCATGATTGCGGAAACGATGGTAGAAGCACTGGCGGCTCATGGCGCACCCGGAATCGCCGCCGATTTCGAGGTGACGATCAGCATTCCAAACGGGGCCGAGCTCGCCGAACGCACCCTCAATGCTCGGCTCGGGATCATGGGCGGGCTTTCCATTTTGGGCACGACCGGAATTGTCATTCCCTATTCCTGCTCGTCCTGGATTCATTCGATCCATCGCGGCATCGACGTGGCGCGGGCTGCGGGCATCGGCCACGTGGCCGCATCGACCGGGCGCACGTCGGAACGCACGGTGCAGAAACTCTATGACCTTCCCGACGTGGCGCTCATCGATATGGGCGATTTCGTCGGCGGCACGCTCAAATATTTGCGCGCCCATTCCATACCGCGGGTGACGCTGGCTGGCGGATTTGCCAAAATGGCGAAGCTCGCCGCCGGCCATCTCGATCTTCATTCCAGCCGGTCGAAAATCGACGGCGAAACGCTCGCGCGCATGCTCGAAGATCTGGGGGCCGATGATTTGGCGGCGTCGGCGCGCACGGCGGCATCGGGCGGCGAAGTCCTGGCTCTCGCGCAAGCAAAGGAAGTTCCTCTTCCCGATCTTGTGGCAAGGCGCGCCCGCGAAGTCGCGATGGCAACGGTTGGCGGCGCCGTCGCCGTTGACGTCGTTGTCGTCGATCGCGAGGGCCACACGATCGGCAGGGCCGGTCCATGACGGTCTTGCCTGCAGCGATAGCGGTTGCGCCGCGCCGACTTTTGATTCTCGGCGGAACCGGCGAGGCGGCGGATTTGGCCGATGCCATTCAATCACGATTCGGCGCGCGCATACGCATTGTGACGTCGCTGGCTGGTCGCACCGAACATCCGCGGGCGGTTTCCGGCGAGCGTCGGATCGGTGGCTTCGGCGGTTCGCAGGAGCTGTCGCGTTATTTGCGCGAAGACGGATTCGATTTCGTGATCGACGCCACTCATCCCTTCGCGGCGAAAATATCGGCCTCGGCGCGCGAAGCGTGCGATGCGGCGCGTGTCCCGCGGCTGGTTTTGACCCGGCCGGCGTGGCAACGGGATCCAAAGGATCGATGGTTTGAGGTCGAGGATGCGCAATCCGCCGCAAAACTCATTCCCGATTTGGGAAAGCGCGTATTCGTGACCGTCGGACGGCGAGAGCTTGCGCCGTTCGCGGGATTGACGGGTTGCCGGTTTCTGATTCGTCTTGTTGAACGGCCGAAAGATCCTATCCCGCTTCCCCATAACCGCTACGAACTGATCGTTGCGCGGGGCCCGTTCGCAGTCGGTGACGAACGGGCGCTGATGGAGCGGTACCGCATCGACGTTCTGGTAGCGAAGGCCAGCGGCGGCAGCGCCACTGAAGCGAAACTTTTGGCGGCGCGGGAGCTCGGCCTGCCGGTAATCCTGTTGAGCCGACCCGCGCCGGAACCCGGGGAAATGGCGGAAAACATCGGGCAAGCCCTGGATTGGTTGACTCGGATGCTGGAACGGCTTGACGAAACCCCGCCCGCGCGGACCTAATGTCGTCATGCGAAAACTCGATCGATTGGCCCGGCTCATTGCCGCCGGGATTTTGGTGTTCCTAGGCCTGGCACAAGCGGCGCTGGCGACACCCATCCAAAGCGACATTGCACCTATCCTCTCCTTCTTCGGCGCCGTGCGCGAAGGCGATGTCGACGGCGTGCGGAAGGAATTGTCCAAAGGCGCCAATCCCAATGCGGTCGATGCTAAAGTTGAGGCGCCACCCCAGGCATCGTTGCCATGAACTTCTCAACCGCGACTTTCAGAAGTTTATTTTGGCGCGGGAAACGACGGCGACGGCGCCCTGGCCCCTCTGGCCGCCGGCGTTCATCTGATAGGCCGCGTTGGCTTGCAGCGCGAGGCTGCCGCCGAGGAAGCTGGTCACATAGCCCAGTTCGATGTCGGATTCGGGCGCGTCACCCAGCAGCGAATTGTTGCCATTGAGGAGGAGATTGCCGTTGCTGTCGGCAAGAAAGCCCGATGTGGTGCCGGAAAACTGCAGCGGTCGCGACAGCGAAAGCCCCAGCGTATCGTTGCCGAATAATCCTTCCTTCGCCACCGTGATGCCGTAAGCGGTGCTGCTGATGGTGCTGGCGCTTGGCGCAAAGCCGCTCGAGCGCAGATTAAGCTGCGTCAGGCCCTGATTGTAGGACACCGTTGTCACCCAGCCTGCGCCAAAGCCCACGCGCGCCGAAATGCCGAGCGCTGCGGTTTCCGCCGCGTTGACCACGGCGATGGGAGCCGAGGTCACATCGCCCAGCAGCGAGTTGCTTTCGCTGCTATGCGAAGCCGTGACATCGAGACCGCCCCAATCGGCGAAGTTCCAGTCGATGGCTGCGGCCGTCGTGCTGGCGCTGCGCCCGTCCGCGGCTAACCGCAAGGCAAGATCGGGCGGCAATGCGCTTAACCCCGCGCCGGCGAGCAGGCTTTGACGGCCTGCGGCTTCGAGCCCAAGTGTGGCGTGGCCGATGCGCAATTGCAGATTGTCCGCGAGATGCGCGGTGATGCCTGCGTAGACGCCGCCATCGGTCAACGACAGATAAGGCGAACGCGCGCCCGGAGAGGAAAGGAAGAGGCTGTCTTCCGGGTTGGCACCGCCGCCAAATGCGCCCATGGCGGCAAGATCTCGCCCTTGCGCGAAATTGACTTCGATGCCCGGCGCCAAAGCCGCGGACAGCATAATGTCGCGCAGTGACCATGCGGCTTGTGCTGAAAGATCCGAGGCGATGGATGTCGTGAGCGAAAGATTATCCGACAACAGCCCGGACGCGGTGACGCCATTGCCTACCAGGCGGAAAGGGATTGTTGTCGCTGGCGGCTCGAGCAAAATGGTGGCGAGATTGCCGGCGGGGAAATTCGGATCGGAAACGCCTGCGGGTGTGGTGAGCGCGTTGCCGGGCACAAGCGTCAGCACCGCGTCGTCGTTCGACGGCACGGCATCCGTTGCGCTCCACGCTGAACTTGCCCACAGGCCCGCTAGCGTGGCCGCGACAGTCAGAACTCGACCGCGCATAACCCCGCACTCTCCTCTGGGAGCCAGACTCCCATGCGGTATTGTACCAAACGCCTGACTCCACGAAAATGAAGCTTCTGAAATTATTGAGGCAGAACTTGGTCTTATCTGTTACCGCAGAGCAACATGAGCGTGGATGTCTGTTTTTGGCAAATAATACAGCAAATGCCTGTGGTTAGCGGCCACTAAAACGACCAGCCGCCATAGGCCTCGCCGAAATAAAGCACCGACAAAGCCGTGCCGACTACAATGACGATGCCGCGCAACCATTTTGGCGGAATGAGCCGCACCGCCCGCGCGCCGGTGAAGCCACCAAGGATCGCGCCCACCATCACCGAGAGCGCGGCGAGCCAGCGCACGGCGTCCACTACGATAAACATCGCCGCCGCGACGCCGTTGATGGCGACGGCCAGCAGATTTTTCTGCGCGTTAGCGCTTTGCGTATCGCTGTAACCGGCAAGCGCCAGGCCAGCCATCAAAAGCACGCCCATGCCTGCGCCAAAATAGCCGCCATAAACCGCGAAGACGAATTCAAGCACGTAAGGCAGAACAACATAGGCGCGATGGCCTTCGACATAATGCGAGACCTGCTTGACGATGGGGCCGCTGAAAGTAAACAACAATGTGGCGACGGCCAGCAGCCACGGCACGAGGCTGAAAAAAAGTGCATTTGTGGAGGAAAGCAATAAACCGGCGCCGACGGCGCCGCCAAACGCCGCCACGCCAAGACGCAGGCCAAGGTCTGTGCGAACTTTTTTCAGTTCCGGAAGATAGATCGCCGACGCCGTGACCGAGCCTGGCCACAAAGCAACCGTGCTGGTTGCATTGGCGAGCACGGGCGGCAGGCCAATGCTCAGCAATACTGGAAACGAGAAAAACGTGCCGCCGCCCACCACGGCATTGGACGCGCCGGCGAGAAAACCGGCGCCCGCGAGCAGGGCGATTTGCGTGAGCGTCATGCAGAACCGGAAAACTGGCGCAAATTACATCTTATGCGATTCTCCCGCCCGCAATCTCGCCGTCCATTCGGCGAGGCTGACGAGAAGCTGTTGGATTAATTTCTTCGTCATCTCATCGGTGAGGCGGCCTTCCTTATCGAACTTCTCCTGTGCGCGGGCGATCATCACTTCAGGCCGGTTGAGCGGAAAGGCGTTCAAGAACACGCAAATTTGGCGCAAATGATATTGCGCCCGCGCGGTGCCGATATTGCCCTGGCTTGCTCCCATGATGGCGACGGGCTTGCCGTTGAAGGGCTGGCTGGGCACGCGCGACATCCAATCGATGGCGTTCTTCAGCACGCCGGGAACGGAATAATTGTATTCGGGCGAGACAAAGAGCACGGCATCGGCAGCAGAGATCTTTGCGCCCAGCACCTGCACCGGCGCCGGAAAGCCCTGATCTTCGACGTCCTTATTGTAAGGCGGGATCGAACCGATCTCAGCCGTGTCGATGGTCATGCCGGCGGGCACGAACTCGATCGCCGCGCGCAGCGCCAAGCGGTTGTACGAGCCCTTGCGCAGACTGCCGCATAGGCCGAGCACGTCGAGCCTGGAGTCGGCCATGGCAATCTCCTCCGTTTCGAGAGACCGGATGTTAAGATGCGATGAGAAAATATAAAACGCCCGGGCCAGTGGTCGGCCCGGGCGTAGCTGACTGCCTGACAGCGATGCTTAGGTTCCTTTGGCTTGCGGCAGGGCCTTGATCTGGTTCTTGGTCATGGTCGTGACCAGAATGTTGCGGTCTTGCTGGAACTTCAGCTTGTTCGCCCTGATGGCGACGACCTTGCTGCCGGTGCCGAGGAAGCTGCCGACATCGACCTTGACCGCCGTCGGCTTTCCGTTGGAACCCAGCACAACGTCATGGACCGGGCCGATGGAATTGCCCTGATCGTCCTGCACGCTCGCGCTGGCCAGCGTCTCCTTGGGGTTCTGGACCTCCGTCAGTGCAATACTGGCCGCGCTGGTTGTGCTGGCGTTCGCGCCCGTGCTTTGGGTCTGAGTGCCCTGGCTCATCGGATCCTGGCTGGAGGTCGTCTGGCTATTGGTATCGCTTGAGCTTGGCGCGGCGGCTTGCGTTGAGCTCCTATCGGCCGCTGCTACCCCGCTTGCATTCGCAGTAATAGCGAACGCGGCGAGCGCAACAATGGCTGCGCCACCTAGTAAGGTTTTGAGTGTCATCGAGCATTCTCCTTCTTACGTTGTGCCCCGACCCGGAGGAAATCATCCTCGCGTGCTCACAACGTCTGCGCGTATTTACCGTTCCCGATGTGGACGGTGGTCTTCAGAGAATTCAAGATGTTGGTGGGATAAATGCGGAAATGCGGAACATTTAGCGTCACTTGCGCGTTTTAAACATCAGGCCATGGATCGAGCGCGAGCGCGGCGAAACTCGCGAGCCAGTGCTCGCCCATGTAATCGCCGCTGACATGATCGATGGCGCTGGCGATATGGCGTTCGATTGTTTCCTCGACACGAGAAGTGAGCGCGGCATCGCCGCCCAGGCAGGGCAAAATCAGCCGCCAGCACCAGGCGCGCGACAGATTGAGGCCGTCGAGATGGGCGATCTTGCCGTCGCTCCTGTCGCTGACCGTGGCGGGACGGAACAATGTCGCCGGTGTGCCTGACGCGGCTTGCGGCAGAAAGCGGGCGAACCAGTCGCGGTACTTCGAAGCGGGCAAAGTCGCTCTCATGCATGCCGCTTCGATCAGTGCGGGCGAAAGAAAATCGTCCTGGCTTGGTTCCCACGCCTGACAATCAGCGTCGTTGCCATACCAATTTTTAGCCTTCTCTGTGCAAAGCACAGTCAAGCGCATGTCGCCTGCGGTCTTCGCATAATCCTGCGCCAGCAGCAGCGCGAAAGCCGTGTTGAAATGCGCGCCCGTGCGCACGGGATATGTCGCCAGCGGCAAGAAATTCAGGAAACGATCCGCGAAGGTTATGGCCAGCGGCTTGAGCGCTTTCGCCCAGCGCATCCCCTCGGCTTCCTTGTGACGCGCGAGTTCCCCCGCCAGCATCAACGCCCAGGCCCAGCCATAGGGCCGCTCGAACCCGCGCGCCTGCGGCAACGCCAGATAATCGAGTTCGCCCGCGATTTTCTCGGCGATGAACTGGCCATCGAACAGCGCACGGATTTCGCGCGCCTCGGGCAGGTCAGGAAACCGGCGATAGACCCGCGCCAGCAGCCAATAGCCGTGCACGCAGGAATGCCAGTCGAAGCTGCCGTAGAAAATCGGATGCAGAGTGCGCGGCCCCCGCACGTCTTCCGGCGCCAGCATCACGTGATCTAGCTTGTTCGGCCATTCCCGTGTGACATGGCCGAGCGCCACGCGCGCAAACCGCGATGCCAATTCGGGCGTGAGCGCGCGCGTCATGGCGTCCTCAAAAACGGAACACCGTCAAATACATCAGAACCGTGTTGGCAAGCAAAAGCGGAATGGCGGTGGGGATTTGCACCTTGATCACAGCGTTGGCGTCAGGGAGTTCCAGCAGCGCCACTGGCACGATGTTAAAATTGGCCGCCATTGGCGTTGTCAACGTGCCGCAAAAACCCGACAGCATGCCCACCGCCGCCATGATGGTGGGACTGCCGCCGAATTTGTGCACGATGATGGGAAGGCCAATGGCCGCCGTCATCACCGGGAAGGCGGCGAAGGCGTTGCCCATCACGGCTGTGAACAGCGCCATGCCGAGGCAGTAAAAAGCGACGGCAGCGAACGGCGAGCCCAGCGGAAGATAATTGGTGGCGAGATCACCGACTGCGCGGCCGACGCCCGCCAGCGCGAACACGGCGCCCAATGACGCCAGCATCTGCGGCAGCACGGCGGCCCAGCCGATGGTGTCCATCAGGCGGCGGCCTTCCTGCAGCGCCCCCAGTGCCGGCGGGCGCAGCCACAACGTGGCGACGATAAGCGCAAGCGCGATACCAAAAACGAGCGAGATGAGCGTGACCTGTTTTGCATCGAGCAAGGCCACGCCGCCGATGGTTACATCTTTCAAGAACAACGTGCCCAAAAGCGCAACGGCCGGAATGACAAGCGCCGGCACGAATAGAAAATTGCCACGGGCCTCTGCGCTGGCGCGGCGCTCGGCAGTCGTTGTCGTAGCTGGCTTGCCGATGCCCATTCCCTTGAGCCCGCCCAATAGCACCAGCGCCAGCACCAACACGCCATTGGCGAAATCGCCGATGTAGGAACCAAAAAGAAAACTCGCGGCCAGCAGGCCCCAAAATGCAGCGTTGCCGAGGCGTTTCGCGTTCGATTTGTCGCTCGCGCTCAGAATGGCAAAGGCCGCGAACACCAGCCCGGCGAAAATGTAGACATGTTCGAGCGTAATCATTCGGACACTTTAACATCCGGCTTGATTGTGCGGCGGAGCTCGCGGTCGAACAGGATCAGCCGCGCGCCATGAATAAGAAGCGCGCACAGCGCGGTCGGTATCGCCCATACCGACAAATCGAATGGCTCGACGATAATGCCGGAGGTCTGCTGGAGGAAGCCCTTGATCAGCAGGATGGAGCTGATGGCGATGAAAATATCCTCACCGAAAAACAGAGCGACATTGTCGGTGGCGGCGGCGAAAGCGCGGATGCGATTGCGGACGGTATCGGAAAGCACGCCGAAATGCGTTTCGGCCGCGGCCTCGGCCATCGGCGCGATCAGTGGGCGCACCATTTGCGGGTGGCCACCCAGCGCCGTGAGGCCGACCGATGCCGTCAGTTGCCGCGCTATGAAATAGACGATGAGCAAGCGCCCCGTGGTCGCTGCGCGCACCTTGGCGATCAACAGGCGCGCGCGCTCTTGCAGGCCATAGCGTTCCAGAAGTCCGATCACCGGCAGGATTAGCCAGACCAGGCTGACATAACGGTTGTCATTAAATGCCTTGCCGAAGGCGGAAAGAATGTGAATGGGGTCGATGCCCGCCGCCAGCCCCGTAACGAGCGCGGCAGCGGCGATAACCAGGAGAGGGTTCTGCCGGATGAGAAATCCGGCGACGACAACAGCGATGCCAAGAAGTGTGAGCATTTCGTCCACACACGTGAGAGAGAAGCGTGGGCCCGGGAGGATTCGAACCTCCGACCAGACCGTTATGAGCGGTCGGCTCTAACCAGGCTGAGCTACAGGCCCGAAGAATCCCGTTGATAGCAGGAAATCCCGCAGGACAGAACGGCCGCGTGATGCCGTCTGCCGGCCCCAGATTTGCCGCGATCATGCGCGATGCTGCGCTCGCAACGGCCGGAGAATTAGACAATGAATTCGCCCAGCAAAATCATGTTCCGTGGCGCATATCTGCTCGCTCTGTGCTGCGCGATTTCCATTTTCAGCGTGTGCCTTGCGCCTGCTGCATTTGCCGCCGACGCCATGCCGCGCACGCTCTCTGTCAGCGGCGAAGGCAAGGTTATGGCGAAGTCCGACCAGGCGCAGCTTTCGGCAGGTGTGGTGACGCAGGCGCCGACCGCAGCCGCGGCGCTTGCCACCAACTCAGCGGCGATGAACAAAGTCTTCGCCACTCTCAAAGCGTTCGGCATTCCCGAGAACAAGATCCAGACATCGAATTTTTCGGTTACGCCGCAATACCCGCTCTATAGCCAGAGCAACCCGCAGCCGCGGCGCATCACCGGTTATGAGGTGTCCAATCAGGTGACCGTCATTGTTGACGATCTGGGCAGGCTCGGCCCCGCACTCGACGCGCTGGTGAGGAGCGGCGTCAATCAGCTTGACGGCGTGAGTTTCTCCATTGCCAACCCGGCGCAGCTGGAAGAAAAAGCACGCCGCGCGGCCGTCGCCGACGCCATCGCTAAGGCCAAAGGCATGGCGCAGGCAGCCGGGATTGTGCTTGGGCCCATTTTGTCCCTTGAGGAAGGCATCAACGAAATGCCGCGACCGATGCCGATGCTGGCAATGCGTGCAAACCTCGCGGCGCAAGCGCCTCCACCGATGGCGGAAGGCGAACAAACAGTTTCCGCCTCCGTCACCATCGTTTACTTGCTTCAATAGACGAAGGAAGAGGAACAAACCTAGCTCGGAATAAAAACCCCGCCGTTCAGCTTGGACGGCGGGATTTCGCTTTTGAATATCCTTTACTGCTGTTTTTGCAACGCCTCGATCTCATCCAAGATATGGCTCATGCGCGCGACAAGCTTCTGATACGGCTCAGGGCTAGCCATATCGATGCCGGCTTTCTTGTACAGATTGTAGGGGTAGTCCGAGCCGCCAGCTTTCAGCATGGCGATGAAACGGTCGCGCGCGGGTGTGCCCTGGCTGATGATGTCGTCGGTTAATTGCGCCGCGCCCGCCATCGAGGTGGCGTATTGCCATACATAGAAGCCGTAATAGAAGTGCGGGACGACTGCCCACTCGGTACAATAGGTGGGATTGATCTTCGTCACCCCTTCGGCTTCGCCGTAATATTTCTTCACTAGGTCGCAATACATGGTCGTCATCCGCTCGCCCGACAGCGGGCGGCCCGCTTCCAGCTCCTCGTGAATGGCAAGTTGGAATTCAGCGAACATCACCTGGCGGAAGAAGGTGGTGCGGATCGATTCCAGCCCCTGCCCCAGATAATAGAGCTTTTCTTCGTTGTTCTTGGCATGCGCGACCATATAGTCGTTCAGCATCATCTCGTTACCGATCGAGGCCGTTTCGGCAACGAAGGTCGAATAGTTCGACTTCTCGAAGGGTTGCGCACCATGGGTGAGCATTGTGTGCACCGCATGGCCCCATTCATGGGCGATTGTGGAAAGCGAATTGTAATCGTCGTTGTGGTTGAGCAGCAGATAGGGATGAACGTCATAGGCCGAGCCGTTCATATAGGCGCCCGAAGCCTTGTGTGGCTGTGGATAGGCGTTCATCCAGCGCCCGGCAAATCCCATCTTCAGCAGATCAAGATATTCGTCGCCATAGGGCTGCAACGCATCGATGGTGATGCGTTCGGAAATCCGCGACCGAAAATTTGGGTGGGTTAGCGAGCTTAAACATGTTGGGATACATATCCTCATAGCCCAGATCGTCCTTAATGCCGAGCATCTGCTTTCTTAGCTTCAGATAGCGATAGAGCACGGGCAGGCCTGCGTTCGCCTGAGCCACCAGCGTGCGGTAAACCGCATCGGGCATGTTGTCGGCAAAGGTGGCCGCTGCCAGCGCACTCGGGAAGTGACGCACCTTGGCGTTGAACTCTTCGGTCATCACCTGCGTGGTCAGGGTTGCGCCGAAGGTGTGCGCGTAATTCTGATAGGCGCCATAGAACGCATCGAATATCTTTCTGCGGTCGTTGCGATCCTCCAGCTGGCGATATTTGGTGAAAGCAGCGTCACTAAGTTTCGCCTCCGTGCCGTCTGACAATTTAACGGTGGGAAACTGCAGATCGCTATGCGCGAGCTGGTCGCGGATGTTGTCAGGTTGCTGCATCACATCGCCTGCAGCGGCGATGACACCTTCGGATTCGGCACTCAGTGTGTGCGGCGCTGCGCGCAACGTATCGGCGAGAAAGAAATCGAAGCGCGAAGCCAATTCTTTGTTGCTTTTTTCGAATGCCCCAACCTTCTGCGCTCCCACTTTCAGGATTTCCGGTGCTAGCCACGCGGTCTTTTCGCCTGCTTCGGTAAACAGCGCTTGAGCGAGCTGGCGACGTTCCTGACTCGCGGAATTGCTCAAATCCTCGTCGCCCTTGAGGCTGGCATAGACATTGAGCCGTGCGGTTTCTTTGTTGACTTCGCTAATAGCGGAAAGCGCTTTCAGCATCGCGGCCGCACTTTTGCCCAGGGTGCCCTTGTATTGATCGAGCTTGTCGGTCTCGGCCTTGATTTTGTCGTGCTCGGCCGTCCAAGCCTCGGGCGTGGGATAAAGATCGCTTAAATCCCAGACATATTTCTGATCGGGATTGGCCGCTGCCGCATTATCAGCGGCGTTCGTGGAGCTCGTGCCAAGCAGAAGTACCGCGGCAAACGCAATCTGTGCGGCAGACCGGTGGTGTAAAATCATCATGGGCTCCCCCTTGAAAATTCGCTTCCGAAATCGGATTGCAACCTTAGCCAATGCGGGGAGCAATTCCAAAGCCGCGAGGTTACACCCGTGCAATCTGCGGTGGACTCTGCGGGCGTAAAAATTCCTTTGTATTTCAGTGGCCTGAAGGGCATTAAGTAAAACAATCAGCGACAACGCTTACCGGCCTATGCTTCACAACGCCGCGAGCAAAGGAGCCCCAAATGAACCCCGTCACTCTTGTGCTGACTGTTATCTGTTTCTTCGCCGGCGCGTTTTCGGTGCAGTTCGTCGATCTTCGCCTTGGCATCGCGTTCTTTGCGCTTGGGCTTTTCATTTCGCTGGCGCTGAAAATGGCGAACCAGTGGGAAAGATTCGTCATCCTGAGGCTTGGCAAATTGCAGAGCGTCAAAGGGCCCGGCCTGTTCATGATCATCCCCATTGTCGATTCCGTGACCGCGATCATCGACGGGCGCATCCAGACCACCGCATTTTCCGCCGAACAAGCGCTGACACGCGACACCGTGCCGGTGAATGTGGACGCGATTATCTTCTGGCAGGTGCATGACGCGCAAAAGGCTGCGCTCAACATCACCAATTACCGCGAAGCTATTGACCGCGTGGCGCAAACGAGTTTGCGTGAAACTATCGGCTCTTCCATGCTGGCGACGCTGTTGTCCGATCGCGAGGAAGCCGATGCGCATTTGCGCGATTCCATCGGACAGAAAATCGGCGAGTGGGGCATTACGGTGCGTGCAGTTGAAATCCGCGATGTGGCGATTCCCGTGGCGTTGCAGGACGCCATGTCTCGCCAGGCGCAGGCCGAGCGCGAGAAGCAAGCGCGTGTCATCCTGGGCTCCGCCGAAGCGGAAGTGGCGGCGAAGTTCGTCGAAGCTGCTGCGACCTATGCCAACAATCCGGCGGCACTGCATTTGCGCGCTATGAACATCATCTACGAAACCACCAAGGAACGCGGCGCGACTATTCTGATCCCAAGCTCGATGGTGGACAGTTTGAATCCCACCACTTGGCTTAATAAAGCAAAATAACAACCGCCGATTCTAAATTGGGGTTGAGCATGCGCATTGAAGCGCTGTCGGGTTGGACAAAAGCGCAAAAAAGTGTCGTTGTGGCGAGCTTCCTTGGCTGGACGCTCGACGCCTTCGATTACTTCCTGCTGGTGTTTGTGCTGAAGGACATCGCCGCCGAGTTCCACACCGATGTCGAGACCGTTTCCTGGGCAACGTTTCTTACGCTGGCCATGCGTCCCATCGGCGCGTTTCTCTTCGGCCGCGCCGCCGACCGTTACGGCCGCAGACCGGTGCTGATGGTCGACGTGTTGTTATATTCCGTGCTGGCTTTTGCTTCGGGTTTTGCGCCCGGTGTCACCGTGCTGCTGGTCATCCGTGCCCTCTTCGGCGTCGCCATGGGAGGCGAATGGGGCATCGGCGCCTCTCTCACCATGGAGACCATCCCGCCCAAAGCGCGCGGGCTGGTTTCGGGCCTGCTGCAATGCGGTTATCCCACGGGCTATCTGATCGGCTCGCTGGTTTATTTCGCGCTATTCCCACTTATCGGCTGGCGCGGCATGTTCATGGTGGGCGCTATCCCGGCGCTGCTTGTCCTTTATATACGCCGCAGCGTGCCGGAATCGCCTAGCTGGAAAGTGAAAGAGGACATTTTCGACGACACGATCGCCGTAGTGAAAAAGCATTGGCCGCTCGCTATCTACGCTGTCGTGCTGATGACGGCGTTCAATTTCTTCAGCCACGGCACGCAGGACGCCTACCCCACTTTCCTGCGCGTGCAGCACAAATTCGATCATTTGACCGTCAGCACCATCCTGATCGTGTTGAATCTGGGTGCGATTGGGGGCGGGCTCTTTTTCGGATCCATATCGGAATGGCTGGGACGGCGGCGGACCATTATCATTGCCTCTTTACTGTCCTTATTGGTGTTGCCGCTGTGGGCATTTGCCGAAGCACCGCTGTGGCTGGGCGTTGGCGCCTTCCTGATGCAGTTCATGGTACAGGGCGCCTGGGGGGTTATCCCCGCACATTTGAACGAGCTGTCACCGCATCAGGCCCGCGGCACGTTTCCGGGGTTCACCTATCAGCTGGGCAATTTGTTTGCAGCCATCAATTTGCCTTTACAGACGGGTCTGGCCGCCCAATGGGGCGGCAATTATTCCTGGGCCCTGATGCTGGTCGCGGGGAGCGCTGCCATTGTTATCGTGTTGTTGACCGCCTTTGGCCGTGAAGCCAAAGGCGCGCTGTTAGGCGCGGAAGAACCTCCGCAGGCAGCCATGACGTTTTAGGCTTTGCTGGGACCCTGGTTGCTCTTGCTTTTGCTGGGTCGCGGGTGATGTTGTGTGATTTCAATATGGGTCAAAGACCCATGAGGGGGTAGCTATGCACCGTATCGTCCTGCTCGCCAGCGCGAGCCTTATTTTCGCGGGCGCTTTGGCCGCGAGCGCAGCCGTTCCTGCACAGGCGCCAGACGCCGAAACGGCTCTCGAACAAAAATTCGACGAGGCCGTCCAGCCCAACGAGATGCGCGACTGGATGAAGCTGTTGGCAGCGCAGCCCAATCATGTGGGCTCACCGCACGACAAGGCCAATGCCGAAACGATACTCGGCTGGTTCAAGCAATGGGGCTGGGACGCACATATCGAGACGTTCCAGGTGCTATATCCTACGCCCGTTTCCGAGACGCTGGAGATGCTGGCGCCCAAGCCGTTCAAGGTCACGCTACAGGAGCCGCCAATCCCTGGCGATTCCAGCGCGACGGCAACCGATCCGGCACTTCCGGCCTATCTCGCCTATCAGGGCGATGGCGACGTGACGGCGGGCCTCGTCTACGTCAATTACGGCATGCAGGACGACTACAAGACGCTTGAAAAACTTGGCATCAGCGTCAAAGGCAAGATCGCCATCGCGCGCTATGGCCATGGCTGGCGCGGGTTGAAGCCGGAACTCGCGCAGGATCACGGCGCTGTTGGTTGCATCATCTACTCCGATCCGGCCGACGATGGTTATTCCGTCGACGCAACCTATCCCGATGGCCCGGCGCGGCCACCGCATGGCATCCAGCGCGGCTCGGTTGCGATCATGCAGATCTATCCCGGCGATCCATTGACCCCGGGCGTTGGCGCGACAGCAGACGCGACACGGCTGGACAGATCGCAGGCGCAGACGCTGCTGAAGATTCCGGCGCTACCGATTTCCTATGCCGACGCGCAGGTACTGCTGGCAGCGATGGGTGGCCATGTGGCGCCGCCGGAATGGCGCGGCGCGCTGCCGATCACCTATCGGGTCGATTCCGGCAACACGATGGTTCATCTCGCAGTCAATTCCGATTGGAGCCTGAAAACAATTTATGACGTCGTCGCGATGATGAAGGGCTCGACCTATCCCGACCAATGGGTCATGCGCGGCAATCATCATGACGGATGGGTGTTTGGCGCCAGCGATCCACTTTCGGGCCAGGTGTCGCTGCTCGAGGAAGCACAGAATTATCGGCGGCCTGGCGAAGCAAGGTTGGCAGCCCAAACGCACGCTTGTCTATTTGAGCTGGGATGGAGAAGAGCCGGGGCTGTTAGGCTCGACCGAATGGGTGGAAACCCATGCCGACGAGTTGAAGCAGAAGGCTGTGCTTTACGTCAATTCCGACACCAATGGCCGGGGACATTCTTAAGATCGATGGCAGCCATGACTTTCCAGCATCTAGTGAATATGGTCGCCAGCCGACGTGATCGATCCCGAAAAGAACGTCCCTGTCGGCCAGCGCCTACGCGCCAAGCTGCGCCTTGACGCACTCGCGCCGGATGCCAAGCCGCACGTAAAGGAAGAGGCCAAGATCGCGGCTAACCCCACAAAAGATTTCCCCATCGAGGCGATGGGTTCGGGCTCGGATTATGCGAGCTTCATCGAACATCTGGGCTTGCCTGCGCTGAATATCGAGTATGGCGGTGAAGGTAGTAGCACAGGCGTCTATCACTCGCGCTATGACACTTTCGAGCACCACAGCCGGTTCGTGGATCCAGGCTTTGTTTACGACGGACTTCTAACGAAGACGATTGGGCGCGTGGTGTTGCGTACGGCCGATAGCGATCTGCCGTTGCAGCGAGCAAGCGGTTTCTCTGACGCGATCTCGGATTACCTCGCCGAAATCAAAAAATTGATCAAAGACAAGAGCGAGGAAGCTGAAACACAAACGAAATTGCTGCGCGATTGAGCCTTCGCGCTGGTGGCCGACCCGACCAAATCGAGCGGCCAGCCGACGGCATTACAGCCTGTGCCGAAGATCGATCTTGCGGCGCTGGAAAACGCAACCAACAGACTTAAGCGTAGCGCCAAGGCTTATGACGATGCTTTCGCCAAGAACGCCGCGCGGCTTAATGCAGGCCAGCAAGCCCGCCTGCAGGCGCTGATGCGCGATATCGATCAGACGCTGGCGCCTGCCATCGGCCTGCCCGGCCGGCCCTGGTACAAGAATCTGATTTACGCGCCGGGACGCTTCACCGGTTACGAGACCAAGACCTTGCCCGGCGTGCGCGAGGCGATCGAGGATCAACGCTGGGCGGATGTCGATCGTTACGCCAAGTTCACCGCGGGTGCGCTTAATGCTTACAGCAAGCGGCTGGATCAGGCGGCGGCGCTGCTCATGGGAAAATGAGCCGGGCGTGGCTCATCTCAGGAGGTTGCGGCTGCGAGAAACAGTCAGAAGACCACGCGCTGATAGGTGATCTCTTGGGCGATCTTGGCGAACGTGCTGATGATTTCGCCCGACGTCGTCAGATCGAAATACTTATTTGAATCCGTGGCACAGGCCTGCAGCACAGCCGAATTTCCTTGCGTCCCATTGAGATCGACGAAGACCGTATAGATGGTGACGCCAGCCGCCTTGGCGTTGTTGCAGGCCAACGTCATGCGTGCGTCGACCTGTGTGCTTTGATCGGAGCCATCGCCATACCAGCGGTCTTGCGTGTTCAACCCGTCGCTCAGCAGTATCATCACCTGCCTGATCTTTTGCGGCGCAGGTGGCGGCGCTGGCGGTTTAAGCGGATTGCCTTGTGTCATGGCCTGCCAGCCCCAGGCCAAGCCAATCGTCTGATTGGTCGAGCCGCCAGCCGACATGGCATTCACCTGGCTGGTCAACGATATCCAATTGTCGCTGAGCCCGCCAAGCACGCTCGGCACACAGGATTGTGCGTTCTCGACCGGGAAGTTCGGGTAGAGACCTGGCGCGGCATTGGACACATCATAGTCTTGCGGACGATCCATAACGCAGCCGTTCCAAGTATTGTGGGCGTTTGCGACCCAAGTGTGGGTATAGGTTGGCTGCTTGCAAACCTTGCTTTTGCCACTTCCCGTGCATGAACATGCAGTGCTATGGCCGCTGCAAGAGCATGAACTTCCTGTGCAAACAGTCACAATCGTTGAGGTCTGCACGCTGTTGTAACAGCCATTGTAAAAGTGGCCGAGCCTGCCGGAATTTTTACTGCCATTGTCGACGCTGGGGCAGATGTAGCCGGCATAATTACCGCTCGAGGGCACAGTGCCCGCGCTCGAACTGCCGTTGGTTGGTGTGCTCTGGCACACATAGCCTTGACTGCTCGTGGTGTAGGGGCAGGTCGAGCCTGGACCGACATTAGCAAAAGAAGCGGGCGTGCCATTGGCGGGCGCCGATACCCAATCAGTCCAATCGATCCAGCTGGCGTTGACATTGGCAGTGCCGACGTTCACGTCCTTACTGAACGGAACTATCGCCACTTCCACGTCGCCAGGTGTAGTTACGGCGTTCTGCAATTGGGTGAGCAATTGGTTCGTAGCAGTCTTGAGGGCCGCTATCTTGCTGATGCCGCTGAAGTCAGTCTGGGTCATCGACCCGGTATTATCAAGCACCAGCGACACCCAGAGCTTATCCGTGGCGCTTGTGGCGATCGCGGTTGTTACGATACTCCAGTTGTTTACTCCGATTAGCGACAGAAGTGTCGTGGGCAACGCATTGCCGTTAGCGGCCGAACGCTTGACCGTGACCTGCACTGCGTTAAGTGGCGCACCGTTGGGCGTGAAGGTGCGCGTGTCGGTGTCCCAAAAGCCGGTGATGACATCCGTGTTAGCCAGCACGTCGCCATTGCTCGCCACGGGCATATTCTTGGCCGCGTATGTTTGGGCCATTTGAATGGTGTTGGCCGAATTCGGCAATTCCGTAACGGCAGCAAGCGCCGCCGCGTCGGCGGTGGCCTGCATGATGGTGCGAACGCGCCAGGCATTGGCGCCATCGATGGCAAGTCCCCCCAGTGCCAGAAACGCTGGGATCAGACAGATTGCGAACACCGACGCCGAGCCACGCTCGTCGCTAGTTAGTTTACGGAAGGGCCGGAAGCAGATCATGAGTTTGAGTTCAGTGCGGTTTCGTCGCGCATGGTGACCTTGGCGTCGAGGATGGAGTTGCTGAAGCCTCCGAAAGCGGCCAGCACGCCAAAGATGCTGGCATCCGATACCGGTAGGGAAATTTCGACCACATCATCGGTGCCCTGCGTCGCAGTTATGGTGTAGGGCCTATTAGGATATAGCAGCGCGCTTTGAGCATAGGTCTCCGCCGCGGGCGCGCTCAATTGGCCTGTCGTCATGCGGCGGACGGTATCGCGGGCAACACTCCACATGTCCGCCTGCATTAGGTAAAGCGAAGTCGCGTCCGCGATGAATCCCATGATAACAAGAAACACAGGGATCCAGATCACGAACTCGACTGTTATGCTGCCGCTCTGCTCGCGGCCGAACCTGTTCAGGCGGGCGCGCTTGCGGCCAAATCTTGAAATTCGCATTTTACCCTACGCTGCCCCTCACACTTAATTTGTAAATTTTACAGTCTTATCCTGGCGAAAGCAATTTGAGGAGAATCAGCCTTTTCGTCCAAGGCCGTGGAGTCATCACGGTTAAGACGCAACAGCAGCCGTATCATCAGAATCATCAGAAAGAGCGAAAGCGCGGGCTGTCCGAAATAAGGATAGGGGGTAGTAACGATTGGCATGCTCCAGATGGAAAACATGAGGAGATCATCGATCAGGTTGCTGTCGTCGCGCGCGCTTAATTTTGCGAACATCCAGCCGAACGCGACCATGTCGTAGACGAATGCGTAAGGCGTGAAAAGATAGGTGGCGACAAGAAAAACCGCGCAAGACAGAAGCGGATCGCGCCTGCGCCAGAAGGTCCAGATCACAACTGCCAATGCCGCCAGCGAAATGGGCGCCTGCACCATCCAGGCGACGCCAGGCGAGAAACCAAACGCCCGCATGTTCATGAAAACCGTCGGCATTCCCCGCACCGACCAGCCTTGAATACCACGCAAAATGTAATTTTGCACTGGCACGGCGACATTCAGATAATCCGCCCAGATGTGGACGCCGTAGATGACCGCGGTGAGTGCTGCAAGCAGGATTGCCGTTGCCGAAGCCGTGGCAAAGCAGCGCCAATTGCCGCGCAGAATAAGCACTACCGGCAACAGCAATCCCAGCTGTGGCTTCAGCGTCAGCAGGCCGAACAGCACGCCAGACAAAACGGGGCGCTTTTCCAGCTGCGTGAATCCGCCGATGATCAGCGCCGCGCTGAAAAAACCGTTCTGGCCGCAAAAATAACTGAGCGTGCCGGCGGGCCAGGTGGCGATGAGAGCCAGACGATTGAAAGGCTGCTCGACTTGCGTGGCGGTGAAAAAATATGCCGCGTAACCCGCCACGCTCCACAGAATCCAAGCGGGCAAATAAGGCAGCAAGCCCAGGATCCAGGTAAAAAGCAGGATATGCGGAGGATACGACCAGTTGTAGAGTGGAGTGTGAGCGGAAAGCGCGAGGGCCTGGCGCAACGCGTCGTTATAGACAATCCGGTCGAACCATGCCGCCGGATCGTGGCCCAGCGCCGCGCGGCCCGACATCCAGGTGTTCATGAAATCGCGGCCGACGGGAATTCCGGACGGATCTAAAGGCGGGTGCGAGCCCCCGAAATATGAATAGCTATAAATGATGAAATAAGCCGCGCCGCCAATGGCCAAAGGCCCGTAAAGCGCTTCAGAAAATTGCGCTTCGACGCCGAGCGTAACGGGCTGGCGGAGTTTGATTTTGCTTCTTTTGAGGGTCATTATAAAATCGCGAGACGCGCAAACCGCGGGATCGGGGAACGGAATGCAGAGCCCCGGTTACTATCCTCGAATGTTACCCTCTACATTGTCCGCCCGTTTCTATAACATGGGAGGTCAGGGAATGGAGTCGTGAAGATGAAAATCTTCAACTGGTGGTGGGAAGGCGGTTTTCTCGCTTCGCCAATTTTGCGCGAGAGGACAAGGGCCTTGTCACTGTCGAGTGGGTTGCATTGGCGGCCGCGATGGTCATCGGCGCGGTCACCATTGCCTGGATAGCCCTCACCAGTGTGGAGACTCAATCGAACACGGTCGGTTCGACGATTGGAAGCGTTGCCAACACGACGACCACTCAGCCACCTCCGTAATGAAAACGTTGCAGTTGGGTTGCCATAAGGTGGCCTATTTGCCACGCAGCGAGGCAATTCACCATACTTCTTTGGTAAAAACTGACACTGCTACGCGCCCGACTGGAACTAACCCGCTTAACTTATTGGTATTTTTGGCCAATTCTAGCTGGTTACTCTTTCGCGAAATCTGTTCCTTAAAAACTGAGGGATTGTGTATATAATCCACTTAAATCTTTGCATGCCGCGGTGTGCATTAGACATACTCGGCGCAGGGGTTTTGGTGGGGACAGCGGGGCAAGCCGTCTCTGCATTCATCGTCATGTTTCGTGCCCAGAGCAGTGGACTGGTTGCGCACGTGTGCGCGAATTTTTCGGAAAGGGAAGTCAATGAAAACGCGTAGAGGATTTATAAGCCGCCTCGCCAGGAGCGAAGACGGACTGGTTACGGTGGAATGGGTGGCGTTGGCCGCAGCTATGGTAGTCGGGGCGATAACAATCGGTTGGCTGGTGATGACTAACTTGAAAGCCCCCGCTAACCAAATTGGCACTGGAATCAATGCAGCGGCAAGTCAACCACTTCCAACTCCTCCGTAATTGCACTCGGCCTGCGGCACATGGATCGTGCATCTATGTGCTGTTTCGCTTGCTTGGATCGTGGCGGCGGTTATCTGACCGCCGCCAAATCACTTGCAGAAGCCGCTGTTGAGCAACAGCGTTTTTGTCGTTTCTTGAAGGATGGCTAATGCAGCGCTCGGTTATCAGCCTCATTGTTGGAGTGGTGCTGGCTGGCATAGCGCTCATCCTGCTGAGCGTTTACTTGAGCTCGGCCAGGCCCGATGCTGAAGCCGACCAGGACAAAACCGGCACTGTGGTGGTGGCAGTTAGCGATTTCGCCGCCGGCACGCCGATACACCGCGAATATCTTAAGGCCGTGCCCTGGCCGCGGACATCGGTTCCGCAAACCTCGTTTGCCAGCATTGACGATGTCTTTCTTGGCGCCAAGACCGAAGCCGACCGCATCGCGCTGAAACAGATCGGCGCCGGCGAGCCGGTCCTGAAAACCGACATTTCCGGCTTCGGCTCGCGCGGGACGTTGTCGCGCCAGGTTTCGCCCGGCATGCGTGCCTTCGCCATCCCGGTGAACGATGTCAGCGGCGTGGCGGGCTTCGTGCTGCCCGGCGATCACGTTGACATCATGCTGACGCGCACCACCGGCAACGACAACGAAAATCGCGTGACCGACGTCATCCTGCAGAACATCACCGTGCTGGGCGTCGACCAAGTAAGCGACCAGACCCGCGAGCGCCCCGAAGTCGCGCGCACGGCGACCGTGGAAGTGACGCCAGAGCAGGCGCAGAAGCTCGCGCTGGCCCAGCAGGTCGGCACGCTGAGCCTTTCGCTGCGCAACGCGGAGACGGTTGGACAGGTGCCTTCCGCGCGCATCGCCACCAGTGATCTTTCGACAAGCGGTCCTCAAGCGCCAGGCCAGGCCGGGCCCACGGTGCGCATTCATTACGGCCTGAACAGCACTGTTGAGAAAGCCGTACCGCAATAACCGCCGAAACGGGGTTTGCGCCCGCCCCTGGCGCTGGCCCCATCAAGCGGTGAGACAGTGGAGAGTATATTGGGTATTCGAAAGCAATTCGTTGCTTCGGTTTTGGGGGCCCTGTTCGTTTTCGCCGCCTTTGCCCTGGCACCAGCGCGCGCCGCCGAAGGGGATGCGCCCGCTGCCACGCGCACGCATCACCATCATATGCGCCCAGCGTATACCGGCATGATCGAGATTGATGGGGCACGCAAGGCGGTTCAGATAGTCGTCGCGGTGGGCAAGTCGCAGCTCATCCATGTCGAACGGCCGTTCAAGGATATCACCGTCGGCAGCAAGGATGTCGCCGACGTCGAGCCGCTGTCGGACAATATGCTCTATGTGCTGGGCAAAGCGCGCGGCACCACCAATGTCAGCCTCACCGACGCCTACCACAAAGTCATCGCCATCGTGGATGTCGAGGTCACTTACGATCTCGACGGCTTGCGCGAGCGGATTGCCGAAGTGGCGCCGGGCGACCCCGTCACCATCCGCCCAGCCGGTGACTCGATCCTGCTGAGCGGCACGGTCTCCAGCGCCGATCATCTGCGCGCGATTGCAGAACTTGCCGGGCATTTTGCGCCCGGCCCGACTGGTGTGACCAACATGCTGAGTATCAGCGGCAGCCAGCAGGTGCTGTTGCAAGTACGCTTCGCCGAAGTGCAGCGCTCGGCCTTAAAGGAACTTGGGGTCAACACGAATTACTCACTGACCAGCGGCAAAGATCTGATCACTTCGACCACTGGTCAGGGTATCTCAGACACACCGTTCGGCGCCGCGGTGGCAAGCCTGATCAGCGGCAATTACACCTTCAGTGCAACAGTTGACGCACTGGAACAGAAAGGCATTCTCCGTACGCTGGCCGAGCCCAACATCAGTGCACTTTCGGGCGCCAGCGCCAGTTTTCTTGCAGGCGGCGAAGTGCCCATCCCGGTGCCGCAATCGATCTCAACCGGTGGCAGCGGCCTGACCACAATTCAGTATAAGGATTTCGGCGTTGGGTTGTCGTTTACCCCTACTGTAATCGCTCAGGACACCGTCAATCTCGAGATCAAGAGCGAAGTAAGCTCTATTGACCCAACCGTTTCGATCACTACGAATGGAATAACGGTGCCAGGCTTCAAGGTCCGCCGCAGCAACACGACGATCGAGCTCAAGGACGGCCAAAGCTTCGCCATCGCCGGCTTAATCCAGGACGATTTCCAGGACGGCATCAACCAGCTGCCGGGCCTCGGCAATTTGCCCATCATCGGTGCGCTGATGCGCTCTACCAGCTATAAACACAACCAGACAGAGCTGGTCGTGTTCATCACCGTGCATCTCGTGCAGCCGGTGGTGGCAAAGGCCTTGATGTCGCCTACCGATGAAGTGCAGTTACCATCTCCGATGGCGCTGTTTGGCCTGGGGCAACTTAACGGCAACCCCGCGCCTGGCGGCGGTATCGATGGAACCTATGGGTATATCTTGCCATGACCAAAACCATACTCTTGTGTGTGCTACCCTGCCTTTTGCTGATGCAGGCCTGTGCGGCTGAGGCAGACAGGGACCCGCATTTCGGTGATGCGGTGCGTAACAACATTACCGTGCAACTCGCCAATCCCAACGCGCCCAGTGGTCAGCCGATGACGACCAATGGTGAAAATGCGGCGGAAGCGCAGAAGCGATATGCTACAGATAAGGTGAAGACGCCTCCGGATGTTAATACAAAGGAAAACTCTGGCTCAAACTCGGGTGGTAGTTCTGGTACTACCCCATAATCGGGTGCCCCTATTTCGTGCGAGTTGGCGCCGGGTCTTGCCAAGTGGAAGCAGATAATGGCGAAGAAACGGAACCAAAAAATCGAACCGACGAATGAGTCTTCTGCTCAATCGCCTTTGGCCTCTATGGCGGCCGAGCTTGCCGCCAGCAAGCCCACGACCGAAACCCATGAACTGAAAATCCTAGCACTGCTGCGCTCGGAGCCAGCGCGTGCCGAAGTGCTCTACGCACTGAAGCCGCTGGCCGAAGTCGCAGTCCAAATCATCGGGCGCAATGCGGATGTGGCCAATTTCGTCATGCCTGATGGCTCCACGCCGACCGCTGTGCTCTTCGACGCCGATGTTTCCAATCCGGAGGACCTCGAGCAAATCCGCGAGTTAAAGAAAGCGGCGCCTATTGGCTCTTCAGTGGTGGCGCTTACCGATCGTGCCACCGATCTGGCCGCGCTGCGTGCCATACGCGCGGGCGCTGACGACGTGCTCTTAAAGCCCATCGAGACCGGCGAAGCGCGCGAGGTTCTTGGCCGTGTTCGCCACCTCAATACTGACGACCATGGCCAGACCGCAAGTGCCAGGACGCTCGTTTTCATACATGTGGCGGGTGGCGCAGGGGCAACGACACTGGCTGTAAACGCCGCCTTCGCGCTGACAAATGCGGCTCATAAACCACGCACCTGTCTGCTCGATCTCGACATACAGTTTGGCACCTGTGCAAGCTTACTCGATCTACCAACGACCTCGCCTATTGAGAATCTTTTCGAAGATCCCGAACGGCTCGACCGCGAGATGCTCGACAGCATGATGTTGCGGCATGCAAGCGGTCTCCGCATCCTGACCGCACCGAAAACGCCGTTACCTTTCGAATCCTTCGATGCGCGGTCTGGTCGGCGATATCCTGCGCCTCGCGAAGCGCAGCTATCAATATATTATTGTCGATATGCCGGTAGCGCTTGCGCCATGGACCGAGACCGCGCTGCGCTCGGCTTCGACCCTTTACCTTGTCAGCGAATTAAGCGTGCCAGCGGTGCATCGTATCAACCGCCTATTCGATCTGTTTCGTGACGAAGACCTGACACAAGTGCCGCTCAAGATCGTGCTCAACAAGCAGCCTACTTCCATAACACAAGGGAGCGAGCTCACGGTTTCGCAATTCGCCAAGGCCGTTGGCCGCCAGGTTGATTACATCATCCCTGACGACCACGCGCTGATCTCAAGCTCGCACAATCACGGCCGCCCAGCCTTACAACTGAAACCGACCAGCCTGTTTGCCACACGCCTTGAGGAGATGCTCAACAAGGATCTGGGCGGCGATGTATTCGAGATCGCGCCGCGCGGATGGCGGCTGTCATTCCGGAGAGCGTGAGTAAGTTATGTTCCAGAAAACCACGCGCGGCGGCGTCAAGTCCGGCAAGACCCTGCCTCCCGATGTAGGCCAGATTTTCACCTCGACGGTCGAAACCGATGAGCGGGTGGCCAGTACGGTCGCACGCAAAACCGAACTCAAGGTCTTCCTGCACGAGAAATTGTTGGGGATGCTCAACCTCAGCGTACTCGACACCATGTCGCGCGATGAGCTTGGCAAGGAGCTAGTGCCGATCATCAAGGAACTGCTGATCGCGCGCGGTATCGTGCTCAACACACCGGAATACGCGCAGCTAGTCAATGAAGTATTGGACGAGGTGCTGGGCCTGGGACCTCTAGAGCCGTTTCTTAAGGACCCAACCGTCTCCGATATTCTAGTCAACACCTTCAAGCAGATTTTTGTGGAGCGCCACGGACGCCTTGAGCACACCACCGCGCGCTTCAAGGATGAGAAGCATTTCTTACGCGTGATTCAGAAGATCGTGAGTGGCGTGGGCCGGCGTGTGGATGAATCCCAACCCTGGGTCGATGCGCGCCTACCCGACGGCAGCCGCGTGAACGCGCTTGTCCCCCCTTGCGCCGTCGACGGCCCACTACTGTCGATTCGTAAATTTTCCAAGATGCCCTTCACCATCGATCGTCTGATCGATGCAGGGTCAATCGACGCACGCATGTCAGTGCTGTTCGAGGTCATCGTCAAGGCGCGACTTAACGTGTTGATTTCCGGCGGCACCGGCACCGGCAAGACCACGCTCTTGAACGCGCTTTCCAGCTACATCAGCAACCGGGAACGCATCATCACCATCGAGGACACCGCCGAACTTCAATTGCAGCAGTTCCATGTCGCACGCATGGAAACGCGCCAAGCCAATCTCGAAAATCAGGGCGAAGTGAGCCAGCGCGACCTGCTACGCAACGCGTTGCGCATGCGGCCCGACCGGATCATTCTGGGCGAGGTACGCGGCGCCGAAGTTCTCGATATGTTACAGGCCATGAACACCGGCCACGACGGCTCGATGACCACGGTCCACGCCAACACGCCGCGCGACGCGCTAACCCGGCTAGAGCACATGGTCGGCATGACGGGAATTGAGATTCCGCTAAAGGCGCTGCGTGGCCAGATCGCCTCGGCGCTCAATGTCATCATCCAGGTGCAGCGGCTGAGTGACGGCCGTCGCCGTGTCGTCAGCATCCAGGAATTGGTCGGCATGGAGGGCGATGTGGTCACTATGCAGGAATTGATCCGCTTTGAACGCACTGGAGTAGACACAGATAGTAATGTGCTCGGCAGCCATCGACCGACCGGCATCCGGCCGAAATTCATGCGCCGCTGCGAAGAATATGGCCTTACCATTCCCGCCGATCTGTTCCGAGCCGAATAGGGGACGAGGCCATGTCCACAATAGTCAACGTGGCCATTTACGGTGTCGTCATCCTTTGCGTCATTTTTCTCGCCGATGCGATCGTCGGCTTTTTTAGGGTGGCTCGCGGCCTCGATGAGGACGTGATTACCCGGCGCCTTGCGCAGGCGCCGCGCGAAGTTCAAACTCCAGAAGGTGATACACTTCCGCTCCTACGCCCCGCCATTATCGCAGCCACCGGGTGGATGCGCTATGTGCCGTTTCTGAGTGCTCTGGAAATTCTCGTTACGCAATCGGGAACGGGCATTTCGGTCAAACGGCTGCTGTCTGCGATTGCCATTTCGGCGGCCGTAACCTTTGTCGTTTTCGCCGTTATCCTGCCTGGCACGCTGTTGCTCGTGGCCATCGGCATGGCTTTGCTCGCGGCCTTCGCTCCCATTCTCTACCTCATGCGCGCGCGAAGCACGCGGCGTAAGAAATTTGAGGAGCAGCTACCCGACGCGTTGGACCTGATTGTCCGCAGCCTGAAGGTCGGCCATCCGCTCAGCGGCGCGATGTCGGTCATCGCGAGTGAAATGCCGGCACCCATCGGCACGGAATTCCGGATTGCGGCCGATGCGGTGAGCTATGGCGAGGATCTGACAACGGCTTTCGTCAACATGTCGGAGCGGATGCCAGTGCTTGACCTCGGTTATCTGATCGTGGCGGTGCAGATCCAGCAGGAGACGGGTGGCAATCTGGTCGAGTCGCTGGCAAAGCTTTCCACCATACTCCGCGAGCGGTTCCGCATGTTCCGCAAGGTAAAAGCCATGACGGCGGAGGGGCGTTTCTCGGCCTGGTTGCTATCGCTCTTTCCCTTCGTGATCGGTGGCGGTATCGAATTGGTCCGGCCAGGTTATTTCACCCAAGTGGCGGATTTTCCTTATTTCCCTCATCTTGTGGTTCTGACTTTCGCGCTTCTGGTGATGAATATTTTCGTCATGCGCTTTCTTACCACTATCAAGGTTTAAGGCGTAGACCATGAGCATCGTTCTGATAATCGGTATTGTTACAGCGCTTAGCGCCAGCCGGGCTCGTTGCCTACGGCCTTAGCGAATATCTGCGCCAGCGCAATATGTTTACTCGCCGCCTCGCGGCAACGCCGGCGCAATTCGATGCGCGCCGCGAACCAACCGTCAGGCCGCAGCTTTCTCTCGAGGACAATGTCCTCAAGCGGTTCGAAGATCTGGTGACGCCGAAGAGCGCGGACGCGCTGTCGCTCATTCGCAAAAGACTGATCAGCGCGGGCTACCGGCGGCCTTCGGCGGTGCGCTTGTATTTCGCGCTGAAGGCGGGGCTTGGCCTTGGCTTTGCTGTTCTCGCGTCATTGGTTTTTCCCGTTCTCATGTCGGGCTTTTCCGTGCCGGTGATCGGCCTAGTCATTATTGGCGTGACCTTGCTCGGTTATTCCCTGCCCACTCTCTGGGTCAGTCGCCAGAAACAGCACCGACAGGAGGCCGCCGAACTGGGCTTCCCGGACATGCTCGACATGCTGCTGGTGTGTATCGGCGCTGGCAACGGTCTCGACCAGGCCTTGCTGCGCGTGGCGCATGAATTCGTCAAGATCAACCCGACGCTCGCCGAGGAGCTCGATATCGTCAATGACGAACTGCGCGCCGGTAAACAGCGTGTCGCTGTAATGCGCGATTTTTCCGACCGGCTTGGCGTGGACGATATCGCCAACTTCACCACGGTTCTTAAGCAGTCGGACGAGTTCGGCGTCAGCGTCGCCGATACGCTGCGCGTTTATGCGGGTGAGATGCGCAACAAGCGCCTGATGCGTGCGGAAGAAAAAGCCAACCTCATGCCGGTGAAAGTCGCCATGGGCAGCATCTTGTTCACTGTGCCGCCAACCATGTTGGTGATGGCTGGCCCCTCCCTGATCATGATGATCCGCTCTCTCAGCGGGACGGGTCACTAGGCGTGAAACGGCGACACGCAGCGGTCCTTGCCCGCAATCTGGTGATTGCCGCAGCCCTCATCGTTTCGGGCTGCGCCTCCGTTCAAAACATCGTGCAGCAGACGAAAGCTGCAGCTGGGCCATCTAATGCCCAAGCCAACCCCGCCGCCAGCCTCGAGCCCCAGTGCAAGCGCCAGCACCGACGCCACACAGGGTGATGCCCCACACAGCGACACTATTCACAGTGATACCACTCACAGTGATACCACGCACATCGACGCCACGCGCAACGATGCCGCGCTTGGCGATGCCGAACGCAAGCTCACCGCATATAAATACGCAGAAGCCGAGACTGCCTATCAGGTCATACTGGCCAAGGACCCTAACGACAACGATGCGCGGCTGGGACTTGCCGAATGCAACCTGGGTACGCACGAGCTCGACAGCGCCCGTGCCGATTTCGTCGCACTATCGAGCGTCAAGGACTTTGAGGCACGCGCACAGCAGGGCATAGGCCTTGTGGACATGCGCAAGGGAAATCTCAGCGCCGCTGCCACAGAGCTGAACATTGCCGTCGGCCAGGACCCGACGCTATGGCGCGCCTGGAACGGGCTCGCCCAGGCCAATGACCTTTCCAAGAACTGGCAGGCATCGGCAACGGCTTACGCGCAGGCGCTGAAATATGCGCCGGATGCATCGCTGGTGCACAACAATATGGGGGTTTCGCTTCTGGCGCAGGGGCGCTATGACGAAGCCCTGCAGGAATTCGATGGCGTGCTCAAAAGCAACCCCAATCTCGCGACCGCGCGCACCAACCGGGAAATCGCGCTGGCGCTGATGAAGCGCTATCCCGATGCGCTGGCCGAAGTGCCGCAGGGCGAAAATGCGCGCGCGCTGAACAACATCGGCTACATCGCTATGCTGAAGGGCGATTACGACAACGCGGAAAAATTCTTTACCGAGGCCGCGCAGGACAATCATGACAGCAAAGTGGCGCAGGAAAACCTCACACTCGTGCGCAAGATGAAAGAAGATGCGGCCAAGCCGAAAGAAGAAGCCGCAAAGCCAAACGAGGATGCCGCAAAGCCCAAAGCAACCGATGCCACAAACTGAACGTGTCGCACGCTCCTCCGTAGAGACTGTCTAATCCATTATGTCCATTGTATTTCTGATCTTCTGCGTGCTCGCACTGGTGGCAACGGCGACAGATGTGGCGACTTACACGATTCCCAATTGGCTCGTGCTGGCGCTGCTGTTTGTTTTTATTGCGCTGGCCTTTGCGGACATGCCGCATGGCGCGTGGCAAAGCCATTTGCTGGCTGGGGGCGGTTGTCTGGTCATTGCCGCTACGCTGTATGGCTTCGGCGCGATGGGCGCGGGCGACGCCAAGCTGATCGCCGTGATGGCGTTGTGGGCCGGCGCCGACGGCCTTATCCCCCTGCTGTTCTATATTTCGCTGATCGGCTTTGCCGGAATGCTTGTGATCGTTGCGTTGCGCTTCGTGCTGCCATTGATGATGAGACATCGCTGGCTGCGCTTGCGCGAACCGCTGCCGCGCATGCTGCGAAAGGGCGAAGGCATTCCCTATGCGATTGGCATCGGCCCCGGCGCGATCATCGCGGCCGGCACCTTTCCGCATTGGCTGTGGCAGGTGTGACGCGAAGTTACGTCCAGCAGCTGCGCGCTAACAAACTGAGGCGGTTGAAGAATTTGGAGCGGGCGACGCGAATCGAACGCGCGACCCTAACCTTGGCAAGGTTATGCTCTACCCCTGAGCTACGCCCGCATCCAAAGAGCGCCGTTTATCGCGCGGCGGCGCGCCGGATACAATAGCTGTATTCGTCGGAAACTTAACGTGACCGGCCTTGATTGGCGGCCCGGCACGCGGCCGCGCTAGGGAAGACCCATGTCAGCGTCCGGCTCCGACAATGCCTGCACTCGAAGCCCGCCTGCCCTCGCCCGAGACACGCGAGCAGGCGCTTAACGCGCGCCTGCGCGAACTTGGCATCGCTTGGCAAACTTATGAGCATGCGCCCGTATTCACGGTGACGGAATCGCGCGCACTTTGCGTCTACATTCCCGGCCAACACACCAAGAATCTGTTTCTCAAGGACAAGAAAGGTGGATTGTGGCTGGTTGTGGCGCGCGAAGACCAGCGCGTGGATTTGAACGGGCTGGCCAAGCTGCTTGGCGCCCGCGCTTCAGTTTCGGTTCGGGCGAATTGTTAGTCGAGACTCTGGGCGTGCCGCCCGGATCGGTCACACCATTTGCGCTGATGAACGACAAAAGCGCGCACGTAGCGCCTGTGCTCGACGAAAAAATGATGGCGGCGGCGGTATTGAATTTTCATCCGCTGCGCAACGACCGCACCATAACGATTGCGGCAAACGATCTGGTCAAATTTATCCGCTCCTGCGGGCACCAACCGCGCATAGTTGCGCTTCCGGCGGTTGTGCAATGACACCTGTGAAGAACTTTGGCCCGCGCGTGCTGAAGGGCCGCTTCGTACAGCTTGAGCCTTTCTCGCCCACGCACTATGCAGGCCTGCGCGCGGTCGCGAACGATCCCGCGTTGTGGCGCTACATGCCGGTGGATGGCAGCGGCCAGGGTTTCGAGAACTGGCGCGGCATGACCGCAACGGACATGGCTTCGGGAAGCCGCATGGTGTTCGCCGTGCGGCGGCTTTCAGATGGCGCTTTAGTGGGTTCGACGTCATATCTCAATATCGTACCCGAGCACGCGCGCGCCGAGATCGGCTGGACCTGGTATGAGGCAGGCGCCCATGGCACAGCGGTAAATCCAGAAGCCAAGCTGCTTTTGTTCGCCAACGCCTTCGAGGCGTGCGGCTATCACCGCATCGAGTTGAAAACCGATGCCACCAATGCGCGCAGCCGCGCTGCCATTCTCAAGCTCGGCGCAAAGGAAGAAGGCATCTTCCGCGGTCATATGTGGATGCCCCGTGGTTATTGGCGCGACACGGCCTATTATTCCGTTCTGCGCGAGGAATGGCCCGGGGTTAAAGCTGGCCTCGAAGCGCGGCTCAAAGCCTATGCCGTTTAGGTCTTTTCTTTCGTCCCGCAAATGCCCATCTTCACGTCATGGCACTGATCGGACCCGGTGGACGCCCCTTGGGCGCGGAACCCCAAGCCCCCAAGGCGGAAGCGGCGAGCCCCTATATAAAGGAGGGTTCGCTCGAGACCTTTGCCGACGACGTGATTCGCGCTTCGGCGGAAACGCCGGTTATCGTTGATTTCTGGGCGCCATGGTGCGGGCCGTGCAAGCAGTTGGGCCCGCTGCTGGATCGCGCGGTCAATCAGGCCAATGGCGCGGTCAAGCTCGTCAAGATCAACATCGACGACAATCCCGAAATTGCCCAGCAATTGCGCATCCAGTCGATCCCGGCCGTCTATGCCTTCCGCCAGGGGCAGCCGGTGGACGGCTTCATGGGCGCGCTGCCCGAATCCCAAGTGCGCGCCTTTGTGCAGCATCTGTTGGGTGGCGAAGCGGCCCCCTCGCCCGCGGAGGATTTGCTGACACTGGCAGCCCAAGCCTTGGAGGCGCGCGACGTCGGCCGCGCTGCGCAAATTTACGGGCAGATTTTGCAGGAAGAACCGGGCCACCCTAAGGCGGTGGCCGGCTTGGCGAGATGCTATCTGGCGAGCGGCGACTTTGAGCGTGCACGGCAGACGCTCGGTCTCGTGCGGCCCGACGGCGCGAACGACGAATCCATCCGCGCGGTGGAAGCAGAGTTGAAGCTCAAGGAAAGCGCGTCGAAGGCTGCCGATGACGCGCCCTTGCGTGCGAAGGTCGCCGCCGATCCCGGCAATTTGCAGGCGCGCTACGAGCTCGCGCTGGCCCTTGAGGCCAAAGGCGCGCGCGAAGGCGCGCTCGAAGAGTTGCTGGAAATCGTGCGGCGCAACCGCGACTGGAACGAGCAGGCCGCGCGCAAACAGCTGGTGACCCTGTTCGAGGCCATGGGCCCAACCGACCCGCGCACCATCGCCACGCGCCGGCGGCTTTCCACAATCCTGTTCTCGTGAGCGTCATGCAGCGTTATCCCACACTCGCGAATTTGCCGGCGGTCATTCCCGTATTTCCGCTTGCGGGCGCGCTGCTGCTGCCACGCGGGCATTTGCCGCTCAATATTTTCGAGCCGCGTTATCTTGCCATGACCGAAGCTGTGATGGCGGGCAGCCGCATCATCGGCATGATCCAGCCGCGCGATGCAAACGATAAGAGTGCGCGGCCGGCGCTCGCCGATGTCGGCTGCGTCGGGCGTATCACCTCTTACGCCGAGACGGAAGACGGGCGTTACCTCATCACGCTGACCGGCATCGCGCGTTTTCGTATCGCGGAAGAGCGCGATATGCCCACGCCTTTCCGCCAGGTCACTGCGGATTACGCGCCTTTCGCCAGCGACCTTTTCCCGCCGGAACAGGAACCTGTGATCGCGCGGGAAAAGCTTACGGCCGCGCTCAGGCCCTATCTCGAAGGGCGCAAGATGCAGACCGATTGGCGTTCGATCGAAGAAGCGCCGGCGGAATTGCTGGTCAATGCGCTGACCGTGCTTTGCCCCTTCGCTCCTAACGAAAAGCAGGCGCTTCTAGAGGCCTCCGGCGTTGCCGAACGCGCCGAGATGCTGATTGCACTGATCGAAATGGCCAATGCCGCGGCCCAGCAGCCGGCAGGCGGCCATCCGATAAACTGATAGGCGTGGCCGTGGAACCCGATCCCAAGCTCATTGAAATCCTGGTCTGCCCGCTCACGAAGGGCCCGCTCGTCTATGACCGCGCGCGGCAGGAACTGGTCAGCAAAGCTGCGGGGCTTGCCTATCCCATCCGCGACGGCGTTCCCATCATGCTGCCCGATGAAGCCCGCGCGCTCCGCGTAGACGAATAATGGCGGCCGCGCACCCCTGGCCGAGCCTGATCAGGCTCAACGCGGCCAAGGACAAACTCGAAGTCGCCTTCGACACGGGCGAGCGTTTTGAATTCCCTGCCGAGTATTTGCGCGTGCACTCGCAAAGCGCGGAAGTAAAGGGCCATGGCGGCGCACCACGTCTGGCGGTGGCGGGCAAGCGCCATGTTAAGATCGCCGATGTGCAGGGCGTGGGCAATTACGCGGTGCGCATCGTCTTCGATGACGGTCATGACACCGGGCTCTATTCCTGGGATTATTTTTATGAGCTTGGCGCAGATCAGCAGAAGAAGTGGGCCGCCTATCTGGCCGCGCTTGCAGCGCAAGGATTGAAACGTGACTAAGAAGAAAGAACCGAAACTGCCTTACCCGCGCATTTTGCGCAAAGAAACTGGCGGACCGCGCCCTGTCATCAAGGGCCAAGATGGCGGCCGCTGGACGGATTTCTATCACCTGATGCTGAAGGCGCCGTGGTGGCTTTTCATTCTGGGCCTGGCCGCGATTTTCGCAGGCCTCAATGCGGCGTTCGCAGGACTTTATCTGCTTGATCCCCAAGGCCTCGAAAATGCGCGACCAGGCTCGTTCTGGGATGCCTATCTTTTCAGCGTCGAGACCATGGCATCGGTCAGCTACAGCACGATACTGCCCAAGACTACCTATGCCAACGTGCTGGTCACGGCGGAAGCATTTTTCGCCATTCTCAACATCGCGCTGGCCACCGGCATCGTCTTTGCGCGCATTTCGCGGCCCACCGCGCGCGTCGTGTTCAGTAACAAGGCCGTCATTAATCGCTATGATGGCCAGCCCATGCTGATGTTCCGCGCCGCCAACCAGCGCGGCAACCAGATCATGGAGGCAACTGTAAGCGTTACATTGGCGCGCCAGGCTGTGACACGCGAAGGCGTCGTCATGCGCCGCATGGAGGAACTGAAGCTCGCGCGCTCGCGTTCGCCGCTGTTCTCGCTGTCATGGACAGTGATGCACCCGATCGACAAGGACAGCCCGTTTAACGGCGCCACGCGCGAATCCATGCTGAAGGAGCAGATGGAGGTCATCATCATCATTAGCGGGATGGACGATACTTTTGCCGACAAGGTCTATGCGCGGCACTCCTACCTGCCGCACGAAATCTACTGGGACAAGCAGTTCGAGGACGTGCTGTTCGTGCTGGAAGATGGGCGGCGTTTCGTCGATCTGAATAAATTTCACGAAATCAAGGATGCGACCAAAGTTTAAGCCGCATCCACACCAGCGGCGTCGGCGATATGCGCGAAACCGTCGCGTACGAGAAGCGCCAGCAGCTCGCGCTGGATGCGCGGGATGAGGCTGGCGCCTTCATAGGCAAAAGCCGTATAAAGCTGCACCAGCGAAGCACCCGCGCGGATCTTGGCATAGGCGTCCGCGCCAGATCCCACGCCGCCCACGCCAACGAGAACGAGCTTTTTGCCAACGCGCTGGCGCATGGCTTTCAAGATCGCCGTGGAGGGCGCGAACAGCGGCGCGCCGGATAGCCCGCCTGCCTCATTTTTATTTCTGCTTTTCAAACCGGGCGGACGCGCCAATGTGGTGTTTGAGATAATCAAGCCTTCAATGCCGGCAGCGAGACTCACAGCGGCGATGCCGTCCAGGCTCGCGCCATCCAGATCGGGCGCGATCTTGAGCAACAGCGGCGTTTTCAGATTTGCCTGCGCGCGCGCTTCGGCGAGTGCCCATAGCAGATGCTCCAACTCGTCCCTGTTCTGCAGCCCGCGCAGGCCGGGCGTGTTTGGCGACGACACATTGACGGCGATGTAAGAGGCGAGTGGCGCCAGCCTTCTGAAGGCCGCAACATAATCCGCGATGCGGTCAGTGGAATTTGCGTTGACCCCGATATTGACGCCGGTAATACCCCCTGCCTTGCGTGCGGCAAGGCGCTTGCCCGCGCGCTCCATGCCGCAATTGTTGAAGCCCAGGCGATTTATCACCGCGCGATCTTCAGGAAGGCGAAACACGCGCGGGCGCGGATTGCCGGCTTGAGGGCGCGGCGTGAGCGTGCCGCATTCGACAAAACCAAAACCAAATTTCAGCATGACGCCTGGAAGCTGGGCGTTCTTGTCGAAGCCCGCCGCGAGCCCGATGGGATTGGGAAACACGAGGCCCAGCGCCTGCACTTGCAGCCGCGGATCGCCCTCCGGTGCCGGGCCAAGCATGGGCCCGGTCAGCCTGAGCAAACGCAGTGTTGCGCTGTGGGCTGCTTCGGCTGGAAGCGCCCGTAAGGCGCTAGTCAGTATCGCCATCATCCCGGCTATAATGCAGGGATTCGCAAGGCAAAACCGGGCTTGTTGGCTTCTTGACATTATAGGAATAAAAGCATATTATTGGATAGTATTCATAATCCAGGCATGCCCATGCTTACTCATAAGCAGATCTGGGAAGGCATCGACGCGCTGGCCGGCCGCCACGACCTTTCGCCTTCCGGCCTTGCCAAGCTCGCGGGGCTCGACCCCACGGCTTTCAACAAGAGCAAGCGCGAAGCGGGCGACGGCAAACCGCACTGGCCTTCGACCGAAAGCATTTCGAAGGTGCTCCAGGCCACCGGCTCTTCGCTGGAAGAATTCGTGGCCTTGGTCACGCATGAGCAAGGCGCGCGCGGCTCGCGCTTCTTGCCGCTGATCGGCTTCGCGCAGGCGGGCGCGCACGGCTATTTCGACGATGCGGGGTTCCCCGCGGACGCGGGCTGGGAGGAGATCGCCTTCCCCGAACTCGGCGACCCGCACGCCTATGCGCTCGAAATCACCGGCGAATCCATGCAGCCGGTTTACCGCGATGGCGACCGCATCATCGTCTCGCCCGCCGCCAGCGTACGGCGCGGCGACCGCGTGGTGGTGCACACATTAAAAGGCGAGGTGATGGTGAAACAGCTGAGGCGCATGAGCGCGCGCCGGATCGAGCTGCAATCTTTCAATCCCAGTTTCGAAGACCGCGTGTTCGAGCTCTCCGACTTGGGCTTCATTCACCGCATCATCTGGTCAAGCCAGTAATGCTCATGGGTAACCCTGGTAACGCTTCACCTGCGCGGAAAATCCGGCCATGTCATTCTTCGCCAACAGGTCGCTTAGCGTCTTCGCACGCGCCTGCAGCGCACGCTCATAGGCGCCGGGGGCCGGCGCGGATGAGGCCGCCGCTAATTGCGTATCGATTTCCTTGCGCTGCCCTTTGGCGTCATAAGCCGCAAGCTGGAGCGCAAATTCGTAATGGAGGATGACATCATTGGGCGCGGCCACGATGGCTTGCTTGAACGCTTTGACGCCTGCATCGAAGCTCGCGTCATAAAGCCAGCGCCCGAACATGCCGCCGCCGCGCACGATCTCGATATTCCAGCCGCCCAGCCCCGCCAGCACCAGCGGATCGTTAGGCGCAAGCGAAAGCGCCGTGTCGATCGCCTGTTTCGCCTTGCTGGGAAGGCCCGCCGAGCTCGCTGCCATGGTGCCGATGATGTGGTTCTCGAAGCCCATGGCCGAAGCGAGATAGATATAGGGCTGAGGCTTTTTCGGATCGGCGTTGATGGCGCGCTGTGCCAGCGCCTCCACTTTGTGAAAGCAGTCAAGACAGGAGGCATTGTTCAGTTTCGCATCGGAAAGTGCTGCGCGCGTGGCAAGCGTCAGACCTTCGGCGTCGCCCTTTGCCTCGCCAGCGGCAACTGCTCCGGCATAGTCGCCTTTGTCATAGAGAGCCTGCGGCGTGTCATCGGCAAAGGCCGGCGCGGCTGCGAAGCCAAACAGAATGGCGAGTGTGGCAATGTGTGTTTTGCGCATGGCTTATCCTGTCGCCTCCTTGAGAAATGCGCCGTCGAGCGCGCGCCGCACGAGCGCGGCGGTTTCGCGGCAACCGAACAGAACTGCGAACGAGCCAAAACGCGGCCCCTGCGTCTGGCCGAACAATACTTCATAGATGGCCTTGAACCAATCGCGCAAAGGCTCGAATTGATGCTTCTTGCCGATTTCATAGACCTCGAATTGCACCCTTTCCGCGTCGCGTTCGGCAGCCATCTTGTCGAGCATGGCGGCAAGCTCGGCCAACGCCGCGCGTTCTTTTTCGGTGGGCGCGCGATAAGTCTTCTGTGGGCGGACGAAATCTTCGTAATATTTCAACGCATAGCCGACAAGCTTGTCCAGACCCAGATGATCCCTGGGCTCGGTGCCCGGCGCATAAGTGCGGATGAAACCCCACAGCACGTCGCGGTTATGTGCGTTCGAGGCACTCACCAGATTGAGTAACAGCGCGAAAGTGACAGGATATTTTTCCTTGGGCGGATGGCCGCTGTGGATGTGCCAAACGGGATTTTCCAGCTTTGCCGCTTCGTTATCCAATGCCTGATATTCGGCGAGGAACGTCAGGTAATCGTCGACGGCTTTCGGGATGACATCGAAGTAAAGTTTTTTCGCCGCACGCGGCTTGTGATACATGAACAGCGCCAGACTTTCCTCCGAGCCATAGGTAAGCCATTCATCGATTGTGAGGCCATTGCCGCGCGATTTGGAAATGCGCTCGCCATTTTCATCGAGAAACAGTTCGTAATTGAAGCCATCCGGCGGCTCGCCGCCCAGCGCCCGCAAAATCTTCGACGACAATTCGACCGAAGAAATCAGATCCTTGCCCGACATTTCGTAATCGACGCCCAAAGCCAGCCAGCGCATCGCCCAATCGGCCTTCCACTGCAGCTTGCAGTGACCGCGGGTAACCAGCGTCTCGATGCGCTTGCCCTCGTCTTCATAAGTGATCGTACCTTTGTCGGCGTTCCATGCCACCACAGGCACCTGCAGCACGTGACCATTGCGTGGACTGATAGGCAGGAACGGGCTGTAAGTCGCGCGCCGGTCCGGCCCCAGCGTGGGCAGCACAATGTCGCGCACACGCTCGTAATTGCGCAAAACGATAAGCAGTGCGGCATCGAAACGGCCGCTTTTGTAACATTCGGTCGAACTCAGGAATTCGTATTCGAAACCGAAGCGGTCGAGAAACGCGCGTAGCCGCGCATTGTTGTGCGAGCCGTAGCTGTCATGCGTGCCGAACGGATCTGGCACTGAGGTTAACGGTTTGCCGAGATGTTCCTTCAACATCTCCTGATTTGGGACGTTGCCTGGTATCTTTCTGAGCCCATCCATATCGTCGGAAAAGGCGACCAGCCTTGTGGGCACGTCTGTGATCAATTTGAACGCATGGCGCACCCAGGTGGTGCGCGCAACTTCGCCAAAAGTGCCGATATGCGGCAGGCCCGAAGGCCCGTAACCGGTCTCGAACAACACTTCCTTAACCTCGCCACCGAGCGCGCGCTTGCGTTCGATCCGCGCCACCACCTTGCGCGCTTCCTCGAACGGCCAGGCGTGTGCGGAGAGGCCTAGTTCTCGTTGTGGTTGGTTAGCCATAGGGACGGGCGTTAAGCCTCATGAAAGACAGAAAAGCTAGGCTTCGCCTGTAACAGCGTCAACGCATCCAGCAGTGGCGAAGGACTGGCTAACCGATGGCAAATGACTGGCTGCATAAAGAAAGCGCCACCGAGAGCACTGCGCTGCTGGCCGGCCGCGTGGCAGTGCTGTATGCGCTCAGCCAATATTACCTCTTCCTGCCTTTCGCCGCGTTGTGCATGGCGGCAACCATCGTCCATCACCCGGGGCAATTGTGGCTGACGGCCGCGCCCTTCCTGCTGCAGATCGTCGCCACCGTGGCTGGCAATAGGCTTAAGCAAAACTACGATTCCCGCCGCGTCGACGACGATCCGGCAATCTGGCTCAGGCGTTACACCATCTTTTCGGCCATCGTCGGCAGCATCTGGGGCTTTGGCGCGGTGGTCTGGTTCGTGCCGAATGCCTTCCCGGCGCAAGCCTATCTCTGCCTAGCCTTCCTCGGCATGACGGCGACCGAGTTCATCGTACGCGCGGCCTATCGCCCTGCCTATCTCGCACATGCTTCCTGTTCGCTTGGTCCCTTAGCCGTGATGCTGTTCCTCGATGGCAGTTCTTACGCGATGCTGACGAGCATACTTGTCCTCTTCTTTGGCGGCGTGCTTTACAGCTATTGCGAAGCAATCGGCAAAATGATCGACGACAGCGTCCGCCTCCGGCACGAAAACGCGCTGCTGGTTGTGAGGCTGTCGCATGAAAAACGCGAAGCGGAAGTAGCGCGCGATGCAGCGCGGACCAGTGAGCGCGCCAAATCGGCTTTCTTTGCGACCATGAGCCACGAACTGCGCACACCGCTCAACGCCATGCTGGGCATGGCGCAGTTGCTGGAGCGCAGCGAGCTCGAAAAAACCCAACGCGAATACGTGAAGGTGCTGATCGAGGGTGGCCGCAGCCTGACGACGCTTCTGGATGACGTTATCGATCTCTCGCGCAGCGAAGACGAAGTGCCGGACGCGCCGAAGGAAGGCGGCAACGCCGCACAGGCTGTCCGCACCGTGGCGCGTCTGCTGCAATCTAAGGCGTGGGAGAAGCGCCTGAGGCTTTCGGTAAATGTCGCGCCCGATCTGCCGCGCGTGGCTGTTGATCCACGCCAGCTCCGGCGCGTGCTACTTAAGCTCACCGACAATGCTCTGAAATTCACCGAGAAGGGCAGCGTCGAAATCACGGTAGCGCCGGTGACGGAAATGGATGGCCGCGCCTTCGTGCGGTTCCAGATCGCCGATACTGGCCCCGGCATATCGCGCGATGTCATACCGGTATTGTTCGACGCTTTCGCGCGCGCCGACGATTCTTATGCCCGCCAGCACAACGGCGCGGGCGTAGGCCTCGCTGTCGCCAAGCGCGTCGTGGAAGCGATGGGCGGCGCTATCGGCGTCGAGAGCGAGACCGGCAAGGGCGCCACTTTCTGGTTCACCGCGCCAGTGTCCACGACAGCCACGGGACACGCCGATGATGCAGAAGGGGACAGGATGAGCTTCGATTTCGATGGCGCCGACGCGGCGATAAACTCGAACACTTTCGCCACCCTTGAAAAATCTCTCGGCGTTACGACGCTGGTCGAGATTCTGCAATCCTACATGGCGACCGCAGAGGGCTTGACCGCGGCGCTTGCCGGCGCCTCCGAAGCACAGGACTGGACACAGGCAGGCCGCCTTGCACAGGATATCGCGGGCGCTGCCGGCGGACTTGGCCTCGTGTCGCTGACGGCGACGGCGCGCGCGCTCGCGCAGGCGAGCCGCGACGGCAAGGGCTCGCTTTATACGGCCACACAGGACGTGCTGGCCGAACATCAGCGCACCAAGGAAGCGCTGCAGCGGCTGTATCCGTCGCTTGCCGCCTGATTTCGCCGATTTCTTTGGATGATCCGCCCGGCGCACTTGGTCGTGCGCGAGCCCAAGGTTATGTAGAATGCTACAAAACGGCAGCAGCGATTCATGGCGCAACCGGACAGGATGCTATTTGAGGCAAGCGGACCCGAGGACACGGGCGGTCCCGCCTATGGTCGGAATTCGACGGGCATTTTGCCGAGCCATGTGCTGAAACGTCTTATACGCGCCCGGCGCGAAATCCTGGCCACTGAAGAAATCGCGGACGAGCAAATCCAGCCTGCCAGCCTGGATTTGCGCTTGGGCGCGCAGGCCTATCGTGTGCGAGCGAGTTTTCTTCCCGGGCAAGCTACGCGCGTGGCCGACAAGCTTGCGGAAATAGCGATTCACGAATTCGACCTCAGCCACGGTGCGGTGCTGGAAACTGGCTGCGTTTATGTCATCCCCCTGCTGGAGCAGCTGGAACTGTCTTTCCGCGTTTCGGGTGTCGCCAATCCCAAAAGCTCGACCGGGCGGCTAGACGTTTTCACCCGCCTCATCACCGATGGCGCGCAGTCCTTCGATCGGGTCGAGGAGAATTATCATGGCCCGCTTTATGCCGAGATTTCGCCCCGCACCTTTCCCATCCTTGTGCGCAAGGGCTCGCGGCTGAACCAGCTCCGGCTCCGTCACGGCTCGCCGCAATTCACCGACACGCAGTTAAAGCGGCTGCACGCCGATGTGGGGCTGGTGGATGGCCCCGCCGACATCGAGGGCGGGCTCGCACTCACTGTCGACTTGCAAGGCGAGGCGCTAACGCGCCAGGTGGGCTGGCGGGCGCGGCGGCACGCAGGCGTGATAGACGTGGATGCGCGCGCGGCCTATGACCCGCTCGATTTCTGGGACCCCGTTTACGCGCGCAAGGAATCGGGCATCGTGCTCGACCCGGACGAGTTCTACATTCTGGCCTCGCGCGAGGCGGTTTCCATCCCGCCCGAATACGCCGCCGAGATGGTGCCCTTCAATCCGATGGTGGGTGAGTTCCGCGTCCATTATGCGGGCTTTTTCGACCCCGGATTCGGGCACGAGGCGGGCAAGGGCCGGGGCGCCCGGGCTGTGCTGGAGGTCCGCTCCCGCGAGGTTCCCTTTATCCTGGAGCATGGCCAGACCATCGGGCGGCTGGTGTTCGAGCGGCTGACCGACCCGCCGCTCGAAGTCTATGGGGAGGCGCTAGGCTCCCATTACCAGAGGCAAGGACTCAAGCTTTCCAAGCACTTCCGGGCACCTTGAGGGTGTCATGTTTCTGTGGCTTTACATCCACACTACGACATAAATGCATCGCGAAAGCCTTGAATTAATTGCGCCCAAAGGCCTGTCGCGCGAACGTTACGTCAGTCGTACGTCCGCGGAGGGGCGATGGATGTGCGATCTCTGGGTCCGCATCGAGGGGGCTCATGTGAGGCGGCAAGGTCCTACGGATCGGCCGCCTCACCCTTTTCTGGCTCATAGGGAGAAGGGCGCCATGCTTCCGGCGCCGGGGAACCGCATGCTAATGAGGCTGCGGGCGCGGGCGTAGTTCAATGGTAGAACGGCAGCTTCCCAAGCTGCATACGAGGGTTCGATTCCCTTCGCCCGCTCCAGCCACAAACTAGGGATGCCCATGCAACGGTTTTTGCTCACTTTCGCCATCATAATAACTGCCGGTAGCGGCGCCCTTGCCGGTGTGCCCCTTTATCCCACCCAGGACTGTGGCAAGGAAACGGCCCAGATGGGCATAAACCAATGTTTCGCAAACAATCTCGACACGGCAAATGCGGCGCTGAACAAGCTCTATGGCAAGATGATGGCGCGCCAAAGCGATTCCAAAGCCAAGGCGCAGCTTCGCATTGCCGAGCGCGCCTGGGTCGCGGCCAAGGACAAGGACTGCACCGAGGCATCGGCGGAAGACGCTGGAGGCAGCATCCAGTCGATGGATTATTCCGACTGCGAAATCCATAATACCGACGCACGCATTCGGGAGCTCGAGAAAATGGCCGGGTGCACGGGCAGCGTGAGCACCTGCAACCCAAAATAATCTGAACAGAGATAAAAATGCCGGCCAATTGGACATGGGATCAGATGGTCGAAGAGTTCCGCTCACTTGGCGGCGTGGCGGATAATATTTGCATGAGGGAAGGTTCCGCCGGGCGCGGCATTTTTCCCCTCGACCCGTCGCAACCTGTTGCGATCCACGCACCAAAAAACCTGCTCTTTACGATAAGCGATGTCGAATTCGAAAATGGCGACTTGCGCGTGAAAAAGAGCGCCTCGGAGGTCGGCAAACGCGAAAAGGAATTTTTCGACACCTATCAGAAAGCATTTTCCTGGGAAGCACGTGGGCGCGAGGATTGCGCGGGATTCGTGAATGAGATGGAGACGCTTCCCGCCAGTCTACGCGACATACTGATGAAGGAATTCGGCTTGCAGTTCATTTTCCAGGGTGGCGAGACGGAGCAGATGCAAAACAGATTCCTGAAATCGCGCACGATCCGCAGCCAGGGACGGCAAGTCATCATGCCCGTCGTGGAGCTTATCAATCACGGCGTACGGGGCTCGGAATTTCAATACAAGGAAGGCATCGGCGTCAGAGGAACCTTCGCCGATGAAGTTCTGGCCCGTTACACCCTCAGCGATCCGCTCGGCGTGTTGGGAATATGGGGGTTTGCCAGCCCCGAGCCGACGGCATTCAGCATGCCCATGCGGTTGCCGTTGGGCGATCACCGCTTGATCATTCACCGCAATTTCAGTGAGAAGACAAAAATCGGCAACGTCCGGGTGCCAGCCGTCAAAATCAATGGCAATAATGTTGTGCTGTCGCATCTTCTGATCGGGCATGAGAAGTTTCCCAAATTGCCCAAAGGCATTTTTTATCACCTGATGCAAGACCAAGGGATTGACCAGTCCACTGCGGAAGAGCTGTTCGATCGCATACAGCATTTCAACCGGACGAAATTCCTGAAATTGCGGGCGGCACTGGACGAGGCAGACGGGCTGGCCGCCACAATCATGCGCAACGTGGCGCAGTATCAATTGCGGGCGATGTCCTTTTACGTAGGCGCGCGAAAACTGTGACGGCGCCGGAAGCCTAGACAGGATTCGCTTCGGTTTCGGCGTCTTCTTCCAGCACCACGCCGTGGCCCCACAGGCGCTCAACATGCGCCAGCACCTGGTTTTTCGCCGCGGCATTCAGCGGAACGCCATGATGGCGGCGATGCACCAACGTGAGCGTGCGGTCGCCTTTCAGCGTGGCGCTCGCAACTTGGATGTTGGGATCGGCTTCGCTGACATCATAGGAATGAGCGAGATCAGAACGTACGCGCCGGTAGCCCGCCTCGTCGTGAATGGCCGAAACGCGGAGGACGGGATCCTGCGCACGATCGTGCAACGCGAACAGGCGAAAATCACGCATGACCTTGGGGCTTAGGAATTGGCCGACGAAGCTTTCGTCGCGGTAATTCGCCCAGGCGTCTTTCAGCACAGTGCGCCAATTGCCGGAACCGGCGAAGGCAGGAAACCAGTCGCGGTCTTCCACGGTCGGCTGCTCGCAGATGCGCCTGATGTCGGTCATCATGGCAAAACCTAGCGCGTAGGGATTGATGCCGTTGTAGCGCGGATCGTCGTAATCGGGCTGCAGGATCACCGACGTGTGGCTGTGCAGGAATTCGAACATCGCGCTTTCGGTAATCTGCCCACGGTCATAAAGCGCGTTCATCAGGTAATGATGCACGAAGGAGGCCGCGCCTTCGTTCATCAGCTTGGTCTGGCGTTGCGGATAGAAGTACTGCGCCAGATTGCGTACGATGCGCAAAATCTCGCGTTGCCAGGATTTGAGCTCCGGCGAATGTTTTTCAAGAAAATACAGAACATTTTCTTCCGGCAGCTTAATCTCGCCGGCCCCTTCTTCTTCATCCGCTTCCCAGGTCGGGCGCTGTAATGGCGGCTCAGCGCCCGCAGGCAATGTGCGCCATAGCTCGCTGTAATCTTCTTCGGCATGGGCTTCGCGCTTGCGCAACTTTTCCAGCATGCGGCTTTTCGATGGGCGCGGCGGGCGGCGATAGCGGAACACGCCCTGCTCCATGAGCGCGTGAGCGGAATCGAGCATGGCTTCCACCTCGCCGCGGCCATAACGCTCTTCGCAAGCCGAGATATAACGCTTGGCGAAAGCGAGATAATCGAGAATGCCTTCGGCGTTAGTCCATTGGCGGAACAGATAATTGTTCTTGAAGAAATGATTGTGCCCGAAGGCTGCATGCGCCAGCACAATGGCCTGCATGGTCATGGTGTTTTCTTCGAGCAGATGGCAGATGCAGGGGTTGGAATTGATGACGATCTCGTAAGCGAGGCCCATGTGCCCCGCACGGTAAAGCGCCTCCTCGCGCGCGAACAATTTGCCGAAAGACCAATGGTGATACATCAGCGGCATGCCGAGCGCCGAATAGGCGTCCAGCATCTGCTCGGTGGAAATCACCTCGATCTGGTTGGGATAGATGTCGAGCTTGAGATCATCGAGCGCGATTTCTTCCAGCGCGTTGTAAACGCGGTCGAGTGTTTCGAAATCCCATTCGGGCTCGGTGAATAGCAGTTTGCGCGCGCTCAACCCGCGTTCTCCACTTTCTTGAACAGATCGTGGAACACGGGGAAAATGTCGGCGGGCTTGGCGATGCGCTTGGTGACGAAATTAGGCCAGCGGCTGCCAAGTGTGCGATAGGCGCGCCAGAGTTCCGCGCCCGCTTCCTCATTGGCGAAGACCTCCATCTCGCGCTCATCGAGGATTTCGATATAGGCGTAATACTGGCAGATTGGCATTAGCGCCGAATCCAATAATTCCACACAGCGCCGCGCATCGCCCGACTGGGTGTAACCATCGGAGGCCTGCGCCGCAAAAATATTCCAGTCTGCGGTGGCATAACGCGCGCGCTGGATTTCAAGCATCTTTTCCAGCGCAGTCGAGACAATTGTGCCGCCGGACTGGCGCGAATAGAAAAACGTTTCCTCGTCCACTTCCTGGGCGTCATGCGTGTGGCGGATGAACACGATGTCCACGCGCTTGTAACGCCGCTCGAGAAACAGATGCAGCAGGATAAAGAAGCGCTTGGCCAGATCCTTTTCGCGCTCACCCATCGAGCCAGACACGTCCATCAGACAGAACATCACCGCGCGGCTTGTCGGCAATGGCTGTTCGATAAAGGCGTTGTAACGGACATCGAGCGGATCGATATAGGCCACCCACTTTCGCCTAGTGTTGACGCGTTCCAGTTCGACCTTGAGCGCCGCGATGCGTTCCTGCACCGCCTGAGTTTTCACCCGGCTCTTCACCAACGCCGCGATTTCATCTTCTAGCGCCTTGACGTCGGCGAGGCTCGGCCGCCGGAGCGCCAGCCTGCGGCCATAGGCATTGCGCATGGTGCGCACGATATTCATCTGGTTGGGCGAGCCCGTGGTGGTAATGCCCGAGCGCTTCCAGTTCTGCGATGTCACTTCCTTGAGCGACGTACGCACCAGATTGGGCAGTTCAAGATCCTCGAAGAAAATGTCGAGGATTTCGTCCTCGCGCATGACGAATTCAAAATCGTCCTCACCTTCGCCCGAAGTGGCGGCCTCCTTGCCTTTGGCACCCTCACCTTCGCGCGGTTTCTTGATCTGGTCGCCTGGCATGAATTCCCTGTTGCCAGGCAGCACGAAATCGCGCTCGCCGCCAATTTTCGGGTCGAGCCTGAAATGGGGTTCGCGAATGCCCTGCGAGGATATTTTTATTTTGCGGTCGTGGCCTACATCGGCGACGCCAGCGGCCTTCAACGATTTTTGCACAGCCTCGCGGATTTGCGCGCGCGCGCGGCGCAGGAAACGCTGGCGATTGGCGAGGCTCTTGCCCTTGGGGTTCAGCCGCCGATCGATGAAGTAGGTCATGGCGCACGCCGGAGCGACGGTTTCCCGTCACCCCGCCTTGTTGACGCGCATGTACCATTCGACGAGGCGGCGCACCTGTCGCTGCGTGTAGCCGCGCGCCAGCATGCGCTTGACGAACTCGTTGTGCTTGGTTTCGGTCTCGCTGTCCTTCTTGGACTCGAAGCTGATGACGGGCAGCAAATCTTCCACCTGCGTGAACATCCGTTTCTCGATGACGTTGCGGATTTTCTCATACGCCGTCCAGGCCGGATTCTTGCCGTCATTCGCCGCGCGATAGCGAAGCGCGAATTTCACCACCTCATTGCGGAAGTCCTTTGGATTGGCGATGCCGGCCGGTTTTTCGATCTTCGAGAGTTCCGTGTCGATTGCCGCGCGGTCGAGCAATTGGCCGGTGTCGGCATCCTTGAAGTCCTGATCCTCGATCCAGGCGTCGGCATAGGCGATGTAGCGGTCGAACAGATTCTGGCCGTATTCGCCGTAGGATTCGAGATAGGCCTTCTGGATTTCCTTGCCGATGAATTCGGCATAACGCGGCGCCAGCTCCGCCTTGATGAATTCGAGATATTTCTTTTCGGTCTCGTCCGGGAACTGTTCGCGGCGAATCGATTGTTCCAGCACATACATCAGGTGCACCGGGTCGGCGGTGATTTCGGTGACATCGTAATTGAAGGTCTCCGACAGCGTCTTGTAGGCGAAGCGGGTGGAAATGCCCGTCATGCCTTCGTCAATGCCGGCAGCGTCTTTGTATTCCTGCAGCGTTTTCGCCTTGGGATCGGTGTCGCGCAACTTTTCGCCGTCATAGACGCGCATCTTGGAGGTGAGGTTGGAGTTCTCATGCTCCTTGAGCCGCGTCATGACGCAGAATTTTGCCAGCATTTCCAGCGTTTCGGGCGCGCAAGGCGCGGTGTCGAGTTCGCTTTCGTGCAGCAGCTTCTTGTAGATCCGCACTTCCTCGGTCGCGCGCAGGCAATAGGGCACGGTGATGACGCAGATGCGGTCGAGGAACGCCTCGTTGTTCTTGTTCGACTTAAACTGTTGCCATTCGGCTTCGTTCGAATGCGCGAGAATGATGCCGTTGAAGGGAATGGGGCCCAGCGTTTCGGTGCCGATGTAATTGCCTTCCTGGGTCGCCGTCAGCAGCGGGTGCAGCACCTTGATCGGTGCCTTGAACATTTCGACGAATTCGAGCAGGCCCTGATTGGCGTGGCATAGCCCGCCAGAGAAGCTGTAGGCGTCGGGATCGTTCTGGCTGAAATGCTCGAGCTTGCGGATGTCGACCTTGCCGGCCAGCGATGAAATGTCCTGATTGTTCTCGTCGCCGGGCTCTGTCTTGGCGATGGCGATCTGGCGCAATTTGGAGGGATAGAGCTTCGCGACTTCGAATTTCGATATGTCGCCGCCGAATTCGTCCAAACGTCTTCACCGCCCACGGGCTGATGACGCCGGTCAGGCGGTGGCTGTCGATGCCATAACGATCCTGCAAGAGCGCTGCGAGGTCGGTCGAGCGGAAAAGCCCAAGCGGGCTTTCGAAAACAGGGCTGACTGGTTGCCGGCCTTCAGCACATAGATCGGATATTTTTCCATCAGGTCCTTCAGCCGCTCGGCCAGCGAGGACTTGCCGCCGCCAACCGGGCCGAGGAGATAAAGAATCTGCCGTTTCTCTTCGAGGCCCTGCGCCGCGTGCTTGAAATAGCCCACGATGCGCTCGATGCGTGTCTTCCATGCCGTAGAAGCCTTCGAAGGCGCGATAACGCTTGATGGTGCGGTTGAAGAAAATGCGACCGAGCCGCGGATCCTGCGACGTGTCCACCAGCTCCGGCTCGCCGATTGCCGCGATCAGCCGCTCGGACGGCGAGGCGTAGAGCATCTTGTCGTCGCGCGCCGCCAGCAGCCAGTCGCGCAAGCTCATCGTTTCCACTTGCTCGCGCGAATACGCCTGATTGAAAAGATCGAAGACGTCTAGTTCGCTCATTGTCAGCCGCTCCTTCCGGTTCGGCCTGCACACGATTCCAACGCGTCTTCGTGTCGAATGCGTGGCACGCCCCGGCTCCCCTTGGTTGATGCTTTCAAACCTCCGTGAGATGTCCTCTTTAACAAGCGATTTAGCACCCGCCATTTCCTTTCGCATCTGCAAAAAGTAACGGCTTTGGGGCCGGCAATAACGCACCGGCCATCCACCACACCCATGAAATGTCTTTTGTAACCCCCGCGTGCGCGCCCAGCGCCACGCTGATTTGACAGCAGTGTAACGCGATCCGTGCTTTTCCCAAAGCGTTCAATCATCGCAGTACCCGCAAGACTATCCAAGAATGGCCATGTTTGCGTGGCCATGCAGCCACAATCGGAGAAGAAGGTTAGCGCGTGAGATTGTCGTGCATGAACCGGCGTTCATTTTTGCGCCAAGGCGCCGAAGGAGAAAGGATTTGCGTCTACAAAATATGACAGTCGCGGCGTCAGCACTCGAGGCCGCCCACTGCCATGCCCGACCGCACGTTTCGGTCTTGCAGCTTGGCTCTTGCTCCGCCAAGCTTGTCTCATGACTGCTCGTGATTTCCTGATCCGTGAAGCCCGCCTTGGCGATGCTATGGCGATCGCGCGCATCTATATAGATTCTTGGCGCGACACCTATGCCGGCATTCTGCCCGCGCGCGGGCTGCTCGGCATGGATATCGAGCGCCAGGCCGCGCGCTGGCGTTCAGCCATTGCCATGCCGGGGCGCGAAGCCGTGCTAGTTGCCGAAAGCTATAAGGAAACGATCCTTGGCATGACGAGTTTGGGCCGGGCGCGTGACTCGGATCTGGGATTTGGCGGCGAGATTTACACGCTCTACGTCGATCCGATGGCGACCGGAAAAGGCATCGGACGTGCTCTTATGCATGCGGGCTTTGAAACGCTCTGCGAGCGCGAGTTCGGCGGCTGCCTCATCTGGGCGCACGCGCAGAACCCGGCGCGGTTCTTCTATCAGGCGATGGGCGGCAAACTGGTGGCCGAACGAGTCACCAGCATGATGGGCATGTCAGTGCCTGAAGTGGCGTTCGGCTGGAAAAAGCTCGCGCTCGCCGAAGCGAACCGCGCGCCTTAATCGTCGTCCGCGTCTTTGGCAGATGAAAGGTCTTTCGGCCGGACAAAATCGGCCAGACGGCCTACACCGGGCTTGATTGAGTTCCAGCTTTCTCCGCGGAAATTGAGCACCGCCAGCGCACCGGTGGGAAATTTCTGGGCCATCACCTCGGCAAACTTGCGCCCGGCTGCTGACTTAGGAGGCGCCGCGAGCGCCAGCGCCAGCTGCTCCATTCCCGGATTGTGACCGACCAATAGTAGCGGCGATGCCGGCGCCCCGCGCACTGCCGCAAGCAGATTTGGCCACGGCGCGAGATAGAGCGTGTCCTGGTAACGCACCTCTGGCGTCGTTTCGAATGAACGCAAAAGAATTTTCAATGTCTCACGCGTGCGCGCTGACGTCGAGCACAACACCAGCGCTGGCACGTAACCTTTCTCGCGCATGTGGCGGCCCATCAAGGAAGCCGCCATGCGGCCGCGGTCGTTCAACTGCCGTGCATGATCGCCACGCCCGGAGGCAGCTTTCGAGCGATCCGATTTCGCATGTCTCAGCAGCAGCAATCTTTGCATCGAATAAGGTTAGCAAATGGCGCGATGGCATGCACGGCGGGTTTCAGCTTGACCTGAAAAGCCTTGAACCCTATCGCTTAGCCAGGCGGAGCGCATGGAGACAGTACCATGTCGGAACATCATGCAACGGTGGTCTGGCGGCGGGCCAGCGCCGATTTCACCTATGACAGTTACAACCGCGGCCATGAATGGCGCTTCAAAGGCGGCGTCACAGTTCCCGCTACGGCAGCGGTCGCGTATCGCGGCGACGCCGACCGCGTCGATCCCGAAGAGGCCTACGTCGCCTCGCTGTCGAGCTGCCACATGCTGACTTTTCTCGCCATTGCCGCGCGCAAGCGGCTGGGCGTGGATTCCTACGAAGACGATGCCGTGGGCTATATGGAGAAAAATTCCAAAGGCAAGCTCGCCATCACGCGCGTCATGTTGCGCCCGCGCGTGCGCTTTGCGCCTGGCATCGCGGTATCGCGCGCCGATCTCGACGCCATGCACCATGTCTCGCACGCCGAATGCTTCATCGCCAATTCGGTGACCACCGAGATTGATGTCGAGCCTCAGTTCTGAACCATGTACGAAGAAACCACCCGCCATATCCGCGTAGCGGTAGAGCCGAGCTTCCTCGACGATCAATCCGAGCCGGACGAACATCGCTATCTTTGGACCTATCGCATCGTGATCGAGAACCGCGGGCCCGACGCCGTGCAGCTGCTCTCGCGCTATTGGCGCATCACGGACGCACGGGGGACTGTGCGCGAGGTGCGGGGTGCCGGCGTGATTGGCGAGCAGCCGGTGATCGCGCCCGGCGAATGCTTTGAATACACTAGCGGGGCGCCGCTGGAGACGCCCTCGGGCTTCATGCAGGGCAGTTACCGCATGCGCGCGGCGCATGGCGAATTCGATGTCGGCATTCCGCTTTTTGCGCTCGACAGCCCTTACGAAACACGCCGGATACATTAAATATTGATCGGAAACCCTTAGAACGGCATACACTCCTTCATGGCCAATGGACCAAAACGCCGCTTTGCCGTGACCAGCGCTTCGCCCGCTCAGGCCCAACGCCCCAGCCGCAAGGAAGCGGAGGACGCTGTGCGCACGCTGCTCCGTTGGACGGGCGACGACCCCGCGCGCGAGGGGCTTGCCGAAACGCCGGAACGCGTTGTGCGTGCCTATGAGGACTGGTTCTCGGGCTATGCCGAAGACCCTGAGGCTTTTCTTGCACGCACTTTCGAGGAAGTGGACGGCTATGACGAGATCATCGTTTTACGCGACATCCGTTTCGCCTCGCATTGCGAGCACCATCTGGCGCCCATCATAGGGCGCGCCCATATCGGCTATCTGCCCAACCGCAAGGTGGTCGGTATTTCCAAGCTCGTGCGTGTGGTTGAGGTCTATGCGCGCCGGCTTCAGGTGCAGGAAAAGATGAACGCGCAGATCGCCAATTGCATCCAGCACGTGCTGGAGCCCAAAGGTGTGGCGGTGGTGATAGAGGCGACGCACCAATGCATGACCACACGCGGGGTGCACAAACCAGGCGTGGTGATGGTGACATCGAGCATGCTGGGCGAATTCCGCAAGAATCCGCTGACGCGGCGCGAATTCCTCGCCATCATCGGCAATCCGACCTCCAGCATGGACGATTAGGGCGCCACCAGATCGCCGAACTGGACGCGGATTTCGCGTCTCATTCTCTGATCGAAACTATCGGCTGCGAGCTCGAGCACTTTGGCATAGGCAGCATCGAGATCATCAAGCGAGGCGCTTTGCGCCACCGTGGCCGTGGCCACCGCTTCGGCCGTGGCGCTGGCGGCACGGTGCGGCGTTTCATACTCAAGCCGCGCTTTGAGATGCGCGATCAGCTTGCGGTCCTGCTGGTCCTTGAACATGGCGCTGAAGCCATGCTCGACCGGTAATTTTTCCACATCGATCGAGGCATCGAGAATAATGAACCGCACGGGTAGGCCGTTGCCGGTAAACGCCAAATTGTCGCGCGCCCAGTGTTCCAGCACCGAAGAAGGCTTGGGGCTATGGCGTTCCGCATCCGCATCGGAAATAGGCAAGGAATGATCTTCCACGCCGACACCAATGGCATCAAGCCGGATAGGCGCTTCCGCTTCAGCGGGCGCGCACCAGCCCAGCAGCAACGCCGTGGCCATACCTGACAACACCAAACGATACATCGTCGTTTCTCCTCAATGGTTTTTCGCCAATGCTTGCGGGGAAAATTCGTAAACCGCGCCGCAGAACTCGCATTTCGCGCGCACCACGCCGTCGTTGTCGGCCAGATCGGCAAGTTCGGCCGCGTCGTAGGATTTAAGCACCGACGACACCTTCTTCGCGCTGCAGCCGCAATGAAAGCGCAAGGGCTCGGCCGCGTGCACGCGAACTTCGTCTTCGTGAAACAGGCGCCACAGCACGTCTTCCGCCGCTACTGCGCTATCGAGCAACTCGTAATCTTCCAGCGTCTCGAGAAACAGCGCGATACGCCGCCAATCGTCGGACGCACGCACATCGCGCTCGGTTTCGGGCATCGCCTGCACCATCAGACCCCCTGCGCACCACCCATTATTACGCTTGCCGGATACCGAAGTTCCTGCACGGTAGATGGGCCCGGCCGCCAGCCTGAGCGCGGTGGCCAGCTGTTCGGACTGATCGAAATAAACCTCGGCCGAAGCGGCCAATCCATTTGCCGCCAACGGCACGATGCCTTGATAGGCGTTCACGCCGGGCTTGGGCTCGATGGTGATGGCGAGCACGCCATCGCCAGCGAGCGCCGTGAAATCGGCGCCAGGCTCAAGCGTGGCAAAGCGCGCCTCATCGAGCCGCGCATAACCGCGTAAGCCGCCGCCAGTGAAGAAATCCGACACCACCAGATTGAGCGCGCCGTCGCTTTTGGTTTGCACGCTCATGCGCCCCGCCTGCTTGAGCGAGGAGCCAAGAAGGGCCGCGAGCGTCAGCGCTTCACCAAGCGTGCGTTGCGCAGTCTCGGGCAAGGGATGCGCTGCGAGCGCGCGCGTCGTCACCGCGTCGAGCCGCACCAGCCGCCCGCGCATGCCAAGATCGGGCAGATCGAATGGCAGCACAAAATCGGCTGGCGGCGCGGGCGTATAGCGGCGCTTGCCGCCACGCGCCGTCATACGGCCTTCCTTGCGGCCTCGAAGCTGGCGCAGGTCGTGGTCAACGCCGCCATCGCCTCGTCGAGATGGCTTTCGTTGACGATGAGGGGCGGCGCCAAGCGGATGACATTTTCGGTTGCGCCAACTGCCAGCATGAAGTTGTCGCGCAGGCGCGAAAGAAATTCGGCGCTGGGCACGTTGAGCTTGAGCCCGAGCAACAGGCCCTGCCCGCGCACTTCGGCGATTACCCCCGGATGTTCAGCCGGCAGCATCGAGAGCTGCTGCTGGAAATGGCCGGAGATGCGCCGCACGTGCTCGAGAAATGTCGGCGCCAGCATGACATCAAGCACGGCATTGCCCACCGCCATAGCGAGCGGATTGCCGCCATAGGTCGAGCCATGGCTGCCGATTGTCATTCCCTTGGCCGCACGCTCGGTGGCAAGACACGCGCTTAACGGAAAGCCGCCGCCGATGCCTTTGGCCACCGCCATGATGTCGGGGGTAACGCCCGCCCATTCATGGGCGAAAAGTTTTCCTGTGCGCCCCATGCCGGTTTGCACTTCGTCGAAGATCAGCAGGATGTCCTTCTGGTCACAGAACTGGCGGAGCTTTTTGAGAAAACCGTCTGGCGGGGTGCGAACGCCCATTTCGCCCTGGATAGGTTCGATCAAAATGGCGGCTGTGGCGGGGCTGAAAGCGTTTTTCACCGCCTCGAAATCGCCAAATGGCGCTTGGTCGAAGCCGTCCACTCTGGGCCCGAAACCTTCCAGATATTTCGCGCTACCTCCGGCCGCGATCATGGCCAGTGTGCGGCCATGGAAAGCGCCTTCGAAAGTGATAATGCGCCAGCGTTCAGTGGCCCCGTTCGCATAGTGATATCTGCGCGCCATCTTGACCGCGCATTCCACCGCCTCTGCACCCGAATTGGCGAAGAACACCGTGTCGGCGAAGGTTGCTTCGGTCAGGCGTTTGGCGAGGCGTTCCTGTTCGGGAATGCGATAGAGATTGGAGGTGTGCCAGAGCTTTTCGGCCTGCCCGCGAAGGGCCGCCACCAGATGCGGATGCGCGTGGCCCAGCCCGTTGACCGCGATGCCGGAGCCGAAATCGAGATAACGCTCGCCCTTGTCGTCGAACAGGTAGGGCCCGTCGCCGCGCTCAAAGGCGATGTCGGCGCGGGCATACGTGGGCAGCACCGGCGCAATCACGCAAAACTCCTTTGCCTCAGCGCCTTAGCGCCGCCTGGAAGGCGCGTCTTATCAGCCGGGGCGGCAGAATGGGTCAAGCGTGGCGCAATCGACTCAGCTTGTGGAAAAGGCCTTGAAGGCGCGTGGCACTTATTGTGTCCATTTCTACCTCTGCTACGATATGTAGTGGAAATAAGGGGGATGCACCCATGGGCTGGACAGAAGAACGGGTTGAGCAGCTCAAGACGCTTTGGACCGAAGGGCTGAGCGCGAGCCAGATCGCGCGCGTCATGGGCGGCGTCACGCGCAATGCCGTCATCGGCAAGGTGCACCGGCTCGGCCTTGCGGGGCGAGCGACATCCACCCGCTCGGAGCGCCCGCGCATTTCCATGCCGCGCCAGCACATCGTGCGCGCGGCACCTGAGCCCGAAATCGTGGAGCAGGAGCCGCTGACGCTGGAAGACGGCAGCCACGCCAATGTGCTGACGGTGAACGACCGCATGTGCCGCTGGCCCATCGGCGATCCCGCCGACAACGCCTTCCATTTCTGCGGCCGCAAGCCGAAAGACGGCTCGCCCTATTGCGAGGCGCATGCGCGCAAGGCCTATCAGCCGCAAAGCGCTCGCAGGGATCGCCGCGCCGCGGGCTGAGGTCAGCTAAGCGCCGAAGGTTTCGTCGAAAGAATAACCGGCCGAGCGCACGGTGCGGATGGGATCGCGCTCGCCATCGGCGACGAGGGCCTTGCGCAAGCGCCCAACATGCACGTCGACCGTGCGCGCCTCGACATAGACGTCAGAGCCCCACACGGTATCAAGCAATTGCTCGCGGCTGAAGACGCGCCCTGGAAACTGCATCAAGTGATCGAGCAAGCGGTATTCGGTCGGGCCCAAATGAATGTCACGGCCCGCGCGGCGCACGCGATGACTGCCGCGGTCCATGCTGATATCGCCGATCTGCACCACGTCTTCCGATAGGCCGGGCCGCACCCGGCGCATCACGGCGCGCAGGCGCGCCAGCAACTCCGTCATCGAGAACGGCTTGGTGATGTAATCGTCAGCGCCTGTGTCGAGTCCGCGTATGCGGTCGCTCTCCTCGCCGCGCGCAGTCAGCATGATGATCGGCACGTTGCGCAAGTCCATGCGCCCGCGCAGGCGGCGGCACACTTCGATGCCGGAAAGATGCGGCAGCATCCAGTCAAGGATAATGACGTCGGGCTTGGCTTCGTCGGCGACGATGAGTGCTTCCTCGCCGTCGCGCGCCTCGAACACACGATAGCCTTCGCGCTCTAAATTATAGCGCAGTAGCGTGATCAGCGCTGTTTCGTCTTCGACAATCAACACGCTGGGCACGAGGCTCGACCTAACTGCGAGGCTGACTTCTGGCACCGCGCTCATGATTTAGATTGAAAAGGAATGGGAGTGGTGGAGGTGACGTCGGCCTTGGGCCGCTCGTCGCGCAAATAATCACCGGTCACCATGTGATAGACAGTTTCAGCGATATTGGTGGCGTGGTCGCCGGCGCGCTCGATGTTCTTGGCCACAAACAGCAGATGCGTGCACAGCCCGATCATGCGCGGGTCTTCCATCATGTATGTGAGCAGCTCGCGGAACAGGCTGTTGTAGAGCCCGTCGATTTCATCGTCATGCAGCCAGACCTGCTCGGCGGCCTTCGCGTCGCGGTTTGAATAGGAATCGAGCACAGCCTTAAGCTGCGCCAGCGTCTGGCGGCCCATGCGCGCGAGGCTTTGGGTGAGGCGGATCGGCGGCTCGCGGTTTAAGACAAGCGCGCGCTTGCCGATGTTCTTGGCAAGATCGCCGATGCGCTCGAGCTCGGCTGCGATCTTGATCGAGGCCAGCGTGTCGCGCAGGTCCACCGCCATCGGCTGGCGCAGCGCCAGCACCTTCAGCGCCTGTTCTTCCACCGTCTGCTGCAATTGATCGATGCGCGCGTCGGAGGTGACGGCCGCGTCGGCGAGCGATGTATCGCGCCTTGCGATGGCCTCGATGGCGTTGCCGAACTGGTTCTCGGTAAGCCCGCCCATCTGCGCAACCGCATTGGCCAGCGCCTCAAGCTGCTCGGTAAAAGATTTTACGATGTGCTCGCTCATCGCCGCTCCTGGACCAGCCTCTTCGCCACAGCGTTGGCTAGGATGCTTCGGCCAATTCTCTGCGACAATTCTATAACACCTTTATGACATCACGTGCGAGGGACACTAAATCCTGTGATGAACTCTCCGCGGCAGTAGGAAGATAAACTGTAAAGGTACTTCCTGCCCCCAGCGTGCTCTCGATCTGCAACCGGCCCTGATGGCGGTTCAAGATGTGCTTGACGATGGCAAGGCCCAGCCCCGTGCCACCGCGCTCGCGGCTCCGCTTCACGTCTACACGATAGAAGCGTTCGGTAAGCCGCGGGATGAGTTCACGCGGGATGCCTTCGCCTTCGTCCCTAACGGCTACAAAGGCCATGCTCGACTCGCGCCTGCCCAGTGCCGGCGCGACGCCCAGCGTCACCCGCACCCGCCCGCCCGATTTGCCGTATTTGATGGCGTTGTGAATGAGGTTCTGGAACACCTGGATCAGCTCGTCGCGGTCGCCCACCACCGGCAGCGGCCCGTGCGGAGCGATTTCTATGCTGACCTTATCAGCCTGGGCCAAGGGCGAGAGAGCGGCTGCAGCATCGCGCACCACGCTGGCAAGGTCGGCTACGCCCGCAGGCGGATTGTGCTCGTTCAGCTCGATGCGCGTCAGCGAGAGCAGGTCGTCGATCAGACGGCGCATGCGGCCGGTTTCCACATTCATGATTTCGAGAAAGCGCCCGCGCGCCTGCGCATCGTCCTTGGCATGGCCGCGCAGCGTGTCGATGAACCCGCTGACGGCGGCCAAAGGGGTGCGCAATTCATGGCTGGCATTGGCGATGAAATCCACCCTCATCTGTTCGGTGCGCCTGAGCGCCGTAAGATCGTGCAGTTGCACCAGCACCAGCCCTGCATTGGGGCTGCCCGGGCGGCCTGCACGCGCGACAAAGGCTTCGTAATGACGCTCAACAGGAACCAGAAAACTGAAGGCCACGGTTTCCGGCTCGCCACCGGCCAATGCGCGATCGATCGCTTCCAGCACCGAGGGCGTGCGCAACACAGCGGAGATGTGTTTCTTCTCGGCGCCCATGCCCAGCAAGGCCTGAGAAGCATGGTTGGCGAACTCCACATGGCCGCCTGCGTTAAGCAAGATGATGGGATCGGCCAGGCATTCGAGCACGTCGCGCACAACGCCCGGCAGCAATTCGAGCGAAGCGGGCGCAGAAGTGGCAATCCTCAATGCACGCGCGGTCGGCGGGCGCGAAAGATAAAATCCTGCCGCCAAAAGCACGGCCGCACCGATCACGGCCGCGAGCTCGGCGTGTTGACCGGAAAAAGCGACGGCGGCCACGCCAATAACGCACAGGGCGGCAATGGCGAGAATCAATAAGTGCCTGCGGCCTGCTTCCTCCACTGCTCTTTATGCTCCCTGTGCCCCGCCGACCCTAAAGCCAATCGGGTCATTGTGATGCAGCTGTGAATATCTCTGCACTAGCCCGGAACCGTTGCCGCGAGCCCGCGTTTTCGTTGCTGAGAAAGAGATTTTGGGGAGTTTCTCAGCAAAATTCGCAATCCGGACCGTCGACAAAACCCTCAACGCTGCGACGCCGGATACCTCAGCCGGAGGCAGGAAGCTAGCCCCGCTCCCCCCTGCCTCCGGCTGGTTTTTTCATATCCCCTTGTTACTGACCGGCTTACTGACCGACGCAATCTTGGATTGCGGTGGCGGCATGTCTCTGTGTACCCGGCATACGGGCAAGGCTCCCTTGGATTTTGCTGGGCAACCGCTTTTCAACAGTAGAGGGATAATGTTTTCACGTTCACGACAGTGTAAGGCCTGAGGCGATACAAAAGCCATATTCTCAGGCATATTCTGGGTATTCTGGCAGGCCAAAAGCGGAATCGGACATTTTAGCTGTACAACAGTAAGAGGGGTGTTCTGAACGTGTATTGCGTCAAGAGTTTGGTGAGTGGAATTGCCCCTCTGGCGGCGGGTCTGTGGTTCACGGGCTGCGCGGTGGGACCGGATTTCCTGCGCCCCGATGCGCCGGCCGTGAAGGGCTACACCGAAGAATCCTGCCCGTCCAAACCACAGCTTCCGACACTACCGGCGGGGCCGCGCAGAAATTCGTCGAAGGCACCGACATCCAGGGTGACTGGTGGACGCTGTTCCATTCGGAAACGCTCAACAAACTGGTCGAGGCATCTCTCAAGGGCAATCCTGATCTCGAAGCAGCGCAGGCCTCGCTGCGCCAGGCACAGGAAAATTATTACGCAGCGGAAGGCGCGTTCTTCCCTTCGGTGGACGCCGCCGCCGGCGTGACGCGGGAAAGGCTGAGCGCGACCGAGACGGGCATACCCAGGCACGGCCAGTACCTTTACCCTCTACAATGCGAGCGTGCAGGGTTCCTATCTGCTTGATGTGTGGGGCGGCACGCGCCGTCAGGTGGAAGCAGCCGGGGCAAGCGCCGATTACGCCGACGTTCCAGCTTGAAGCGAGCTATCTCAGCCTCACCTCGAATGTGGTGACGGGCGCGATACAGGAAGCCTCGGGGCGTGCGCAGATCGCTGCGACAGAGGATATTATCAAGGCGCAGAGCCAGGAACTGAATGTCCTCCAGCAGCAATTCAATTTCGGCGCCATCTCGGAGGCTGACGTGCTGTCCCAGGTGGCCGCGCTGGCAGAAACCAAGTCGACGCTGCCGGTGTTGCAGAAGCAATTGGCTGCCACGCGCAATCATTTGTCGATTCTGCTGGGGCGTTTTCCCAGCGAAGGCGCCATCGACGCCTTCGATCTTGCCAGCCTGACCTTGCCGCCGGACATTCCGGTCAGTCTGCCGTCCAAACTGGTCGAGCAGCGCCCCGACATCCGCGCGGCGGAAGCGCAATTGCATCAGGCGAGCGCCGAGATCGGCGTTGCCACAGCTAACATGCTGCCGCAGGTCACCTTGTCCGCGAGCTATGGCGGCCAGGCCACGACGGCGGCGAGCCTGTTTTCCTCGCCCAATATCGCCTGGAGCCTAGGCGCTAGCGTCCTGCAGGCGATCTTCCACGGCGGCGCGTTGTGGCATGCGCGGGAAGCCGCCAAGGCGGCCTATGACAAGGCCTTCGCGCAATACCGCAGTACCGTGCTGTCGGCCTTCGAGGATGTGGCCAATTCCTTGCGCGCGCTGCAATCCGACGCCGACGCGCTGAACGCGGACCTGGCCGCCGAAAAGGCGGCAGCTGGCCGCTTACGCCTTACCCAGGAGCAATTCCAGGCGGGCGCCGTCGCCTATCTGTCGGTGCTCGATGCCGAGCGCACCGAGCAGCAGGCGCGCATCACACTGGTGCAGGCGCAGGCCGCGCGTTTTGCCGACACTGCTGCGCTCTTCCATGCGTTGGGCGGCGGCTGGTGGAACAAGCCCGCACCCAGGGGCGAAGCCAAAAGTTGAATTGCAAAGAATATGGAAGCTCGTAATCGCCGAAATGCGCGAAAGTCGTTGGCCGAAATGGTTGCGGTGGATCAGGCCACGCTGGCCGCGCTTCCGCCGCACGCGCGAATTCCTGCGCCGCCAGCCGCCAAAGCGGCGCGGCATGATCATTATGCTGATCTGCGTCGTCATTCTGTTCGGCGGGATCTTCGGCTGGAAGATGTTTACGCGCGCCATGATCGCGATGTTCATGTCGTCGGGTTATCTGCCGCCGGCCACCGTATCAACGATGACCGCGCAATACGAACCATGGCAGCCGCAGATCCAGGCCGTGGGCACGGTGCATTCCGTGAGCGGCGCCGATCTTGCAGTGGAGCTTCCTGGCGTCGTCCAGGAAGTTGATTTCAACTCCGGCGACGACGTTGCGGCGGGCAGCGTGCTGATGCGGCTGCGCGCCAACGACGACATCGGCCACCTGAATTCGCTGAAGGCTGCCGAGGAGCTGGCGGCGCTCAATTTTGCGCGCGACCAGAGACAGTTCCAGGTCCACGCCATCAGCCAGGCGGCGCTCGATACCAGCGCAGCCAATCTCAAGAGCGCACAGGCCCAGGTCGAGGAACAACAGGCGACCCTGGACAAGAAAACCATCATTGCGCCGTTTGGCGGCCATCTTGGCTTCCGCAAGGTCAATGTCGGCGAGTACATCAATGCCGGCACGGTTGTGGTGACCCTTCAGGTGCTGGACCCTATCTATCTGGATTTCTATTTGCCGCAGCAGGATCTCGCTCGCATCAGGACCGGACAAAAAGTGGCGGCGAAAGTCGACACCTATCCCAACGACACCTTTAATGGCACCATCACGGGCATCGATCCGGAGGTCGACCCCACCAGCCGAAATGTCGCCGTGCGCGCGACGCTGGAGAACCCCAGTCACAAATTGCTGCCGGGTATGTACGCCACCGCCGAGATCGTCGCGGGCGCGAAACAGCGCTATATCACGCTGCCGCAGACCGCCATCACCTTTAATCCCTACGGCGACACCGTCTATGTCGCCGCCAATACGGGCACCAAGGATACTCCGAAACTGGTGGCGAGGCAGACCTTCGTCACCACCGGCGACACGCGCGGCGACCAGATCGCTATCCTCGGCGGCATAAAGGCTGGCGATATCATTGTGACGGCCGGACAGCTTAAGCTGCAGAACGGCACGCCGCTGATCGTCAACAATACGATCCAGCCGGAGAACAATCCCAATCCGAAGCCGCACGAGGAATAGTCGCTGATGAGCCATTTTACCGACATTTTCATCAAGCGGCCTGTTCTATCCACCGTTATCAGTTTGCTGATCTTAGCGCTCGGCGTGCGCGCGCTGCTTGCCTTGCCTGTGCGGCAATTCCCGAAAACGGAAAACTCGACCATTCAGGTCACAACGGTTTATTACGGCGCCGACCCGGATGTCGTGGCGGGCTTTATCACGCAGCCGATCGAAAACGCTGTCAGCCAAGCCGACGGCATCGATTACATCACCTCGACCAGTGAAAGCAGCGTCAGCACGATTACGGCGACGCTTCAGCTCAACTACAATGCCGACAAGGCGCTCACCGAGATCAGCACCAAGGTTTCTTCGATCACCAATCAGTTGCCGCCCCAGTCGCAGCAGCCGCAAATTTCCATACAGACAGGACAGTCTGCCGCGGCCATGTATATCGGCTTTCGCAGCGCCCTTCTGACACAGAGCCAGATAACGGATTACATCACGCGCGTGGTGCAGCCCCAACTGCAATCGGTTCCCGGCGTGCAGGGCGTGCAGATTTTTGGCGCGCAAAATTTCGCCATGCGCATCTGGCTCGATCCCAAGCGTTTGGCCGCCTATGGGCTGACGGCATCGGATGTGAACGCGGCGCTCGCCACCAACGATTACATCTCAGGCCTCGGCAACACCAAAGGCCAGATGGTCTCGGTAAATCTCAATGCCTCCACCAGCCTTCATTCGCTGGACGAGTTCCGCAATCTCGTCATCAGGCAATCCAACGGCGCTATCGTCCGGCTTCAGGATGTCGCCAATGTCGTGCTTGGCGCCGATAATTACGATGCGCGCGTCACCTTCGACGGCATCAATTCAGTCGTTCTTGCGGTGAATACGGCGCCCAATTCGAATCTGATCGAGGTGCTGGCGCGCATCAACAAGGTTTTCCCGCAGATCATCAAACAGCTGCCCGAAGGCCTTGACGGCAAGGTCGTTTATGACTCCTCCAAATTCGTGAACAGCGCCATCAATGAAGTGGAGATGACGCTATTTCAGGCGCTGGGAATCGTGACGCTCGTTGTGTTCGCGTTCCTGGGCAATATGCGCTCGGTCGTCATTCCCGTTGTTGCGATCCCGCTCTCCATCATCGGCACCTTCATGATGATGGTGGCGGCGGGCTTCACCATCAACCTGCTGACGCTGCTTGCCATGGTGCTGGCCATCGGCCTTGTCGTCGATGATGCCATCATTGTGGTGGAGAACTGCAACCGCCACATCAGCGAGGGAATGAAGCCTGTCGCTGCGGCCATCCAAGCCGCGCGCGAGCTTGGCGGCCCCATCATCGCCATGACCGCCGTGCTGATCGCTGTTTATGTGCCGATCGGATTCCAGGGCGGTCTGACCGGCGCGCTCTTCACCGAGTTCGCCTTCACTCTGGTCGGCACTGTCACAGTGTCGGCTATTGTGGCGCTGACGTTGTCGCCGATGATGTGTTCGCTCTTTCTCAGGCCGCTGCACTCGACAGTTCGCGGAGGCTGGCAGGACAGGTTTGGCGATTATATCGACCACGTTTTCGAACGCGTGCGCGGCACCTACGAACGCCTGCTACATGGCAGCCTGGACATAGTGGCGGTAACCGCGACGTTTGCCGTCATCGTGCTCGGCAGCATCTATTTTCTTTACAGTTTCTCCAAGCACGAGCTTGCGCCGCAGGAAGACCAGGGCTTCATCCTGGGATTTGTCGCAGGCAGCGCCCAACGCAACGTTGCAACAGCGCATTCTGTATTCGGATTCGATCTTCCAGAAGCTGCGCAAATATCCCGAAATCGAACATATTTTCCAGGTGGACGCGACCGGCAATGGCTTCCTTGGACTTGTGCTGAGGCCGTGGGACGAACGCAGCCGTAGCGCCAACCAGATCACGCAGCTCGCATCTGTTGATCTCTCACAATATGCCGGCATCCAAGCGGCAGTGTTCCAGCCGCCGTCGCTGCCCGGCGGATTCGGCACGCCCATCCAATTCGAGATCACCACGACGCATACGTTTGATCGCCTTTATGACGTAGCGCAGCAATTCCTCACCGAAGCGCGCAAGAGCGGACGTTTCATCTTCATCGACACCGATTTGAAGATCGACCAGCCGCAGGCGACTGTCGAAATCGATCGTAACAAGGCCGCGCTGTTGGGCCTCACCATGGCGGATATCGGCGCCTCGATGTCAGCCATGCTGGGCGGCGGGTATGTGAATTACTTCAGCCTTGACGGACGTTCCTATCGCGTTATGTCGCAGGTGCTGCAGCAATACCGGCTGAATCCAGATCAGGTCCTCGATTACTATGTGCGCGCCAGCAATGGCACTTTGGTGCCGCTTTCGACGGTCGCGAAAATTTCCACCAAGACCGTTCCGGAATCGCTGTCGCACTTCCAGCAGCAGAATGCCGCCACCATCTCCGGCGTGTTGATGCCCGGCCAGACTTTGGGCGACACCCTCGATTACATGCAGGATCTGGCGCACCGCATTCTGCCCGACGGTTTCTATACCGACACGGCAGGCCAGTCGCGGCAGTTTTATCAGGAGAGCAGCGGCTTCCTGAGCACTTTCGGTTTCGCACTCATCATCATTTTTCTTGCGCTGGCCGCGCTGTTCGAAAGTTTCCGTGATCCGTTGATCATCCTGATCTCGGTGCCGATGTCGATTGCGGGCGCCATGATCTTCATTTGCCTGGGGATAGGCGGGGCCTCGCTCAACATTTACACCGAGGTGGGCCTTGTCACGCTCATGGGCTTGATCAGCAAGCACGGCATTCTGATTGTCGAATTCGCCAACCGGCTGCAGCAGGAGGGTCTTGTCCAAGCGCGAAGCGGTGGAGGCGGCCGCCGGCATCCGGCTTCGCCCCATTCTGATGACCACTGCCGCCATGGTGCTGGGCGTGGTGCCGCTGCTGCTGGCGAGCGGCGCGGGCGCGGCCGCGCGCTTCGCTATGGGCCTGGTGATCTCGACCGGCATTTCCATCGGCACTTTGTTCACACTGTTCGTGGTGCCGGCAGTTTACCTGCTGATCGCGGAAGATCATTCGAGTAAACGCAGGGCGGAACAACCGCTGCCCGCACGATCCTAGCCCGCGGCCTCCGTCCGTCACCGGAAACATCTTTTCGGTCTTGCGCACGTCTTCCGGCGTGGGCAGCCGCGCCTCGTTGCCGAGATATTGCACAGCATGGGCCGATGCCGCGCGCGCGAAGTGGAAATGCGTTTCCCATTTGGCGTCCGGATGTGTGAGATAGGAATAGATGTAAGCGCCGTGGAACACGTCGCCAGCGCCGTTGGTGTCGACAACACGCTCTTTCGGCACCGGCAGCGCCCGCATGTCGCGCACTGTTCCGCTTTCGTCGAACCACACCATGCCGCGCTCGCCAAGCGTTACGCCGCCAATCTTGCAGCCTTTCCGCTTCAGCAAATCGAGCGCCGCACGGTTTGATATTTTCAATTGCTCGCAGAAACGCTCACCCAGCACCGCGACATCAATGAAATTGAGCAATTCAAGCGTGTTGTCGCGCACGGCGCCTCCATCGAGCGAGGTGAGGGTTTTCTGCTCGCGGCAGAGCCTGGCGTAATGGATGGCGGCATCGGACTGGTGGCCGTCCACGTGCAAGGCGCGGGCTCCCTTGATGTTCAAATTTGGGAACGGGTGGATGTAATCGTCGTCGCGGCAGCGCACGATGGCGCGCTTGCCTTCATGGGGCATCACAAAGGAAAGCGACGAGCGGTGCACTTTGCGCGGGTGGATCGGCACCCGGAATTTCGCCGCCATGTCGAGGAACATATGCCCCAGCCAGTCGTCGGCAAGCGAGGTGAGCAGATCGGGTGCAATGCCCAATTTCGCGCAACAGAAGGCAGCGGTGACGGCATTACCGCCGAACGAGACCGAATAGTCCGCGCGCAACATCCTTCTCGTCGCCGGTGGGCAGGTGGTCGGTGATGAAGGTCACGTCTATATAGGTCTGACCGATGAACAGTGCGTCCATATTTTCTTCCTGGCTAACTCGGTTTAGCTCACTTGAGCAATTGGCCGCGAGCCAATGGTGTATCGCGGCCAAACTTTGCGGCAATCACGCCAACGGCGGTGCCGAGATAGGCGCCTGCAATGACATCGCTCAGCCAATGAAAATCGGCACCAAGCAGGCCGATGGCAACAAGCAGTGCGACCGACGTGTAAATCCATCTGAAGCGCGGATAGCAAAACCAAAGCACAGCCATGACCGTGCAAGTCTCCGTCATATGCCCGGACGGGAAGGAAGAATAGCCGATGCCGCCGTGCAGTGGATGAAACCCAAAAGTTCCATTGCCGAAAAACGACGGGTTGTTGCCAACCCACGTCTCTGGCCAGGTGCGGCCGAAAAGAAACTTCAGCTCGTCTTTCAGCGCGATTGCCACAAGCAAGCCAAGGGCGGCGCGCAACGCGACGTCGCTCGGCCGGCCGAGCGGCTGGCGCATAAGGGTTGCGGCCGCCGCTACGATCAAGGCGATCACCGCCAGCGGCATCAGCGCATCGACGAAGTGCGTGAGCCAGGCAAATAGCTTCTCGTCATGGAACTGGCCGTGGACGAATGTCGCCAACGGCCGATCGAGCACGAAATAGGAAAAGACAACGAGCACGAGGCAAGACCCCGCGCCCCACAGCCAGCGGCCCTGGTTGCGATCCGTGGCGGCGGTCCGCTGCTCGCCCGGTTTGCTTTTTTCGCTTTCCAGCAATTGTTGACCCCTCGCGATCACTGGGCGCCAATGTCGCTGGCAAGAGCACGCAGCACAAGCTATGAGTCGGGTTCACCTGGCTGGGAAATCGGCATGCGTTCCAGACCGCGCAAAACGGGCCGCATCGATTGGGCTCTGCGCCTGCTGGTGCTCATTCCTTTTGTGGCGCTGGCCTGGACGCCATTCTACAACATGGCTGAACCCACAGCTTGCCGGCATCCCCTTCTTCTATTGGTACCAGCTCGCGTGGATCATCATAGGCGCGGTGCTGCTTGGCGTGGTTTATCTCGCCGAGCGCGCTGGGGAATCCAAGTGAACGAAACCGGTATTGTCATCTTCGTCGGGCTGTTTGCTTTCGTGACGATTCTGGGCTTCGTCGCCGCACGCTGGAAGCGGGCCGATCTCACGCAGCTTAGCGAATGGGGCCTTGGCGGACGGCGCTTCGGCACCATCATCACCTGGTTTCTGGTCGGCGGCGATCTATATACGGCCTACACTTTCATTGCCGTGCCGGCTTTGATGTTCGGCACAGGCGCGGCCGGGTTCTTCGCAGTGCCTTACACGATATTGGTCTATCCGCTGCTGTTTCTGATTTTTCCGCGGCTGTGGCGAATTGCGCACGAGCGCGGCTATGTGACTGCGGCCGATGTCGTGCGCGGGCAATCCGGCAATGGCTGGCTGGCGCTCGCCATCGCTTTCACTGGGCTCATCGCCACCATGCCCTA
>CAWJEX010000012.1:0-140735 GCA_963841995.1 uncultured Alphaproteobacteria bacterium
GTCGGCCGTCCGAATGTCGGAAAGTCCACGCTCTTCAACCGGCTGGTTGGAAGACAACTCGCTCTGGTGCATGAAACGCCCGGTGTCACCCGCGACCGCCGTAGCGCGGAAGCCCAGCTTTCCGATCTCCGATTTACCGTCATCGACACCGCCGGGCTCGAAGAAATGCCGCCGGAAAGCCTCGAAGGACGCATGCGCTCGCAAACCGAACGCGCGCTTGGCGACGCGCAGCTGGTTTTCTTCGTTATCGACGGCCGCGTCGGTGTAACGCCAGGGGATCGTCATTTTGCGGCCTGGCTGCGCGGGGCGGGCAAGCCGGTGATCCTCGTGGTCAACAAATGCGAAGGCAAGATCGCCGAGGCGCGCTTGTATGAGGGGCATGCCCTCGGTTTCGGCGAGCCGGTGGCGATTTCGGCGGCCCATGGCGAAGGCATGGCGGATCTCTACCAAGCCATCGCAAAATTCGCCCGCGGCGACGAAACGGCGCCACAACTCGACGACGACGAAGTCGCCGAGGCGGCGGACCAAACCCGGCCAATCCACCTCGCCATCGTCGGCCGTCCCAATGTGGGAAAATCCACCCTGATCAACCGGCTGCTGCAGGAAGAACGGGTCTTGACCGGGCCTGAACCGGGAATCACTCGCGATTCGATTGCCGTGCCTTGGGTCTATCGTGGCCGCGCCATCGAGCTCGTCGATACCGCCGGACTTCGCCGCCGCGCAAAAATTTACGAGACTCTGGAGAAAATATCGGCGGCGGAAAGCTTACGCGTCATCCGCATGGCGGAAGTCGTCATTCTCGTGGTCGACACCCAGGCGATCTTCGAGCAACAGGATCTGGCGATTGCGCGGCTGGTGGCCGAGGAAGGCCGGGCCATGGTGATCGCCCTCAACAAATGGGACATCGCCGCCGACCGCGATGCCGCGGCGCGACGCTTGCGCGATGCGCTGGACGCTTCGCTGCAACAAGTCCGCGGCATCCCCTGGGTGGCAATCTCGGCGCTGACGGGGGAAAATATCGCGGCGCTGATGCCGGCGGTTCTTGGCGCGTACGAGACATGGAACCGGCGGATTTCGACGTCGGCGCTCAACCGCTGGCTGGAACGGGCCATCGAACGTCACCCGCCGCCAGCACCCCAAGGCAAGGCGCTTCACATTCGCTACATGACGCAGGTGAAGGCACGGCCGCCGAGCTTCGTGCTGTTCATGAACAAGCCCGAGCTTCTCCCTGAGACTTATCTGCGCTATCTCGGGAACGGCTTGCGCGAGGAGTTCGGGCTCGATGGCGTACCTTTGCGCCTGCTGCCGCGCGGCGGCCGGAATCCGTTTGCGAAAAAAGACGGGCCGCCGGGAAAACCGAACCGGCCTTCGGCGAAAAAAGTTAGACGGGCCCCGAAAAAGAATAGGTCATTGCCGAAAAAGGCGAGGCCTTCCGGGAAAGGAGGCAAAATCTTCGGGAAAAAGGCACGGGCCTCCGGCAAAAGGACCCGACGCCGCTAATTCCAATCCGATCAATAACTTTTGAATTGCGCCGCTGGCAAGCGCCGCGCCACCATGGATGCGGGTGGAGGGTGTCATGGCGCGTAAAAAGAGCCAGTCCGGCGCGTTGGATGCGGCGGCGAGTATTCCGGTCGCTGGCGGCGGGCTCTTGGACCGGCGGCTGTTCCTGGCCGGCGCCGGCGCGCTGGCCGGGGCGGGGACGCTTCTCTGGCAGCGCCCGGTTTGGGCGGATACCGCAGCCGCAGCGCCGTTTTCTTTGCCGCCCTCGATGCTCCATCCCGGCAAGCCATTTTCCAACTACGGCCAGCCCTCCCCCCACGAGAAGGCCGTCATCCGGTGGATCTCGGCCAATGCGGAAGTGACGGGGAACGGAATTTCCTGGACCCCGCTCCACGATCTCGAAGGAACGATCACCCCCAACGGCCTTCATTTCGAACGCCATCATAACGGCGTTCCCGAAATCGATCCGAAAACCCATCGCCTGCTGATCCATGGGCTCGTGGCGCGGCCGCTCACCTTCACTCTCGACGCGCTGCTGCGTTACCCGATGGAGCAACGTCTCGTCTTCATCGAATGCGGCGGCAACAGCAATGCGGGATGGAACCCGGAACCGATTCAAACCAAGGTCGGATGGTTTCACGGGCTGGTGTCCTGTGCGGAGTGGACCGGTGTGCCGCTTTCAATTCTGCTGGACGAAGCGGGAGTCGACAAAAACGCATCCTGGCTTCTGGCCGAAGGCGCCGACGCCGCCGGGGTGAGCATCAGCATCCCGATGAAGAAGGGGATGAAGGATGGGATTCTGGCGATCTATCAAAATGGCGAAAAACTGCGCCCGGAGAACGGCTATCCGATGCGCCTGGTGCTTCCCGGTTTCGAAGGAATTACCCAGATCAAATGGCTGCACCGGTTGAAGGCCGTCTCGTCGCCGGCGATGACCCGCGAGGAAACCGCGAAATACACCGATATCCTGCCCAACGGCAAAGCGCGCCAATTCATCTTTGTGATCGAGCCGAAATCGTTGATCATCACGCCCTCGCCGGGCATGACCCTGCCCGGGCCGGGGCTCTATCAAATCAGCGGACTCGCCTGGAGCGGCCACGGCAAGGTGGCGAAAGTCGAGGTCTCGGCGGACGGCGGAAAAAGCTGGGCCGAGGCGGCATTGCAAGAGCCGGTGCTGTGCTATTGCTTCACCCGGTTTCGCATGCCCTGGCGCTGGGATGGCAAGCCGGCGGTGCTGCAAAGCCGCGTCACCGACGAAGCCGGCATTGTGCAGCCGACCCGCGAAGCCCTGATCGCCAAACGCAGTCCCAACGATTATTTCCATTACAACGCGATCGTGAAATGGAGCGTCGCGGACGATGGGAGCATCGCCCATGTTTACTAAGGCGAAGTCTATTACGGTGAAATTTATTGGCGCGACAGCGGCGGGGGTTTTTGTCGCCGCGATTAGTGTTGCATCCCATGCCGGCCCCATTCACGAAGGACCGAAGCTTGGAAAGCCGGCAACGCCTGAAGAAATCGCCGGCTGGGACATCAGCATACCGCCCGACGGCAGCGGGCTTCCAAAGGGCTCCGGCGATGCAAAAGCGGGCGCCGCGGTTTACGCGACGAAATGCGCGACCTGCCATGGGGCGAAGGGCGAAGGAGCGAGCGCCGAAGAACTGGTCGGCGGAAAAGGAAGCCTCGCCAGCGAGAATCCGACGCTGACGGTCGGAAGCTATTGGCCTTACGCCACCACGCTTTTCGATTACATTCGCCGCGCCATGCCGGCGGACGCGCCGTTCTCGCTTTCGGCCGACGAAGTTTACGCGGTCTCGGCTTATCTTCTGTATTTGAATGGCATCGTCGGCGAAGGCAATGTTCTCGATGCGAAAACCTTGCCGAAAATTCAAATGCCAAATCAGAACGGGTTCATTCAAATCTATCATCCCTAAATCGAGTCGTGACGAAGCGGATTTCCATGATCAAAAGACTGTTTATCGTTTTCGCGGCGGTGCTCGTCTATTCGAGCGCTGTGCGCGCCGAAGACCCGCAGGGGCCCCAAGAGCAGGGGCCGACTACCGAATCCATTGCCCGCAATTGCACCGGCTGCCATGGCGTCGACGGCAAGAGCCCGGCTTCGATCCCGACGATCTACGGCAAATCGGCGGATTGGATGGCGGAACGCCTGAAGGAATTTCGCGATGGGAAACGCGACTCCACGATCATGCAGCGGATCATCAAGCCCTTTGCCGATAGCGATATCCAGGCAATCGCCAAGTATTTCGCAACCCGGAAATGCCTGAAATGAAAGAGCGGAAAATGATGAAGAAAAACGCACCGCCCGGATTGGCCCGGCGGAAATTCTTGACCGCTCTCGGAGCGGTTGGCGTGATGCCGCTGCTTTCGACCTACGCCAAGGCCAGCGGACCGCGGGTTATCGTCGTGGGCGCAGGCTTTGGCGGCGCCACCTGCGCAAAATATATCAAGATGATCGATCCCGGGATCGACGTCACGCTGATCGAACGCAGCAATTCCTACACGACGTGCCCGTTCAGCAATCTGGTGCTGGGCGGCCTGCGCTCCTTCGATTCCATCGTCCACAGCTATCAGGCGCTGATGAGCCATTGGGGAATCAATTTGATTCACGATACGGCGACGGCGGTGGACGGGCAGGCGCGAACCGTGACGCTGGCTTCGGGTGCCACGCTGCCCTATGACCGGCTGGTACTGTCGCCGGGCATCGAGCTGTTGTGGAATGCTATTCCGGGCTACGACGAGGCAGCGTCAGAGATTATGCCCCATGGCTGGAAGGCCGGACCGCAGACTTTGTTGCTGCAAAAGCAACTCGCGGCCATCGAGAATGGTGCGCTGATCGTGATTGCCGCTCCCGACAATCCCTATCGCTGTCCGCCCGCACCTTATGAGCGCGCGAGCATGATGGCGCATTATCTGAAAACGAAGGGAAAGTTCGGGATCAAAATCATGATCCTCGACGCCAAGGACAAATTCACCAAGCAGGATCTCTTCTTGCAGGCCTGGCCGCGGTTTTATCCCGGCATCATCGAATGGGTTTCGGGTTCGCAAGGCGGCGAGGTGACGGCGGTGGATCCTAAAACTATGACGGTGACCGCCAAGGCGGGGACCTTCAAAGCGGCACTCGCCAATATCGTGCCGCCGCAAAGTGCCGGGCAAATCGCCATTCAAGCCGGCGTCGCCAAAATCGACGGCTGGTGCGAGATCGATCCTTGGGCGATGGAATCGAAAAACGTGCCGGGCATCCATGTCATCGGCGATGCCTGCATGCCCGGCGCCATGCCGAAATCGGGATTTGCCGCCAATAGCCAAGCCAAGAACTGCGCCGCCGCGGTTGCCGCGCTGGTTCGGGATCGCAAGCCCACCGAGCCGGTCTATATGAACACCTGCTATTCGACGATCGCGCCCAATTACGCGGTATCGGTGGTGGAGGTATTCCGCGCCGCCGCCAACGGCGTCATCGCCGAGGTCATGGGTGCCGGCGGCCAAAGTCCGATGAACGTCCCGGATTCCTTCCGTAGCGCGGAATACGATTACGCCCAGGGCTGGTACGAAAGCACGATGCAGGAGATGTTCGGCTAAGGCGGGCCGTTCTAATACGCCCGTACGATTTCCCCGTGGCGCTGGCAGGACGGCAGCGCCAAGTTGAGAAAGCTGTCGGCCACCGATTCCGGCGGCGGCAGCGATTTCTGATTCTCGCCGGGAAAGGCCTCGGCCCGCAGCTTGGTCCGCAATACGCCGGGATCGAGAAGATTGACCCGGATTTTGGTCTTCGCGACTTCCGCCGCATAGGTTTTGACCAAGGTTTCGAGCGCCGCCTTGCTGGCGGCATAGGCGCTCCAATAAGGAAACACGCCGCGGGTCACCCCGCTGGTGACGAAAATCGCCCGCGGCGCATCGGATTCCCGCAAGAGGGGATCGAAGCTGCGGATCAGCCGCCAATTGGCATTGAGATTGACGGCGATGGCGCGCTCCCAAACCGGAACGTCCATATGCGCGGCGGGTCCGAGCGTGCCGAGCACACCGGCATTGCCGATCAGAATGTCGAGGCGTTTGAATCGGTTGGCGATGGCCTGGCCCAATTCTTCGATGCCGTTGGCTGCGGCCAGATCGAGGGGAACGAGTGTTGCCGAGCCGCCTTCCGCCTTGATCGCATCGTCGGTTTCTTCGAGACCGCCGACGGTACGCGCGATCAGGATCACATGGGCGCCTTCGGCGGCGAAGCGCTTGGCGACGGCGCCGCCGATGCCGCGCGAGGCGCCGGTGATCAGCGCGATGCGCCCGGCCAGGACCTTCGTCATGGCTTAGGCGAGTTCGGCTAGAAGAGAGAGTTGGGTCTGAACCGATCCGCCGTCGCGGTCGGTGAGCGGAATCGGATAATCGCCGGAGAAGCAGGCGTCGCAGAATTGCGGCACGTCCGAGTTGCGTTTGTGCTCGCCCATCGCGCGGTAGAGCCCGTCGATGGAAACGAAGGCCAGCAAATCGACGGCGAGCAGGCGCGCCATCTCTTCCACATTGTGAATGGCGGCGAGCAGTTTTTCGCGCTCCGGCGTGTCGATGCCGTAGAAGCAGGAGTGCATGGTCGGCGGGCTGGCGATCCGCATATGCACCTCGCGGGCACCGGCCGCGCGCACCATTTCGACGATCTTGCGTGAAGTCGTGCCGCGGACGATCGAATCGTCGACGAGAATCACCCGTTTGCCGGTGATGAAGGCGCGATTGGCATTATGCTTCAGCTTCACGCCCAAATGGCGGATGTGGTCGCCGGGCTCGATGAAGGTGCGTCCGATGTAATGATTGCGGATGATGCCGAGCTCGAACGGAATCCCGGCTTCGGTCGCGTATCCCATCGCCGCGGGCACGCCGGAATCGGGAACTGGAATGACGATGTCGGCATCGACATGGCTTTCGCGGGCCAATTCGACGCCGATCCGCTTTCGCGCATCATAGACGCTGGTGCCTTCGACCACGGAGTCGGGCCGGGCGAAATAAATGAATTCGAAGATGCAGAACCGCCGCGGCACATAGCGGAACGGATGATGCGACGTAATACCGTCCTCGTTGATGACGATGACTTCGCCCGGTTCCACATCGCGGACGAAGTCGGCGCCGATGATATCGAGCGCGCAGGTTTCGGAGGCGAGGATATAGGCGCCGTCCTGGGTGCCGAGAACGAGCGGACGTACGCCAAAGGGATCGCGGACGCCAATCAGCGAATCGGCGGTGAGCGCTACGAGCGAATAGGCTCCGTTGACCTGCTTCAGGGCGTCGACCATCCGGTCGATCACGGTCGATTCCGGGCTAGTCGCGATGAGATGAACGATCACTTCGGTATCGGTCGTGGATTGGAAGAGACAGCCGGATTTCACCAGCCGGCGCCGCAAATCGACGGCATTGGTCAGGTTGCCGTTATGGCCGATGGCAAGGCCGCCGAAGGCGAATTCGGCGAAGAGTGGCTGCACATTTCGCATCACGGTATCGCCGGTCGTCGCATAGCGGACATGGCCAATCGCAGACGATCCCGGCAGCCTTTGGATCACTTCGTTGGTTCCGAAACCCTCGCCAACCTGGCCGAGCGTCTTATGGGTGTGGAACTGAAGGCCATCGAAGGTGACGATGCCGGCGGCCTCCTGGCCGCGATGCTGAAGGGCGTGAAGCCCGAGCGCGGTCAAGGCCGCGGCATCGGTGCGGCCGAATATGCCGAATACGCCGCATTCCTCGTGCAGCTTGTCGTCCTCAAAAGGATTAGTGCTCAGCATTTCGGTCAATGGGAACCTGTCGTCTGAAGCAAGCGGTCCATGTCACTGCGCTGCTGCGAATTATACCCTTCTTGGGAACCGGTCTTGGCGCTGGGCTGCGGCGGTGCAGCCAGGGCCTGAAAATCCTTGTCCGCTCTGTTGGCGCCCGAGCCGTGGTCGGCGGACGGTATCTTTTCGGCGAGCGTTTGCGGCAGCAATGACGCCACAATGCTGGATGCCCATTCGACGAGGGGCCGCAATCGGGCTTCGCGCACCATCCTCGGCTGGTCCTCCGGCTTGTCCGCCCACATCGAGGAAACGGGAATATAGACCGCGGATACGATCAATACGCCTGCAAAGATTCCCGCCAAAAAGCCGAGGGAGCGATCGAGGGCGTTCAGCCGGCTCGTTCGCACCCAGCCGGTGACCATCGAGCTCACCATGAACAAGAAGATCAGGCTGACGATGAAAATGCCGGCGCCCACCGCCATGTCGGCGAGCCATTTATTGCTGATGATGTTGCGATTCATGAGTAAGCCGGCGGCCGCCGGCTCGAGGTAGGGATAGCCATAAAGAGTGGCGAAGATCGCACCGACCCAGCACATCAGCCAAAGTCCGCCCTTAATCAAGCCGACCGAAAGGCCCATAAGGCCAATGACCAGGACGAAGCCGATAACCGAAAGATCGAGAATATTAATGGTGGTGATCTCCTGACGCTTTCGCGGTGCGGTCCGACAGAATATCGATCAGATCGAGCAAATGGCCGATTTCGCGTACCGTCGGCGGACCTTGTTTGAAACTATCGCGTTTGGCGATTTGGTTCCGGCCTTCCTTGGCCGTGGGAATCAGCGCCCGCGCAAAACCAAGCTTCGCCGCTTCCTTAAGCCGGATTTCCGTCTGGCTTACCGCCCGCACCTCGCCGGCGAGGCCGATCTCGCCAAACACCACCGTATCGGAGGCAACCGGCCGGTCCAGGTGGGAAGAAATCAGCGCTGCAGCGACCGCCAAATCCGCCGCCGGTTCGGTGATGCGAAGTCCGCCCGCCACGTTTAGGTATACATCCTGGGTGCCAAAAGCAAGGCCGCAGCGGGCTTCCAGCACCGCTAAGACCATGGCGAGTCTTGCCGAATCCCAACCCACCACGGCACGCCGGGGCGACCCCAAAGAAGAGGGCGCTACCAGGGCTTGAATTTCGACCAGCACCGGCCGGGTTCCCTCGATTCCAGCAAAAACCGAAGCCCCGCTGACATTGCCGCGGCGCTCAGCCAAGAACAGCTCGGAGGGATTGGCCACTTCGGACAAACCGCCATCGGTCATGGCGAAGACGCCGATTTCGTCGCTGGGCCCGAAGCGGTTTTTGACGGCGCGAAGAATCCGGAATTGGTGGCCGCGCTCGCCCTCGAAATAAAGAACAGTATCGACCATGTGCTCGAGCACGCGCGGGCCGGCGATCAACCCTTCCTTGGTGACATGGCCGACAAGAATGACCGCGACGCCGCGGCGCTTTGCCGCGCGGATGATTTCGGCGGCGGTGCTGCGGACCTGGGCAACGCTTCCCGGGGCCGAATCAAGGCCTTCGAGATACATGGTCTGGATCGAATCGATGATGACGACTTCCGGCCCGCCGGCGACGTCGATGGCATCGATGATCGACGTCATTTCGGTCGCGGCGGCCAGCGAAACCGGCGCCTGCGCCATTTGCAGCCTTCCGGCGCGCAGGCGAATTTGTTCCACCGCCTCTTCGCCGGAGACATAGGCGACGCGCGCTTGGCCGCTAAGGGCCCCGGCGATCTGAAGAACGATCGTCGATTTGCCGATGCCGGGATCGCCGGCGACCAGAACCGCCGAACCGCGCACTAGTCCGCCGCCGACCACGCGGTCGAATTCGGCGATGCCGGTGACGAGGCGGGCCGGGGCCGGGCCCGCGGCTTCAAGGGACGAGAACGTGACCTTGCGCGAGGATCCCGATGGCTTTCGGCTGCGGCCGACGGGCAGGGAGTCGCGGGGAATTTCTTCGACCAGACTGTTCCAGGCGCCACACGATTCACAGCGGCCGGTCCATTTCGGAGAGGCGGCTCCGCAACTTTGGCACACATAACGCTGCGCCGGCTTCGCCATCACGGGTTCCTGTGCGGGGTGCGGGTCAGACCCGCACCGCCATCTTGATCGGACCTTCGGCCCTGCCGTGGATGAATTGGTCGACATAGGGGTTGCCCGACGAATCGATCTTCGCGACAAGCCCGTCCCAAATAATTTTTCCCTCATAGATCATGGCGACCCGATCGGCGATCTTTCGCGTGCTTGCCATGTCGTGAGTGATCGACAGCGCGGTTGCGCCCAGCTTGCGTACGCAGGTGACGATCAAATCGTTGATCACGTCGCTCATGATAGGGTCTAGCCCCGTCGTCGGCTCGTCGAAGAAGATGATTTCTGGCTGTGCGGCGATGGCACGGGCCAGCCCGACGCGCTTCTGCATGCCGCCGGAAAGTTCGGCCGGCGACAAATCGCCGACCTCTGGCCCCAAGCCGACGGCGGCCAGGGTTTGTATGGCGATCTCTTTCGATTCCTTGCGCGGCATGCCGCGGCCCTGGATCAGGGCGAAGGCGACGTTTTCCCAAACCGGCAGGGAATCGAATAGGGCTGAGCCCTGGAACAGCATCCCGAATTTGCGCAGCACGCGTTCCCGCTCGCTCCACGACAGGCGCGTGACTTCCGCGCCGTCGATTTTGATGCTGCCTTTTTCCGGCGTGAGAATGCCCAGAATGCATTTGATGAGGACCGATTTGCCGGTTCCCGAGCCGCCGATGATCACCAGCAATTCGCCGGTATGAATATCGAGATTGACGCCGGTCAGCACTTTCTTGCTGCCGAAGGATTTGTGCAGGTCGCGAACGGTGATTTTGACGGGCCGATCGGTCATCGCAATTCGCTCATCGGGAGAAGAACATCTCGGTGATGATGTAATTGGAGCAGAGAATGAGGATCGACGCCGAGACGACCGCTGCGGTCGTTGCGGCACCAACGCCTTGCGCGCCGCCGCGCGACTGATAGCCGTTGTAGCAGCCCATGAGGGCGATGATGAAACCGAAAACAGCGGCTTTCACTAGGCCGGAAATGACGTCGATATTTTCCAGATAGTCGAATGTGCTCTTCAAATATGCCGATGGATTAAATCCCAATTTATAGGTGCTGACGACGAAGCCGCCGAAAACGCCGATGATATCCGCGACCACGACCAACAGCGGCAGCATGGCAAGCCCGGCGATCAGGCGCGGCGCCACCAGATACTTCAGCGGATTGGTGGAAAGAGTGGTCAGCGCGTCGATCTGCTCGGTTACGCGCATGGTGCCGATTTCGGCCGCCATCGCGGCTCCAATCCGGCCGGCAACCATGAGGCCGGCCATGACCGGGCCCAGCTCTCGAGTCATGGACAGCACCACGACCGTCGCCACCGCACCTTCGGCCTCGAAGCGGTGGAATCCGGTGTAGCTCTGGAGCGCCAGCACCATGCCGGTGAAGGTGGCGGTCAACCCGACGACCGGTAGAGAGTAATAGCCGATGTTGATCATCTGCTGGAGGATGAGCCGCGGATAATAGGGCGGCACGAGGCAGTAGGAGACTGCCGCTCCGGTGAACAGGGATAGCCGCCCTGTGGCTTCCAAGAAGGCGAGGAAGACGCGGCCGACGGCAGCGACAAATTTCATATTATTTCTCGTAGCGACGTAAAATTCGCCGTCCAAACCCGGTCAAAACCGCGTGTCCGATGGTTCCGGCTTCGTCGGCGAGATCGTCCACCTTGTGATCATCGCCGATGAGTTCGACCATTGCGCCGAGTTGGACGTAAGGAGCCGGTACGCCGGACACATCGAGGGTGGTGAGGTCCATCGAAACACGTCCCACGATTGGTATCCGGAATCCCCCGAGGAAGGCGCTTCCCCGATTGCTAAGCGACCGTGGATAGCCGTCGGCATATCCAACGGGAATTGTGGCGATACGCCCCCGTCCCGCCACGCGGAAGCTGGCACCGTATCCAACGGTCATAGGGCTGTCAACGTCGCGAACCTGCAGGATCGGGGCCTCAAGACGCAGCGTTTGCGCAAGCGGGCTGGGCTCAGTTTGAAAAGGGGAAAGACCGTATAGCGCACCGCCCGCGCGCACCAAATCGAAGTGATAGTCGGGACCGAGGAAGACTCCGGCGGAATTGGCGAGGCTGGCCGGCGCTTCCGGCAATTTGGCGCGCACGGCTTTGAAGGCGGCGAGCTGCCGCGCATTCATCGGATTGTCGGGCTGATCGGAGCAAGCCAGGTGAACTCATGACGCAAGCGAGCTGAACGCCAGCAAGCCGGGCCGGTTCTTTCGCCAAAATCTCGACGTCGCCCATCGACAGGCCGAGCCGCGTCATCCCGCTATCGATGTGCAAGGCGGCGGGAGGGGCTTTGGTGTTCCGGGCCAACTCGTTCCAAATCGCCACTTGATCGAGATCGTTGAGCACCGGAATCAGGGAATGGCGGACAAATTCGCCCACAGCGTCACGCGGCGGCCCGTTCAGCACAAAGATCTGCGCGCCGGCGATGAGGGCGCGAAGCGCCGTGCCCTCCTCGACATCGGCGACGAAAAAATCCCGGCAGCCTGCGGCGTGAAGGGCCGGGGCGATCGCCGGAAGACCTAAGCAGTAGGCATCGGCCTTGACGACGGCGCCCACCCGCGCCTTTCCGCATTTGCCGGCAAGAATCCGGTAATTCCCGGCAACCTTGCGGAGATCGACGGTGAGAACGGCGCGGGCGGCAGAGCCCGGCGGTCCCCTATCAGTCGCGGACATCGGGAAGGTGGTCGCCGGCGACGTGGTCGGAGAATTTGGTCGTGCTGCCGTCGAAATGGAGGAGCACTTTGCCGATAGGCCCGTGACGCTGCTTGGCGATGATGAGTTCGGCGAGGTTATAAACCTTGCTCATCTCGTCCTGCCATTTGCGGTGTTCGTCGGTGCCTTCCTTGGGTTCCCGGCGTCGGACGTAATATTCCTCGCGGAAAATGAACATGACAACGTCGAAATCCTGCTCGATCGAACCCAATTCACGGAGGTCCGCGAGCTGGGGCCGCTTGTCGTCCCGCTGCTCGACCGCGCGCGAGAGTTGCGAGAGGGCAATCACCGGCACATTGAGCTCTTTGGCCAGCGCCTTCAATCCGCGGGTGATCTCGGAGATTTCCATGACTCGGTTGTCGTAGCGCGAGCCTGGTGTGGGTGTCACCAGCTGAAGGTAATCGATAACGATGAGACCGAGCCCGTGTTGGCGCTTGAGCCGCCGGGCTCGGGTCCGAAATCGCGGAAATCGACAGCGCCGCACTGTCGTCGATAAAGAGGGGCACCTTGGAAAGCTCGGCGCTCGCCTCGACGACACGCTGGAAATCGCGGTCCTTCAAATCGCCGCGCCGGATCTTTTCCGAAGGTATCCCGGCTTCCTCCGCCAAAAGACGCGTCGCCAACTGCTCGGCCGACATTTCGAGAGAAAAGAAGCCGACGACAGCACCGTCTTCGGCAACCGGATTCCCCATAGCATCCCGGCCTTCGCGGTATTGCTTGGCGGCGTGGAAGGCGATGTTGGTCGCCAGCGCCGTTTTACCCATGGAGGGCCGGCCGGCAAGAATGATCAGATCCGAGCGGTGCAAGCCGCCGAGCAGCCGGTCAAGATCGGTCAAGCCCGAGGCAAGGCCCGTCAAGCGCCCCTCACGCTTATAGGCGGCTTCGGCCATGACGATGGCGCTTTGCAGCGAGGATTCGAATGACCGGAACCCGCCGTCGTATTGGCCGGTGGAGGCGAGATCGAAGAGGCTCTTTTCCACGGTCTCGATCTGGTCCATGCCGCTGGCTTCGAGATCGTGCTGATAGGCGCTGTTGACCATGTCCTGGCCTAGGCCAATCAATTGCCGGCGCAAATAGAGGTCGTGGATGGTGCGGGCGTAATCCGCGGCGTTGATGACGGTGACGACGCTGCTGACGAGGCGGGAGAGATATTCCGTGCCACCGATTTCCGCCAAATGAGCATCGGATTCGAAGAAATTCTTGAGGGTGACAAGATCGGCGGTATGTCCGCGCCGCACCAATTTGCCGATCGCCTCGAAAATCCGGCCGTGAACGCCCTCCGCAAAGTGTTCGGGGCGCAGGAACTCCGAGACTTTCTCATAAGCGAGATTGTTTTCGATGATGGCGCCGAGTAAGGCTTGCTCGGCTTCATAATTGTGCGGAGGCGCGCGATAACCGCCCGGCGGCGTTGCCCCCAGCTCGCGAAGTGCGGTGACTTTCGAAGCGTTTTTATCGGTGGCTGCCGTCATGGCGCCGACAATATGCGAACATCAAGCGCAAACGCGACTCTATTATCGCGTCGGACGTTTCCGCTAACAAGAAAGTTGTTAGAGCCTGTGAATAACGAGGAAAACGCGGAAGCGTTATTCCGCGGCAATTGAATTTTGCGCTGCACGCTCGCGATCGAAGTCCGTTATGTAGTCGCGAGTCAGCGGCACGGTATCCTGGCGTTTGGCCAGCTGCAGCTGAAACACCATGATGTTTTGATGTCTGAAGCTCATCTCGCTTCCGATCAAATACAACTCCCACATGCGGCAGAAGCGCTCGTCGAACATCCGTTTGACCTTGTCGCGGTTGGCGGCGAACCGGCGATGCCATTCCCGGAGCGTGTTGGCGTAATGCAGGCGCAGAATTTCGATATCGGTGACGAGGAGACCGGAACGCTCCGCAGCAGCCATAACGTCGGACAGGGAGGGTAGATCGCCGCCGGGAAAAATATACTTGCGGATGAAGGCGTTAACGGGGGCCGGCGGGTCCGAACGCCCGATCGAATGAAGCAGCATGATGCCATTATCGCCGAGCAGACTGGCCGCTTTCTGGAAGAACTCGCCGTAATTGCGCCGGCCGACATGCTCGAACATGCCGACGGAAACGATGCGGTCGTAGACGCCCTGGTCTTCCCGGTAATCGCGCAAGAAGAACCGCACGCAGGAACTCATGCCCAATTCAGCGGCACGCTTTTCGCTCACCGCCTGTTGTTCCGTGCTCAAGGTGACGCCGGTCACGTCGGCATCGGCGCTCTGTGCGAGATAGAGCGCAAGCCCGCCCCAGCCCGAGCCGATGTCGAGCACCTTTAACCCGGGCCTGGTGAGGAGCAGCTTGCCGGCGATATGGTGTTTCTTGTTTTCCTGGGCGGTTTCCAGACTGTCATGCGGGTCGCGAAAATAGGCGCAGGAATATTGCATGTCGCGGTCGAGGAATAGCTCGTAAAGCTCGCCGCGCAGGTCGTAATGATGTGCCACATTGCGCCGGGCGCGCCGCATCGGATTGTATTGTCCGAGCCGATTCCCCTGCAGCCACAGCCATCGCCCGGCGACCATGAAGGGATGGCGCTCGAGGCGCGCGTAATTGCGCATCAGGATATCGAGAAAATCTCGGATCGTTCCGTCCTCGACATCGAGGAGGCCGTCCATATAGGCCTCGCTCATGGCGAGCGGGGGATCGCGTAACAGCTTTAATCCGAAGGAGCCATGTTGGCGCAGGGTGCAACAAGGAGCGCTGCCGTCACCGAGATACCGGATCCGGCCGTTCTGGTCCACAAACCGTACTGCACCTTCGCGCAGCGCGAAGCGCAGGAAGCTTTCGAAAAGCATCGTTGCGCACGTCGGTTGCCGCCGCCTCCACCGCGGAGCGGCAGGGGCAACCAGATTAGATCAATTCGCGGCTACCTGGGTAGGGGTGTATAGACACCTGCTGCTAGGGTAACCCGGTGGTTAAGCCCTATCGCCCGCCGGTGCATCCGCCCCGGAAGCGTGCCCAGCTTCAAAGGCGGTATCCGCGCCCGGCAGGAGGTCGGGCTTCTTGCGCTTCTTGCCCTTCGCCTTGACGCCTTCTTCGGGCTCTTCTTCCGCCGACGGCGGGGCCGCGGCGGCCGTCGCTTGGGCGATGGCCTCTTCATCGGATTTGGCGACATTGACGGAGACCGTCGCCGAGACTTCGGGATGGAGCGCCACGCGCACGGGATAGACGCCGAGCGCCTTGATTGGGGTGTGAAGCGCCACCATCCGGCGCTCGACGGTGAAGCCGGCCGTCGCCAAGCCTTCGACAATGTCTCGGGTGGTGACGGAGCCGTATAGCTGGCCGCTTTCGCCGGCTTGCCGCAGGAGGACAACGCTTTGCCCGTCCAGGCGCTTGGCTGTCGTTTCGGCGTCGGCGCGGTGGGTGAGATTGACGGCTTCGAGCTGGGCGCGCTGGGATTCAAAATATTTGAGATTGTCCGGCGTCGCGCGCAGCGCCTTCTTCTGCGGCAAAAGGTAATTGCGGGCGAAGCCCGACTTCACCTTCACCACATCGCCCATCTTTCCAAGCCGCTCGATGCGTTCGAGCAAGATCACGTCCATGACGGCGACTCCTTAACCGGTGGTGTAGGGGAGAATGGCGAGAAAGCGCGCGCGCTTGATGGCGCGGGCGAGTTCACGTTGCTTCTTTGCGGAGACGGCGGTGATACGGCTGGGGACGATCTTGCCGCGCTCGGACAAGAAGCGCTGCAACAGCTTCACGTCCTTGTAGTCGATCTTCGGCGCCTTGGGTCCCGAAAACGGGCAGCTCTTGCGGCGACGGAAAAAAGGCCGACGCGCTGCCGCCGGGCGACCGCCAGCCCCGCCGCGATCGCCACGATCTCCCCGATCGCCGCCGGGACGGTCGCCGCGAGGTTCGAACGATCTCATGCCAAATCTCCCCGGCCGCCAACGGGCCGATCTTCAATGCCGATGGGGGCGTCGTCGCCTCCAAGCGGTACGATGTCTTCGCCTTCGCCGAAACGGCGATCGCCGCCGCGGCGCGGCGGCCGATCATCGCGCGATGACCGGCTTTGCAGGACGGCAGACGGATTGGGATCGAGTTCCTCGACCTTCACGGTCAAGAATCGCAGGATGTCTTCGTTAATCCGCATCTGGCGTTCCATTTCCTGGACCGCCTGCCAAGGGCCGTCGATGTTCAAAAGAACATAATGGCCTTTGCGGTTTTTCTTAATCTTATAGGTGAGGTTGCGAAGCCCCCAATTTTCTTTCTTGGGGACGGTGCCGCCATTGCCGGTGATCACACCCGCGAAATGGTCGGCGAGAGCCTCGGCCGCGGCGGTCGAGATATCCTGCCGCGCAATGAATACGTTCTCGTAGAACGCCATAAAAACAAACCCCTTCTGGCTGTTACATGGCCCGGAGCCGGTTTTTGCCAAAGGCAAAGCACATCGGCCGGTCGGGCCTAGCCGACATTGGCCGGCAAGGAGTAAAGGGGGCGCACTATACCCAATTCGACCCGGTGCGCAAGCCTGGAAAACGAAGGCTTCCGCGCCTCTAGAGCATGATCTTGTCAGTTGGAACCGGCTGCGCCGGAGGTATTTTGCGCCGCGGGCAGGAGAAGCGCGTAGCGCGTAGCGGGACTACGGGCAAGCGCTTCGACGAACCCCGGGGCGGCAGACCCCGGCCCTTTGGGTTGTGCCTTGGCGGGCGCCCGCGGCGTTGCGCCGCTCGGCCGATGCCCCACATCGCCCTTCGCGCGCTTTGGGCGCGCAAACCTTTGCCGGCAAGGCCGGCGGGCTTGGCGCGCCTAGCGGATCGCCGCACCAAAAGCGCAACGCCGCCAATTCCAACTGACAAGATTATGCTCTAGGCCTCGCTTGACAGACTTCCTGCAACCATATCACTTCCCGCCCAAAAGGAGAGGCAATGGCGCGCGCATTCGTTTTTCCCGGCCAAGGTTCTCAAGCGGTCGGCATGGGCCAGGAGATGGCGGAAGCCTTTCCGACCGCTCGGCTCGTTTTCGATGAAGTCGACGAAGCGCTGCATCAGAATTTGAGCCGCCTCATGTTCAAGGGGCCGGAATTGGAGCTTATCCTCACCGAGAATGCCCAGCCGGCGATCCTGACCGTCAGCCTAGCCGTTTTGCGGGTGCTGGAGGCGGACGGCAAGCTCGACATCGGCGCGCGCTGCAAATTTGTCGCCGGCCATTCGCTCGGGGAATATTCGGCCCTTGCCGCCGCCAAGTCATTGGGTGTCGCGCAGGCGGCGCGGCTTCTCAGAACGCGCGGCCGGGCGATGCAAAAGGCGGTCCCCATGGGCGAGGGCGCGATGGCGGCGCTCATTGGGCTCGATATGAACGCGGTCGACGAAATTGCGGCGCTCGCGGCGGCGGAAACGAAATCGATTTGCGCGCCAGCCAATGACAACGCGCCGGGCCAGATCGTGGTGAGCGGCGCCAAGGACGCCGTGGCGTTTGCGATGGCGGAAGCGGGGAAACGCGGTGCGCGCGCCGTAATGTTGCCGGTGAGTGCGCCCTTTCACTGTGCTTTGATGAAAAGTGCCGCGGACGCCATGCAGAGCGCGCTCGCCGATGCCGATCTCGCCGATCCGCGCGTTCCGGTCATCGCCAATGTCACGGCGCAACCGGTGCAAGACGCCGAAGAAATCCGGCGTCTGCTCGTCGAACAAGTGACCGCGATGGTGCGTTGGCGGGAAAGCGTGCTTTATATGAAAGCTCATGACGTCGATACGCTGGTCGAAATCGGAGCAGGCCGCGTGCTGGCAGGTTTGACGAAGCGCATCGACCGGGAAATCGCCGCGATTTCCGTCGGTACGCCGGCCGATGTCGACAAATTCTTGGCGAGCGTTTAGCGATGACCCCCGAATTGAATGGAAAACGCGCGCTTGTAACCGGCGCTTCCGGCGGGATCGGCGCGGCAATCGCCGAATCGCTGCACCGCCGCGGCGCGGCATTGGCGATTTCGGGGACGCGCCTCGAGCCGCTGGAACAATTGGCGCGCGATCTCGGCGGGCAGACGGTCGTGATTCCGGCGAATCTGGGCGACCGCGCCGCGATCGATGAATTGGCGGCCAAGGCCGAAGCGGCGCTGGGCAGCATCGACATTTTGGTCAACAATGCCGGCGTCACGCGCGATCAACTCTTCATACGGATGTCCGATGACGACTGGCAGACGGTTCTCGACGTCAATCTGACCGCCGCGTTCCGCCTTACCCGCGCCTGCTTGCGGGGAATGATGAAGCGCCGCTTTGGTCGGATCGTTTCGATCACCTCGGTCGTGGGGGCGACGGGCAATGCCGGCCAGGCCAATTACGCCGCGTCCAAGGCGGGGTTGGTGGCGATGTCGAAGTCGCTGGCGGCCGAAGTGGCCTCGCGCAATATCACGGTGAATTGCGTGGCCCCCGGCTTCATCACCACCGCCATGACCGACAGGCTTTCCCCCGACCAGCGCTCCCGGATCTTGGGCGGAATCCCGGTCGGCCGCTTTGGCACCGGCGCCGATGTGGCGGAATGCGTGGCGTTTCTGGCCTCGGAGGCAGCGGCCTTCGTTACCGGCCAGACCTTGCATGTTAACGGCGGGATGGCGATGATATGATTGGTCGAAAGGCGTTGCCGGGGCGAGGATTTAGGGGCTTTCGGGGTGCTGGTCAGGGCCGGGAAAGTATGTTAGGAAACCGCGCCCTTAGGTCGCAGGGGAAGCGGACAAGCGGTAGCAGATTGGCCTTGTAGGCGTTTTCGCTGATACGGTTCTGAGCAAACGGTTTCGTGAAAGAATTTCCGAGGGATTGACGTCATGAGTGATATCGCCGACCGCGTGAAGAAAATCGTCGTTGAACATCTGGGCGTGGATGAATCCAAGGTCACCGACAGCGCCAGCTTCATCGATGATTTGGGCGCCGACAGCCTGGACACGGTCGAACTGGTCATGGCGTTCGAGGAGGAATTCGGCTGCGAGATCCCGGACGATGCGGCCGAAAAGATTTTGACCGTCAAGGACGCGATCAATTACATCGAAACCAAGGCCTGATCCGGCGCTTCCTATCGCCTTCGGTCAGCAAATCTTTTTTCAACCGAGCCCATGGGTAACGCCATGAGGCGTGTTGTGGTCACCGGAATAGGCATGGTGACGCCGCTGGCTTGCGGCGTCGGCCCGAGCTGGAAAAAGCTGATTGCCGGCGAATCCGGCATCCGCGCCACCACCGGCTTCGACGTTTCCGATCTCAGTTCGAAGATCGCCGGCCAAGTGCCGCGCGGCGAAGGCGAAGGGTTGTTCAATCCGAACGATTGGGTCGAGCCGAAGGACCAGCGCAAGATGGACGATTTCATCGTCTTGGCGATGGCGGCAGCGATTGAAGCGGTGCGCGATTCGGGATGGACGCCTCAGGACGAGGAATTGCGGGAACGCACCGGGGTCATGATCGGTTCTGGCATCGGCGGATTGCCGGGCATTTGCGAAGGCGCGCTCACGTTGGTGGAAAAAGGTCCGCGGCGCATCAGCCCGTTCTTCATTCCGGCCTGTCTGATCAATCTTGCCGCGGGCCATGTCTCGATCCGTTACGGCTTCACCGGACCCAATCATGCGGTGGTGACCGCCTGTTCGACCGGTGCCCACGCTCTCGGCGATGCGACGCGGCTCATCCAGCACGGCGATGCCGATGTGATGGTGGCGGGCGGAACGGAGGCGGCGGTCTGCCGCATGGGTGTCGCCGGCTTTGCGGCCGCCCGGGCGCTTTCGACCGGATTTAACGACCGGCCCGAAAAAGCGTCGCGGCCCTGGGACAAGGACCGCGACGGGTTCGTCATGGGTGAAGGTGCTGGTATCGTCGTGCTCGAGGAACTTGAGCACGCGCGGGCTCGCGGCGCCAAGATCTACGCGGAAATAATCGGCTACGGGTTGTCGGGTGACGCTTATCACATCACCGCCCCCGCCCCAAACGGCCAAGGCGGATTCCGTGCCATGCGCAATGCGCTCCGCGACGCCAAGCTCGACGTCGGCGATATTGACTACATCAACGCTCACGGCACGTCGACGCCTCTCGGCGACGAGATCGAGCTCGGCGCGGTCAAGCGCCTGTTCGGCCCGGCGGCCTATCAGCTTTCCATGTCGTCGACCAAATCGGCGATCGGCCATTTGCTGGGGGCTGCGGGAAGCGTCGAGGCGATATTCAGCATCCTGGCGATGAACAACAGAGTCGTTCCACCGACGCTCAATCTCGAAAATCCGTCCGAGGGTTGCGATATCGATCTCGTGCCCTTGAAGGCAAAAGAACGGAGAGTTCGGTTTGCGATGTCGAATTCCTTCGGATTCGGCGGGACGAACGCCTGTTTGATCTTCGGTCCGGCCCCGTAAATCCGATGCGGCGAGCCGCCGTCCGCCTCTTTGCCCTGGCTGCGCTTATTGTCGGCGCGCTCGGGATTGCGGCGGCATGGGAAATCTCTCGCTTCGAGGCCAAAGGCCCGCTCAACGCCAACGCGACCGTCATCATTCCGCAGGGGTCGGGGCTCTCCGACATTGCGCATCTTCTGGTCCAGAATGGGGTCGTTTCCAGCGCGCTGACGTTCGAAGCCGGCGTCAAGGTCTTCGGCGGCGAGCGGCCGCTCAGGGCCGGCGAATACGCAATCTCCGCCAATGCCAGCGACCGGGACGTGATGGATCTGCTGCAAAGCGGCCGCACGGTGCTGCGCAAGGTGACAATCGCGGAAGGCCTAACCGACGCTCAGGTTGCCGAAGAACTCCGCGCCGCCGAAGGTCTCATGGGCGCTGTGCCGCAACTGCCGGGAGAAGGGCGGATACTGCCGGAGACCTACAGCTACACCTACGGCGATTCGCGCTCCGAGGTGGTCTCGCGCATGACCAAGGCTATGGACGAGCAGCTAGCGATGCTGTGGGCCCATCGGGCGGCCAATCTTCCGCTCAAAAGCCCCCAGGAGGCGCTGATCCTGGCTTCCATCGTCGAGAAAGAAACGGGTCGTCCCGATGAACGGCCGCATGTGGCGTCGGTCTTCCTCAACCGGCTGGAAAAAGGAATGCGCCTGCAATCCGACCCCACGGTCGTCTACGCGCTCACCATGGGAGCAGGACCGCTCGGACGGCCGCTCGCGCACGGCGATCTGGAAACGCCCAGCCCCTATAACACTTATGAAATCGATGGCCTGCCCCCAGGCCCGATCGACAATCCAGGCCGCGAATCGATTCTTGCGGTGACCCGACCGGCCGATACCGAGGATCTCTATTTCGTCGCCGATGGCAGTGGCGGCCACGTCTTTGCCCGCTCTCTCGACGATCACAACCGCAATGTCGGCAAGCTGCGCAAGGTGCGAGCGCACCGCGAAAACGAGCAGTCGCACCGCGACAGCGAAGCGGCGAAAGTCAATCCTTCCGCGGGAAGCGGCGCGTCGCCCGCCCGGTAAGCCCGGGCGGCAATGCCGCCGACAGCCACACCAGGAAATACATCGCCCAGGGAAAGGCAATGCGGCCGCGATTCGCGGCCAGTCCTCTGCGAATAATTCTTGCGGCGCGCTCGGCACTCATGACGAACGGCATGGGAAAGTCGTTGCCCGCCGTCATCGGCGTATGGACGAAGCCGGGACATATCACCGAGACTTCGAGGCCGTCGGCATGGAGCTCGGCGCGCAGCGATTCACCCCAAATCCGTTGTGCGGCTTTGGATGCCGCATACGCGCCCGAGCCTGGCGCGCCAATAAAGGACGCCAGCGAACTGACGATGGCGACCTGCCCGCGTTTGCGCGGACGCATCGCGGCGACTGCCGGAAGCACGGTGTTGATCGTGCCGTCGACATTGACCGCAAAAATGCGCCGGACCAAATCAGGGACTTCGTCGGCCCAGGCCTTGCCGCCGGTGCCGGCGGAAATTCCGGCATTGGCGACGACGAGATCGAGCGGAGCTACGCCATCGCAGGCAGCGACCCAGCGCGCGCAGGCCGGTGCATCGACGACATCGATGATCGTCGTCCGCGCATCGGCGCCGCGCGCTTTGCATTCGCGGGCGGTGGCATCGAGGCGTCCCAAATCGCGGCCGCCCAAATACAAAGTGATGCCGGGTGCGGCAAAATCGCGAGCCAGTGCGGCACCAATACCACTGCTGGCGCCGGTAATAAGGATCGAACGGGGATTGCGCATCGCGGCATGATGAAACGGACGCCCTGTCCCGGCAAGGGGGCGCGCTTGTTGCCATAAGCCGCGCGGGTTAAAGTGGCGGATAAGTCGAGCGGGGCGAGACAGAGCGGGGAAATCCTTGTCCGTGAACAGTATGACCGGCTACGCCTCGGCCGATGGCGCGATGGGAAACGCGAGCTGGAGCTGGGAGCTCAAGAGCGTCAACGGACGGAGCCTGGAAGTGCGCTGCCGCTTGCCTTCGTTCCTCGAGAATCTCGAACCTCTGGTTCGCGCACGGCTCAATGAAAATTTCAAGCGCGGAACCGTGAACGCGTCCCTCACTTTCAATCGGCCGCCGGGAACCCTGAAACTGAGGCTCAATCCGGCTGTGGTCGGCCAGCTCGAAGACATCATCGAAGCGATCGCGGTTCGAGTACGCGCCGAAACGCCGCGAACTCGATGGATTGCTCGGGATCAAGGGCGTCGTTGAATCGGTGGAAGAAGAAGAGGCGGAGGAAATCCTTGCCGCCCGAGAGGAAGCGATTCTCGCAACTTTGGATGCGGCGATTGTCGCGCTGGCTCGAACCCGTTCCCAGGAGGGTGAGCGTCTGGCCGCCATCTTGTCCGGGCATCTCGACACGGCGGACAAGGCGGTTAAAAGCGCTCATGCTTCGGCAGCCCTTCAGCCCCAGGCGATCCACAGCAAATTGGCGGCGCAGATCGCCGCCCTGCTCAATTCCGTGCCGCAACTTTCCGAAGAGCGAATTGCCCAAGAAGCGGCCCTGCTCGCGGCCAAGGCGGACGTCCGCGAAGAACTCGACCGGCTGACGGCGCATCTTTCGGCCTGCCGCGGCCTGGTGAACGAAGGCGGAGCGATCGGGCGAAGGCTCGATTTCCTGTGCCAAGAATTGAATCGTGAAACGAATACGATTTGCTCGAAATCGACGGATATGGCGCTGACCAGAGCCGGACTCGATCTCAAGACGGTAATCGATCAGTTCCGCGAACAGGTTCAGAACGTCGAATGACCGAAATCCGGCGCCGCGGACTCTTGCTCGTCTTGTCCTCACCGTCGGGTGCGGGCAAGACGACGATCACCCGCCGGCTGCTCGACCGCGATCCGCTGCTCAGGCTGTCGATTTCGGTGACGACGCGCCCGAAACGGCCCGGCGAAGTCGACGGCGCCGACTATTATTTTGTGACGCCGGCGGAATTCGAGCGGATGGTGCGCGGCGGCGAGTTATTGAAATCGGCGCTGGTCTTTGGCCATTCCTACGGCACCCCGAAAAAGCCGGTCGAAGAAGCGTTGCGCCATGGGCGCGATGTCGTCTTCGATATCGATTGGCAGGGTACGCAGCAATTGGCCCAGAACGCGCCGGACGATCTGGTCAGCATATTCGTGCTGCCGCCGTCGATCGAAGAATTGGCGCAGCGGCTGCGCGGCCGGGCCCAAGACAGCGACGAAGTGGTGGCGTCGCGCATGGCCAAGGCCTCCGACGAAATGAGCCACTGGGCCGAATATAAATACATCGTTGTCAACCGCGACCTCGATGAGAGCCTTCGCGATGTGCAATCGATCCTCGCCGCCGAACGGTTGAAGCGGAGCCGTCGGATCGGGCTCGCCGATTTCGTAACCGGTCTCCGTAAGGGCGGCTAGGACTTTTTCAGCAGGCGCGCTAAGGCGCAAAAGTGCTCGATCTCGAGTTCCTCGGCGCGTGCCGTCGGCTCAATCCCCGCCTTTGCCAGCATCGCCGTCGCCTCCATTCCGGCTTGCGCCGCCAGGTCCTTCAGAGCGGCGCGAAGCATCTTTCGCCGTTTGCCGAAGGCGGCGGCGGTTACCCGTGCCAGGGATTTCGGCATCGGCCGGGCTGACCGGCTTGGCGCGGGGGATCAGCTGCACCACCGTCGAGGTTACCTTCGGCGGCGGAGTGAAGGCGCGGGCTGGCACATCGAAGAGCAGCGATACTTCGCACAGCCACTGGGTCATAACCGAAAGCCGCCCATAGGACTTGGTGCGGCGTTTTGCGGCCAGCCGCTGCGCCACCTCTTTCTGGAGCATCAGAGTGAGCGAGGCGAAAGCCTGCGGGTCGCGAAACCAGGAGAGAATCAAAGCGGTGGCGATGTTGTAGGGGAGGTTGGCGACGATCTTGGTGGGTCGCGGCATAACGGAACCGACCGCGCTCCGCGCCAGTGCCGCACAATCGATTGCCAGCGCATCGCCGTGGATGATCTCCAGCCGGCCCGGATAGGCGGCCGCAAGATCGGCGAGCGCGCGAATGCAGCGTTCGTCCCGTTCGACGGCGATGATTCGGGCCGCACCCTCGAGCAGCAGACTCCGCGTCAAACCGCCGGGGCCGGGGCCGATTTCGATGACGGTCGCATCCTTCAGATCGCCCGCGGCGCGGGCGATCTTGCGGGTCAGATTTGAATCGAGAAGAAAATGCTGGCCGAGATTTTTACGCGCGCGAAGATCGTAAGCGGCAATGACGTCACGAAGCGGCGGCAGCGCCGCCTCAGGCGACGCGAGCACGCCGGTCATACGAGCCGCGCCGCCGGGCCATGGCATCCGCCATAACCAGCGCCGCGATCAAGCTCAATTCGCGCGCCTTGCCTTGCCCCGCAATATCGAAAGCCGTGCCGTGATCGGGGGAGGTGCGGACGAATGGCAGGCCGAGGGTAACATTGACGGCGCTGTCGAACGCCAGGGTCTTGATCGGGATGAGCGCCTGGTCGTGATACATGCAGAGCACGGCGTCGTAAGTCTTGCGCGCCGCGTCGTGAAACAGGGTATCGGCGGCAAAAGGACCGCTTGCGGCGATGCCCAGGGCAAGAAGCTCGGTGATTGCGGGGGCGATCACCGTCTGCTCTTCGCTGCCCAGCGCTCCGCCTTCACCGGCATGGGGGTTGAGGCCGGCAACCGCCAGGCGCGGCCGGCGGACGCCGAAATCGCGCATCGAGGACTCGGCGGCGATTTTGCCGCAAGCAACGATGCTGCGCGTGGTCAGGCTTGCCGGGACATCCCGCAAGGCTTGATGAACCGTGACCGGAACCACCCGCAATTCTTCAGCCGCCAGCATCATCACCGGAGTGACGGCCATGCCGGTGCGCCGCTTGGCGAGCTCGGCCAGGAATTCGGTGTGGCCCGGATGGCCAAAGCCGCCGGCGTAGAGCGTTTCTTTGTGCACCGGATTGGTGACGACGGCGGCGGCTTCGCCGGACAGGGCAAAATCCACGCCGCGCTCGATGGCGCCGGTTACCGCCGCCGCGTTGGCGGGCGAGGGCTTGCCCGGCACGGATCTTTCGGCGAGAGGATGCGGCAGAACCGGTAAGCCGGTGGCGAAGGCGTCCACAGCCGCTTTCGGCGCCGGAATCTCGATGACAGGAACATCGAGGCGCAACTGCATTGCCAATTGGCGCAGGCGGGCTGGATCGTCGATCGAAAAGAATGGCGGCACGGGTCTATTTCTCGAGAGCCAGGCCTTCAAGGCAATTTCGCCGCCGATGCCGGCGGGTTCACCCATGGTCAGCGCGAGCGGGAGGGTGATCATATCCGGTTGTCGACGCTGGCATTGCTGCGCAGATCGCGAAGATAGCGATCGGCTTGAAGCTCGATACGCTGGCGGAGCAAGGCGTCGGCCACGTCATCGCGGCTTGGGATGACGGATTTCTGTTCCTTGCGGTCGCAGATCATGATCACAGTCAGGCCCTCGCTGCGCCGCAGCGGTTCGCTCACTTTTTTTACCGGCAAGGTATCGACGACCTTGTGCAAGTCATCGGGCAGTTCCTCGGCATGAACCCAGCCCAAATCGCCGGACGAAGTCCATCCCGCCTGCTGTCCCATTGAATCAAGTTCGTCACAGCTTTTTGCGCGGTCGTGGAACGTCTTTGCCTCCGTCATGCGGGCGGCCAAATCCTGTTTTGAAATGCCGGCGGGAATTGCCACTTGCTCCTCACGCAACGATATGGTCGTGCCGCCTTTATCGGCCATCGACGGCACCTGGCGGTCGCGGAGCGCTATGATATAGAAGCCGCCCGGCGTACGAATCGGCTCGGTCAGGGTCGGGGGCCGCAACGTCTTGAGCGCGGCATCGAGCTCCGGCCCCAATTGGCCTTCGGTGACCCAACCGATATCGCCGCCGTTCAGCGCACTGGCGCTCTCGGAAAATTGGCGGGCGAGCGCCACGAAGCTGGCGCCTTCGCGAATTTCGCGCACGAGACGGTCGGCGATGGCCTTGACCTCGGGTTCCTTGTCCGGCGAATCGACGGCAAGAAAGATTTCGGCCAAAAGGTTCTGCGGCTTATCCTTGTTGGCCTCGATGCGCGCATAGGCCTCGTTGACTTCGTCGTCGCTAATATCGATGCTCGGCCGAATTTTGCGGCGAATCACTTTGCCCCAAGCGATGCTTGCCTTAACCTGGCTGATGACGGTGTCGAGATCGACACCCGCCTTGGCGAAGAATTCGCGGATTTGGCCCTTCTCGATTTTGTTTTCGCCTTCGATTTGAGTCAGCGCCTTTTCGATTTCATCGTCGCTGACCTTGATTTCGAGGCGATCGGCCTCTTGAAGTTCGAGATGTTCATCGATCAGGCTGCGCAACACCAGGGGGAGAAGGCGCTGCCGTGTTTCGGGCGTGTCCTTGAGGTCACTCGAAACGATGACGAGCTTCATGCGCTCGAGCAGGTCGAACACCGAAATGACGTCGTGATTCACCACGGCGGCGATGCTCTGCACATCGCGAACTTGTGCAGACACCCCGCTCGAAAGCGTGAAAAGAAAAATTAAGCAGAGAAGGGCGCGTTTCACCGTAATCGGAACGCCTATTTTCGTTTCGTTATATCGTGGTCCAGGTTTTATAGCGCCGTTGGGAGCCCAGGACAATTGCCGAAGCCAGCCGTCCGGGCGCCTCGGCCGGCGGCAACCCTAACTGCGAAGCTGGCCCAAATTCTTGAAAATAAACTGGACCAGGAAAGTATTGCCGGGCCGGATTTCGCCGTTGATGAAGTCGCGGCGCAAATAGGTGCCAATCATGGTAAAGCATTCATCCTTATAGGTGATGTTTAATTGATCCTGAAGCGATCCGCTGCCGGACAGGTCCTGAACCGTTGCCGCGGCAACTGACCAATAATCGTTGAGGTTGGAGCGGATCGAAGCCGTCACCGCCGTTCGGGTCGAAAATCCGGGGGTGCTGGGGCCGGATTCTTGGCTGATGAAGACATAAGTACCGGAAAAATGCAGCTTTGGCGGACCGGCGTTGAACGTCAATTCACTGAGCCGCGGATCGAGATTGTCCTTCGAAAGCCGGAACCGATAAAGGATATCGTAATAGCTCCCCGGGCTGTAGCGCACATTGCCGACGAAATCCGAAAATGGGTCTTCAAGACCGCTGCCGGTATTGAAAATCGAAGTTGAGGTCAGCCGGTAGCTCTGCCCCAAAAAACCGGTAACACTGCCGCCGTTTTCGCCGTAGATGCCGGTATTGAGGCCATAGTCGATGCGTTGACCGCTCTCGACCCTGTCGACGCCCGGGAAGGGATTGAGGGAAAATAAATTCGAATCGTCGAATTCGATCGACTGACTGTCTTCGTTCGGGATCTTGGCCGGGTTAGAGCCGTTCGGCCCTACCACCACTGCGGCGATCGGCTCGATGACCTCGCGCTGCGTCTTGTAGAAACGCGCGAGCGGATAGCGCCAACTGAGTTCGAGTTGTGGGAAGAAGCGTCCGGTGACGCCGCTCAATCCGTTCGCGCTGTTTGGATTCGAAGGATCGGGAACTTGATCCACATAGTAGAGGTCGCCCTCGGTCTGAATGGTGGCCTCGAAGACGTCCCCGCCTTCGCCGGTATAAGGCAGATGCCAGGCGCCGCGAAGCGAGGCACGGTGGCTGTCGGTGCCGGTCAGCCGCGTGAGCGACATGAGATTCGTGTCGGCGGTATAGTAGGCGCCATGGTTATTCGGCTGGCCGACGAAATTGTAATCGATCAGCGGTGCGACAAGCGGCGTGGTGGCGACGTCGTCATTGGGCCGCAGGCCTTGCCAAAGATAACCCCTGATCGAAGCATAATTGGGGCCGTCGAACCCTTCCAAAAAGGCGTCCGTCGTAAGGATGTTGTCGCTGCGGAAATTATAGAGCGCGAGATAAGTATCGTCGCTGGCGCGGGCGAGATTGAAGCCGGTGCGCCATTCGTCGTCGAGATCGAAACGGCCGATGCCCTCGATATTGCCGCGAAGTTTGTTGTGCTCGACTGTGTTCGATGAATTCGTAAAATCTGCTTGCGTGACGCTGCCGGAAAGCTCCATTTCGCCGTGGTCGAAACGCTCGCGGAACTGACCGGCGAATACCGGGCCCTGATCTTGCGTGATGATCGGACGGAGTATCAGATCTTCATACGGTGCCAAAACAAAATAATACGGTTGGCCGAACATGAATCCAAGCGCGTCGGTATTGCCGTAAGTTGGCGCCAAGAATCCGCTGCGGCGCTTGACGGTTGGGTCTGGCATGGAAAGGTACGGCGTGTAGAGAATGGGAATGCCGAAGATATCCATGTAAGCATCGTAATATTCGATATCGTGAGTATCCTCGTTGTGGACGATTTTTTGCGCCCGCAACTGCCACAGCGGCGGGCGGCCCGGCTGTTCGCGGCAGAGCTCGCAGGGCGAATAGACGCCCTTTTGCATTTCGGTTTCGACGCCGTTTTCGCGCTTGCCCGAAGCTGCCGCTATGCGTGCGTTATCCGACATCAGCATGCGGAAGTCGTTGATGATGCCGTCCCGCATGTCGTTGGTTAGCTCGACATGATCGGCAAACAGGACATCGCCCGTTGGTTCCAGGATGACGACGTGACCGGTGGCTGAGACGACGCCGGTTTTCTCGAAATAGGTGACGCTGTCGGCGGTCAAAATCCGCTCTTCGACGACGGGCGGTCCCTTTGGCACGTTCCGGACAGTCTGTTGCGAGATCTCGACATGACCGATGGCGGTGACGACGCTGTTCTTGTCGTCGTAATCGAGGCGGTCGGCGGTAAAAAGAACGGGCTGATCCTTGGCGGCGCTGGCGGCAAAAAGGGCGGCGGGTGACGTGAGCGTCAGGCCTGATGCGACAACGCCGATCGCGAATCCCCGCCGCATGGCGGCCTAACCATCTTCGAGATGGAACAGCATGGCGAGACCGGACAGGAGGCTTACCCCTGCCGGGGTCCATGCCGCGAGGACGACCGGGATACTTGCATTGCGGCCCAGTGAAAAAACGACATCGGTGAGGAAATAGAGGACGAACCCGACGGTGACGCCGCCCGCGATCAACAGAACCGTTCCTCCCCGGCGGGTGAGACGCAAGGTGAAGGTCGCCGCAAGCAGCACCATCGCGCACATCAAAATCGGCGAGGCCACCAGCGAATGGAAATAGAGGCGGTGCTGAAGAGCGGAAAATCCGGCGGCATCCAGGATTTCGATGAACGCCGGCAAATCCCAAAATGACATCGTCTCCGGCGCCGCGAAACTGTCTTGCACGTCTTCCTTCGTCAGGTTGGTTTTCATCAGATAATGTTCTTCGTAACGCGGCGGCGTGTCGGGCGCGGTTAGCCAGGCATCGGTAAGATCCCAATAGCCATCTTTGAGCTCCGCCATATCGGCATCGATCCTTCCCAAAAAGTGATCCTTGCCGGCGAATTGAAAGATGATGATGTCTTGCATCCGCATGCTGTGCGGTAGCATGCGTTGCGCGTGAACGATGGATTGATTCTTGTCGTCGCCTTGGCGCAGCCAAAGGCCGGACTTAGAAACCGCGAGCAAGCTGGATTTGCCGCGCAGGAAATTGCTTTCCAGATATTCGTAGCGCGAGGTGGTGACGGAAGCGATCGGATTGAAAACCGTGATATTGATAACCCCGATGATGAAAGCAAGCCCGATCGCGGGCAGCATAAATCCCCAAACCGAAACGCCCGCGGCGCGCGCGACGACAAGTTCGCGGCTGCGGGTAAGCTTCGCGAATACGAGCATCCCGCCGAAAAGAATTGCGAACGACATCAGTTGCTCGGTCAGCAAGGGTAATTTGAGAAGCGCCATTTCCATCACCACGGAGAAGGTGGCGTCGGACTTGCCGGCGGCGCGCCGCATCAATTCAACGGCTTCGAGGAGGAAAGTTAGGCTCAGTAGCGCGAACATGACGCCGCCGAACCAGATTATGAACTGGCGCCCGATATATCGGGAAAGGGTTGATGACAGGCGCACCGATCCCTCCGGCTATGACGCCTGGGCGGTGGTGCTTGCCGGCGCCGGGTGCTTTCGCCAACGCCGCGGCCACATCAAGACATAGAGTCCGAATAAAATCGGCGCGACGGCGCTCGCGTACATGAGCGGCACCAACGATGGCACGGTCGCCGCGAGATTGTTGAGACCAAGACCTCCGGCCTGGAGAATGACAACGATCAGAGATCCGATGAGGAGCGGGCGCGCTTGGCCGCGGCGGTTGAATTCACCTGACAGCAGGAGAGCCAGAGCAACGCAGGTGAAACCGAGCGCGTAAAGCGGCGAGACCAGCCGCTGATGTCCTTCGGCGCGGAGCTTGTAGTAGTTGTTGACGTCATCGGGATCGTTGGACGGATGGAACAGCTCGCTCAAATAACGTTCGCGGGGTTCCAGCCAGCGCGAGTTGATATCCTGCTGGTCATTCGAAATGTCGAGCGTGTAGCGGTCGAAATAGAGAAGCGACAGTTTCCCGGTGTCCTTCGCAACTTCCTGCCGATTGCCGTTGATCATCAGCACGCGCGGGCCGTCTGGAGTCTGGACAATGGCACCGTTTTCGGCCATCGCGGTGATTGGCCGGTCGGGAATTCGATCGTCCTGTACGAGAATGCCTTCGAGCCGCCCGTCAGGGCTCCGCGCCCGCACGAACACCGTCAAGTTGTCACTTAGGGTATTGAACACGCCTTCCTGCAATAGGATCGACGTGTATTGATTGCGGATGCGAAGTTGGAGCGCTCTGAATTCGCGGAATGACATCGGCATGAGATAGGTGGTCAGCGCATAACCCAGCAGCGTCACGGCCACGGCGACAATGAGGGCCGGCATGGCGAGGCGCATTTGACTGACGCCGACCGAACGCATGACGACCAGCTCGCTCTCCATGGTCAGGCGGTTATAGACAAAGGCGATGGCGGAAAACAGCGCGACCGGGAGGATGATGATGAGGAAATTGGGAAGCATCAGCACGGTCATATAGAGGAACGTCGCGAACGACACCCCGCGATTGACCGTGAGATCAATGAGGCGCAGCGATTGGCTCAGGTAGATGGCGGCAGTCACGGCGAGCGTGATAAAAGCCATCGAACCCAGGATCTGCCGGAAAATGTACCGGTCGAGCCCCATCATATTCTGTTCTTATAGGAGGAAAACCGGAGTCTCGGAAAACAATTTCTTGCGGGGCCAATGGATTGGGACCGGCCGTGGCGAGGTTCGCCCGAATGCGGCGGGGCTTCCCGAAGGAATTTTCCCCCACCCGACGACAACCGGGTTGAATTGGGGCTCGGCCCTAAGGGCCATTCGCTTCGGGATTGTGAGGCGGCGCCTCGGGGACGCTGGAGTGACGATTTTGAGCCGCGCCTTCTCCTACCTTTCAATGGCCGTACTCCCTATGTTAGGGAACGGTGTCCCGGCGAGGCTGCGGCGCCCCACTCCCGTCGTCCGGATCCCCGTCCCTTGGGACCCAATCCTATAACAACAAGCTTTTGAAAGCCGAGTGACCCGCATGAAAATCACCTTTGCCCCTCTAACCATGCCGCGATCCGGCACGCTTGTCGTTGGCGTGCTCGAGGGCAACAAATTGACGCCCGGCGGCCAATCCCTTGATAAGCATGTCGGCGGCGCGCTCACCCGGGCACTCGCCCATAGCCGGTTTCGCGGCAAGGTCGGCGACGCATTGTCGGTGCTATCGCCGCCGCGCGTCCACCTTTCCAGGATTGTTCTCGTGGGTTTGGGGGAGCCGAGCAAGCTCGACACACTGAAGATTCAAAGTGTCGGCGGCGCGGTCTTCGCGCATCTCGCCAAGACCAATGAAGCAGCAGTTGCCGTCGCGATCGACGCAATCAAGGATGCCAAGCTGGGCGCCGGCGATCTGGCCGCGCATTTTGCTTATGGCTTGAAGCTGCGCTCCTACAGCTTTGACAAATACCGCACCAAGCTGAAGAAGGAAGATAAGCCGGCGTTGACGGGGTTCACGATCATGACCGCGGACGCGTCGCGCGCCAAACAGCTCTTCGCCGATCTCGACAAAGTGACGGCCGGCGCTTTCTTCGCCCGCGATCTCCTCTCTGAGCCGGCCAATGTTATTTATCCGGAAACGCTGGCGGAGCAGGCGCAAACCCTCGCCGATCAGGGGGTGAGCGTCGAAGTGCTCGACGAAAAGAAAATGAAGAAGCTCGGCATGGGGGCATTGCTCGGAGTGGGGCAGGGAAGCGTCCGGCCGCCGCGGCTCGTCGTCATGCAATGGAAGGGCGGCCCAAAGGGTCGGCGGCCGATTGCATTTATTGGTAAGGGCGTCACCTTCGATAGCGGCGGCATATCGATCAAGCCGTCGGCCGGCATGGAAGACATGAAATGGGATATGGGGGGCGCCGGCGTCGTCATCGGCCTCATGAAGGTGCTGGCCGGGCGCAAAGCACCGGTCAATGCGGTGGGCGTCATCGGTCTGGTGGAGAATATGCCGTCCGGTTCGGCGCAACGTCCCGGCGATATTGTCACCTCGATGTCCGGACAAACGATCGAAGTCTTGAACACCGATGCCGAAGGCCGCTTGGTGCTGGCCGACGCGCTTTGGTATTGCCAAGACCGATTCTAGCCGCAAGCGATGATCGATCTTGCGACTTTGACCGGCGCCGTCATCATCGCCTTGGGCAATGAATATGCGGGGTTGATGTCGAACGATGACGAGCTTGCGGAGCGATTGCTCGCCGCCGGCAAAGCGGAAGGGGAATTGCTTTGGCGTCTGCCCTTGGCGGACGCTTACGACAAGCAGATCAACACCGACGTCGCCGACATGAAGAACATCACCGGCAACCGAGGGGCCGGCAGCATCACCGCCGCGCAATTCCTCCAGCGCTTCGTCAACAAGGTGCCGTGGGCGCATCTCGATATCGCGGGTGTCACCTGGACCACGAAAGATCTTCCCACCGTTCCCAAGGGCGGCACGGCTTTCGGGGTGCGAACTCCTCGACCGTTTCGTCCGTGATCACTACGAGGAAGCGTAAATGACCGACATCCGCTTCTATCACCTGCACGCCATGCCCCTCGATCGGGCATTGCCCAAGCTGGTGGAAAAGGTGCTGGCAAGCGGAGCCCGCGCGGTAGTTGTGCTGGGATCGGAAGAACGAGTGGCGCAGATTGACGGGGCCCTGTGGACCTTCGATCCGAATTCCTTTCTGCCCCATGGGACGGCCCGCGATGGCCGGCCCGAGGATCAGCCAGCATGGATCACCGCCCAGGACGAGAATCGAACGGCGCTCGGGTATTGATTCTCGCCGATGGCGCCGTTTCATCGCATGTGGCCGAGTTCGAAAAATGTCTCGATGTTTTCGACGGCAATGATGGGGAAGCGGTTGCGGCGGCGCGTGAACGCTGGCGCGGCTACAAGGGAAGCGTGCATCAAGTCACCTATTGGAAACAAGACGATAGCGGACGCTGGCATCAGGCCGGCGATTGAACGGAGAGTCCGAGTTGGCGCGTCGGGATTGTCGCTCGTGACGGCCCGGTGGCATTTACAGCCGATGCCACAATCGGTGCCTACAATTTGTGGCTGGTAGTGGGCGCAGCCACGTTTTGTTGCGGACATCGCGACGATGCGGCATCTGCCGGTTGCCTAGCCAGGCTGATCCGGTTATAAGGCCGCGGCCTTATTCAAGGTCGGGGAAACGCGATTCACAATCGTGGCGATTGCCGGTTTATGGGCCGGCGCTAGGGGATTCGACATGGCCGTTGAACGCACGCTGTCTATCATCAAACCCGACGCAACCCGGCGCAATTTGACCGGGCAGATCAATGCGCGATTCGAGGGTGCGGGATTGCGCATCGTCGGGCAACGGCGCATTCGCATGACGCACGAGCAGGCCGGACGATTCTACGCGGTGCACGCCGGACGTTCGTTCTACGACGATCTCTGCAATTTCATGACGTCGGGGCCGGTGGTCGTGCAGGTGCTGGAGGGCGAAAATGCCGTTATCCGGAACCGTGAGTTGATGGGGGCTACCAATCCCGCCAATGCGGCGACCGACACGATCCGCAAGGATTTCGGCGAATCGGTCGAAGCCAATTCGGTCCACGGCTCCGACAGCCCGGAGACCGCCGCCACCGAAATCGCCTTCTTCTTCAGCGCCATCGATATCGTCGGCTAAACGCCGGCGACACGCACCGAATTTTCCAAATTGCGCCGGCTAAGAACCGGGGGTTAGCGGGGGAACAGGAAAACCGCCATCAGGATCAGCAATACGATGATGCCGGCGCCGGCATAGGTCGTAAAGCGCACGAATTCATTCCAATCCTGCTGGTGCCGTTGCAATTCGTTGTTGACGGACATGAACGCCCCCTTGTTCCGCGGCCGTTATGCTGCCGCCCTGTTCGGGAACAGGATATAGCGCAGACAAGCGACGCTGAAAAGGGCACTTAGGCCCTTGACGTATAATGTCAATCACCGGGAACGGGGTTGAAAAGGCTGGTTTCGCCGGGTTTGACCCCGTCAATTCGTACGACCTCATCCACGACCGCTATCCGGCCCAAGGCGATCAAGCGTACCGCTTCTGGGTAAATCCGATGCTCCGTGGCGAGCACCCTGTCGGCGAGCGTCTCCGGCGTGTCGTCGGGCATGACCGGCACGGCCGCTTGCAGAATGATCGGCCCGCTATCGACGTCGCTGCGGACAAAATGGACCGTGCAACCGGCGAGACGTGCGCCGGCCTCGATTGCCCGTTGATGGGTGTGCAGGCCGGGAAACGCCGGCAGCAGCGAGGGATGAATGTTGATCAGCTTGTCACGCCATTTTTCGACGAAGCCGGCGGATAGCACGCGCATGAATCCGGCAAGGCAGACCAATTCGGCGCCGCTCTCTTCCAGCGCCGCATCGAGTGCCGATTCGAATCCGGCGCGGCCGCCTTGTTTCTTCGGGTCGATGAAACGATCGGGAATCTTGGCCGCCTGCGCGCGCTTCAACCCGGCGGCATCGGCCTTGTCGGAAATCACACTCACGATTTCGGCAGGAAACGAAGGAGCGGTGCACGCGTCGATCAGGGCCTGCAGATTGCTGCCCCGACCGGATATCACAACCGCGCATTTCAGCCGCGCCATGCGGACTCAGTATTGCGCAAGACGATCTGCGGTCCCGATTGCCGAGCGATCTCGCCGGCGCGCCAAACGGTCTCGCCCGCTTTGCGCAATACCTCAGCGACCCGCTTCGCCCTGTCCGGGCGCACAATAACGATCATGCCGATCCCGCAATTGAAGGTGCGGGCCAAGTCTTCGACGGACAGCTTCCCTTCGCGCTTGAGCCAGTCGAACACCTCGGGAAGTTTCCAACTCGCGGCATCGATTACCGCCGCCAATCCTTCGGGGAGCACCCGCGGAATGTTGTCGAGCAACCCACCGCCGGTGATATGCGCAAGGGCTGTGACGCCGCCCGACTTGATCGCGCCAAGGCAGCTTCGCACGTAGATGCGCGTTGGTGTCAGCAGGGCTTCGCCGAGCAAGTCCCCCGTTGACGCATCGACATCGAACGGCGCTTTGGCCGAGAGCGAAAGATTCGAATCGCTGACGATCTTCCGGACCAGGGAAAATCCGTTGGAATGAACACCGCTGGAGGCCAGAGCCAGTAGCACATCGCCGGCCGCGACATCGGATCCGGTGAGCATCTTGTCGCGATCGACGGCGCCCACGGAAAAACCGGCGAGATCGTAGTCGCCGTCATGGTACATGCCGGGCATTTCGGCGGTTTCGCCGCCTATGAGCGCGCAACCTGCCTCCGCGCAGCCGCTGGCGATCCCAGCGACGATGCTGCGTCCAGTTTCCACGTCGAGGCGGCCGCTAGCGAAATAGTCGAGAAAGAACAGAGGTTCCGCGCCTTGAACCACGAGATCGTTGACGCACATTGCAACCAGATCGATGCCGATGGTGTCGTGCGTGTTGGTCGCGATCGCCAGCTTCAGTTTGGTGCCAACACCGTCGGTGGAAGCGACCAGAACCGGATCGGTGTAACCGGCGGCCTTGGGATCGAAGAAGGCGCCGAAGCCGCCCAATCCGCCGATGACGCCGGCCCGTGCGGTGGCGCGTGCCAGCGGTTTGATCGCTTCGACAAGCGCCGCACCCCGGTCGATATCGACGCCGGCGGCCTTATAGGTGCGGCTCATACGTGCGGCTCATGGTGGCTTCCCCGGTTCCGATGAAGTATAAGGTTTTCGGCGCTTGGCACCGAAATTACATAATCCGGGACGGTTCGCAATGGTCCATCGAGGCAGGTCCCTGTGGGGCCCGCGGTGCCCCATTTGGGTGTCTTTTCTGATTGGGGCTTTTTTCGCCCTAACGGTCGGCTTTGCCCATGCCGACGATACCTTCGCGGTCACCGGCGTTCCCGTCGATGTGACAGCGGATACCGCGGCGGCCGCGCGCGAGCAAGCGCTTCTCGACGGTCAGCACAAGGCCGCCGGCATTCTGCTCCGGCGTCTCACGCTGCAGCAGGATTGGGGCAGCCTGCCGGTGCTTGCCGATGCGCAGCTGTTCGAGGTCGTCGAAGGGATCGAGGTCGAACGCGAAAAGATTTCGACGGTGCGCTATCTCGGCGACCTCACCGTGCGGTTCAAGCCGAACGCCATCCGCGCGTTGTTGCGGAACGCCAACGTCCGCTACGCCGAGACCGTAAGCAAGCCCTTGGTGGTCTTGCCCGTGTACCGCAATGGCGATTCGCTGCAGCTCTGGGACGATTCTAATCCTGGCTTTCCGCCTGGGGCGCCCATGTGAGCAGGGGCGGGCTCGTCCCCTTCGTCGTGCCGCTCGGCGATCTGACCGATATTGCGACGATTTCGGCCGACGAGGCCGTTCAGGGGAATTCGCAGAAACTTGCCGCTCTGGCGCAGCGTTACCAGGCGGCCGACGCGCTGGTTGTCGTGGCGACGCCCGTTTCCGGCCAAAGCGGCGTCGACGTTTCGGCGACCCGCTATGGCGTAGCGCAGCAGGACCGGACGGACGTGATTCACGTGCCGGGGCAGGGCGACGACACCGGCGATGCCTTGCTGGCTCGCGCCGTCGAGCAAGTGGAATTCCAAGTTGAAGAGAATTGGAAGCAAGAAAACATTTTGCATTTTGACCAAGAGCAAATGCTGTCGGTGACCGTTCCGCTGAAAGAGCTTGCCGATTGGGTGACCGTACATCGAAAATTGGGGGACATCGCCGCCATCCGGAGTGTCGAGCTCCAGTCGCTTTCGAAATCGGAAGCCTTGGTCGGCCTCCATTACATCGGCGATATCGAGCAGCTGAAGCTCGGCTTGGCACAGAAGGATCTGGAATTGGATCAGGATGCCGCGACCTGGACGCTGCATCTGGCGGTTCCCGGCGTAGCACCGCCGCCTGCGGCCCCGGTTGAAACAGCGCCCGGCGCTACGGTCCCTGGCACGGAGCCGCCGGCCGGTCCGAACGCCCCAAGCCCATCCGGCGCTCCGGACATTTCCGCCGTTCCGGATTCTTCCGGTTCGGCGCCGAATAGCAATGCGGCGTCGCCGTCCCCTTCAGCGCCATCGCTGCCCGAATTGCCGTCGTCTCCGGCGCCATCGTCGGGGGGCACGTAAGATTGGTCAGTCTTCCCAATCTTATCAGCTTGGCGCGGCTACTCTGCGTTCCGGTCGTGGTCTGGCTCATTCTCACCGGGCAAATGCGCGCTGCGTTTTGGGTGTTCGTTGCCGCGGGATTTTCCGATGCTGCCGACGGCTTTATCGCCAGGCATTTCGATGCGCGAACGGCGGTGGGCCACTACATGGATCCTTTGGCCGACAAGGCGCTGCTGGTCAGCGTTTACATCACCTTGGGCTTGCGCGGAGCGCTTTTCGACTGGCTGGTGATTATGGTCGTGTTCCGCGATCTATTGATCGTCGGCGGCGCGTTGTTGTTCCTGACCTTGAGCGACGACAAGATTAAGCTGGAGCCGATCTTGATCAGCAAGCTCAATACATTTTTGCAGATTGCGCTGGCCACGGTCGTGCTCGCCGGGCTTGGATTTGGGATCGATACCCAAAATGCTCCCATCTATCTCACCTATGCCACCGCGGCGACGACGGTTTTGTCGGGCGCGGGATATATCATGCGCTGGGTGCGCGGCACGGCCGCGGTGGAGCGCGTATCGAGCGACTCGTTGCGTCGCTGGTTGTTTTGGCTTGCCGTGATATTTCTTTTCGCGGCCGCGCTCTATGTGTTCCGCCACATTCTACTTCCTTTTGTCCTCGGAATGGCAATCGCCTATGCGCTCGACCCTGCGGCCGACCGGATGGTCTCCTGGGGCGTGCCGCGAAGCATTGCCAGCGGTCTGATATTATTCGCATTCTTTGCGCTCTTCGCCCTCGTCATCGTGCTCCTGTTCCCGCTCCTCGAAGAGCAGACGATTCGTCTTGCCAAGCAAATACCGGATGCGATCGCGTGGTCGCGCGAGCATCTCACAATGTTCGTCGAAAGACTGCGCGGCCAAATCCGCCCGGAAGACGTCGAAAAATTGCAGGAAGCGACCACGTCTTACGTCGCCGGGATCTTCGAATGGTTCACCAAAGCGGCGTCGAGCCTGTGGAGCGGCGGCTTGGCGCTCATCGACGTTCTCGCCTTGCTCCTCGTGACGCCGATCGTTGCCTATTACTTATTGAAGGATTGGGACGATCTGGTCGCCCGCATCGATTCCTGGTTGCCCCGCCAACAGATCGAGATGATTCGCGCGCAATGCCGTGAAATCGACCGTCTGATTTCGGAATATGTCCGCGGCGTCATCCTCGTTTGCCTGATCCAGGCGGCCTATTACGGCATCGCCTTGACGCTGGCCGGACTCGACTATGGGGCGATCATCGGCATTATCGCAGGCGTGCTCTCCTTCGTTCCCTTCGTCGGCGCCATTGTCGGTTTTACCGCTGCCGTGGGCGTCGCGATCTTCCAATTTCAGACCGTGGTGCCGGTGGCCATCGTTGCGGCCATCATCGTCGTCGGCCATCTTCTCGAATCGAATTTGGTCACGCCGCGCTTGGTGGGAGAGCGGGTGGGATTGCATCCGGTCTGGGCGATGTTCGCCTTGTTCGCCGGCGGCGTGGTCTTCGGATTCGTCGGCGTTCTGCTGGCCGTGCCCCTTGCCGCCGTGATCGGCGTGCTGACGCGCTTTGCCCTCGGACAATATCTGCGCTGTCCGCTTTATCTTGGTTCGGGGCCAGGCCCGGGCAAAGACACCGGCAGCCCAAATCATCCCCACCCGTGAGTGGCGCACCGGTGGCCCGGCAGCTGGCGCTGGAACTACCGCATCGCGTGGCGTTCGGCATGGAAGATTTCCTGGTGGCCGATTGCAATCGCGAGGCCGTCGCCTGGATCGATCGCTGGCCCGACTGGCCGGCGCCGCTTCTGGTTCTGAACGGACCGGAAGGCTGCGGCAAAACCCATCTCGCCCATGTCTGGCAGGCGAAAAGCAAGGCCGCGTTCTTGGATGTGACGGAACTTGCCGTCGCCGATCCCGGCGCCTATCCGGAAGCATTTGCTCTGGTGATCGAAAACATTGCGGCGGGGTTGGACGAGCAGGCGGAGCACAAGCTCTTCCACCTTTATAACGTGGCGAAGGACGCGGGGGGCTGGCTGCTGGTCACGTCGCGCGATCTGCCTGCGGCGTGGAATATTGCCCTGCCTGATCTGGCCTCGCGTGTTGGGGGGGCGCCCCACGCCGTGATCGGGCCGCCCGATGATGTTGTCTTGATGGCGCTGATCGTCAAACTCTTCGCCGACCGCCAACTCAAGCCATCGCCGGAGGTGGTGACCTATCTGGTTTCGCGGATCGAGCGTTCCTTCGCGGCGCTCCGCCGAGTCGTCGCCGCCCTCGACAAGGCGGCGCTGGCGGCGGGGCGGAAGGTGACCGTGCCCTTGGCGCGGCGGGTTCTGGAAGAGATGAATTAGATCGTGCTTAGTCTTCGAGATCGGCGGGAATGCGATAATCGGCGAGTTTGCCGGATCCCTTGCCGATGGCCCGCCAGCCTGACTCATCGAATTCGAAGGTGGCAAGGGCGGCGGTCGGGAATTTGTTGTGCATCGCTTCGATCTTTTCCGGCGATCCCGAACCGGTGAGAAGCCGGGCCAGGCGCTCGAGGCCGGGATTGTGGCCGATCAAAAGAACGCAAAGGCCGTTTTCGCCGATTTCCTGCAGCCGCTCCAAAAGTTTCGCCGCGCTGGCCAGATACAGCCGGTTTTCGACCGAGATCTGGTAATCGTGGGCGAATACCGGAAGAAGCCCGGCTAAGGTGGCGCGGGTCCGCAGGGCCGCCGAGCACAAAACAAGATCAGGTTGCAGTTTTGTGACAAGAAAATGCGTGGCCAACGCGCTTGCAGCCTCTAAACCCCTGGAATTTAGCGGTCTTTCAAAGTCTTCGAGTTGCGGGTCTGCCCAACTCGATTTGGCATGGCGCAGCAGAAGCAGCGTTCGCATGGAAGATTCGCGCGGTTTCCCCCCGTCCGCGCGCTCATGGTAACATGAATATGCGTTACAGGCTGCCCGGTTGAAGGGCAACCGCCCCGGGTAGGGAGTGGATCGTGACGGTCGCTGAAACCGCCGCCGAGTTTATGGTTGCGCCTGACTCTCCCGATAGATTTGTCAATCGGGAACTGTCTTGGCTCGCCTTCAATCGCCGGGTCCTGGAAGAGGCCGACAATCTGGCGCACCCGCTGCTGGAGCGCGTACGGTTCCTCTCGATCTCCGCCAACAACCTTGATGAATTTTACATGGTCCGCGTCGCCGGCCTCAAAGGCCAGGTGAAGGTGGGGGTGGCCATGGCGAGCGACGACGGTTTGACGGCCGAGCAGCAGCTTGCCGCGATCAATAGCGCCGCCGGCGAATTGATGCGCGATCAGCAAAGCTGCTGGTTCCGGTTGCGCCGGCTTCTGGCGGACGCGGCCATCGTCGTCGCCGAGCCGGACGATTTGGCCGCCGAAGAACGCGACTGGCTCGAAAACTATTTCATGAACCAAGTATTTCCGCTGCTGACGCCGCTGGCGGTCGATCCCGCCCATCCGTTTCCCTTCCTGCCCAATCAGGGATTCGCCATGGCGCTTGAGCTGGTGCGTCCCGAAGACGGTCGGGCGCTTCAAGGTTTGATCCCGCTGCCGCCTCATATCCGCCGCTTCGTGCGTCTGCCGGGACGCGGCGTGCGTTTCGTTCGGATGGAGCATCTGGTCGAGATGTTCGTCAACCACCTTTTCCCGGGCTTCGATGTCAAAGCCATGGGCTGCTTCCGGGTGTTGCGCGACAGCGACGTGGAAATCGAGGAAGAAGCCGAAGATCTGGTGCGCGTGTTCGAATCCGCGCTCAAGCGCCGCCGCCGCGGCAGTGTGATCCGGCTCAAGGTCGACGCCGATATTCCGGATTCGCTCCGCGGTTTCGTCGCCCGTGAATTGGGAGTCGATGACACGGACGTGTTCCGGGTGGACGGAATCCTCGGCCTTGCCGATACCGCGCAATTGATCGTCGACGATTTTCCGGCGCTGAAATTCGTGCCCTTCAACGCGCGCTTTCCGGAACGCATCCGCGACTTTGGCGGCGATTGCTTTGCCGCCATCCGGCACAAGGATCTGATCGTCCATCATCCCTATGAGAGCTTCGATGTGGTGGTGCAGTTCCTGCGCCAGGCGGCGGGCGATCCCAATGTCGCGGCCATCAAGCAGACGCTCTACCGCACCAGTGAGAACTCGCCGATCGTCCGGGCGCTGATCGAAGCGGCCGAGGCCGGCAAGGCGGTGACCGCTCTCGTCGAGTTGAAAGCCAGATTTGACGAGGAAGCCAATATCAAGTGGGCCAGAGATTTGGAGCGCGCAGGCGCGCAAGTCGTCTACGGCTTCATCGAGCTCAAGACCCACGCCAAGGTCTCGCTGGTGGTGCGTCGCGAAGGACCCGATCTGCGCACCTACGCCCATTTCGGCACCGGCAATTATCATGCGGTGACGGCCAGAGTTTACACCGACCTGTCGTTTTTTACCTGCGATCCGGTGCTTTGCCGCGACGCCGCCATCCTGTTCAATTACATGACCGGTTACGCGGCCCCGAGCGAACTCACCAAGATCGCGGTGTCGCCGATCAATTTGCGCGAGACGCTGCTGTCGCTGATCGCCGACGAGATCGATCACGCCAAAGCCGGGCGTCCGGCGCGCATTTGGGCCAAGCTCAATTCCATCGTCGATGCCGAGGTGATCGATGCGTTGTATCGCGCGTCCGAGGCGGGTGTCAGCATCGATCTCGTAGTCCGCGGCATTTGCTGCCTCCGGCCGGGCGTTCCCGGTTTGTCGGAAAATATCCGGGTGAAAAGCATCGTCGGCCGGTTCCTCGAGCATTCCCGCATCGTTTGCGTTGGCGCCGGTCACGGCTTGCCTTCACCTAAAGCAAAAGTGTTCATTACGTCCGCCGATTGGATGCCGCGGAATCTGGACCGCCGGGTGGAGGCGCTGGTGCCGATCGAGAATCCGACCGTGCATCAGCAGGTTCTCGAACAAGTCATGATTGCGAATCTTAACGACGAAGCCCAAAGCTGAACTCTGGCGCCGACGGGGTATATTCCCGCGTGCCCCATGATGAAACCAGTTTCAGCGCGCACACTTATTTCATGACCAATCCGAGTCTCTCCGGCCGCGGCAGCGCTCTGAAGCAGGATTCGCCCATCCCCATTCTCACTTTGTTGAAGCGCTAATCGGCTCGATGCTGCGCCGGGTTCCCGAGCGGCGGGTTCAAGCGGCGGTTGCGGAGGGGCCGGTTGCGGTCATCGATGTCGGTTCGAATTCGATCCGGCTCGTCGTTTATGAACGGCTTTCGCGCGCACCCGCCGTTCTCCACAACGAAAAAGTGTCCTGCGGCTTAGGCCGCAGCCTCTTCGGCACCGGAAGGCTGGACCGTGGCGGCGTCGCCTGTGCCTTCGCCAATCTGCCGCGATTTCTCGCCTTGTGCGGCGGCATGGGCGTCACCCATCTCAATGTCGTTGCAACCGCCGCCGTTCGCGAAGCGAGCGATGGACGGGAATTCGCCGAGGAAGCCGCCAAGCGCTGCGGCATCAGAATGGAGATTCTTTCCGGCGACGAGGAAGCGCGGCTCTCGGCCTTCGGCGTGATTGCCGGCAATCCGGGCGCCCATGGCGTGGCCGGCGATCTCGGCGGCAGCAGCCTTGAAATGATCGCGCTGGATCGCGGCAAGCCCGGACGCTCGGCAACCTTGGCCCTGGGCCCGCTGCAGCTTTCCGAAGAGAGCGGGGGAAATGTCGATGCGGCGGCGAAGATCGCAAAGAACCGGTTCGAGGCGCCGGCCTGGATTTCCGGCCGCAAGGGCGAGGCGTTCTTTGCGGTTGGCGGCGCGTGGCGGGCGCTCGCCAAGTTCCATATGGCCCGCACCGGCTATCCTCTCCCGATCATCCACAATTTCGAAATGGACGTCGACGAAGCGCGCGAAACGATCTCGCTGGCCACCCGCATCGACCCGGAAACCAAGGTGCCCGGCGTTGCCAAAGCGCGGATGCGCGGTCTTCCCTATGCGGCGATCCTCTTGAAGCGGGTGATCGCTCTGATGGAGCCTTCCCGCATCGTGTTTTCGGCCTTCGGACTTCGCGAGGGCTGCCTCTACGAACTGCTGCCCGAAGCGTTGCGGGCGGAAGACCCCCTGATTGCCGCTTGCCGCGATCTCGCCCGGCGCACCGAGGGCTCGGGGCTTTCCGGCGAAACGCTGCTGAATTGGACGGCGCCCTTGTTTCCGGAAGAAACCGCGGAACAAAAGCGGCTGCGGTTTGCCGCCTGCCTGCTTTGCGATATCGCCAAGCGCGATCACCCGGATTTTCGCGCCGTCCAGGCCTTCGAGCGCGCGCTGTTCGTACCCGCCTTCGGCATCGGCCACAAGGACCGGGTATTCTTAGGTCTGGCGCTGTTTGCCCGTCACAAGGGCGATATCCAGTCTCCGTTGACGCGGCGTGTACGCGGCCTCGTCGGCGCCAAGGAACGCGAGCGAGCGGTTTTGCTGGGCCGGGCCTTGCGCTTGGCCCATACGGTTGCGGGCGGAGTCGAGGATCTGCTGGCCCGCACCCAACTTGAATTGACCCGCAAGACGCTGGTGCTGAGGCTCAATGCCGGCGCCGAATCCCTCGACGGTGAAGCCGTCGGCAAGGCGCTGACGCCGGTTGCGGAAATTCTCGGCCGGCGGTGGGAGATTCTTCGTAAAGAGTGATTCTTCGTAAAGAGTGATTCTGCGCAACTCGAAAAGGGGCATTCCGCCTATTCGGCGGGCGGGACGAGCCGCACCGACTTGCCCTTGACGGCCAGCGCCAGCTTGCCGTGCTTCAAAGCCAGCGCATCCTCGCCGAACACCTCACGCCGCCAGCCCTGAAGGGCGGGAACGGGCACCGTTTCGTCGGCGGCGATCTGCTCGAGATCCTGGCCGTTCGCCACCAATTTTTGCGCCACCCCATGTTCCTCGCATTTCATCTTGAGCAGAACCTTGAGCAATTCGACCAGGGGCTTCAATCCGGACGGCATGTCGTTGCGCGGCGGCAATTCCGGAAGGTCGGAATCGGGAACCTCAAGACCCTTGGCGACGGCCTGCAGAATCGCTTCGCCCATGGAGCCTTCGGCGGTGCCCTTCGAGATGCTGCGGGAGCGTGCCAGATCGGCCTTGCTGCGCGGGGAATGGGAGGCGATTTCGAGGAGTGCCTCGTCGCGGATGATGCGATTTCGGGGCACGTCGCGGCTCTGCGCTTCCCGCTCCCGCCACGCCGCGACTTCCCGCAACACCGCAAGATGCCGCCGGCTGTGGCTGCGGGTCTTGAGGCGGCGCCAAGCCTGGTCCGGGTCCATGCGATAGGTTTCGGGATCGGTCAGCACCGCCATTTCTTCGACCAGCCATTCGGTTCGCCCGTTCCTTTCCAAGCGGCGCGCCAGATCGTCGTAAACCGCACGCAGATGGATCACGTCGGCCAAGGCGTATTCGATCTGCCGAGGGCTCAAGGGCCGGTGTGCCCAATCGGTGAAGCGGGAGGATTTGTCGATCTGCGCTTTGGCGATTTGGGCGACAAGCGTCTCATAGGACGCCGATTCGCCGAAGCCGCAGACCATGGCCGCGACCTGGGTGTCGAAAATGGGGGTGGGAATTTCGCCCGCCATGTGATGGAAAATCTCGATGTCTTGCCGCGCGGCATGAAAGACCTTGAGAATGTCGCGATTCGCCATCAGCTTGAAAACCGCATCGAGATCGACGCCGGGAGCCAAAGCATCGATCGCCGCGGCACCCTCCGGCCCGCCGATCTGCAGCAGACAGAGATTCGGCCAGAAGCTGCGTTCGCGGATGAATTCCGTGTCGACGGTTATATAAGCGGCGGTGGCGAGACTCCGGCAAAACGCCGCAACCGCGCTGTTTTCAGTCAGCAAAGTCATCGCCGCCCGTATACACGGATTTATCACCCCGGCAAAGCGCGCATCGGCTGGAATTCGGCCTGCGCCCTAGGCTCGCCGCCGTCCCCGGCACCTTGACAACCGGGGCTTTTCCATGCGCTTTTTCGCGCCAGATTCAAAGGGCCGCCCCTCCGATGCATCCATACCGAACCCATACCTGCGGCGAATTGCGCCCGGCCCATACCGGTATTCAGGTCAGGCTCTCGGGCTGGGTCCACCGCAAGCGGGATCACGGCAATCTCCTTTTTATCGATTTGCGCGATCATTACGGCCTTACTCAGTGCGTGATCGACGTTTCGAGCCCGATTTTCCCCAAGGTCGAACCGACCCGGAATGAGAGCGTCGTCACCGTCACCGGCCATGTCGTCGCCCGCTCGCCGGAAACCGTCAATCCCAATCTGCCGACCGGGGAAATTGAACTCCGCGTCGAAGAATTCGAGCTCGATTCGCAGGCCGACATGCTGCCGCTGCAGGTCAATTCCGATGCCGATTCCGGCGAAGACATCCGGCTGCGCTACCGCTTTCTCGATCTTCGCCGCGAAAAGATTTACCGCAACATCATGCTACGCTCGAAAATCATCGCCAGCATCCGGCGGCGGATGATCGAACAGCGCTTCACCGAATTTCACACGCCGATCTTGACCGCGAGCTCGCCCGAGGGCGCCCGCGATTTTCTCGTTCCCGCGCGGCTTCATCCGGGAAAATTCTATGCGCTGCCTCAGGCGCCGCAGCAATTCAAACAGCTCCTGATGATCGCGGGCTTCGACCGCTATTTCCAGATCGCGCCCTGTTTCAGGGATGAGGATAGCCGGGCAGACCGCAGCCCGGGCGAATTCTACCAACTCGATCTCGAGATGTCGTTCGTGACTCAGGACGACGTGTTCGATGCCGTGGCGCCGGTTTTGGCCGGCGTGTTCGAGGAATTCGCCGAAGGGCGACGCGTCACGAAGCCGCCGTTTCCGAATATCAAATTCGATGAGGCGGTGCTGAAATACGGATCGGACAAGCCCGATCTCCGGAATCCGCTGATTATTTCAGACGTCACCGACGCCTTTCGCGGTTCAGGTTTCGGAATTTTTGCCAAGGCCATCGAAGCCGGGAGCGTTGTTCGCGCCATTCCTGCACCCAGGGCTTCATCGCGTCCACGCAGTTTCTTCGATAAATTGAACGAATGGGCGCGCGCGCAGGGCGCCCCGGGACTCGGCTACATCGCTTTTGCCGAGAACGAGGCCAAAGGTCCGATCGCCAAAAATCTTCAGGCGGATCGCGCCGCCGCGATTCAAAAGACCGCCGGCGTCGGCGATGGCGACGCGGTATTTTTCGTTTGCGACAAACCCAACGCCGCGGCGAAAATGGCGGGGCTCGTGCGGACCAGGATTTGCGCGGAGCTGGAGCTGACCGAGCGGAACGCGTTCCGGTTTTGCTGGATCGTCGACTTTCCGATGTATGAGCTCAATGAGCAAACCGGCAAAATCGAGTTCAGCCACAATCCGTTCTCGATGCCCCAAGGCGGTCTCGAAGCGCTGGAGACCAAAGATCCGCTCGAAATCAAGGCGTTCCAGTATGATATCGTTTGCAACGGTGTTGAGCTCTCAAGCGGCGCCATCCGCAATCATTTGCCCGCGGTGATGTACAAGGCCTTCGAAATCGCCGGCTATAGTAATCAGCAGGTCGAAGATCAATTCGGCGGGTTGCTGAATGCGCTTCGTTTCGGCGCGCCCCCGCATGGCGGGTCGGCGCCCGGCATCGATCGCATCGTCATGCTGTTGGCGGACGAACCGAATATTCGCGAAGTCATCGCGTTTCCGATGAATCAGAAGGCCGAAGATCTTCTCATGCAAGCGCCGGCTTCCGTGCCGCCCGAGCGGTTGCGCGAACTGCACATTCGAATCCATTTGCCGCCGCAGGCGAAGCCGGAAGAACCGGCCCGCGGCGCCGGCGGAGCATGAGCCTCGTGCGTCGGTGGGCGCGTGAACAACTCTTTCCGACAGCCGCTATTCTGACCGGTGTCATCGTTGCGGCCGCCGGTGTTTCGGCTGCCGAAATCGTGCCGCACAAAGCCTATTACGCTTTGCATTTGAAAAGCACGGCAGCCGGCAGCACGCTGACCGACGTCAAAGGCGCCATGTACATCGACTGGATCGATTCCTGTGAAGGATGGAGTTCCTCCCAGCGTCTCGAACTGCGGTTCTACGATGCCGCCAAACCGGCAATCGAGATCGATTCGCGATTTGCGAGTTGGGAATCGCGGGACGGTTTGAGCTACCGCTTCGAGGTCGAAAATCTTCGTGATGGCGCGCCCGACAAGGATCTCGCCGGAAAGGCGACGCTCCAAGCGATCGGACAGCCCGGCGAGGCCAATTTTACGGGAAAGCATGCCTTCGCCATGCCGCTCCCGGCGGGAACTATCTTCCCGGCCCGCCATATGATGGACCTCATCGATCATGGGGTGGCCGGTGACAAAATTGTGGCGCGAACGGTATTCGACGGGACCAGCGACGAAGGGCCGTTCGAGGTCAACGCGGTAATCGGCCCGGTCAAGCCGGCCAAAGACGACGAAAAAATTCTACCCAAATCGGTCGATAAACCGTACCGGCCGATGCGGCTGGCGTTTTTTTACATGAACAAGGACGAAGTGGCGCCGTTCTACGAGATGTCCGCCGACCTTATGGACAATGGTATCGCGCGGAGCTTCGTGCTCGACTATGGCGACTCGGTCATTGCCGCCGATCTCGAACGGATCGAGATTCTGGCAAAACCGAAGTGCTGAAGCAGGAAAGCGTGGGAACGCGGCCCTGGACGGGCTTGGGCTTCGTGCTATCGTATGGGGAAATAAGGGGTTTCTTTCGGCAGGGAAGATCAAAAGGACGTCCCGAGTTACCATTCGTTAACCGTAATGGGCGTCAAATGACCGGGGCGACAGAGGTCCATCGCGCGGAGAAATGCGCGGCCAATAAAGGTCCTGCGGGACTTTGAACCGCAGCGGTCGTTTGCAAGGGTAACGCGCGTGATCCGGCGCGCTGTATGAGCCGGTGAGGGGGCAATGGCCAAGACGGTTTTGATTGTCGAGGACAACGAGCTGAACATGAAGCTCTTCCACGACCTTCTGGAAGCACACGGCTATAAGACCCTGGAGACGAAGGACGGTCGCGAGGCGCTCAAGCTTGCCGCGAATTCCACCCCGATCTCATTCTCATGGATATACAGTTGCCGGAAATTTCGGGGCTCGAAGTCACGAAATGGATTAAGGAAGACGAAACCTTGAGAAGATCCCGGTCATCGCCGTGACGGCATTCGCCATGAAGGGCGACGAAGAAAAAATCCGCGAAGGCGGGTGCGAGGCCTATCTTGCGAAGCCGATTTCGGTCGCCAATTTCCTGGAGACCGTCGAAAAATTCATAGGTTGACCGTCCGATGTCCGCCCGCGTCCTGGTGGTTGACGACCTTCCGCCCAACGTCAAGCTTCTCGAAGCGAAGCTGAACGCCGAATATTTCGACGTGGTAACGGCGTTTGACGGTCCATCGGCGATCGCCGCTGCGCAGACCAAGGCGCCCGATGTCATCCTCCTCGACGTCATGATGCCGGGCATGGACGGCTTCGAGGCCTGCAGGCGCCTTAAAACCGACCCGGCGACCATGCATATTCCGATCATCATGGTCACGGCGCTCAGCGAAACCGCGGACCGGGTGCGCGAACTCGAGGCAGGAGCCGACGATTTTCTGACCAAACCGGTTAACGATGTCGCTCTCTTCGCGCGGATCAAATCGCTGGCGCGCCTCAAGCTTATTCGCGACGAATGGCGTCGGCGCGAAGAAACCTGCGATCAATTCGGAGTCTTGCCCCGCTCCGGTCCCCCGCTCGACGAAGACGCGCTGCACGGCCGGATTCTCGTCGTCGAAAAGAGCGAGGCGCTCTGCCGCAAGCTCAAGGGCATCGTCAAGGAAGACGGCGCGGAAGTCGTCGTCGCGGCAAGCACGGAAGAGGCGATCGAACTTGCCAAGGACGGCGATTTCGACATGTTCGTCGTGGGCGCGCTGGCCGGAGAAGGCGGCGGCGATGCACTCCGTCTTTCGTCGCAATTAAGGGCGCGGACGGAAGCCCGCTACATTCCGATTCTGCTGCTGGTCGAGGAAGACGAAAACAAGCTTCTGATCAAGGCCCTGGAGATCGGCATCAACGATTACGTCGTCAAGCCGATCAATTCGAACGAGTTCATCGCCCGCTGCCGCACCCAGATCCGGTGGAAACGCTATCAAGAGCGGCTGCGGTCGAATTACGAACGCAGCCTGTCGCTCGCACTGACCGACAGCCTGACCAGCCTATACAATCATCGCTACGCCAATGTGCATCTCGGCACGATGCTTCGCCGCCTGGCCGAAGGCGGAAAACCGGTCGGCGTGCTGATGGTCGACATCGACAACTTCAAGCTGATCAACGATGAATACGGCCATGGCGCCGGCGACGAAGTCTTGCGGTTGGTGGCCGACCGGCTGATGAACAGCGTGCGCAGCTTCGACATGGTGGCGCGTCTCGGCGGCGAAGAATTCCTCGTCGTCATTGCCGATGCGACGCCGGAAATCGTGATCGGCGTTGCCGAACGCTTGCGCGGATCGACCGGAGAGGTTCCGTTCCCGCTGATCAGCGTGGGAAAGGCGATCAATGTCACGGTCAGCGTGGGAGCGGCGATCGCCAATGCACCGGGCAAATCGGCGAACGAACTTCTAAAGCGCGCCGACGAGGCGCTGTATCAGGCGAAGCGCCAGGGCCGCAATCGGGTTATCACGGATTTTTCGTTGCCGGAGGCGGCGCCGCCGCGTTCGGCGTTTTACTGAGCGTGCGGGAAGGCGGGCGCCGTCATCGGGCGCCGAATACCGATCCTACTTAATCTTGCCTTCTTTGAAGACAACGTGCTTGCGCACGACCGGATCGTATTTCTTCATTTCAAGCTTTTCGGTCAGTTGCCGCGGGTTTTTCTTGGTGGTGTAGAAATAGCCCGTCCCGGCGGAGCTGACCATTTTGATCTGAATGTTGCTGGGCTTGGCCATGGAATGTCCCTGGTTCTTAAATTCGGCGGGCCACAATAGCGGCCGCGCCACCGCTGTCAACCCGGCCCGGGTTGCGGTTTAAAAATAGTAGATAAATCAATTGGTTATCGGGTGGCCACCGACGGTCCGGCACCTTGCGCCACTGCCGGTTCGGAGAGCTTTATGGCGCGCGCGTAGAGTTCCAAATCCTCGAGCACGTCTTTGGCGACCTGCAAATCTTCGCCCGCCATGTCGTGCCGCGCCGGACAATTGGAACGAAGCTCATCCGTCGCCCGATTGTCGTCATGGCTGGAACGCCAAGCCGCCAAAATATGGGCTGGATCGATCCGGCCGCTTCGCAAATCGGCCTCAAGGTCGTGGGCGGATTCGGCGGATTTCGAGGTACATAAGGTGGGCATGATGCCGAGTTTGTGGAAGGCATAGCCCGACGGCGCCTCAATTCGTGACCAGGTGAGGGTCAATTCGCCGTCATTGGGAAGTCGGATGACGTTCTGCACCGTGCCCTTGCCGAAGGACGCGGAACCGACCAGAACGGCGCGCCGCTGGTCCTGAAGGGCGGCGGCGACGATTTCGAGCCGATGATGCGGAAGTCGCCGTTGATGAGCACGGCCATCGGCAATCCCTTGGCGATATCGTTGCCCGACGCGTCGAAACGCTGATTGCTGTCGGGATGCCGACCGTGAGTTTCGACGATCTCGCCGCCATCCAGAAAAAGATCGGCAACCGCGATGGCCTGATCGAGAAGGCCGCCTGGATTGCCCCGCAGATCGAGGACGACGCCTTTCGCAGCGCCATGCGATTTCAATTGATCGAATGCGGAGGACAAGCTGATCGCGGTGCGCTGGTTAAAGCTCGACACCGTCAAATAGGCGATGTCGCCTTGCAATTCGGCGGTAACCGTGGGCGGAACGATCAGCGCGCGTTCGAAGGTCAGCCTCAGTGGACCGTCATTTTCCGTCCGGTAAATCGTCAGCGTAATATGCGTGCCGACCCGGCCGCGCAGTAAATTGGTGATATCGCCGCGATTGAGATCCGCAATCGGACGCCCGTCAATTTGGGTTACGACGTCGCCGACCTGAAGCCCGCCGCGCTCCGCCGGCGTGTCGCCGACGACGGAGGTGATTTTCATGGTCCGATCCGGCGTGACCGTGAATTCGAAGCCGATCCCGCCGAACCCATCGCGCATGGCGCGGTGATTGCGGGCGAGATCTCTTCCGGCGTAACGCGAGAATTCATCGAGCTTGGTCAGCGATTTGTCGAATACGGCTTCGTAAATCGATTCCGACGACGCATTCAACACCTGGGGCGACGCGGCGCGACCCAGCATCAGCGCCTTGACCGTCAGATCGGCCCATCCGTCGGCGTCGTCATCGCCGGGCACTGCAAAGGACGAGAGCAAAACGCCGACGCGGCGCATCTCCACCTTGTCGCCGTCACGGTCGATCTCGATTTCCGGATCGAGAACGGAAAGTCCATCCAGCCCGGCGAGCGCAACCGCGGAGATCGCAGTCTTGTCGACATAGCGCCCCGATATTGCCTCGTATCCCGCAGCGAATTCCTGGGTGGTTCGTTCGGCCGAAAAAGCGTCGTCTCCCGTTGGCTGGGCCGTGACGCAAGCCGCGAGCAACGCCGCGGCTGCCGCTCCGGCCGCGAGCGCAGCCAGTCGCTTCTGCAACTTCGCCGGCGCCGTCAACGGCGCATACCGAATTCGATGGCTATCCCCCAATGCGGCTTTCCCGATCCCTTGGCGAATGCACTTGTTGATCGTCGCCTGAGGTCATTTTAAACGAATGCGCGGGTCAAATTGGTTACCCCGCCATGAATTTGTACCGAACAGGGCGGGAAAAAACCAAGCCAATTGTTTGCACTCACCGGAAAAATGACGGGAATCCTCGCTTTTTTGTGGGTCACGGGTTGCCGGCTGGGTTCCCAAGTTAGGTTAACGACCCTTTCGACGACCTTTACGCCGTCGGTCCTTGCCGCGGCCTTCCTGGCGGCGGTGATGCTGCTGGCCCGGCGGTCTCGGGGGCCGCGGCCGGCCCGGTCCCAATTCGTCGTCGGAGAATTCGGCAAGTTCGAGCAAAAGCCCTCCGGTCACGGCATCGGCTTCGACCAGCCTTACCGCGACCGCATCGCCGAGCGTGAAGCGGCGTTTCCGCCGCTGCCCGATCAAACAATGGCCGTGTTCGTCATGAACGTAAAAATCGTCGCGCAAGCTGCGCATCGGCACCAAACCGTCGGCGCCGGTTTCATCGAGCCGCACGAAGAGCCCGAATCGGGTGACGCCGTTGATGCGGCCCGGGAAAATCGCGCCGACTTTGTCTTCCATATAGGCCACGGTGTAGCGCTCCAGCGCGTCACGCTCGGCGGCAACGGCTCTGCGCTCGGTTCCCGAAATATGGGCGCCCAGCTCGACGAAGCGCGCGCCCTCGTCGGCGCGCAAGCCGTCACCACCAAATCGCAATCCTGCAATGAGGGCGCGGTGAACCAGAAGATCCGCGTAACGCCGGATCGGCGAGGTGAAGTGGCAGTAGCGCCGCAATGCCAATCCGAAATGGCCGATGTTGTCCGGCGAATATTGTGCCTGGGCTTGGCTGCGCAATACCAGTTCGCTGACCAGAGACGCATCGCCGCGATCTTTTGCCTGGTCGAGAATTCCGGTAAAACTCTTCGGTTGAATGACTTGGCCCTTGGCAAGCCGGTAGCCCAGCCCTTCGAGAAACTCGCGCAAGGCTTCGACTTTTTCCGGATCGGGACGATCGTGGATGCGATACATCGCCGGCTGCGCCAATTCTTCCAAGGTTTCCGCCGCCGCGACATTGGCCGCAATCATGAATTCCTCGATCAATTTGTGACTGTCATAGCGCGGTGCGGGGTGGATGCGCGCAATTCGTCCGGGGCCCGCGAATTCGACTTTCGGTTCGGGAAGGTCGAGATCGAGCGTGCCGCGGCGATGGCGCGCCGCCAAGAGCGCCGTGAACGCGCCGTAAAGCGGGGCGATCACCGCCCCCGAGAGCGGTTCCGGAATTTCGTCGGTCGCACCGCTTCGTGCAGCCTCCACCTGTTCGTAAGTGAGCCGAGCCGCCGATCGCATCAAACTTCGTTCGAAACGGTGCGAAAGTTTTTCGCCATGGCGATCGATGGCGATACGGACCGCCATGCAGGCCCGTTCTTCATTGGGCTTCAGCGAGCACCAGCCGTTGGATAGCGCTTCCGGCAGCATGGGGACGACGCGATCCGGAAAATAGACGGAGTTGCCGCGATCATAGGCGGATTTGTCGAGCGGCGAACCGGGGCGGACGTAATGGGCGACATCGGCGATGGCAACGATCAGCCGCCAGCCACCGGGATTTTTCGGGTCGGAATCCGGTTCTGCGAACACCGCGTCGTCGAAATCGCGGGCGTCGGGCCCATCGATAGTGACCAAAGGAATCTTGCGCAAGTCGCTGCGGTCCCCGAGCGAAGCCGGGCGCGCCGCCGCGGCCTCATTGAGCACTGCTTGCGGGAAGGCGACCGGAATATCGTGGCTGTGAATGGCGATCAGACTGATGGCGTCGGGATCTTCGGCGTGGCCCAGCTTCTCGACGATCTTGGCGCGACTTTGCCCGCGATGGGGCTCGGCGACTTCGGCGCGAACCAATTCGCCCTCGCGCGCATTTCCGGCGCTTTGTGCCGGCACGAAAAAATCGCTCTTGTGCCGCCGATCCGTCGAGCGCAGCCAGCCGCCGCCTTGCGCGGGGGTAAAGATGCCGATGATTTCCTGCGGCCGCCCGGCGATGACGCGAATGGGCTTTGCTTCGTAAGTGCCGTCGGCCGCACGGGTGAGTCGCACCAATATTCTGGTGCCGACCTCGATCGCCGGGGTGCCGTGGCGTTCGGGTGCTACATAGATAATTGGCGGCTCATCTTGGCCGTGCCAAACCACAGGCCGGGCCAGCAATTCGCCGTCCTCGTCGATCTTCGTCACCTCGACGACGCCGGCCGCGGGCAGTCCGCCCCTTGCGGTGAGACGCTGGCCGCGATGTTTTTCGACGAGCTTCTCGGCCTCGAGCGACCGGAGAAGTTCCTTGAAGGCGACGCGGAGCTCAGAGCCCTTGATGCGAAAATGACGCGCGATCTCGCGGGCGTCGACCGGCTTCGGGCTTTCGCGGATGAAGGCGAGAAGGACGTCCCGGCTGGGAAGGGTGGAAGTCTCTTGCGGCCGTCTTGCCAAGGAGGGGGCCGGGTTTATTCGGCGTTCCCGGCCGCTTTTCGGCGGGCCGGTTTGGCGACTTTCTTGGCCGGCGCTTTCTTTTCCGCTTTGGCCGGTGCCTCCGGCTTCGCCTTCCTTTCCGGTTTGGCCTTTTTTGCCGGCTTGGCGGTTTTTTCCTTCTTCGGTTTCGCAACGCCCGTCTTTTCGGCTCGCTCGGCCAGAATCGCGATCGCTTGTTCGAGGGTGAAGGATTCCGGCGTCGCATCCTTCGGCAAGGTCGCGCGCAGCTTGTTATGCGCAACATAGGGCCCGTAACGCCCCTCGTGGATCGTCACCGGCTTGCTGTCGTCGGGATGCTTGCCGAGTTCGCGGCCTCTTTTCGATTTTCTCGGTTTCGCGTCCTTAAGCAAGACGACCGCGTGATTAAGGCCGATCGTCAGCAGATCGTCGTCGGCGCCTAGCGACACGAAAACGTCGTCATGTTTCAGATAGGGTCCAAAACGCCCCAGCCCGGCCACGATCATCTTGCCGGTTTCCGGATGCGGGCCGACGTCGCGCGGCAGCGAGAGAAGCTTGATTGCGCCTTCCAGCGTCACGTCTTCCGGCTTCAGATTCTTCGGCAGCGCCGACCGCTTCGGCTTTTCTTCCTTCGATCCTTCACCGAGTTGGACGTAACAGCCGTAGGGGCCCTTACGCAGCGTAATCTTGAGGCCGGTCTTTGGGTCCGTTCCCAATTCTTTCGGGAACGCCAGGGCATCGCCACCGGCCTCGCCTTCGCCGGCGATCGCAAGCGGCCGGGTATAGGTGCAGGTCGGATAATTGGAGCAGCCGAGGAAGGCCCCGTATTTGCCGAGCTTGACGCCGATCCGGCCGGTTCCACAGGCGGGACACAGCCGGGGATCCTTGCCCGATCCGTCTTCCGGAAAGAAATGCGGGCCCAGTTCGCGGTCGAGGACGTCGAGCACTTGGCAAATCGTCAGGTGTTTCGTGCCGTTCACCGCAACGATGAAATCCCGCCAAAAATCGGTAAGAACCTTTTTCCAGGGAATTTCGCCGTTCGAAATTTCGTCCAGCCGGTTCTCGAGATCGGCGGTGAAATCGTATTGAACGTAGCGCTCGAAGAAATTGGCGAGGAATGCCGTCACCAATCTTCCGCGGTCTTCGGGTGTGAATCGTTTTTTGTCGAGCCGCACGTATTTCCGGTCCTGCAGCACTTGAATGATGTTGGCATAGGTGGACGGACGGCCGATGCCGAGTTCTTCCAGCCGCTTGACCAAGCTCGCTTCGGTATAGCGCGGCGGCGGCTGGGTGAAATGCTGCTCCGGATGAATGGCTTCCCGCGCGATCGCTTCGCCATCGGCCATCTGCGGCAGAATCCGCTCGTTCTCTTCCTCTTCGGCGCCGTCGTCGCGGTCTTCGTGATAGAGCTTGAGGAAACCGTCGAACACGACCATCGAGCCGTTGGCGCGCAAGCCGATATGGCCGTCGAAGGAGTCGACATCGACCGCCACTTGTTCGAGCGCGGCACTTTCCATCTGGCTTGCCACCATGCGCTTCCAGATCAGCTCATAAAGCTTCTGCTGGTCGTGATCGAGATGGCGGGTGACGTCTTCCGGCTTGCGTCCCACGTCGGTCGGGCGGATCGCCTCATGGGCCTCCTGGGCGTTCTTAGCGGTGGCCTTGAATTGCCGGGGATGCTCGGAAAGATAGGATTGGCCGAAATCGCGGGCGATCAAGGCACGGCAGGCGGCCAATGCTTCTTTCGAAAGATGCACGCTGTCGGTTCGCATATAACTAATAAGTCCGACCAATTCGCCGCCGATATCCACACCTTCATAGAGCCGCTGGGCGGTGCGCATGGTTCGCGAGGCGGTGAAGCCAAGCTTCCGCGAGGCTTCCTGTTGAAGGGTCGAGGTAGTGAAAGGCGGGTAGGGGTTCCGCTTCGTCTGTTTCCGCTCGATCTTGGCGACGCGGAAGGATTGGGCGGCAATCCGATTCCGCGCAGCTTCGGCGGTGGCGTGATTGCTCAACGCGAATTTGTCGAGTTTTTCCCGATCCAGCCGGATCAAACGGGCGCTGAACGGCGCGCCGGCCTTGGTCCGCACGTCGACATCGACGGTCCAATATTCCCGCGGCTTGAAAATCTCGATTTCGGATTCGCGCTCGCAAATGAGGCGCAAGGCCACCGATTGCACGCGCCCGGCCGAACGGGAACCCGGGAGCTTCCGCCACAGCACCGGCGAGAGCGTAAAGCCGACGAGATAGTCGAGGGCCCGGCGAGCGAGATAGGCATCCACCAATTCGCGATTGACGGCGCGCGGCTTGCGCATCGCTTCCAAAACCGCGTCCTTGGTGACCTCATTGAAAACGACGCGGGCGACTTCGATGCCATCGAGCAGCTTGCGGCTCTTGAGGACTTCTTGCACGTGCCAGGAAATCGCTTCGCCTTCCCGATCGGGGTCGGTCGCGAGATAGAGATGTTTGGCGCCCTTGAGCGCCTTGACGATATCGGCAACGTGACGTTCGGCCTTCGCGTCGATTTCCCAGGTCATGGCGAAATCGTGGTCAGGCTGAACCGATCCGTCCTTCGAGGGCAGATCGCGGATGTGGCCGTAGCTGGCGAGAACGCGGAAGCCGCTTCCCAGATATTTATTGATCGTCTTGGCCTTGGCCGGCGATTCGACGACGACGATATTCATTCGGACTCCGCTCGAAGTTTTGAGAAGCTAGCGGCCTAAAGGTTTCTTTTTCGTTTGCGCGCTTTAGGCCCTGTTTACACAGTCGTATCGGGTTGCGTTGCGGCCGGATGGGCGAGAATCAAGCCGGCGGTCGCAGAGCGTAACGGAGTCTACGGTCAAGATCGGCACGATAATCGGCCATCCCGCCGCAACCGGAAGGGATGCCGGGATTTGACCGGCTCTCGCGTCGCCGAAGCTCGCCGATGTGCCGCATCGTCTGCGCTTCGGCTCCTAATATCCGGTCAAATCCCGGCATCGCAACCTCGATAGGACTGTGTAAACAGGGCCTCGTTGCGCCTTCGCTTATGCCCGCTATCGCATGGCCTTACCGCCTATCCGGCCACCGATAGTTGATGGCCGGGATGGCGGTTGAGGCGGCCTGCGAGCTCCAATTCGAGCAGGACCGCGGCCACGATTGCCGGTGACAATTGGCATTGGCGAACGATTTCGTCAACCTGAACCGGCGAAGGACCCAGACTTTCCACGATTTTTTCCCGTACCGAGTTCGAGGGCCTGCGGGCTCAGAGCGGGGGCCGGAGCCGCCTGTCCGGCCGCGTATTTCGGCCGGCCGCTCGGCGATCGGCCGCCGCAGCATGCCGCGCATCTGCTCCATCACGTCATCGGCGGATTGGGTCAGCGCGGCGCCATGGCGGATCAGATCGTTGGTCCCGTGGCAGCGGGGATCGCGGGGCGAGCCTGGAACCGCGAAGACTTCGCGCCCCTGTTCGAGGGCAAATCGAGCGGTGATGAGCGAGCCGGAGCGCTGGGCCGCCTCGACCACCAAGACGTCCAAAGCGAGCCCGGAAATCAGCCGGTTGCGTTTGGGAAAATGCCGCGCTTGGGGCTGCAAGCCCAGCGGTTCTTCGGCAGCGACTCCACCGTCGGTGACGATCCAGTCATAGAGGGCGGCGTTCTCCTGCGGGTAGATCACATCGACCCCGCCGGCAACGACGGTTCCCGTCGCCAGCGCGCCTTCATGGGCCGCGGCGTCGATTCCACGGGCCAAGCCGGAAGCGATGACGAGTCCCGCTTGGCCGAGATCGCGCGACAACGACTGCGCAAATCGCCGGCCGTTGGCCGAGCATTGCGGGCGCCGACAACGGCAATCATTGGCTTTTTCAAAACATCTGCGCGGCCAAGGACTGAAAGCAACGGCGGCGCATCGTCCAAGGCGGCCAGGGCCGGCGGATAATCCTCTTCGCCAAGCGCGACCAGTCGACTGCCGAGTTTCTCAAGGCCCTCGATTTCCCGCGTTGCCGTTGCCTGATCGCAAATGCGCAGGGCCTCAGCACGTCCTCCGCGGCGGGCCAATTCAGGCAGGGCAGAGCGCGCGCTCGCCGCAGTGCCAAAACGCTCGATCAGCCGCGCAAAGGTGACGGGTCCGACTGGCTCGCTTCGGATCAGCCGGAGCCAATCCAGCTTATCGGCGGCGGAAAGCGCGCGAGGCCGCTGGGGCTGGCTCATGACGCGCCGATACGCGGTTCCGTTCCGGCCCGAAGCCGCTCGATATTGCCGCGGTGGCGCCAAATAATAAGTGCGGCGATCGATGCGGCCATCGCCGCCGGCGGCCAATCGAAAAGCAGCAGGCAATAGACGGGCGCCAGCGCAAAGGCGGCGAGGGCCGCGAGCGACGAAAATCGGGCAAGGACCGCAACCGCAAGCCAGGTCGCGCAAGCCAGCACGCCGGCCAAGGGTGCCGCCGCAAGCAAGACCCCAAGCCCGGTCGCAACGCTCTTGCCGCCTTTGAAGCGAAGCCAGATCGGAAAGCTGTGACCGATAACCGCGGCCGCACCCGCCAGCAGCATCGCGATCTCGCCGAACCGCGCCATCAGGAGAACGCCCACCGCACCCTTGCCGCCGTCGAGAAGCAAAGTAAGAAGCGCCAGGCCCTTGCGCCCCGTTCTGAGCACATTGGTGGCGCCGATATTCCCCGAACCGATAGTGCGGACATCGCCGAGGCCGGAGAGCCGCGTCAGCAAGAGTCCGAACGGAATCGAACCGAGGAAATAGCCGAAGACGGCCGCAGCAAACGGCCCCAAGGCGTCCAGCCCTATCGCGTCCGGCATAATGATCCCGGCATATTTATCGGAGTGCGGTGGTCACGCCGCGAAGTCGAAAACGGTGCGTCCGTTCACGACGGTGCGCATCGCGCGTCCCTGGGCCGGGCGGCCATCGAACGGCGTGTTCTTCGACTTGCTGCGGAAGGAATCGGCTTGGATCTGCCAAGGCTGATCGACATCGATGAGCACCAAGTCGGCGGCGGCGCCGACCGTTATCCGCCCCGCCGGAAGCGACAGCACGTCGGCCGGGCGATAAGTGAGCAAGCCGATCAGATCGGGAAGCGATATATGACCATTGTGACAAAGCTCGAGGGAAATCGGCAGCAAGGTTTCGAGCCCGACGATGCCGAATTCGGCTTGGGCGAAGGGCAAGCGCTTGCTGTCTTGATCGTGGGGGGAATGATCGCTGGCGATGGCGTCGATGGTGCCGTCCTTTAGCCCTTCGACAATGGCCTGCCGGTCTTCTTCGCTGCGGAGCGGCGGCGACACCTTGGCGAAGGTCCGATAATCGCCGACCGCCAGTTCGTTCAGCGCGAAATAAGGCGGGGCCGTATCGCAGGTGACATTGAGGCCCTTCGCTTTGGCACGGCGGATCGCATCGACTCCCGCCGCGGTCGAAAGATGGGCAGCGTGATAGCGGCCATCAGTGAGTTCAACGAGACGCAGATCGCGTTCGATAAGAATGGCCTCGGCCGCCGCCGGGATGCCGGTAAGGCCGAGCCGGGTGCTGATTTCGCCTTCGTTCATCGCGCCGCCCTCGGCGAGGCCCGGCTCTTCCGCATGTTGAACGATGAGGAGCCCGAAGGCGGAGGCGTAGCTGAGCGCTCGCCGCATGACGACCGAATCGCCCACCGTTTTGGTCGCGTCCGTGAAGCCGACGGCACCGGCCGCGGCAAGCAGGCCCATCTCGGTCAGATCCTTGCCGTTCAATCCCTTGGTCAGCGCGGCATAGGGATGAATATTGACGATGCCGACTTCGCCGGCGCGCCGCTCCACGAATTCGATCAGCGACACTTCATCGAGAACCGGATTGGTATTGGGCAAACAGGCCAGCGTCGTGACGCCGCCCGCCGCCGCCGCCGCACTCGCCGTCGCCAGAGTCTCTTTGTGTTCCTGGCCGGGTTCACGCAGCTGCACCCGCATATCGACAAGCCCGGGGACGAGAACCTTCCCGCTGCAATCGACGACTTCGAGCCCGTCCGGGATGCCGTCGCCGAAAAGTCGAGGCCCGAAATCGGCGATCAAACCATCTTCGGTCAGCAGCGCGCCTTGGGTATCGAGGCCGGAAGCGGGATCGAGGAGCCGGGCATTGATAAAGGCGACCGGGCCGGAAGGTTCGTCGGCGGCATGGAATTTTTTCGCGTGCCTGGTCATCAGGCGTTCCCGTCCACGGTTTCGGGGAGGACGCGCGTCAACAGATCGAGACACGCCATCCGCACGGCAACGCCCATTTCCACCTGCTCGCGGATGACGCTGCGATCGATGTCGTCGGCAAGCTCCGAGTTCGATTTCAACGCCGCGATTCATCGGGCCGGGATGCATGATCAAGGCATCGGGCTTGGCCACTGCCAGCTTTTCGTAATCGAGTCCGAAGAAGTGGAAATATTCGCGCACCGAGGGGACGAAGCTGCCCTTCATGCGCTCGGTTTGCAGGCGCAGCATCATCACGATGTCCACGTCGCGCAGGCCGCTGGCCATGTGATGGAAAACCTCGACCCCGAGCCGCTCGATCGCGCAGGGAAGCAAGGTGGGGGGCGCCACGACGCGGACGCGGGCGCCCATGGTGTTGAGAAGGTGAATGTTGGATCGCGCCACCCGGGAATGGAGGATATCGCCGCAGATCGCGACCGTGAGCCCGCTCAGCCGCCCCTTGCGGCGGCGGATGGTGAGGGCATCGAGCAGGGCCTGGGTCGGATGCTCGTGGCTGCCGTCGCCGGCATTGATGACGACGCAATTGACCTTTTCCGAGAGCAGCTTGACCGCCCCCGATTCCGGATGCCGGACCACCAGCACGTCCGGGTGCATGGCGTTCAGCGTCATCGCGGTGTCGATCAGGGTTTCGCCCTTTTTGATCGAGCTGACCGCCACCGCCATGTTGATCACATCGGCCGCCAGGCGCTTGCCGGCAAGCTCGAAAGACGTCCGGGTACGCGTTGAATTTTCGAAGAAAAGATTAATCAGCGTCCGGCCGCGAAGCGAGCTCAGCTTCTTGTCGGTGCGGCGGTTCTGATCGACATAGGATTCGGCGAGATCGAGGAGAATCGTAATCTCGTCCGGCGAAAGCCCTTCGATGCCCAGCAAATGCCGGTGAGGAAAGCGGGTGTTCCGAAGGGGCGTACTCATTAAAAACGGATCATACGCATCTCGAGCCCCATAGGGCAAGCGGCGCGGGCATGCGAGTTTGAGCCACTAAATCACCCCGCGGCGGCGTAATCCGTCGATTTGACCGGGCTTTAGGCCCAGAAGCTCGTGCAAAACTTGAGCCGTATGTTGGCCGAGAGTTGGCGGCGGACGGCGGTACGAGACCGGACTTTCGGACATTTTTATCGGGCTGCCGATAAGCCGGACCGGCTCGTCGGTCGCCGAATGGGGCATGGCGATTTCCATATTGCGGGCTTTGACCTGAGGATCGGCGAAAACCTGATCGATGGCGTTGATCGGGCTGCAGGGCACATTCACTTTGGTCAGGCCTTCGACCCAATGGCGGATCGGATGGGCGGCGATGAGGTCGGCAATGACCGGGGTGAGGCTATCGCGGTTCCGCAAACGCTGGGCATTGGTGGAATAGCGAGGATCGGCGGCCAGCTCGGTTCGTCGGCAGAAGGCGCAAAACCGTTCGAATTGGGCATCATTGCCGATCGCCAGAATCAGCAGTTCGTCGGCGGCGCCGAAGACCTGGTAGGGCATGATATTGGGATGCTGGTTGCCGAACCGGCGCGGCACTTGGCCGGAGGTGAGATAGTTCTGGCCGACATAGGATAGCCAAGCCACCTGGGAATCGAGCAAAGCCATATCGATGAATTGGCCGTGGCCAGTCGCGTCGCGATGGCGCAGCGCCGCCAGAATCGCCACCGCCGCATACATGCCGGTCATCAGATCCGCTATGCCCACACCCACTTTCTGCGGCGGTCCGCCGGGTTCGCCGGTGACGCTCATGATCCCGCCCATGCCCTGGACCAAATAGTCGTAGCCGGCGCGCTTGGCGTAAGGCCCGGTATGGCCGAAGCCCGTCACCGAGCAATAAATAAGCCGCGGAAACCGGTCCTTGATCTGCTCGTAAGCCAGCCCGTATTGGCTGAGATTTCCGGTCCGGAAATTCTCGATCACCACGTCGCAATGAGCGATGAGCGACCGCGCCAATTCCTGGCCTTCGCTGCTGGTGAGGTTGAGGGTGAGGGAGCGCTTATTCCGGTTGGCGCTCATGAAGTAGGCGCTTTCGCCGGTTTCCTGGCCTGCGGCGTCTTTAAGATAAGGCGGGCCGAGGCCGCGGGAATCGTCGCCGGTTCCGGGCCGCTCGATCTTGATCACATCGGCGCCAAGATCGCCCAGAATCTGGGTGGCGCTGGGGCCAGCCAAAACCCGGGTGATGTCGAAAACGCGGATACCGGAAAGCGGCATAGTCGAACCGTGATCTGTGCAGGCGCTGGCCAGCCGCTGCTATATAAAGAAGAGTGCCCTCTACCGCAATGAAAGCTAATTTCTGAGCCGGTCGAGCACGCCCTGGAGGATATAGGCGGCGGCCACCTTGTCCACGAGCTGGGCCCGGCGCTTGCGGGATAGATCGGCCTCGAGCAGGCTCCGCTCGGCGGCCACCGTCGAAAGGCGCTCGTCCCAGAAGGCGATCTCGATGTCGAATTTGCCGAGCAGATTGGCGGCGAATTGGCGGGTCGATTGGCAGCGCGGCCCTTCGCGCCCGTTCATTTCCACCGGCAGTCCGACGACCAGGGCCCCGACATGGCGCGCATCGATGATGCGCTTCAACGCCGCGCTGTCTTCGCGAAGACCGTTCCGGCGCAGGGTTTCGAGGGGCGAGGCCACCGTCAGCGACGCGTCCGATATGGCGAGTCCGATGGTCTTGCTGCCCACGTCGAGGCCCAGCAAACGCTGGCCCGGACGCAGGTTTTCCTTCAATTCCGCGGGATTGCGGATCGCCATGACGGGTGTTACCTTCCGCCCGATTTTGAGGCCCCAAACCTAGATACACACCGAAATAGCGCAAGAAAATCCGTGCCCCTTTTGGGCCCCAGGCCCTGCAAAGCCCAGACGCGCAAAGCCCAGACGCGCAAAGCCCAGACGCAAACGGGCGGCGGTTCCGGAGTCACTTAACATCATGTCCCTCGACAAAGCCACAGTGGCGCATATCGCGGCGCTCGCCCGGATCAAATTGAAGGAAGACGAGCTCGAGCGCATGGCCGGCGAGCTCAGCCGCATCCTCGATTGGATCGAGCAACTGAACGAGGTGGCGGCGGAAAACGTCCCGCCGCTCGCCAGCGTCGTCGATACCAAGCTGCCGTTCCGCAAGGATGTCGTGACCGACGGCAACTACGCCGCCGATATCGTCGCCAATGCGACCGACGCCGCCCACGGCTTTTTCACCGTGCCCAAGGTCATCGAATGACGGCGGCCCTGCCTGAGCTTTCGATTGCCGAAGCCCGCGATAAATTGAAAGCGAAGGAAATCAGCGCGCGGGAATTGACCGCGGCGCATGTCGAGGCGATGGCAGCGGCCAAATCGCTCAATGCCTTCATCACCGAAACGCCGGAATTGGCAATCCAACAGGCTGACGAATCGGATGCGCGGCGCAAGCGCGGCGAGGCGGGAGCCATGGAAGGCATCCCGATCGCGATGAAGGATTCGTTCTGCACCAAGGACGTTCTCACCACCGCCGGCTCGCATATCCTGGACGGCTTCAAGCCGCGCTATGAATCGACGGTCTCCGCCAATCTGTGGCAGGCGGGGGCGATCATGCTCGGCAAGGCGAATCTCGACGAATTCGCCATGGGCTCGTCCAATATCACCAGCCATTACGGCGCGGTCGAAAACCCGTGGCGCAGGCGCGGCGACAACCGGCCTTTGGTTCCCGGCGGCTCGTCGGGCGGATCGGCGGCGGCGGTTTCAGCCCGCATTGCCATGGGAGCGACCGGGACCGACACCGGCGGTTCCATTCGCCAGCCCGCGGCTTTTTGCGGCATCGTCGGGATCAAGCCGACCTATGGCCGCTGTTCGCGCTGGGGGATCGTCGCCTTCGCGTCATCCCTCGATCAAGCGGGGCCGATGACGCGGAGCGTTCGTGATGCCGCGATCATGCTTGGCGCCATGGCCGGCCACGATCCGAAGGATTCCACTTCCGCGCCGCGCCCCGTTCCCGATTTCGAAAAGGCGCTCACCGGGAACATCAAGGGCCTCAAGATCGGCGTGCCGAAAGAATACCGGGTCGACGGCATGTCGCCGGAAATCGTCGCGATGTGGGACCGCGGCTTGGAATGGCTGAAGGCGGCAGGCGCCGAACCCCGTGAAATTTCCCTGCCTCACACAAAATATGCGCTGGCGGTGTATTACATCATCGCGCCCGCCGAGGCGTCTTCGAATCTGGCGCGCTACGATGGCGTCCGATTCGGGCTTCGGGTGCCCGGCGAAAATCTAAACGAGATGTATGAGAACACCAGGGCCGAGGGTTTCGGCGCGGAAGTGCGGCGGCGGATTCTGATCGGCACCTACGTCCTCTCCGCCGGCTATTACGATGCTTATTATAAGAAAGCGCAGCGGGTGCGAAGCCTCATCGCGCGAGATTTCAAACAAGCCTTCGAGCACGTCGATGTGATCTTGGCACCCACCGCACCCACGCCCGCCTTTGCGATCGGCGAGAAAATGGACGATCCCATCGCCATGTATTTGAACGACGTGTTCACGGTTCCCGCGAGCTTGGCCGGATTGCCGGCGATGTCGGTTCCCGCCGGCCTTTCCGCCGACGGCTTGCCGCTCGGCCTCCAGCTCATCGGCAAGCCCTTCGACGAAGAGACGGTGCTGCGGGCCGGCGGCGTGATCGAAGAAGCTGCCCAGTTCAAGCACAAGCCGCAGGCGGTTGCAGGATGAGAGCAGAATCGAAATCGCGTATTCGACCCCCCTAATCCTCCCCCGCAAGGAGGGAGGGGAAGGCGTCCCCGCTCAATCTCTTACTCCTTCCCCGGAAGAAGGAGAGAATGAAGCCGCTACTCAATCTCTTATCTCTTCCCCCTCGATGGGGGGAAGGAAGGGTGGGGTGAATGTGCAGCAGCAAGTATAAGGTTTTGATGATCAACAAATTGGTATTCGCGCGAATCGTATCGCTATCGTTATTCGCCTTCCTATTCGTGGGTGGAATGCAATGCGCGGCTGCCGACGAGAGCCGTTTCAATTTTGCGCATGATCAGGCTTCGGTGGTTCTTGCTTCCGGCGTTACGGCGGAAGCGTCAAGCGGCCTGCCGCCGGATTCCGAGATCATCAATGTCCTACGCGGCGGAAGACGGATATTGGGTATTTACGCGGGAAATCAGCCGGACAATTCGGTCACCAAAAACAATCCGCCGTCCAAGGAGACAATTGCCGGATTTACGGCGTTGAGCTATCGCGTTTCCAGCAAGAAGGGGCGATCCCGCCAAACATTCGTGCAGGTGAAAGACGAAGGATGGCCGAACGTCATTCATTTTTTCTATACCGGGGTTACCGACGACGAAGCGGATATTGCCGACAAGATAATCCAGTCTCTGCAAGTCAACGGCGCTGCGCCGCAGAAATAGCCCCAGAAGTAATGTAAAAGAGAAGTAACGGAAAGGTGCGTCATTGCTGATCAAAGGCGAAACTGGCGAGTGGGAAATCGTCATCGGGCTTGAGGTCCACGCCCAGGTGGTCTCGAAAGCCAAGCTGTTTTCGGGCGCGGCCACCGATTTCGGGGCCGAGCCCAATTCGCAAGTTTCCTTTGTCGATGCGGCCATGCCCGGCATGCTCCCGGTCATCAACGAAAAATGCGTCGAGCAGGCGGTGCGAACCGGTCTGGGGCTCCAGGCCGAAATCAATCTGACCTCGGTCTTCGACCGGAAGAATTATTTCTATGCCGACCTTCCCGCCGGCTATCAGATTTCCCAATACACCCAGCCCGTGGTCGGCAAAGGAATGATCGTCCTCGATCTTCCCGACGGCAAGACGCGGGAGATCGGCATCACCCGTCTCCACTTGGAACAGGACGCGGGGAAAAGCATGCACGATCAGCATCCCACCCAGTCTTATATCGATCTCAACCGTGCCGGCATCGCGCTGATGGAAATCGTGTCCGAGCCGGATCTGCGTTCGCCGGAAGAAGCGGGCGCCTATCTGCGCAAGCTCCGCTCGATCTTGCGATACCTCGGCACCTGCGACGGCAACATGGAAGAAGGCTCGATGCGGTGCGACGCCAACGTCTCGGTGCGCAAGCCCAACGGCCCGCTCGGCACGCGTTGCGAGATCAAGAACGTCAATTCGGTGCGGTTCGTGATGCAGGCGATCGAATTCGAGGCGCGGCGGCAAGTCGAGGTTCTCGAAGGCGGCGGCCAGATCCGGCAGGAAACCCGGCTCTACGATTCCGGCAAGGGCGAAACCCGCCCCATGCGGAGCAAGGAACACGCCCACGACTACCGCTATTTCCCCGATCCCGATCTGCTGCCGCTGACTCTCGATCCGAACTGGGTCGAGGACATCAAGCGCACGCTCCCCGAATTGCCGGACGACAAGAAAGACCGGTTCATCCGCGATTACGGCTTGTCCGCCTACGATGCCGGGGTTTTGGTCGCCGAGCGCGAGACTGCCGATTTCTATGAAGCCGTCGCCAAGAATCGCGATCCGAAAATCGCCGCCAATTGGGTGACCGGCGATTTCTTCGCGGCGCTCAACCGGATGGGCCGGGGCATCGCCAATTCGCCGGTTTCCGCCGCGCATTTGGGCGGGCTGGTCGATCTCATCGGCGACGGCACGATCTCGGGCCGCACCGCCAAGGAAGTCTTCGAGATGATGCTGGAGACCGGCAAGACCGCCGCGGCCATCGTCGAGGAAAAGGGCCTTCGCCAGGTTTCCGACGAAGGGGCGATCGCCGCCGCCATCGATCAGGTGCTGGCCGCCAATCCTGACAAGGTCACGGAATTCAAGGGCGGCAAGGACAAGCTGTTCGGCTTCTTCGTCGGCCAGGTGATGAAGGCGACAGGGGGCAAGGCCAATCCGGCAAAGGTCAACGGACTCTTAAAACGCAAGCTTTCCTGAGCTTCTCCAGCGGTTTCGCGTTTAGAGGATTTTAAACAAAGTTCCCTAGGCTTCTAAGCTCAGCCGCGAAGGATCGCGGGAGCGGGTCATGAAGCAAGATCACGTCACCGACAGCGAATTCCTGGACGATGTGGAGCAGAATTTCGGCGCGCCGGAATATAACCGCCGGCTGACCGACAAGATTCTGGCCGCCTTCAACCATGCCTATGCCGCCGGCGAGCGGGATGTCGCCCGCCAGCTTCGCGCGATCCTGGACGAGATCGAGCGCCGGGTGAAGAAGCTCGGCCGCAAGCGCCAGCGCAACGGGGCGGTGGAAGAGGCGGACCGCTGGATCGCTTTCGTTGACGCCCGGGATCATTACCGGGAGGTCAGCAAGGACCCCCGCTTCAAGGCGTCCGAGGTCGGCGAGGCCCTGGATGAAATGAAAGAGGCCTTCCGGAGCTGGAGCCTTACTTAGGCCGTTATCCACCCATCCTTAGGCTTTTCCCAGGAATTTTCGCGGGTTAAGGCGGGCCGGGGAAACCGGCACCCGGCTTGAAGCGTTGACAGGGCATGATGCGGTTTGTAGAACCCGCGTACTGCGGAGGGGTGGCCGAGAGGTCGAAGGCGGCGGTTTGCTAAACCGTTATAGGGCCCAAAAGCCTTATCGTAGGTTCGAATCCTATCCCCTCCGCCATTTCCCGAAACTCTAAATTCCCGACCCAATAATTTCCTCGTTTGCGCCGCCCAACGCGGCGTCAAAAATGCATCGTAACGATGAACGTGACGATAGCGTAACGACCGCTGTAACAGCCAACGTTTCGACCGCGTTACAGCCAGCGTTTCGACCGCGTTACAATCAACGTAACGAAACGCCCTTAGACAGGACAGGACACAGACAGGACAGAAAATAAAAAAGATTGAGGAGGGATTGCGCGAGCGGCGCGAAGCGTATATCATTGATTTTACAAATAAATATAGGTTTTTAGCCGCTTAATTGTGGATGCGATCCGATGACTCTTCGCTTCGGTTTCGATTTTCCTGTTTGCCTTGCTGGCGCCGATTGCGCCTGTTCGGATCGGCCGGCGAAACGGCGGCAACGCCGAGGAGCTTCAACCCAATGAACGACGCCGCCAACAAAGTCGCCAGCGTCACCTTCGCCTTCTGGATCATGAAAATCTGCGCCACCACGGTCGGCGAAACCGGGGGCGATTTGCTGTCGATGACGCTGAATGTCGGCTATGCCGTCAGTTCGCTCATTTTGATCGGCTTTTTTCTGGTGACTCTCGCCGCGCAGCTTCGATCGAGAGCCTATCATCCGTTTCTGTATTGGGCGGTCATCCTTTCCACCAGCACGGCCGGAACGACGATGTCGGATTTCATGGATCGCACGCTTCATCTCGGCTATGCGACGGGTTCCGCAATCCTGGTCACGATTTCTGATCTCGGTTCTCGCCGCGTGGCGCTTCAGCACGGGTTCCCTGTCCGTCGATCACATCAGCAAGCCGAAGGTCGAAGCCTTCTACTGGACGGCGATTCTGGCCTCGAACACTTTGGGAACGGCGCTCGGCGATTTTATGGCGGATAGCTCGGGTCTCGGCTATGCAGGCAGTAACCTCATTATTTCCGGCGCCATCGCCGCCATCGTGCTCGCCTATTATCTGACCTCGATTTCCCATACCGCATTGTTCTGGGCCGCCTTCGTGCTGACCCGGCCTTTCGGCGCGACGATGGGTGATCTTCTCACGAAGAATCCGGACAGGGGCGGGCTTGGCTTCGGGACGATCGGCTCTTCTGCGGTGCTGCTTTCGATCCTGCTGATCTTCATCTTGATGAGCATGAGGAACGAACGGAAGCAACCGTCCGGCGCGTAAACGCCGGAGTGGAACTCGGCGGGCATTCATCGACCTTACGGAAAGAACGCGATACCGTCCTGGATGATTGGGCGAATGGTAGGGCTGCAACTGGTGGTCGCATTTTGCCCTAACAGGTTGCCGCGTCGGCGGGGTAAAAAACGAAATTGGTTGCGGAGGTATGCAACCCCGGGGCATCTAGAAAAAAACAGGCTGCCGGGGCGGAAAGCGGGGGATTTTTTCGGAATGAGGCGGGGGCTCGCGCGTCTAGGCGCGGCTGTGTGGAGCTTGTGCGCGGCCGCCCAGGTGACCGAGGCCAGGGCCACGCCATCGGTTCAAAACAATTCGAATTACGGCGGCGGAGTTCAGGCGAGCGATACGGTTGCCGCCACCGTCCTCGGCCCAGGCAACGGCCTGGACACCGCTTTCGACGATTGGAACGCGTGGAAAGCGGAAAGCGGCATCCCCGTGAATATGGGGGCTTATCATTGGTTTCACGTCAACAATGGCGGCCCCTACCCGACGGGCTATGGAATCCCCGGGATTCGCGGCACGTATTTTTATTATCTGCAGCTCGATCCCCAGACGAAAACCGGCGATGCCGCGATTCCCAATGTCGGCTTGCACGTGGATTTCCGGTTTCGGGACAGCTCGGAGCCGCTTCGCCCGTTCTACGACAATCCTTATTGGTTCCAAGAACTATACGGATGGATAGATACCGGATTCGGCCGGATCAAGCTGGGCCAGATCTGGAAGCGATTCGGTCTCGATTGGGACAATTCCTGGTGGGGCAGCGTCCCCTATTTCGATGCCTTCAAGGCCAACCCCGATTACGGGATGAGCTGGGAGCGCCACGGCACGGTTTCCGGGAATCTTCAGCTCGACAGCTACGTTCAATATTTCGCGGCGCAGGACGGCGTGAACGGTTCGGTAGTGGGATCCGATCCCGAAAGCGTGCCCGGCGCCAAAGTCCGCAACGGCGGCGTGGTCCGCCTCGTCCCGACCTGGACCTTCGCCGATTTATCGACCTTGTCGGTGGGCACCTCGGTTCTCGCCCGGGAAATCCTCGGCATCACGCCGAGCGGGGGCGGGAATACCCAGGAGGCTTTCGGCTTCGATGTGAATTACACGAAGGATGCCGTCAACATTTTTAGCGAGGCGCTGCGCTCTTATGGAATCGTCAATCCGGTGCGTTATGTTTCGGGCGGACCGAGCAACCGCATCAACGATTTTCTCGCCGGCGCTTCCTATCGCTACGGCCCGATGCTGTTTCGGTTCAGCTGGTCCGCCGGTTTCGATGAGCATCCATCGGGCCACCAGTATTTATCGATCCCCGGCGTGACCTGGACGCTGACGAAAAATCTCAGCTTGTATACGGAATATGTGCGCTGGGATATTACGCGAAGCACCGGCCAGCATGTGACCGCCGAAGACGGCGGCCAGTTGGTGCTGTACTGGCACCTGTGAAATCTGCCGGCGATGGAAAATATTTACAGAGCCCCATCGTAGAAACCTTTAGAAGTCACTTTGGCCATCATAGATGGGGATCGTGGAGAAGAGAAGCATCATGCCGCCGGAAACCGGTCTTACCGCCATCGCCCGTGTCATTCAGCTCGCCGTTGCGCCGGTGTTCTTGCTTACCGGCATCGGCGCTTTGCTTTCGGTTCTCACCAGCCGGCTGGCCAGGATTATCGATCGCGCCCGGGCCTTGGAAACCGCTTTGGAGGTCACGGCCGAGGCGAAGCAACGCGACGTCGAAAACGAGCTGCGAGCGCTCTCCCGGCGCGCCCGCCTCATCAATCAAGCGATCAGTTTGGTGACGACCAGTGCTCTCTTGGTGTGCGCGGTTATCGCTGCGCTGTTTTTGGGGTGTTCTTTTCCCTCGACGTGTCGACGCCGGTGGGCCTGGTTTTCATTGCCTCGATGCTGTCGCTCATCGTCGGGCTGCTTGCGTTTTTGCGCGAGGTCCATGTGGCGATCCGAACCCTGCGTATTGGGCCGCCGCCAAAGAAAATATAGGTGGATCGAGGCGAAAGCCGCTCTCGGCCGGCCGCGGCGCCAGGGCCATGGGCCCGATCTCCGGGCTTGGATTGATCGCGCTGTTACGCCAGCGGCGGGGGATGGCGCTGCCAACGGGTGAGGAGATCCCCGCCTGAGAATTCCCTCATCCGTTGTGCTGTGCCGCTGTTTGGCTTACGCCGCCCGGGGGCGCTGACGGTTTTGGCCGGTCCGGCCGCTCCGCCAATGGGGAACTTGCTGTTGCGGGCGCCCCGGCCTTCCACCATGTCCGCCTTTCGGTGCGTTCTGGCCGCGGAAGTCGGGCCGGGCGATGGAGGCGGCGTGGAAGGGATGGGTGTCGTGAACCGGAACCGGCTGGCGGATCACCTTTTCGATATCGCGTAAGAAGGATTTCTCCTCGGCATCGCAGAATGAGATCGCGGTGCCTTGGGCGCCGGCGCGCGCCGTGCGGCCGATGCGATGCACGTAGCTCTCCGGCTCATTCGGCAATTCGAAATTGATGACGTGGGTAATCCCGTCGATGTCAATCCCGCGGGCGGCGATATCGGTCGCAACCAAGACCCGGACTCGCCCGGCACGGAACGATTCCAGGGCCCGTTGCCGCGCATTCTGGGATTTGTTGCCGTGAATGGCATCGGCCCGAACGCCGCTTTTGCCGAGATGCTCGGCAAGCCGGTCGGCGCCGCGCTTGGTGCGGGTGAAGACGAGGGCGCGCTGAATCGATTTATCCTTCAGCACATCGAGGATCAGCGCCTTCTTATCCGCCTTCTCGACGAAGAAGAGTTGCTGGCGGATTCGTTCGACGGTCGTTGCCGGCGGCGTCACTTCGACGCGCCGCGGATGGCGAAGAACGCTCGCGGCCAATCCGGCGATGGCATCGGGCATGGTGGCGGAAAACAGGAGAAGTTCTGGCGCGTTGCCGGGATCGTGGCGGCGATCTTCCGCACGTCGCGGATGAAACCCATGTCCAGCATCCGATCGGCTTCGTCGAGGACGAAGGTTTCGACGCTGCTGAATTGGACGTGCCGCTGATTCATGAGATCGATCAGCCGTCCGGGCGTTGCGATCAAGACATCGACGCCGCGCGCCAAGGCCGTGACTTGCGGGTGTTGGCCGACTCCACCGAAGACCAGCGCATAGCTCATATGGAGATGGCGGCCGTAAGTGCGGAAGGAGTTCGCATATCTGCACCGCCAATTCGCGGGTCGGAGTCAGGACCAAAACGCGGGCGGATTTCGGCGCCGCGCGATGCTTGTTCGCGGCGAGGCGCTGCAAAATCGGCAATGCGAAGGCTGCGGTCTTGCCGGTGCCGGTTTGGGCGATACCGAGCAAATCATGGCCCTCCAGCAAATGGGGAATGGCCTGCGCCTGGATCGGCGTCGGTGTTTCATATTTTTCGGCGTGCAAAGCGCGAAGAAGCGGTTCGATAAGTTTGAGTTCGGAAAAAGCGTTCATTGAGTTTTTTTCTTTCATTGTGAATGGTTATTGGAAGTCACGGCGGCACGAAGCCGCGCGCAGCGAACGGCCCAAAGGCGGCGCGCAATGCGGGAAATCGTGAACGGAAATTGTCGTTAAAGCGTGGTAAGATAACGCCGTTCGTCCTGTCGGTTCGGGCCTGGCGACCCGTGCGCAACCGGGACGGTGCTTGTTAAATCAGTAGGATGGTCTCGGGATTCTAGCGCCGAGCTTCGAAAGCCCAGGGCGCATTTGCGCGATCACAAGATCAAGTCTTGATGGCGTATATGCACAGCTTTTGTGGGAATTACAACCACTAAATGCACCGCTACTCGAATTTTTCCCTGATTTACCAAGATTTAAGACACTTCAATCGCTCGAAAAGCCTCTGTTTCCAGTTTAGAATAGCGGCCGCAAGAATAGCCGCTGCGCAGATATTTCTTGTATTACTCTCCCGCAATCCCAATATTGACCATAGATATGTCAGAAGCCCTCATGAAGAACCGTTATCAAAAAAAGCCGGAAGCCGAGGCGGTGACCGAAGAGGTCCGCAAGGAGCGGCCCTGTCTTATGTGCCACAGCGATTTCATGAGCGGCTGGTCGGGCGAACGGATTTGTCCTCGCTGCCGGTCGAAGGCGGCGTGGCGCGAGGGTCACGGCTTATCTGGCAGCGGGACATCCTAAACCGCGCGGGCACGAAGGCGCGTGCTGACCTGTTCCGGGCCGAATACTTCTAACTACCGACATCTAAAATCTGCAAACCTCCGCTTGCTAACGGTAAGCGCTGTGGTTCGAGTGTTCAGCGTTTGTCGGAATACCTCCTCATGATATTTGTTGGACGGATTACGACAAATGCGCCGCCAAGAACCTTCCGTATGTCAAGTCGGCATCCGGCTATGGCTGTGCGCCTGTGAGCCTGCGGGTTCGTTGAAAGACTGATTAAACCATTCCGCTGCGTCCCGGCTCCCAACCCGGGGGCGCCATCTAGAATTTATCGAACAGAAACGCCGGGGCGACGGTGCAACCGGCAAGTATCCAGGCGCCGAAGCTTTCCGCGGCTTGCCAGCATCCGGGCGGGAGGACGAGCAGGGGCCGCCCGCCCGCCGCGAAGTCGATGCCGAGGCGATGGGTCTCGATCTTTTCGCCGTCGCGAGAAATCGGCAAATCGAGCGGCGCTCCGGCGTGAAAATGCCAGACCTCCGCTGCGTCCACCACGCGATGCCAATGGGATCTCTCATGGGCCCGCAACATGTAATAGATCGAGGTAATGACGCCGCGGCCGCCATTCTCGGCGAGGTCACGACAGATTTCTCGATAGTCGCCACCCTCGGGGTGTGGCTTCAGGTCAAGGTGGCGGATGACGTCGTCGGCATTCATCGCGATCTCCCTAAATGGCAGGAGAATACTGCCGCAGGTCTTGCCGCCATGCCTAGGGCAAGGGGAATAGTCGGCGATGGGCCTTCTTCACCGGATGTGGCGACGTAACATCTTGCAATGAGGTCCCAATTCAGTTTAGGGAATCGGGCCTCTGACGGAATCGGCGCGAATGGCATCGGACCGCAGGCGAACGTCGGGAATGAACGGCGGATCATGAAGCGGCCGATTCTTTTGATGTCGATCTTGACCTTCTCCTCTCTGGTTGGCGGGGCAAAAAGCGCTGCTTATGCGACGAAGGATGAGATCGTGGGCGCCTATAACGGCAATACGCTTTACGAGGAGACGAGCCGGTACGAATTCGCCGGTTACTATAACGGGGACGGCGCGGTGCGCGGCCGTGGCTGGAATTGGATGGGCGAAGAAACCTCGGGCGGCGAATGGCGGGTGAACGACGACGGCAAATTCTGCGTGCGCTGGGATCGCAAGAATTGGGGAGACGGCAAAGAGAATTGTTACAACGTCGAACTCAGCGGCGGTAGAACCGACATCATCCACATTTCCGGCGGTGGCGAAGACCGCAGCTTCGTCATCAAAAAGGGCAATCCCTATCAATTGTAAATACCGGGGTCTGCCGGGGCCTGGGATCTCTTGAAAACTGTGATGCCGTGACCTGGGTTCGGCGGCCGTAGGATAGTCCGTCCACGATCGGCGGCACGAATAATTCATTTTGTTCGGCGGCGATGATGCAACATGAGGTAGCGCTGCGACGCGAAGGAATCGGACGAGACAGTCCCTTCTGTTCACTGACTCTTTTTATCAGAGACTGTCGTTCCTTGCCAAGGATCGCCGTCATTCGGGAGCGTCCCCGGCATCAAGATCGCTCTCCCAAGTCCGCGAGAAAAGATGCAATCGTGCCCGATCGCGAAAATGTGAGCTTGCCGCAATTCTCCGGCATCACGGATTGCCAAGCGGTCGTCAACTCGGTTATTCAATTTCCGCCCCCTTGAGAAACTCCCGAGCCGCCGCGTTCTCTGATTGATTGGTGTGGCTAGGCCGCTTGCTTAGTCACGCTTCTGCGGGACGTGCTTTATCGCGGCGTACCGGTGTTATTGTCCCGATTTTTGGTGATGGCCTTTACCGCCTTACGAGGACCTGCAGAAGGATTGGAGATGGCGGCTGCGGCAGCCGTCCGGCGGCGTTGTATCGTCGCCCTCATCGCCAGCCTCGCCGCTGCCAACTTGGCATTGGCCATGATCGGCCCGCTTGTTTCGGTCGTCCTTGATCGGGGTGGTTTCAGCGCGACAACAATCGGGCTCAATGCGGCCATGCCAGCGGTGGCTCTTGTGGCGCTCGTTTTCAGCCTGCCCGCAATCCTGCGCAAAGTCGGTGCGGGATTTGCGATGTATGCCGGGCTGGCAATCTGGGCCGCCGCAGTTTTGTTGATGCCGGTGCAATCCGGGCCGGTTGCATGGCTGATCCTGCGATTTTTCCTCAGCATCGGATTTTGTTTTCATTGGGTATTGGGCGAGGCGTGGGTGAATGCCGCGGCGACCGAACGCAATCGCGGCCGCGTTATCGGCGCTTACGTGATGTTTGCCACCCTGGGTGCGGCGGCCGGCCCCGCCGTTTTGTCGCTGACGGGATTTACGGGGACGCTGCCTTTTTTCGCGATCGCGGCGGTCGTTGCGGGGGCGGCGGTTCCGCTGCTGGCGATGCCCAAGATTTCGAGTCCGACGATGCCGCGGGGCTCAAAAAGTCTCGCCGATATGGCGCGGAAGGCGCCGGTGGCCATGGCGATGGGCCTCGTCGCGGGATTTTGCGATATCACCTTGTTTTCGTTGTTTCCGGTCTACGGCCTGAAGATTGGGCTTTCCGTCGATGCGACGATGGCGCTTCTCGTCGCGTTCCTGATCGGAACGGCAGTCACGCAATTACCCCTGGGTTGGCTTGCCGAACGGGCAAATCGCCGGCTGCTATTGGCCGCCTGCGCGTTTAACGTTATCGCCGCCGCTGCGATCTTGCCGTATTTGACGAGCTCCATGGCGGCGCTGTTGTTCGTCATGTTTTTGTGGGGCGGCGCGCAAATTGGATTTTACACTCTGGGCCTGGTCGAATTGGGGTCGAAATTCGAACGCAATGAACTGGTCGGCGCCAACAGCATTTTTTCCCTGATGTACGGTACGGGCGCTTTTGCCGGACCGTTGATCGCCGGCGCCGTCATGGACGGTTGGGGCGCCAACGGATTTTCAGCAACGGTGGCGGCCGTGTCCGGTGCGCTGTTGCTGAGCCTTGCGATTGGATGTGCGCAATCGTGGTTTGGGGGCGGGCGTTGACTCAACTCATCGTGCTCTAATATGAAAAATTAGGGCAGAATTGAATGAAGAGGGATCATGACTGAAATCCAAGTTTTCGTGTTCGCCATCGTGCAGGCCGTTACGGAGTTGTTTCCGGTCAGCAGCGTCGCACATGGCGTGCTGACGCCTTACCTGTTCGGATGGAATCTCGATCCAGAGTTTCTGAAACTGCATTTCCTGCCGTTCATCGTGATGCTTCATTTGGGAACGGCGTCGGCGCTCCTCGCTTTTTTCTGGCGCGACTGGCTGAATATCCTTGTCGGCTTGTTCGACAAACAGAACAAAGTCGCGCGGCGGACATTTGTCCTCATCGTGGTGGCGACGATCCCGGCCGCGGTGATCGGGTTCTTGGCGGAAAAGGCGCTGCGCGGAATTTTCTCGAGCGTTACGGTGGCCGCGGCATTCTTGATCGCGAACGGTTTTATTTTGTTCGTGGGCGAGCGTCTCCGCGGGAGCGGAACCCGCGAAATTGAGGATCTCAGTCTCGGTGAGGCGGTGGCCATCGGGCTTTCCCAGTCGATCGCGCTCGTTCCCGGGTTTTCGCGCTCTGGCGCCAGCATGGTTGCCGGATTCTGGGTGGGACTTCGTCATGAGGCCGCGGCGCATTTTTCAATGCTGCTGGCAACTCCGATCATTGCCGGTGCGGGCGTCTTGGAGATCCCGAAGCTCGTCCATGAAGCCGACGCGCAGGTCCTTCACTCGGCCTTGATCGGGGGCGCCGCGGCGGCCGTTTTCGCTTTTGCCACGGTGTGGATGCTGATGCGTTGGTTCAGGACCCATGAAGTGAACGCGTTGCGGCCGTTTGCGGTCTATTGTTGGGTTTTGGGCGGGGCGGTGCTGTGGCGGATCATGATGGGGTGAGGGATTAATCCCCATCGCACGGCAAATTCCGGCCTTATTCGCTGCCGGTGGCGGCGAAGGAAATTGATTCTTTGTCCTCGGATATCGCGCGCTCGGACGGGAAAGTGACGATCGCGGTCGTTCCTTCGCCAACCGTGCTTTCCAGATTGAGCGTGGCGCCGTGCAGCTCGGCCAAGCGTTTGGCAAGCGGCAGGCCGAGGCCGGCGCCGTTGTACCGCCGAGCCAGGCTGCTGTCGATCTGGCCGAAGATCTCGAATGCTTTGGCCATATTCTCCGCCGCGATCCCAATGCCGGTGTCCGCGATAACGAAGCGGATGCCGCCATCCTGCTCGCAAACCGAGGCGTGAACCTCGCCGCCGGCCGGCGTGAATTTCACGGCGTTGGACAATAGATTGAGCAGGATTTGCCGCGCCCGTCCGGCGTCGGCGCGAAGCCGGGGCAGGGCCGCGGGAACGGAAAGGCGAAGCGCGATACCCCCGGATTTGGCTTGAGTTTGAATCATCCGCAACGCGGCTTCGAGCATGTGGCCGGGGTCGATCAATTCCTCGTGCAGATCGAGGCGCTCGGCATCGACCTTCGAGAGATCGAGAATCTCATTGATCACCCGCAGCAAATGGGCGCCGCTGTCGCGAATGTAGCTTAGATATTCCTCCTGACGGGGCGCCAGCGGGCCGACCAGCCCGGAAGCGAGGGATTCGGCAAATCCGATGATGGCGTTGAGCGGAGTCCGCAGTTCGTGGCTCATCGAGGCAAGAAACGCGGATTTGGCGCGGTTGGACGCCTCGGCGGCGTTATAGGCGCGAAGCAGCTCGGCGTTGCGGCCTTCGGTATTGGCCAGGCTTGCCTTGAGCAGGCCAAGGGCCGTCACCACACCGACATACCGATCCGCATCGGTGACGATGAAGCCCCGAAGCAAGGCGCTGGGTCGGTCGGTTGCGATGACGCTCTGAATTGTTTCGACCGGCGTGCTCCGGTCGATGATCAAAGGCTGCGAATCCATGAGGACGGAAACCGACTTGCGCTCGTAGAGGGCGCGGCCGAAGCCATGGGCCAAGCTATGTTCGAATTCCCACCGAGCCACCAACCCTACAGGCCTCCCCGAAATCGACGACGGGCAGGGCGATCAGATCTCCGTCGGCGGCAAACCGGTCATAGACTTTGGAACAGGAAATCGTCGATGGAATCGGCGCCAGGTGAAGGGCAAAATGATCGATTGAGGTCGGCCGGGATCCGTCTTCGATTTTCAAGGCGAGCATCGCGGCACTCCAGTTTCGCTCGGCATTTTCTTCGGCATGCTTGTTGCGGCATTCGGCCTCGGCCTTCTGGGCCAGCCACAGCCGGATCAGCGAATGAGCATGACGGTCGTAACCCCGAGAGATTGAAAAAATAGTGAATGAGCAGATATTTGACCGCGCAAGCGCAATAACGTAATTTTTCTGTCACCATTTCTTCGCCGAACTGTCACATTTCCGGCTAGGCTACAATTGATGGCCAGAATTTGCGGCTTAAGGATGCCGGGGGGCCGATAAAAATGCCGACCGGCGAATGCAATCGAATGCAGATGACGCGGATCGCAATTTATTGGGAACGCGGCCGGCGGCTCGCCGCCACGATCTTTCTCGCCGTCTTCGTCCAGGTTACCGCCCCAGCGCCGGCGCTCGCGGACGCCATTCTCAGCGATACGGACAACGGACCGCATCCTGTTTTGGACTTCCCGCCGGTCCTGGATATCGCGGGCGCACAACTTCAGCGCACCGCATCTCATGATTCTGAGGGAAGGCCCAGTGAGACGTTGACCGTCCGGCGCGGCCAGCACGTGCTGCTTAGGCTCCGCGCCTATCAATTCGAATTGCACTATCAGGCCAAGGCTTCAGGTGCGGGGCCGGATGCCATCGTCACAGGCTGGACGGGCGGCGCCCATTGTTGTTTCACCATCCACGCAGTTTGGCTTTCTCATGACTTTCGCCAACAAATCATTCCGGTGATGGACAACGATGAAACGGGATTCTTGCCGGACGGAAGGGGACCGGACGCGCCGCCCAAGTTACGCTTCGGCGATTTCACCTTTGCCTATTGGCGGGCATCCTTTGCCGATAGCCCGGCGCCGACGGTGATTTTTCGATTTGATTCGCCCACCGGGCGTTACGCCCCGGATATCGCGGCGATGCGCAAGCCGGCTCCGGATGACACGGCTGTCGCAGCGATGGCCAAAGAAGTCCGCGGCGCCGAACGGGATCTGCCAAAGGGCGATAGCCCTGCGGCACCTCTGCTGTGGAAGGATATGCTGGATCTCATCTATTCCGGCAACGCCCCAGCGGCGCATCGTCTGTTCGAAATGGCGTGGCCGGAAGACCGCGACGGCAAGGACGAGTTCCTGGCCTGCTTTACCGAGAAGCCGTCCAAGGGGATTTGGCGGCGGTCCGAAAAACTCGGCCGGTTGCTCGAAGCCGAGAGCGTGTTTCGCGTGTCGGCGGCGACGCCGAAGGATCGCGGAGACGACGAATAAAGGCGGCCGGTTGCGGCCTATCCGCTGCTGCCGGCGGAATCGCCATGCGCCGTCTTCTCGCGCAATGCGTCGATCAAGCCGGAAACCTTGCCGTCGTGTTGCAGGATCTCACTGGCGAATTGATCGCGGTAGCTGATGATCAGGCTGACGCCCTCGATCTTGATATCTTCGATTTTCTGCTTCCCGTCGACGAAGCCGACCGTCCAGCTGATCTTGGTTGTCGCGCCGTCGGATTGGTCGACGGTCGAGGCAACCACGACGGCGCCTTCGGCGGCCGGCTGATTGCCGGTGACCTTGAATGTCTCACCGGAATAGTGGCGGAATTTATTGGCGTAAACTTCCACGATGTAGTCTTCGAAGACCTTCAAATATTCGGCCTTTTCCTGATCGGTCGCTCGCGGCCAGAATCGGCCTAAAGCACTCCGGCCAATGGCAGGAATATCGAAACCTTCGTCGAATAATGCGCGAAAACGCTTGAACAGGTCATCATCGCTCAAATTCGGCTCCGTGAGTTGCGCAATCGCGCGATGGCCGTATTCATCGATGAATGCAGAGGCATCTTGGGTTGGGTCCGCACTCGCCGGGTTGGCGAAGAAGAGCAGGGCCAAGGCAATGGCGGGGATTATGCGCCGTACAGTCATTTGAATACCGCTCCATCACATCGATGCGTCGCCTGCGGGCCGCTCGGTCCGGTGTATTAATGCCGGGACCATGGCAAGGGCCGACAGAGTAAGGGAACGGCATTGTTCAATCAATGGGTTCCGACGTGACCGCGATGCGGCGAAAACACGAGGCTTCTGAGGAGATTCCGAAGCGAAATGCCGCGCCAAATCGTGCGGCACGCACGGACGGTTGAGCGAAAAGTGGATCGGCGCCCCTTCCGCCTGCCGGGGCGAGCGTGAAGGGTTCTAATGTATTGAATATTCCGAGAAAAATATTCCTATGAGATCGGGTTTGACAGCCGGTCATGCATTGGGTAATAAGTGAGTGAGCGTTCACTCATACCTTAAGTCACCGGCCCCGTGAAAGACGTTACGAGCACAAAATCCAAAATCCAAACGACGGCCCTTCGCCTCTTCGTCGAAAAGGGCATTAACGAGGCGACAATTCGCGATTTGGCGCGGGAAGCCGGGATCGCCGAAGGCACGATCTATCGCCATTATGTTTCGAAAGAGGAGTTGGTCTCCGACCTATTCGAGCTAAATTATTTCGCTTATGGCCGGCGTCTCAATGAATTGCAGGAGAAGGAGAGCGGCTTCCGCGCCAAGCTTCGGGTGATGATCGCCGATATTTGCCGACTCTTCGACACCGATCCCACCATGTTCCGTTTCCTGCTGCTGGTACAGCATCAGGCTCTGCCCACTCTGCCAAAGAGTCCGGAAAGTCCCGTGGACGTGTTGCGCAAGGTCGTGGCCGAAGCCGTCAAATTCCGGGAACTGAGGATCAAGAACGCCGATCTCGCCACGGCGATCGTTCTCGGCATCGTCCTTCAACCGGCGACTTTTGCGATTTATGAAAGATTGTCCGGCTCCCTATCGCGTCACGCCACGGCGATTACGGAAGCCTGTTTGCGCGCTCTTCAAGCCGAAGGAAGGTATGATCGGAGACAGCAAACGAGGGGATCCGAATGACCGATAGGGGCGTTTTTGATCTTTTGCGCCGCAGGCGGTTCCTGCCGCTGTTCGTCGCTCAGTTTTTGGGTGCGGCCAACGACAATCTGTTCAAGAGCGCGATGGCGATCTTGATCATTTACCGCATTGGCGATGTTGGCTTTGCGAGAGCGGATGTGCTCACGAATATCGGCACGGGACTTTTCATGCTCCCCTATTTCCTATTCTCGGTAACGGCCGGCGAGATGGCCGACCACTTCGAGAAATCCCATCTCATGAAGCTGGTCAAATTTGCCGAGATTGTGATCGTGGCCCTCGGCGGGCTGGGACTCTATCTCGGCAATGTGCCGATTCTGCTGGGCGCGTTATTCTTGCTTGGTGCCCAAGCCACCTTCTTCGGGCCGCTCAAATATTCGGTGCTGCCGGAGTACCTCAACAAAAACGAACTTATCGGCGGCAATGGGCTGATCGAAGGCGGCACTTTCCTCGCCATTCTGATCGGAACAATCGTAGCCGGCCTGCTGATTCTGACCGGTCACGGCATCACCGCGGTGACGGCGCTCATGCTGGCGCTTGCCGCCGGCGGCTTCGTCGCAGCCTTGTGTCTTCCGATGGCCCACGCCGGCGATCGCGCGGTGCGCCTCCGCGCCAATTTATTGGCTGGCACGCTGGACGTGCTCGGCACGATCCGCAAGCGCCGCGACGTTTTTCTCTCGGTCCTCGGCATTTCGTGGTTCTGGGCGATGGGTGCCACCTTTCTCACCCAATTCCCGGCCTACGCCAAAGATACGCTCGGCGCGGACGAACATGTGGTTACGCTAATGCTGGCCATGTTTTCGATCGGCATCGGCGTTGGCTCGGTTCTTTGTGCGAGGCTCCTCAAAGGCGAGATCTCGGCGCGGCATGTGCCCTTCGCCGCCCTCGGCATGGCCGCATTCTCCCTTGACCTGTTCCTGGCCAGCCGGAATTTGTACCCGGCGGGCGCGCTCGCCGGCATGATGGAATTCATCGCCAAGCCGGTCGCGTGGCGCATTCTCTTCGATCTGCTCATGATCGCCGGCTTCGGCGGCCTCTATACGGTTCCGCTCTATGCGATCTTGCAAAGCCGGACCGAGGAATCGGAACGGGCGCGGGCGGTTGCCGCCAACAATATCATGAACGCCTTTTTCATGGTGGCGGCGGCCATTGCCGCGGCGATCATGATTCGCGCCGGCTTCGGCACCATTCACATCTTCCTTACGCTTGGAGTTCTGAACGCGGTTGTCGCGTTTTACATTTGCGGGCTATTGCCGGATGAGGTCTTGCGTGGCGTGGTCACGTCGGCACTGCGATTCGCTTATCGCGTCGAAGTGAGGGGATTGGAGAATCTTAGATCGGCCGGCGAACGAGTCGTGGTTGTGGCCAACCATGTCTCCTTCTTGGATGCCCTGTTGGTTGCGGCTTTCATCCCGGATCGGCCGGTTTTTGCGATCAACACGTTCATGGCACGAAAATGGTGGGTGCGGCCGTTCCTCGGCTTGGTCGAGGCGTTTCCGCTCGATCCGACGAATCCGATGTCGGTTCGGTCGTTAACGCGGCGGGTCCGGGAGGGTCGGGTTTGCGTCATTTTCCCGGAAGGCCGGCTCACTAGGACTGGCGCCCTGATGAAAATTTACGAGGGACCGGGGATGGTCGCCGACCGCTCCGATGCGGCGGTTGTGCCGCTTCGCATTGATGGCGCCCAATACACGCCTTTCTCGAAGATGAAGGGCAAGGTACGGCTGCGCTGGTTTCCGAAAATCACGATGACGATCCTCCCGCCGCGCCGCTTCGACGTGCCCAAAACCTTGGTCGGCCGCAAGCGCCGGCAACGGGCCGGGGTGGCGCTTTATGACGTGATGTCGACCATGGTCTTCGAAACCGGCAATCGCGAGCGCACCCTGTTCCAGGCCTTTCTCGATGCGCGCCACATTCACGGCGGCGAGGCCGCGGTGGTCGAAGACATCGAGCGCAAGCCGATCAGTTACGACCGCTTGACCGGGCTCAGCCTGGGTTTGGGACGTTACCTGGCGCGGCAGACGAAGACCGGCGAGTTCGTGGGCGTCATGTTGCCGAATACCGTGGCAACAGTGACGACTTTTCTGGCGCTCCACGCCTATGGCCGGGTTCCCGCCCTGATCAATTACACGACCGGCGCCAGCAATGTGGCGGCGGGCTGCAAGGCGGCTTGTGTTACCAAGATCGTGACCTCGCAGCGCTTCGTCGAGCAAGCGCGATTGACGGGTTTGGTCGAAAGCCTTGAGCGTGACGCCGAAATTCTGTGGCTCGAAGACATCAAGGGGAAGATTTCTTTCCTTGACAAGCTTCACGCCATGCTGCGCCGGCCATTTGCCGCGGCCTTCCATCGCCGCCGCCGGATCAGCCCGCATTCCCCGGCCATCGTGCTGTTCACCTCCGGTTCCGAAGGTACGCCGAAAGGGGTGGCACTCAGCCATGCGAACATTCTGGCGAATTGCCTGCAGCTGGGTGCCCGCATCGATTTCAATGCCGCCGACACCGTGTTCAACGCCTTGCCGCTGTTCCATTCGTTTGGTCTCACGGGCGGCTTGCTGTTGCCGATCGTGTCCGGGGTAAAGACCTTCCTCTATCCGTCGCCGCTGCATTATCGAATCGTGCCGGAGCTCGTCTACGATACCAACGCCACGATCTTTTTTGGCACTAACACCTTCCTTGCCGGGTATGCGCGGCAAGCGAACGCCTATGATTTTTACAGTGTCCGCTACATCTTCGCCGGCGCTGAAAAGGTGGAGGAAAAAACCCGGCAGGTCTTCGCCGAAAAATTCGGATTGCGCATTCTGGAAGGCTACGGGATCACCGAGACCGCACCGGTCATCGCCTGCAACACGCCGATGCATTATCGAGCCGGTACGGTCGGCCGATTCCTGCCTGGCGTCGAATCACGGCTTGAACCGATTGCCGGTGTAACCGAGGGCAGCCAGCTTTTCGTCAAGGGACCGAATGTGATGCTGGGATATCTCCGCGCCGAACGGCCGGGCGTTCTCGAGCCGGCGCCAGAAGGTTGGCACGACACCGGCGACATTGTCAGCATTGACGAGGACGGCTACATCCGAATCGTTGGCCGGGCCAAGCGTTTTGCCAAGATCGCCGGGGAGATGGTATCGCTCGCCCGCGTCGAAGCCGAGACTGCGGCCCTGTGGCCAGAAAACCAACACGCGGTCATCGCAATTCCCGATGAACGGAAAGGCGAACAGCTTATTCTCGTGACTAGCGCGCCGCAGGCAACACGCGATGAGTTGCTCGCCGCGTTTCGGAGCCGCGGCTTGGCTGAGCTTCTGGTTCCGCGGAAGATCATCGCCGTTCAGCGCCTGCCGTTGCTCGGTTCGGGCAAGGTGGATTATCCGGCGGTCATGAAGATGGCCTTGGGAGGCTCTTGATGACATCCGATCAATTGAATAGCGGTGGAAAAATGCGGGACCCAATCACCCTACTCGATCGTATCTTCGATCGGAGCGGCGCTGTTCCGCGACCCGCTCCCCAGCAACTTTTGCGCGAGATCGAATCCTTCGTCGCCTATCACCCGGCTCCGCCCGACGCCGCGGACATGCCGAGCGGCAAGGGGCATGTGGTGCTGGTGGTTCCGGCATTCTTCACGACGGATGCCTTCACGTGGCCGTTGCGGCGATTCCTGTCGCGTTGCGGCTACCGGGCTTTCGGTTGGGATCTCGGCGTCAATTGGGGCCCGACGCCCTATCTGATTTCGGGCTTGAGGCGCCGACTCGATGAATTATGCGCAATCGAGGGCGGACCGATCAACGTGGTCGGCGTTAGCCTCGGCGGCGTGCTGGCGCGCGATCTCGTCTATGACCGGCCCAATGACATCGGCCATTTGGTCACGCTGGTCAGCCCCTTCCGCTTGCCGACGGCGAGCACCTTGGAGCCGGTAGTGTGGGCCTGCGCGCCATTTTACAGCGCCGCGATCGACCCGGAGCGGTTGTCGACGCCGTTGCCAATTCCCGGGACCGCCATTTATACCCGCGAGGACGGGTTGGTGGCGTGGCAGAGCTGCTGTCCCGATGAGCCGAATTCGATCGCGATCGAAGTGAGCGGCCCTCACGTGGCGATTTGCCGAAACCCGGATGTGATGCGAATTGTCGCGGAGCGGCTGGCTGCCGAATGACCCCGGGCAATCGCTGACCGATCATTCGGCAACCCGCAGACGATACCCGATGCCCAATTCGGTAAGGATGAGTTGCGGCTCGGAAGGATCGTCTTCCAGCTTTTGCCGCAGTTGATTGACGTAGACCCGCAAGTAGGCGGTGTCTTCGACATGAGCCGGGCCCCAAACCGCTTTGAGGATCTGGCTGTGGGTCAGCACGTGGTCCGCCGATGACGCGAGAAATTTCAGAAGTTCGAATTCGCGCTTCGAGAGATGAATCTCTTCGCCGTTGCGGGTCACGATGCGGCGGGCGAAATCCATCTTGACCGTGCCGGCCTGCACCACCTGGTTGGCCTTTTCGGCCGCCGACCGCCGCCTCATCGCAGCGCGGAGCCGGGCCATAAGCTCGCCGATGCCGAAAGGCTTGACCACGTAGTCGGTGGCGCCACGGTCCAGCGCCTCAACCTTGTCGGCCTCGCTGGCGCGGACCGAAAGCACGAGGATCGGCATGTCGCCCAGTTCCCGGATGGCGCTGATCGCTTCTTGCCCGTCCATATCGGGAAGACCGAGATCGAGGATGACGACATCGGGCTTCTGAAGACGCGCGGCTTCGATGCCGTCCTTGGCATTCGCCGCTTCGGCGACGTCATAGCCGTTCGCACCCAAGCTGATACGCAGGAATTTGCGGATCTGCGGCTCGTCGTCGACGACCAGGATGCGCGGCACCGGCTTTCTCCTAGAGCATGCCCTAAGCGTCCGCCGATTCGGCGGTGGCTACGATCGGTTCGGCAGGTGCGGGCAGGGTCATCACAATACAGGTGCCGGTGCCATGCAAGCCGGCCTCGGCCTTGATGCCGCCGCCATGGGCTTCGACAATGCCGCGGCAGATCGACAAGCCAAGGCCGGTGCCGGCGGCGGTCTTGTCGGACAATTCGGCGCGGTAGAACATGTCGAAGACCCGTGTGCGATCCGCTACGGGAATGCCCGGGCCTTGATCGCAAACCTCGATCAGGGCTTGTCCGCGTCGGCCCCGGCCCCAAACGGTAATGGTGGTATCGGGCGGGGAATATTTGCGGGCATTGTCGATCAAATTGAAGAAGACCTGCTCCATGAGCACCGGATCGACTCGAATTAACGGCATCGTCGAATCGATGTCGATGCGAATCTTGTGATGTTCAAGAAGACGCTGGGACCGTTCGACCGCGGCGCGAATGATATCACGGAGATCGACCCAATCGGCTTTCGGTTTGAGCGCGCCGGAGCCCAGCTTGGTCATGTCGAGAAGATTCTGGACGAAGCGATTGAGCCGCTCGGCTTCGTCCTGGATGGTCTGGGTCAGTTCTTGACGCGACTTGGGCGGCAGGCTCGCATCGTAATTGATCAACGTCGTGGCGGCACCCAGGATAGAGACAAGAGGCGTCCGAAGATCGTGCGAAACCGACGACAGCAAGGCGGAGCGCAGTCGGTCGGTCTCCGTGGTCAGCCGCGCCTTTTCCACATCCGCCGCCATGGTGGTGCGTTCGATGGCCACCGCCGCTTGATCGGAGAGCGTTTCCAGCAAGCGGCTCTCTTCAGGCGTGAGCAAGCCTTGGCCTTGCATTTGGACGCCCAAGACACCGACAGGGCCGCGCGCGGTGCGAAGCGGGAGGAACAGCCAGTCGGCCGTGGGCAGCGTGGTGGAGCCGCGGCCGGCCGGCTTGCCATTGGCCCAGGCCCAATCGGCAGCGGCCGAATCCCGTTCCTCGATCTTGTCCTCAGGCGGATAGCCGGCGGCAATCGAAAGCCGGCCCTCATGGGGCAACAGAACGAGCGACCCGCCGCGGATGGTCGCGGCAACGTGATGAACGACGGCCCACAGCACGTCTTCTTGATTGAGTGCGGCGGCGATCTTGCGGCTGAACTCGTAGAGATTTTCCGTGCGCCGGGCCGAAAGCTTTGCCGCCTCGACTTGCAGCCTGACACGGCTCGCCAGATTGCTGACGATCATGGCGGCAGCGAGGAACAAGACGATCGTGAGGAGATAACGTGCATCGGAAACGGCAAATTGGAATCGCGGCTCGATGAAAAAAAAGTCGTACGCCATAAATCCGGCGACGGAAGCAAAGATTGCTGGCCCGCGGCCGAGATTCACCGCGATCACCAGCACCATCAGCAAGAAGACGACGGAGATGTTGGGAAGCGGCAGCCAGCCGTAAATAAGAAATCCAAAACCGGTGGCAACCGCAACCCCGAACGCGGCCAGAAGGTAAGGAATCCACGCGTATCGCTTTGAGGGGGCGGTGATTGGAAGGGCTTGGTCAGGCCGCTCCGCCTCTTCGCCGCTGACCAACAGAACTTCGAAGGCACCGGCCTTTTCGATGATTTTGCCGGTGACCGTGCCCCCGCGCCACAGCCGCCGCCAAGACGGTTCTTCAAGTCTGCCGACGATGATCTGGGTGCAATTGTGCTCTCGGGCGTAAGCGAGCAACTCGCCAGTCACGTCCTCGCCTTGCCGGGTGGCGGCTTCACCGCCAAGTTGCTCGGCCAGACGCAAAGCCTGGCTGATGCAATTCTTTTCTTCCTCGGAGCGCGTGAAATCGCGTGACGTTTCAATGTGAAGAGCGATCCAATCGACGGACCGCCGCTCGGCCAGGCGTTTCGCGGCCCGCACCAGCCGGGAGCCAAGTCCATCGGCGCCGACGCAAACCAGAATGCGCTCACGCGCCGGCCAAGGACCGGCGATCGCGTGGGTGCGCATGTAATCGAGCATCTGTGCGTCGACGCGTTCGGCGGCGTGACGCATCGCCAATTCCCGCAAGGCGGTCAGATTGCCGCGTTGAAAGAAGCTCTGAATCGCCCGGCGCGCCTGTTCCGGGACGTAGACCTTGCCTTCCTCGAGGCGCTTCAAAAGGTCGTCCGGCGGCAAATCAACGAGTTCGATCTCGTCGGCTTCGGCAAGAACCGAATCCGGCACGGTTTCGCGCACCCGAACGCCGGTAATGCGCTCGACGACGTCGTTCAAGCTTTCGAGATGTTGAGTATTTAGCGTGGAATAGACGTCGATGCCGGCGGCCAGGATATCTTCGACGTCCTGGTAACGCTTCAGGTGACGCCCGCCCGGCACATTGGTGTGGGCGAGCTCGTCGACGAGGACGATTTTGGGACGGCGCGCCAAGATCCCTTCGAGATCCATCTCCTCGAGCATCTTGCCGCGATAGTCCACGGGTTTGCGGGGTATGGTGTCGAGACCTTCGATCAAACGCTCGGTCTCGCGCCGTCCGTGGGTTTCGACGAGGCCGACGACGACGTCGATGCCTTCGCGCTTGCGCTCCTGGGCCGCCTCGAGCATGGCGTAGGTTTTGCCAACGCCGGGAGCGGCCCCGAAAAAGATCTTCAGCCGGCCGCGATTCTCTTTTTGCGCGGCCGCAAGAAGCGCATCGGGATTTGGACGATCGGTTCGATCAACATCGGCCATAACCTGCCGATCTTAGGCCATCCTCAATGAGCTGGGAATTGGTCATCCAAAGCTAAATTGAGTTTCAGTACGTTGACCCGCGGCTCACCAAAGATGCCGAGGAACCGGCCTTGAGTGGACTGGGAAACGAGCTCGCGCAGCTTGTCTTCGCTAATGCCCCGCGCCTTGGCGACCCGGGGCACTTGAAACAGGGCCCCGGCGGGGGTGATGTCGGGATCGAGGCCGCTCGCCGATGTCGTCACCAGGTCAACCGGCACCGGCGCCTTGGGATTTTCGGCGGCCAGCGTTGCCGCGTCCCCGGTGACCCGGTCCACCAGAGCCTTCGAAGTCGGGCCGAGATTGGACGCGACGGAATTGTCCGCGGCGTAGGGCACCGGGACGGTCTTGGTGGGGTCCTTCGGATCCGGTTCCGTCGTCGCCGAAGGCCGGCCGTGGAAATACTTATCTTGCGTGAAATTCTGCCCGATCAGTTCCGAGCCGATCACCTTGCCATCCTTCGTAATCAGGCTTCCATTCGCCTGGTCGGGGAAAAGGACTTGGGCGATGCCCGTCATGCCCAGCGGATAAGCGATGCCGCACAGCAGGGTGAAGGCGACGGTCAGAACGATGGCAGGGCGAAATTCTTTCAGCATGGGGATTCTCCTCAGATCAGGCCGATGGCGTTGATAGCGATGTCGATGGCCTTGATGCCGATGAAGGGAATGATCACGCCGCCAACGCCGTAGATCAGTAAATTGCGGGTCAACAAGCGCCCCGCGCTTTGCGGCCGGTATTTGACGCCGCGCAAGGCAAGCGGGATCAGGGCGATGATGATGAATGCATTGAAGATGATCGCCGACAGAATGGCGCTTTGCGGCGTCTGCAGATGCATGATATTCACGACATTCAAGCTCGGATAAAACGCCGCGAACATCGCCGGGATGATGGCGAAATATTTTGCCACGTCGTTGGCGATCGAAAACGTGGTCAGCGCGCCGCGGGTGATCAGAAGCTGTTTGCCGATCATCACAACCTCGATCAGCTTGGTCGGATCGGAATCGAGATCGACCATATTGCCGGCTTCCCGCGCCGCTTGCGTTCCCGTCTGCATGGCCACGCCGACATCGGCCTGAGCCAGGGCGGGGGCATCGTTGGTGCCGTCGCCGCACATGGCGACCAGCTTGCCGTCGGTCTGCTCCTTGCGGATCAAGCGCAATTTATCTTCGGGCGTTGCCTGGGCCAGGAAATCGTCGACGCCGGCTTCGGCGGCAATGGCGGCAGCGGTGAGCGGATTGTCGCCGGTGATCATGACGGTGCGGATACCCATGCGCCGGAGCTCGGCAAAGCGTTCGCGAATGCCGCCCTTGACCACGTCTTTGAGATGGATGACGCCGAGAATAATGTTGTCCTTGGCGACGGCCAGCGGCGTGCCGCCGGAGCGCGAAATATTGTCGACGGTCTGGCGGAAAGCGGCCGGAACCGCGGAGCCGGCCGCGGATTTGCCGATCGAATCGAGGATGGCGTCCGCCGCACCCTTGCGGATGACATGACCATCGATATCGACACCGCTCATGCGGGTCTGCGCCGAAAAGGGCACGAAACGCGCTTTATGGGCGGCCATGTCGCGAGGGCGAAGCCCATATTTGTCCTTGGCGAGGACGACGATTGAACGCCCCTCGGGGGTTTCGTCGCTAAGCGAGGCGAGTTGCGCCGCTTCGGCTAAGGTTTCCGCCGGCACGCCCGGCATCGGGATGAATTCCGAGGCCTGGCGGTTGCCGAGCGTGATCGTGCCGGTTTTATCCAAGAGTAGCGTGTCGACATCGCCTGCGGCCTCGACCGCACGGCCGGACATGGCGAGCACGTTGAATTTCACCAGCCGGTCCATGCCGGCAATGCCGATCGCCGACAGCAATGCTCCAATTGTCGTTGGGATTAGAGTAACGAAGAGCGCGATCAGAACCACGATTGAAACCGTGCCGCCGGCATAGATCGCGAAGCTCGGGATCGTCACCGTCGCGAACACGAAGATGATCGTCAATCCAGCCAGCAGGATATTGAGCGCAATCTCGTTGGGGGTCTTCTGGCGAACGGCGCCTTCGACCAGAGCGATCATGCGATCCAGGAACGTCGAGCCCTGGGCGGCCGTGATGCGGACCTTGACCCAGTCGGACAACACCCGCGTGCCGCCGGTGACCGCCGAGCGGTCGCCGCCGCTTTCGCGGATGACCGGCGCGGATTCGCCGGTAATGGCGGATTCATCGACCGAAGCAATGCCTTCGATCACGTCGCCGTCGCTGGGGATCATGTCGCCGGCTTCGACCAGCACGAGATCGTCTTGCTTCAAGGCGAAGGCCGACACCTTCTCGATATTTTTCGTATTCCCATTAGCCAGGCGCTTGGCCATGGTTTGGGTGCGGGTGCGGCGCAGGTTCTCTGCCTGGGCCTTGCCCCGGCCCTCTGCCACCGCTTCCGCGAAATTGGCGAAGATCACCGTGAACCACAGCCAGAACGCGATCTGGCCGGTGAAGGAAATGCCGGGATTGCCGGCGATAATGTCGCGGGCCAAAACGACCGTGGTGGCCGCGGCGACGATCTCCACCACGAACATGACCGGACTGCGGACCAGCGTGCGCGGGCTGAGCTTGCGGAACGAGTCCCAAATCGCGTGCCGGATGATCTCCGGCGATACACCGGCGACGCCGCGCTTGCGGTGGACCAGAGTTTCGGCAAAACCGGGAGTTGAATTCTTATCGTTCATGGAATGATCCTCAATAAAGTGTGCCGGCCTGCATCTGCAGGTGTTCGACGATGGGTCCGAGCGCGTCGGCCGGGAAATAAATGAGACCACCGGTGATGATGATGACGCCGATCAGAAGGGCCACGAACAGCCCGTTATCGGTCGGGAAGGTGCCGGCCGACGCGGGGACGAGTTTCTTGGCCGCGAGCGAGCCGGCGATCGCCAATACGGGAATGGCGATGGCAAAGCGCCCGATCATCATCGCGAGGGAACCCGTGATGTTGTAGTAGGGCGTATTGCCCGTGAGCCCGGCAAAGGCGCTGCCGTTATTCGCGGTCTGCGAGGTGAAGGCGTAGAGGATCTCGCTGAAGCCATGGGGGCCGGCATTCTCCGGTCCCGCAAGCCCGGCCGGAAGCACCGCGGCCAGAGCGGTGAAGCCGAGGGCCGACAGCGGCACCACCAGAATCGCCAGCATGGCCATCTTGACTTCGCGGGATTCGATCTTCTTGCCGAGATATTCGGGGGTTCGCCCGACCATCAGCCCGGCGATGAACACCGCGAGAATGGCGAAGAGCAGCATGCCGTAAAGCCCGCAGCCGACACCGCCGAAGATGATTTCGCCGAGCTGCATGTTGACGATGGGCACCAAGCCGCCGATCGGCATGAAGCTGTCATGCATCGCATTGACCGCGCCATCCGAGGTATCGGTCGTGGTTGTCGCAAAAAGCGCGGAATCGGTGATGCCTAAGCGGACTTCCTTGCCTTCCATATTGCCGCCGGCTTGCAGGGCGCTCGGCGCCTGGTCGATGCCGAGCTTGGCGAAGGCGGGATTGCCGGCGCTCTCCGCGCCGTAGCAAACAAAAGCGCCGACCAGGAACAGGATCGCCATCGCCCCGAAAAGCGACCACCCTTGTTTCATGTTGCCGACCATCTTGCCGAAGGTGATGGTGAGCGCGGCGCCGATCGAGAATTCCAACCAAGTTGTCACGAGATTCGAGAATGGCGTCGGATTCTCGTAAGGATGCGACGCGTTGACGTTGAAGAAGCCGCCGCCATTGGTTCCCATGGTCTTGATGGCAATTTGCGACGCGACCGGGCCCTGGGCGAGCGTCTGCTTGGCGCCTTCGAGTGTCGTGCCGTCCACATAGGCGCCCAAAGTTTGCGGCATGCCCTGCCAGATGAAGAATAGAGTCGCGATTATCGACATCGGCAGCAGCACATAGAGCGTGCAGCGGGTGAGATCGACCCAGAAATTGCCGACGGTCTTCGCCGAACGCCGGGTGAAGCCGCGAATGAGGGCGATGACCATGGCGATGCCGGTGGCGGCCGACACGAAATTATGGACGGTCAGGCCCGCCATCTGGGTGAAATAACTCAGCGTGGTTTCGCCGCCGTAATTTTGCCAATTGGTATTGGTGGTGAAGCTGATCGCGGTATTAAGCGCCAAGTCCGGCGTCATTCCCGTCATGCCTTGGGGATTCCACGGCAGATAGAATTGCAGCCGCAGCATCGCGTAAAGCGTCACGAAACAGACAAGATTGAACAGCAGCATGGCGACGGCGTAGGTCAGCCAATGCTGTTCGCCGTTCGGATCGACGCCGGAGACCCGGTAGAAAATCCGCTCTACGGGGCCGAGAACGGGCGAAAGCAATGTGCGCTCGCCGGTGAACACCCGCGCCATGTATTGGCCGAGCGGAATCGCCATCGCCACCACGATCGCCGTGAAGACGACGATCTGAAGAATTCCGTTTGTCGTCATTTCAAATCCTCAAAAATCGCGCCCTAGAATTTCTCCGGACGCACCAGTGCAAAAACGAGATAAACGAGGATGACGAGCGACACGACCGCACCCAGCACATAATCGAAAACCATGGCTCACATCCTTTCGCAGAGCGACACGTAGCCCAGGAGGGCCACGAAACTCGCGATGCCAATCACAATCATCATCACGTCGAACATAAATCACCTCTATCCGGAACCGAGATCACGAAACTCAAAGATGCCTTACGCCTGTTTGTGGGATGGTTCACTGGGTAATACGAATTTTTATATCTCTATTCAGTAGAGCGTCGCTTTGATTCAAATCAAACCGCGGGGAACATCGGTTTCATAAAAACGTCATCCAGGTTAATTCGCCGCATGGTTAGAAAATCTCGAAACCAACCAGAAGCAAATACACCCAGGCGCAAATGAATATGACCACGGCGCCGATCAGGAAAAGATCGACCATGATGGGGCTTTACTGATCGGCACCGCGAGGATCATTGAGATCCCTTGTTATGTCGTTCTATTGTTTCGCTGATCGACGGCACGTCAAGCAAGCTGGACAGCAGCAACAGCAATGATAACGAGGGCTGCGCCAATGAGTGCGGTCATCAGGTTAATTCGAATCGGGAAATAGATGGCCAATCTCTTTATGTTTTCGCGGCATGCCGCCGTGCGTCGCTCATCAGTGCCCCAAATGGGCGTGGAATGATGCGTTGCCTTTCAAGGGCGACGATTTCCGCGCACCGGGGCGCCCGAAGAAGACGCAATACAAAATCACCGGTGTGGCGAGAAAGGCGCCGGCGGCGATAGACAGAATCAGATCGTACATTTGAGACCTCCATTCTTGAGCCGGCGCGCTTCGGAAGCGCACTTCATCCGGCGCGAATACACATAGGCCTGAGGCCATAAAGCCTCCATACGGATTAAGGGCGCGGATATAAAGACGGCATAAAGACCCAGTTTTTGCGGAATCAAGCTGCGCGGCAGCAGGGCGTCTTTCCAGATTTGACAATGGCCCTGTTGCCATCATCAAATACCGAAATTTCTCAATAAAATTAATATGTTGGGTGCGGCGTTCGCAGGCCTAGTACCGCAGCGCCCGCCCGCCTTTATCGACCACCACCGCGTCGGGCAGGAACATCGCTTCCTGCCGCGCGAATACAAGCGCCCTATCGTGTTGAAGGAACATTCCACCAATGTTGTTGTCGCTGCTGCAAACGGACCAGCGCCGCGGACCCGCCCTGCTGACGACGATGTGGACGGCTTGATCGGGGTTAGCCGGCCGCTGGTCCAAGGAGGCGCTTTTCAGCTTGGTCGCTGTCATTCGGCTAGCCCGCAGGACACGGGGTTGCCTGCCGCAGCCGCGTCCCTCCCAAGAACAGCAGGATAGGCGCCGCGATGAAGATCGATGAAGAGGTGCCGATCACGATCCCTGTCAGCAAGACGATGGAGAACTCCTGGATCGTGCCGCTGCTCATCACGGCCAGCGGCACTATCGCGAGAAATACCGTGCCCGAGGTCGCGATCGTGCGGCTCAAGGTGTCGTTGATGCTGCGATCGATGAGAGACCGAAGGTCCATGCGCTTATAGAGCCGCAGGTTTTCCCGGATGCGGTCGTAGACGACGACCTTGTCGTTCACGGAATAGCCCATGATGGTGAGGATCGCGACGATGCTGGTCAGATTGAATTGAAAATGCGTTATTCCATAGACGCCGACGATTTTTGTCGCGTCGAGCAAAAGCGTCAGCATTCCAGCCACGCCGAATTCCCATTCGAATTGAAACCAGATGTATCCGAGCATGGCCAGCATGGCGATCGCCAATGCCGTCATTCCGTCGTGGAACAATTCGCCGCTGACGGTGGCACCCACCGCCTCGACACTTTGCAAATCCGTGCCGGGAAAATCCTGCTCCAGGGATTGACGAACAGCGGTCACCGCATCTTGCTGCGCCGTGTCGTCGCCGGGCTGACGTTCGAAGCGAAGTTGCACGTCGTGGGCCGATCCGAACTCCTGCAGATCCACCGGACCGAGATTCAATTTTTCGAGTTCGCGCCCTCAGATTCTGAAAAATTCACGGGGGTTGGCATATGGGCGTGAACGGCGATTTCTCCCCGGAAATCGATCCCGAGATTGAGCCCCGGACGGAACGCCAAAATGATGGATGCGATGCTCAATACAGCCGACACCACCAAACCGGCAATGCGTCCGTTCATGAAGGGAATCGTGGTGTCGTCGGGAATGAGGCGGGGGCCGAAAAACATTGGGATCTCCTAGGCGAGAAGCGCCTTGGGCCGGGCCCGTCGCAACCACAACGACATGATAAGGCGGACGAGCACGATCGCAGTGAACATCGATGTCAGAATTCCCAAGGTAATGGTGATCGCGAATCCCTTGACAGGACCCGACGCCAAAGTGAACAGGATCAGCATCTTCAGCAGGGTCGTGACGTTCGCGTCGATGATCGTCGCCATGGCTTTGGACGATCCCGTCTGAATTGCCGAGAGTGGCGTTCGCCCCTTGCGCGCCTCCTCGCGAATTCGTTCGTTGATGAGAATGTTGGCGTCGACCGACATCCCGATCGTCAGCAATATACCGACGATTCCGGGAAGTGTGAGGTTGGCTTGAAAAAACGACAATGCGCCGATGAGAAGAACGATATCCAGCACCAGCCCGATTGAGGCGAAGACTCCGAAGAGCCGGTAAAAGAAGATCATGAAGACAATGACGAGCGAGCCGCCGATCGCGCAGGCGTAAATGCCGGTGCGGATGGCGTCGGCGCCGAGATTGGGCCCGACCGTTCGTTCCTCGATAATCTTGAGCGGTGCCGGCAACGCGCCACCGCGCAGCAGGATCGCGAGGTCGTTCGCATCGCCCGCCGTGAAATGACCGCTGATCTGGCCTTGACCGCCCAGGATCGGCTCCCGGATCACGGGGGCGCTGATGACTTTGTTGTCGAGGACGATAGCGAGCGCCTGGCCGACATGCTCCTGCGTCGTCGCCGCAAACTGCCGTGCCCCGGTCGAATCGAACTCGAAGTTCACGACCCATTCGTTGGTCTGTTGGTTCATTGCGGCGGTGGCGTTCCGCAGATGTGCGCCGTCGACCTCGATGCCTTTCACAACCAGGTATCGGTTCGGTCGGCGTTGCGCGTCTTCGCCATATAAATACTCCGTCCCCGGCGGCGGCACTGCGGTACTTGGTTGATCGGTGTTGAGAAGATGAAAGGACAGTTTTGCCGTGGTGCCGAGCAGACGCTTGATGCGGTCGGGATCCTGAAGGCCGGGAAGCTGCACGGCGATGCGATCCGCTCCTTGACGAATGATCATCGGTTCGCTCACTCCCGTTTCGTCGATTTCGGCGACGAACGATTTCGATTGAGCGCTCGACCGTGTCGTTGGCGCTATTCCTTGCGGACGCTTCCGCGGACTTCATGGCGAATTCGCCTGCGTCGCTTGCGGTTATGCCGAAGTCCGCATTCACGCCATTGCCGGCGATCGGCTGAAGCAGCTTTTTGACGTCGGCGATTCGACCGGCATCGCGAAGCTGAAACATGATCGCCGCGTCCTGAATCCGCAAATTTATGTATTGGATGTCCGCAGTGCGCAGCGCGCGGCGCACGGCATTGATGGCGCCTTCAAGGCGCTGGCGGTCGGCGGCGTCGGTGTCGACCTTGAGAAGGAGATAACTGCCTCCCTTAAGGTCCAAACCTAGATGGATTTGATTCTCGAATGGAAGGGATCGTGCAATATTCTGCCCAACGACATTCGGCAGCGCGAGCAATATTCCGGCGACGCAAACGGAACAGATCGCGAGGATTTGCCACCGGGAAAAACGCATCTGTTTCTCGCAACGCCAGGCTAATTTTTACCGTTGGGCAACGCGAAGGTTCGAATTGCCCCGGCATGCACGCTGGGCCCGGATAACCGCGTCGATTGCCTGGGAAATCTTGGTTGCGGTCGCCGCCTCCACGGGTACGAGCGGTAACCGCAATTCGTTGCGCAAGCCGCGCAGAAGCGATAGTGCGTATTTAACAGGTCCGGGACTTGGTTCGAGCGCAAGAGCTTCTGACAGGGGAAATAGCCGTTTTTGCAGGGCGTATGCTTTCGGTCCATCGCCGCTCCGCCAGGCCAATTGCAATTCCGCACCTAATCGTGGCGTGACGTTTGCCAGGTCGGACATGCACCCGCACCCCCCTGCGGCATTGAAGGCAAGCGCCGTACGGTCATCGCCCGAGAGCTGCACGAAATCCCGCGAAACCAGCGCGGCAATCTCGCCAGGCCGGCGCATATTGCCAGATCTGTCCTTGATGCCGACGATGTTCGGAAGCGCAGCGAGCCGCGCGACCGTTACCGGGTGCAGATCGATCGCACAGCGGTCCGGTTCGTTGCCGATGATGATCGGAAGGTCAACGGCGGTCGCGACGGCTTCGAAATGGCGGTAGAGGCCCTCTTGGCTTGGCCGGCTATAAGGGGGAACGACGACCAGCGCCGCATTTGCCCGGGCTTGGTACGCGATACGCGCCATATCAACGGCCGTATCCGTTGAACTCGAGACGATGCCGGCGATGACGGGAACACGCTCGACGGCGGTTTCCACGCAAAGGCGGATGAGCCGTCCCCATTCCGCCAAGGTAAGCGTCGGGGCTTCGCCGGTCGCTCCGCACGGAACGAGACCTTCGACGCCCTCGGCGATCTCCCAATCGGCCAGGGAACAGAACGCTTTTTCGTCCAATGCGCCGTCGCGAAAGGGCGTAACTAGCTGGGAAATTAAGCCCTTGAACACGAGCTCTCCGGATGGTCTAGGCCAAAGCGAAAACGGTGGCGGCCAGTGCGAGGAATGAAAATCCGATCGCGACTTCGTGTTCGCTGAACAGCGGTTTGTGGGCTGCTTCCGAGCCGCGGCGCGCGCCAACAGCGTATGGCCGCTGGATCGGCGTGTTTGTATCGCGATGGCTCGTGTCGAGAAAGTTGCGCCCGAAATGTTGCTCGACACTCATGATGCGGTCTTCATTCACGACGACGGCGGCGTTGGACGAAATCATGGCTTCGTGGGCGAAGGCGAGCGCGGCCTTGCGGCTCACGAATATGCCCCCGACGCTGTCATCGCTGCTCTCGACGCTCCAAAAGTTCGATTTGATCCCGGTCACGGTGACGAGGATCGGTGCATGGTTGACGCGATGAAAACAGTCTTCGGTACGGCTTGCGCCAGCGAAGGTGGAGTTTTGAAACATACTCATGGCGAGGCCTCATTAGTTGTTGATACGGCCGTCTCCTTGGGCGGCGAACTACAGCGTGAGCCTCGGCCCATAAAGATACGAGACGGATTTTTGACTCCGGAAATAAAAAATCCATAAAGCCGGTTGGGTTGCTTTTTCGCCGTTTTGTCGGCTTGTGATGCGGTCCCGAAATACCAATCGAAGAATGATGGCGCGCTGGGCTGGTCTTTCACGACTATTTCTGCACAAACCAAATCTGGGCTGACGAAATTCAGCAGTTCGGAAAGTCCGGTCGGATACGGAATGCGTCTCAGCGCGTCAGATCACTTGTGCCCAATGCGGGCGCGAGATGATGCGTCGTCTTTGCGCGGCGAGGATTCCCGCGCATCGGGACGATCGAGAACTAAAATCTTGACGAGCACCGGTGCGGCGAAAACATATGCAACGCTCGCGATCGCTACAATCGGATCGAACATTTGCGACCTCTGGTGTTTTTCAAAATCTGCCGCGCCACCTGCAGTCACTTCCGGTGACTGTGAGAATTGGCGGACGTGTTTCTCTTCGTAGGGCGCGCTACGGGGACATCGAGAACGATGAAGAAAAGAACGACGAGCGCCGCCAGTATCGCGATGTTTAAGAAAGTCACAATTGCGCCGTCCATGACAGCCTCCATTCTTGAGCCGGCGCGCTTTGCAAGCGCTATTCGTCCGGCGCGAATACACATAGGCCGGCGACCATAAAGTCTCCATACGGATTGAGGGCGCGGATATAAAAACGGCATAAAGATCTGGTTTTTGCTAGATTAAGGGATAACCCCCGTCCGCCAAACGGAGTGTCCAGTTAATGACCGATTATGGATCACGATTTCATGCGACCATTCGTTCGTGCGACGAAAGACTGTGACGAAAGACTGTGACGAAAGACTGTGACGAAAGACTGTGACGAAAGACTGTGACGAAAGACTGTGACGAAAGACTGTGACGAAAGACTGTGACGAAAGACTGTGACGAAAGACTGTGACGAAAGACTGTGACGAAAGACTGTGACGAAAGACTGTGACGAAAGACTGTGACGAAAGACTGTGACGAAAGACTGTGACGAAAGACTGTGACGAAAGACTGTGACGAAAGACTATCCTGTCTCGGACTGAGCGCGCAAATGACGTGCCCCATTGGATGCGGTCGTTAAGCAAGCAATAGCCGAACAGGAACTGTACGAACCGCTCGAACTCTATCCTGCGCAGTTCGAGCAAGTGTGTGGCTCCGGAATGACTCCCCACCCCAATACCTAGAAGCGGCGGTATCGCCCACGACGCGTTTTGCAACGTCGGCACCCGGCAATTTCGGTTCGCGCCTGGCGGCGAAATAAAGGACCTGTGAAATCTGTGGAATATCGCTAGCCGATTCGAAGAATCCCCCGCCGCGCATTAAGTCTTGATTCGAAGCCCTCAAAATCACTTATCTATACGTTTTGGTAATCAAGGCCGCTCGGGGGAAATCGCGGGCGGGATAAGAATGATCTCGCTCGAAGAAATTTCCATCCTGCTGTTAGCCGCGGTCATCGCCGTTCCCCTGTTCAAGAAGCTGCGGCTGGGGGCCGTGCTCGGCTATCTGGCGGCGGGCTTGGCGCTGGGCCCCCATGGGTTCTCTCTGATCGACGATCCCGAGAGCATGGTTCAAGTTTCACGTTTCGGGGTGGTGCTGCTTCTATTTGTCATCGGCCTTGAGTTGAAGCCGCAGCGCCTTTGGGTCATGCGGCGCCAGGTCTTCGGACTCGGCGGCGCTCAAGTGGTCCTGACCGGCTTCGTGTTCGCGATAATCGGCGTCGCCCTCGGCATTCCCCCCGAGGCGGCCGGGGTCGCCGGATTCGGTTTGGCCTTGTCCTCCACCGCCTTCGTGCTGCCACTCCTGGCCGAACGCAATGAGATCAACACACCCTACGGCCGGGCCTCCTTCGCCATATTGCTGTTCCAGGATCTGGCAGTCATCCCGGCGCTCGCCTTCCTGCCGCTGATGGCCGTGCCGACCGCCGATTTTAGGTCGACGCTCATTTCGGGCGCGACGGCACTGGGCGTACTGACCGTGGTTCTGGTCGGCGGACGCTATCTCTTGCGCCCCGCCTTCCGGGTGATGGCCGAAACGAACATCCCGGAGATTTTTGTGGCGGCGGCGCTCCTAGTCGTCGTCGGCACTTCGGCGCTGATGGAATTGGTCGGTCTGTCGATGACCTTGGGTTCGTTCCTCGCCGGGGTGCTGTTGGCCGATTTCGGAATACCGCCACGAATTGCAGGCCGATATCGAACCCTTCAAGGGCTTGTTGCTCGGTCTCTTTTTTATGGCCGTCGGCATGTCCACCGATTTCCATCTGTTGACGAGCGAGCCGGGAATGGTCCTCGGGCTCGTCCTGGGCCTGATGCTGATCAAAGGGCTGCTGGTGTTCGGCCTCGCCACCATAACGAGGTTCGGCGCCGAATTGGCGCGGCAAATGGCCGGGGCGCTTGCCCAAGGCGGCGAATTCGCGTTCGTGCTGTTCGGTCTGGCTGCCAGCCTTGGGCTGATGGATCAGCAATTGGCCAATCTGCTGATTGTGGCCGTCACGGTTTCGATGATCGCAACCCCGGCTATGTTCTCCTTCTACGATCGGGTGGTGGCGCCCTTGTTCGAGTTGCCCGATAAACGTCCCTTCGACGAAATCGACGAGCCCGGCAATCCGGTCATCATTGCCGGTTTCGGCCGGTTCGGTCAGATCGTCGGCCGTATCTTGCGCGGCCGTGGAATTCCCTTTACCGCGATCGACGTAAGTGCGGAGCAGGTCGATTTCGTCGCCCGTTTCGGTTCCAGGGTGTACTACGGCGACGCCTCGCGGCTCGACCTGCTGCGGGCGGCCGAGGCTCATAAAGCAAAAGCCTTCGTGCTCGCCATCGACAATCCAGAGGCGTCGGTGCGTACGGCCGAGGTTGTGCGGCGCAATTATCCGGATCTTCCGATCTTCGCCCGGGCGCGCAACCGCCAGCACGCCTTCCGCCTCATGGATCTGAGAGTCACCATGCTGGTGCGAGAGACCCTGCATTCAAGCTTGCTGCTGACCGAGAATTTGCTGGAGGCGCTCGGCATTCCCGCCGACGAGGCAAATGCAACGATCGTGCGATTCAAGGAACATGACGAAGCGACGCTGCAGGCGCAGCACGACATTTATACCGACGAGGCCCAGTTGTTGCAGACATCGAAAGAGGCCGCGGCTGAACTACAAAGTCTGTTCGAGGCTGATTTGAATAATCGAAAGTGAGGACGAATGGCGGAAATCTATGTGGCGCGAAGCAGTAGCGCGTGCAAATGGGGCGCCAGCGTCGGCCTGACCAAGCACATATATAAAGTGGGGGTTGCCGAGGACTTGGCACAGGCCGCGGTCAAAGCCCTCAATCAATCCATGTACGGGGCCGAAACCGATTGGAAGCTCCTCAAAAAGGAGGACGCCGCTGGGGTCGATGAGGCCACCGCCATCGAGCGATTATCGAAGAAAGAGAAGATGGTAGACCCCGCTCTTTATCCGAAAGTTAAAGGCGCTCGCGGCATCTTTAAGGTCAAGCCGGTCAATGCCGAGAATCACCTGATCACCAAGATGGCGATGGAAAACAACATCGTCGCCGACTTCAAGCTGACGCCGATCGATATCGCCACCTATCTGATCAACAACGCCTTGCGCTGACCGGCGCCGCTAAGGGCAAACTTCCTTGGCGGCGTTTGCCATCTCCAAGTACGCGATCAGATCGGCCCGTTCCTGATCGTCGGGGACGCCGTCATAGGTCATGATCGTTCCCGGCACCATCGCCTGCGGTTTTTTCAGGAATTGATCGAGGGTCGCAGCGCTCCAGGTGATTCCCGATTTCTTCATGGCCTCGGAATAATCGAAATCGGGAAGGCTTCCGGCTTCGCGGCCGAACAGCCCGCAATGTTTCGGGCTCGTCCGGTTGTATTCCAGGGAATGGCAAGCCATGCAGCGCGCATAAATATCTTCGCCGCGTTTGACATCGCCGGATTGAAGCGCCAAAGCGCTTGAAGCGGTGAATGCGGCGAGTCCGAAAAAAATGAGGGCGCCGCGTGTTATTTGACCCATATCGATCTTCCCAAGACTTTTATACAAGAACGCAGGAAGAAAAAGGCGCGCCCCGCCGGCGCTCGAGGGCTAGGCCAGGGGAACCGCCTCCCCACGATTCCGAAGACCGTTCATACCGGCGGGACGCATAAAGGTGCGGCGGCCAGGGGTCAGGCGACGAAAGCGGCAGGCACCGGAACATCGCCCAAGGCATTGCGAAGCACGGCCCAGTGCATAGCCTCGTCGCCCAGAATGCTGGCGGCGGCCTTGGCCAGGTCGCGGTTCGCGAACAGCGCCACCGCGCCCAGATACGCACTGACCGCGCCTTTCTCCAGGCTGGCAGCGAAGGCCAGCACGTCGGCTTGGGTCTTCAACTTCTCCACGGGAAGTTCGTATTTGGTTTTTGGGCCCGTCGCGGTGCCGCCGAGCTTTCCGATGGTACTCGACAAGACGCCCGCATGTTCCTTGTGTTGGCTCTGAAATGTGACTGCCAGCGTCAGGACTTCCGGCTGCAGCAGACCGCTTTCGGCGCCCACTTGGTAAGCCGCGATCGCTTCGTATTCCGCGCTCAAGGCGGTATTCAAAATCTTGATATCGGCCGCGGGATCGGCGGCATCGGCCATTTTCGAACTGGCCATGCTCTCGCAGCCCGCGAGAATGGCGACGGCGGCGGCAGAAAGGGTCGCTCGGCCGGCGCGGCTCAGGAGCGAGCGGCGGGCCAGATTGATGGTTTGCGACGGAATGATCAGGCTGTTCGGCATTTCACTCTCCTTGTTCTTCGCCTCGGATAACTCGCACGCCCCCGTTGGTGCCGGGCGGGCGACAAGGACAACGCATCCTTGCTGCTAACTATCCGGGGGTCGGAACGGCGGATGAGCCCGCTCACGGAATTGTGAGAAGGAGAAATTTTGGGTGGAAGGAGAGGTGGTGCTTTGAACCGCGTGATGCCGGTATCGGTCTAGATCGAACCGCCGACAAGCGCGCCTTGATAAAGAACCGGCCCGGTGGGCAGACCGGTCGGCGACCCGCCGGTGGGTTCCAAACTCACCGCCATGGCGGCGGCGTTCCGCAAGCTGTCGAATTGCCTGGGATTGAGCGCGATTTTCTTGTCGCCCGAGCCTGCGATCAAGCCGAGCGAAACCGGGGGCTGGCCCTTGGTGCTCGGGATTAGCCAAAGCTCATAAGAGGTCCCGGCGGGCTGGTCCTGGGGCCGGAGCGACTCGACGGAAACCACGTGGCCGGCGAAATCGCTGCGGATGATCCAGGCCGGAAGTTGTTGTTGATCGTTGAGCACCGCGACTTGCGAGGGGATGGCAGGTGCTGGCGGCGGCACCGGCCGGGTCTGGATGAATAACGCAAGAAGGGCAGCGGCAGCGGCAGCGGATACCGCGCTTACGCCGCGCCAAAAGCCCGGACTATTCCACCAGCTACGGACGGTGGACATGTCGATGCCCTGCTCGATCCGTCGCCAGACGGAATCCGGCGGCACCACGTCCGGCACGGCTTCGGCCAGCAGATTGAGCCGGTTTTCCCATTCGTCGGCGTCGCGGCAATAGACCGCGTCGTCGGCGCGCAGCTTCTCGAATCGCCGCCGCGCCGCGCCCCGCAGCGTGCCCAAAGCATATTCGGCGGCCATCAGTTGCCGCATTTCAGGATCAGGGCGAGCCATGGCGGCCCTCCAGGCAATCCTTCAAATGAACCAATCCGCGCCGGATCCAGCTCTTTACCGTGCCAAGCGGTGTCGCGAGACGCGCCGCCAGCTCGACATGGGTCAAGCCCTCATAATATGCGAGCAGAATGGTTTTTCGTTGGGTCTCGTCCAGGCCTTTCAGGCATTCGAACAGGGCCCGCGCGGCCCTGCTCCGCATCGCTTGTTCCAAAGGATCGGGGCCGGAATCGGGAACGTCGGTGGCAGCGGGGATGTCCTCGGTCGCGAGTTCGCGCGGCCGGCATTGCAGCGCGGTTAACGCGCCGTTGCGCACGATCGTGACCATCCAACTCATTGCCGACCCTCGGGCGGGGTCGAACCGGTGGGCTGAACGCCACAGTCTTAGGAAAAACTCTTGGAGCGTCTCTTCGGCCCAATCCCGCCTTCTGAGAATACCGACGGCGAGGGCAAAAAGCTTCGGGGAGGTCAGTTCATAAAGGCGGGCAAAAGCGGCGCGGTCGCCCCGCGCCGTCGCCAAAAGCAGCTCGGCCAATGGATCCGGTCCCGCCATTCCCCCCTCGGTATGGCCCCGTGGACTATCGGGAGATATTTGTCGCCCGAAATGCCTCTTATGACAATACGGCCTAAGCCTATGTAAACAGGGCCTAACCGGGGATAGTGATGCCCTTTTGGGCCGCCGGGCGTTCGGCGATCTCGGCGATCCAGCGGGCGACATTGAGGAAGGGGGACAGGTCGATGTTGAGCGCTTCGTAGTGACGCATCCACGGCCAAGCGGCGATATCGGCGATCGTATAGGTGTCGCCGGCGAGATAGTGGTTTTTGGCGAGCTGGCCGTCGACCACGCCGAAAATCCGCAAGACTTCGCTGCGGTAGCGCTCGAAGGCATAGCGCACTTTGGGCTTCCGTCCCTGGAAATGCCAAAGCTGGCCCATCATCGGACCGATATTCGCCATCTGGAAGAACAGCCATTCCAAAGTCTCGATCCGGGCCTTCGGATTTCTCGGCAGCAGCTTTTTCGATTTTTCCGCGAGGTAAATCAGGATCGCGCCCGATTCGAAAACTCGCTGATTGGTATCCTTGTCGATGATCGCCGGAATTTTGCCGTTCGGATTGATCGTGAGGAATTTCGGCGATTTCTGTTCGCCCAGCGAAAGCCGAAATCTTCTTCACGCGGTACGGCACGCCGATTTCTTCCAGCATGATGGAGATCTTGTGACCGTTCGGCGTGTCGGACGTATAGAGTTCGATCATCGTTTCGCCTTGTTGATTTGATGAAGGAGGAGAGGTCAGCCTTCCTGCTTCTTGAAGCGGCCGAAGCGGACCATGATGGAGGGCAGAATCAAAAGATTGAGCGCGGTCGACGAGATCAGGCCGCCGATGATGATAGCCGCCATCGGCCCCATGATTTCGCGTCCCGGGTTATCGCTATTGACCGCGATCGGCAACATGGCGAGTGCCGTGACGAGTGCGGTGATGAGAATCGAGGGCAGGCGTTCTTGGGCGCCGCGAATCGCCGTTTCCAAATTCCAAGTAAGCCCTTCCTTATCCACCAGATACTGAAAATGTGAGACCAGCATGATCGAATTGCGGAGCGTGATGCCGAAGAGCGTGACGAAGCCGACCAGCGAACCCAACGATAGCCACCCGCCCGTATAGAGCGCCGCCAGCACGCCACCGACCAGCGAAAACGGCAGGTTGACCAGCACGAGCAGCATATTGCGCAGCCGTCCCAAGGCGACGTACAGCAGCGCCATGATGGCGGCTCCGGCGATCAGCGAGTGAACGATCAGATCCTGGCGCGATTTGGCTTGCGCAACCGCTTCGCCGGTAAACTCGACATACATGTCGGCCGGAAACTGAACCTCGCCGTTGATGCGCTGCTTGAGCTCCGCGAAAAACGAATTGAGGTCCCGTCCGAATACGTCGCAAGTCACGGTTTGGAGACGCTGGCCGCCTTCATGCAAGACGACATAGCGGCCGGATCCCTGGCGCACATCGGCCACTTCGTCGAGGGGGATGACGGTTCCCTCGGGCGTCACCAGCGGCAGCTTGGCGACGGTCCGCGGATTCGTCCGCAAGTCCGGCGGCAGCAAGACCGCGACGGGCACCACGCGGTTGCCGTCGAAGGTTTCGCCAACGGGCTTTCCTTGGTAGGCGATCTGCAAAGCGTCGAAAACCTGGGCCGGGGAAAGGCCACGCCGGGCGAGTTCGTCGAGCTTGATCCGAACGTCCAATTGCGGCGATCCGGGCGGCGCGCGAAGCTGCAAATCGGCAATACCGGGAATTTTGCGCATCACCGCGGCGACTTCGAGGGCCTTGCGGTCGAGCGCCTCCAAATCGTTGCCGTAGATATTGACGACGATCGGTGCGTTGTAACCGGAAATCGTCTCGTCCACGCGTTCGGTCAGGAAGGTATTGACGGCGGTCGCAATCCCGGGCGTTTTCGCCAGCACGTCGCGAATGGAATCGAGCACCCGCTGTTGTTCGGGTCCCGACAAGGGAACGAGATCGACCTCGTATTCGGCGTAATGCGGACCATAGGTATCGGCACCTCGTTCGGCCCGGCCGACCCATTGGGATACCGAGCGGACGCCGGGAATTTTCAGGACGTGGTGAGCAATCTCGTTGCCGATCCGCAGGGTCTCGGCAACCGAAGTACCGGCGACGCCGGAGGTATGCATGATGTAATGCCCTTCCCGGAGATCGGGGAGAAAGCCGCCGCCCAAATGCGGGAGGACGGCGATACCGGCGCCGCAGAAGACAAGCACGCTGGCAATGGCGAGGCCCGGCCTTCGTCCGATGACGTGCAAGAGCCGCCCATAGCCGGGCCTCAAGATTCGCACCAGCGGCGGCTCACTGGTTGTCAGCTTTCCGGTCGCGAGCAGCCACGAGCATAGGGCGGGAGTTACCGTCAGCGCGGTAGCGAGCGAGGCCATGATTGCCAGGATATAAGCGATGCCGAGCGGCTCGAACATGCGCCCGGCGACGCCGCTCAAGGTCAGCAGCGGGATGAAGACCATGGCGACGATGAAGCTCGCATAGACGACCGAGCCGCGGACTTCCATCGAGGCGTCGAACACGACCTCGCGCAGAGGCCGCGGCTTTTCCAGGCGTTGGTTTTGGCGCAGCCTTCGATAAATGTTCTCGGTGTCGATGATCGCATCGTCCACCACTTCGCCGAGGGCGATTGCCAATCCGCCGAGCACCATGATGTTGATGCTCTTTCCGAATTCGATGAGGACCAGGGCCGCGGCAATAAGCGAGAGCGGGATCGCAGTGGCGGAAATGAAGGCGCTGCGGATATTGAACAGAAAGAGAAAAAGGACCGACACCACGAGCACGCCGCCGATGAGCAGGTGATTGGTGATGTTCTTAAGCGACTGCTCGATGTAATTGGCGGGGCGGAATAGATCGGGATGAAGCACGATGCTGCGCTGAGCGAGCAAGGTATTGAATTCGCCCAACACCTTTTCGACGTCGCGGGTGACTGCCATGGTGCTGGCGCCATATTGGCCGATCACCATCATGACGACGCCGGGCCGGCCGTTGATGCTGGCGCCGTTAAAAGAGGGTGCGGCCCCGATCGTCACGGTGGCGACGTCGCCTAGTTTGATGCTGCTCCCGTCCTTATGGGTCAGAACCACTTTGGCGAGGTCTTCGGGTAAACGCGGTTGGCCTTCGGCGCGCAAGGTGATCCGCTGATTGGCGCTTTCGACAAATCCGGCGCCGATGACGCCGGTGGCCTGGCTAGCCGCCGCGGCCACGTCTTGGAGGGACAACCCATATCGCTCAAGTTTGTCGGGATTCACCTGTACCTGGAGTTGACGGACCTCGCCGCCGAACACGTCGAGATCGGCAACGCCGGGCACGCTCAAGATCCGAGGCTTGATCGTCCAGTCGACGAGGGTGCGGAGTTCCATCAAGGAGTGGGTATCCGAGGTGAGCCCGATCGTCATGATCGTCTGGGACGAAGAGCTGAGCGGAACCATGGCCGGCGGCCCAAGACCGGGGGGCAGTGACGAGGCGGCGTTGGCCAGACGCTCGGCAACCAATTGGCGGGCGCGATAGATGTCCGTGGAATCGGTGAAGGTGAGGGTGACGACCGAGAGACCTTGGATCGATTGCGATCGTACCGATTCGACGCCGACCAAGCCGCCCAGCGCGTTCTCGATCGGCTGCGACACCAGAATTTCAACTTCGCTGGCGGAAAGGCCCGGCGATTCGGTTTGAATGATGACCAGTTTCGGAGCGAATTCGGGAAAGATGTCGAGACTATTGGTCCATAGGCGGTAGCCGCCATAGATCAGCAGCACGCAGGCGATGCCGATGACGACCTCGCGGTATCGAATGGAGAATCGAACGAGTGACGCGAGCATGCGGGGCTTCGGCTTTTCGTTGCGGCGGTTTTAGTTGTCTTCGTTCCGAATCTGCCAGCGGAACTCTTCGGCATAGAGCGTCTGGGCGCCAGCGACCACGACGTTGTCGCCTGGTTTTATGCTGTCGGCGACGAACCAGCCGCCGGGTGCCGCGGTGCCGGTCGGTATTTGACGACGCACGAAGTGTTCGGCGTCCGTCTTCACATAGGCCCAAGCCTGGCCAAGCGCCCAGATCACCGCCGATTGGGGGACGATGACGCCGGTCTCGGCGGATTTCAACTCGCCGATCCACACATCGAGGCGCATGGCGGCGCGAAGATTGTCGGCGGCAGCCTTGAAATAATGCGTCTCGCCCTGCACCAGCGGATCGGTGGCGGGCGCGGGCGACAGATAAATCGCGGGCTTGGCGTTGGCCCGGTCGCCATTGCGGCCGATTTGAACGGTTTCGATCCCTGAGGGGAGACTTTGGCCCGGCGGCAGGGTGACGAGAATCAGCACGTCCTCGTGATTCAAGAGCTTCTCGAATTCCGGCGAATTGCCGTCAAGCGTCCAGCCGGTGACGACGGTGCCCCATTGCTGGCGCGTTTCGTCATGAATCCCCTGCATCTCGGATTCGAATCGGCGCAGCTCAGCCTGATTGCGTTTCCACTCCGCTTCCGCCTGTTGGATATGCTTGGTGGCGATATCGCCTTCTTCCTTGTTAAGAGAGGACAGCCGGTCGTACTCGCTTTTTGCCGAGGCGAGTGTCGTGCGGGCCACGTCGGCTTCGGATCGCGCCGCGGCATAGCGGGCGCGTTGGGCGAGCAGGGGTTGCAAATCGGCAACGAGGCCGAAGGCGGCGATTTCCGGGGAGAAGCTTACCGGTCTTAAGACTTCGGTGCGGAGTCCGCCTCGCGCTTGAGTGCTGGCGTCGAGACGGAGAGTCGTCAACCCGCCCACGACTTCGACCCGGGCTTGGCTTTCATCGGCGCTGGAATCGTGGGAACGCAACGCGTCCTCGTGATCCGGGTTCGCATCGGCCGGAGTCTTGTCGGTCGAACCGGCTGCGGCGTCGTCAGCACCCTTATTTGCGGCAATCGGGGCCTTGTCCAATTCGTCGGCCGCCTTCTTGTGATTGGGGAGGAGGAAAATGGCTCCGAGGGCAATCAGGATCGCGCTGGCGGCGATCCACAGCGCGATGCGGGCAAGGGCGCTTTTGCGGCGCGTCACGGCCGCGTTCCCTAAGTCGCGGGCGATGCAGTCATGTCATCCGGCGCGAGCACGGTCCCATCGAGGGGTTTTTGCACCGCGTCCTCGACCCCGCCCCAGGCTTGGAGCCCGTCGATCCGCGTCTGAAGCTCGGCGCGCCGGGCCGCCAGCAATTCGATTTCGGTTTCGACCAGGGTCAATCGATCGGATTCGCCAAAATTGATGAGTTTCTTCGTATCCTCGAGTCGCGCTTTCTGGGTCACGACGATGCTTTTGGCGGTGTCCCATGTCTTCAACGCCGTCTCGTAGCGAAGGCCGGCCGCACTGGATTGCGCCAGCACGTCGGAATTCAAGGGATTTGAATCGGGCGGCTTCGAGCTTGCGGTTGGCTTCCGCCTCGCCGATCGGACCCTCGTTGTTGTTGAACAGGGGAAGCAGGATCGCGCCGCCCAGGCTCTTGATCCAATCCCCCTGGTCCCACAGAAATCCGGGGGAGAGATCGATATCGGGATATTGCCGGGCGATTTCCTCGCGCAGCGTTGCCTCGCTGGCCGCATAGCGGTCGAGACCTTGCCGCAAATCCAACCGGTTCTGCAGCGCCGCATGTTGCACTTCCGGTTCGGGAAGAGCGGGGAAGGGAGATTCCGTCAACTTGCCGAAGGAGAGCTGGAGTTTTTCCGTTTCCTCAAAGGGCAGGCCAAGAGCCGCTGCGAGCGCCGCGCGAGCGGCGCGGATATTGCCATCGGCGCTATCGGCGGCAAGGCGCGTTTCCTGCAATCGCAGCCGCGCCAAGGTGACTTCGGAGGGGCTGACTTCGCCGGCTTTCTGACGCCGCTCAAGAAGATCGACTTCTTGCTTGCGCAGGTCGAGCTCCTGTTGGGCCAGCTTCGCGGTTTCATCGGCTGCAAAGGCATCGACGAAACGCTGGCGCAGCCGGCTTCGCACTTTCCACGCGGTTTCGCCGAGCGAAAGGCGGGCTTCGTCATTGAGCGATTGGGCGCGGGCGATTCTGGCCTCGCGCTTGCCGCCGGTTTCGATCGGAAAATCGAGTCCCAGCCCGACGCTCCACGGCGTATCGACGGCCCCGTGGCTCGCAGCGCTATGGTGTTCGAGGAGGGGGTTGGCTCTCGGGTTTGGCCGCTGGCCGGCGGTGATCTCGGCCGCGCGCTGGACCGCCAAATTGGCGCGCGCGACGTCCATCTCGGGGTTGAAATACACGGCCATCAAGGTCAGGGCCTCAAGATCCCATTGCGTCAGCGGCCATTCGGAAACCGCATAGTTGTGGCGCTCCATGAAGCTGCGAAGACCGGTATCATCGCTGCGGCGCGAGCCTAGCGCCTCGGCCACTCGCGCCGGTTCAATCGGCTCCGGCCGGTAGCCCTGAAGGGTGCAGCCCAGCGCCGGCAGCACCATGAGAGCGGCAGCCATCCCCCGAATCGTCGCCGTGCGTGCTGTCACGGTTTCTCGCCACCATCGCCGCGTTCCCGGATTTTCGGCCGGGCCCGGCCTCGTCCCCCGAATACGAAATAAAGCCCGGAAATCGCTGCGTTTCCGCCCAGCTCCGGGCGGTTACAATAGAAGTCACAACGGCAATCTTTCCACCCCTTTCCAAGTCAATCCGCCGCTCCGATCGGGGCAATTTCCCGGCCGGGTCAGGCGGTTATTGACCTTTTCGCTCATCTCCATCAGGATTCCCCCTTGCCAACTCAAACGAGGATAGAGGCGCATGACGGATCGCAAGGTCATCGGTATCGGTTCGGCGGAATCCCGCAAGGGCCAGAGCGAAGGGCACGACAACATCTTCGCGGATGAAAAGCCGATCATCGAGGATTTCAAATTCGGCAAGGAAACGGCCTCCGTCTTCGACGATATGGTGGACCGTTCGGTCCCCTTCTACCGCGAGATTCAGCGAATGAGCGGCGAGATCGCCGCCGATTTCGGCGTTCCCGGAACCAACCTCTATGACCTCGGCTGCGCCACCGGAACCACGATGCTGATATTCGACGATTTGGTCGATCCGGGGGTGCGTTTCGTCGGGGTCGACAATTCGGACGATATGCTGACCAAAACGCGCCAGAAGCTCGAAGCCCAAAAGATGGTGCGCGCCTTCGATCTCGTGAATGCCGACCTCAACCACGGTCCGCTCATCGAAAACGCATCGGTGGCGGTGATGATCCTCACCCTTCAATTCGTGCGGCCGATGCACCGCGAACGGGTGATCCGCAAGATCTACGAACAGCTGAACGATTCCGGCTGTCTGATCCTGGTCGAAAAAATCACGCTGGAGGATTCGCTGCTCAATCGCTTGTTCATCAAACATTATTACGAGATGAAGCGGCGCAACGGCTATACCAGCACGGAAATTACGCTGAAGCGCGAGGCGCTGGAAAACGTCCTCATCCCGTACCGTTACGAAGAAAATCGCGACATGCTGTTGCAGACCGGCTTTCGAAGCGTCGAGGAATTCTTCCGTTGGTATAATTTCTGCGGCGTCGTCGCCGTCAAATAATCGACCATGGCCGAAAGCCCCGCGTCCGCCCTGGACCAGTCTTTGCTGGTCCGGACCGGAAATTTCCTGTTCCGTTACCGGAACTACGCATTTCCGATCCTGCTGATTCCGCTCGTCGTCTTCTTTCCGACGCAGAACGCGGAAGGGGCTGCGGCGCCCGGCGGCAGCCTCGATTGGCTGGCGCTGTTCTTCGGGGTGCTCGGCGAAGGGTTGCGGGGAGCGGTCGTCGGACTGGCATATATTAAGCGCGGTGGGGTCGATAAGAAAGTCTACGCCGAGCGGCTGGTGACCGAGGGAGTGTTCTCGCACTGCCGCAATCCGCTCTATGTCGGAAATTTCCTGTTGCTGCTGGCTCTGCTGGCGATCGTGAACAATGTCTACGTCTATGTCATTGGCGGGGCATTTTTCATCTTCGCCTATATCGCCATCGTCGCCGCCGAAGAGAATTACTTGCGCACCAAATTCGGCGCGGAATATGACGAATACTGCCGCCGGGTGAATTGCTGGATTCCGGATTTCCGCGGGCTGCGGGCGACGCTGCAGAGCATGACCTTCAATTGGCGGCGGGTCGTCATCAAGGAATACAGCAGCGTCTATTCCTGGATCGTCGTCGCCTTTCTGCTGGAGACGATAAAGGCATGCCGCACGCCTGGCATGGAATTGGCGGATTTTGTGAGGCTGGGCGTCGTCTTTGCGGTCATAACCGTGATCTTTGCCGCGATCTACGTCTTGAAGAAATCGCGCCGGCTGGTCGACCGCCCGGTCTAGGCCCTGTTAAATCGGCTCGAGAAAATCCTCGATCGCCTTCCAAACTGCAGGCTCCGTCAGCGACGGAGCGTGGCCGATTCCGGGCACCGTCACCTGAATGAGATCGGGTTTTTCCGCCTTCATCCGGCGGAAAGTCGCTTCGCTCAGGACATCGGATGCCTCGCCGCGAACGGCGAGCATGGGTATTTTCGCGAGCGCCCGGTAAAGCTTCCATAAATCGACCGGCATATCGAACGGTTCAAGCAGCGGCTTTACGATGGCCGGATCCCAGTCGGCGATGAGCATTCCGTCCTTGCGGTCGCGATAAGTGCCGCGCGCAAAATCGATCCATCCCTCGTCGTCGGCGATCGAGAGTTTCGGGTAATTCTGACGGAGATAGTGCGCCGCCTGCTCGAAGCTCGGCTGGGGTGGAAGACTGCGGATCTGAACGAGGATTCGCTGGAAGCCGCTGGTGTGAACCTCCGGGCCGACGTCATTCAGGACAACCGCACGAAGCGCGCTGGGCACGGTGAGCGCCAAACCGACAGCAAGAAGCCCGCCCAGCGATGTGCCGATGGCGACAAACTCGTGAATGTTGAGGGCGACCAGGAGATGCCGCAAATCGTCGAGATAAATTCGCGGCTCGTAGTGGCGCCAATGAGGATCGTAATCCGAACGTCCGCGCCCGCGATAATCGGGGCAGATGACGCGCCGCGTCTTTGACAATCGCAGGGCGAGGCTATGAAAATCACGGGAATTGCGTGTCAAACCGGGAAGGCAGAGCACAGCCGCGCCGCCGTCGAGGGCGCCGTAGTCGCGGTAGTACAGCCGCAGCCCGTCAAAAGAAGTGAGTGTGCGCTCGCGGAACGAAGTCAATTTTTCTCGGAAATGTGCAGGTCGTCTTCGATCGACTGAGCGACCGTCGTCTTGCCCAGGCGGGCGCGGTAGACCTGGAGGTTTTCGAGGACGCGTTGCACATAGTCGCGGGTCTCGGTGAACGGGATCATTTCGACCCAATCGACAGGATCGACGTCACGGGTGCGTGGATCGCCATTATCCTTCATCCAACCGCGGAGCCGCGCGGGACCGGCATTGTAAGCGGTCAGCGCCAGAAGATAGGAGCCGTCGTATTGATGAAGGAGCCCGCCCAGATAGGCGGTGCCGAGCTTCAAATTGTATTCCGGATCCGAGTGAAGCTTCTTGTGGGAAAAATTGATTCCCAGCGCCAGCGCCATTTGCTTGGCGGTCGCCGGCATCAGCTGCATCAATCCGCGGGCACCCGAGCTGCTTTGCGCCAAAGTGTCGAACGCGCTTTCCTGGCGCATCACCGCAAGAACCAGAGAGGGTTCGGGATCGTCGCCGGCGACCTGATGGGGGATCGGATATCCGGAATTGATGAGTATCACGCCATTGCGTAAGGCCTTCTTGGCGACCGTCACCGCGACGTCCGGCCGGCCGGCATCGGTCGCCAGCTGGGCGGCGAGGGCGGTTTCGCCCGGCGATTGCGCGACCTCGAGCAATTTCAGGACGAAGGGCCGCACCCGCTCTTCTTCGCCGATTTGAGCCAGCTGCCGGACGACGACCGTCAATTCGCGCTTTTCGAAACGAGTTCTTGTCGTCCGGCGTGGCCACCGGATCGGCGGGAAGCTCGACGGGTTTGCCCGCATGCAGCCGGTGCGCGGCGAGCTCACCGTGATAGGTCGTGATGTGCTCGGCGGCGCGGCCATACCATTCTTCGGCCAGACCCGGCTTGTTTTTGATCAGTTCGGCGGCGCGGCCGGCCCAATAGGCGCCGCGAGCCTGGCTGATCGGATAGCGGGCAGCCTCATAAGCACGCTTGAAATGATCGAATGCAGTTTGCGGCTCCTGCAGGAATCGCAAGGCAATCCAGCCGGAGAGCCATTCCGCTTCGGCGAGTGCCGGACCCTCGGTCAGTCCATGCCTGCTCGCCAGCCGGTAGGCGACGGAAATATCGCCTTGCGCGAACATGCGCCGGGCGATGATTCCCCGTTCCACCCACCACAAGTCCGGCCGCACCAGATTGGCCGGCGGATGTTCGAGAATTTGCAGCGCCGCATCGTTCATCTCCTTGCGGCGGCGCCAGTGCAGGCGGTCGAATTGAAGTCCTGGATCGTTTTGCAGTTCCGGCGGAACGCGGCGCATCGCCCAATCGACGGCGCCTTCCATTTCCCGCAGCCGCCGCCGCGCCTCGGCTAAGGCCTGATGGCCCTTATCGACGTGGCCGAGCATGCGATGTGCTGCGTCGTATCGTTCGTCCCAAAGCAACCGGTCGAGCCTGGCGATGTGATCTTCAGGGCGGAGAATCTTTTTGTGCCGGGCCAGAAAAGTCCGTTCTTCGCTCAGCGCAAAATTTCCTTCAACCCAGGCCCGGCGCAGCATCTCCTGCCCCTTGGCTTCATTACCGGTGCGATCCAGCGCTTCGCCGAGCCGCACCATGCCGTGGGCGGTGACGGGTTCCTGCTTGGCGAACCAGTTCAGGATGTCGGGATCCGGCGTCGATTCGTTCATCGATTCTTCGAGGTATTGACGGAAGACGTCGCCGGTCGGCCAATCCGGATTTTGGGCGATGAAAGCGGCGCGCTCGCCGAAACTGACGCCGGAATCGGGTTGCACCATTTGGAGCCAGGAAACGGCTTTGGCGAGAAGAGGGTCGTGGGCACGGCTGGCCAGTCCCCGCGCATAGCTCCACTTTCCGTCATCGGCGGCGGCGTAAGAGTCGCGGTAAATCCGTTCGTCGCCGGCGGAAAGGGCGGCGGCCGATGCCGGAAGGGCGCCCAAGAACGCTCCGAATATCAGGACTCCCGCCGCACATAGGCGGGCGCGCCAGTTTTGGTTCATCCGCACTCGGTCCCCCGAAAGCGGCTCATGGTGCCGCCGTATTGTTAACGCATTGTAAGCGGCGCCGGGAAACGGCACCAGATCGTGAAGAACCGCAGGAAACAGCGGTCCTTGCCGGGTCCGGCGGAGGCCGCTATGTTCGCGCCCGCATCTGGCAGCGGAGCAAACGATGTTCAAAGGCTCGATCACCGCTCTTATCACCCCCTTTCGCGGCGGAAAGGTGGATGAAACGGCGTTCGCCTCGCTGATCGATCGGCAAATCGGGCAAGGCACCAATGGTCTCGTGCCTTGCGGGACCACCGGCGAGTCGCCAACTCTATCCCATGAAGAGCACATGCGGGTGGTCGAACTCTGTATCGAGTTGGCCAGGGGCCGTGTGCCGGTCATCGCCGGAACCGGATCGAACTCGACGGATGAGGCGATCATGCTCACCCGCCATGCCAAAGAGGCCGGCGCCAGCGCCGCTTTGGTCGTCACTCCCTATTACAACAAACCGACCCAGGAAGGGCTGTTCCGCCATTTCAAAGCGATCCACGACGCCGTGGATCTGCCGGTCCTGATTTACAACATCCCCGGGCGCAGCGTCGTCGACATGACGGTTGCGACCATGGCGCGCCTGGCGGAGCTCAAGAACATCGTCGGCGTCAAGGACGCGACCAGCGATCTGGTCCGCCCGCTGCGGACCAGGCTGGCGATCAAGAAGGAATTCTGTCAGCTGTCGGGCGAAGACGCGACGGTCGTTCCGTTTCTGGCTCAAGGCGGGGTCGGCTGTATTTCGGTCACCGCGAATATCGCGCCGAAGCATTGCGCCGATCTGCACAAGGCCTGGGCCAAGGGTGACATGAAAACGATGCACGCGCTGAACGACAAATTGCTGCCGGTTCATGACGCCATGTTCATCGAAACCAATCCTGCGCCGGTCAAATATGCGGCGAGCTTGCTCGGGCTTTGCACCGGCGAATTGCGCCTGCCGCTTGTCGAAGTTTCCGAGACGAGCAAAGCGAAAATCAAGGCGGCGATGACCGAGGCCGGCTTGCTACCTTAGCGGCCGCCGCCATGGCCCGCGCAGCAACGGAAAGCCGGCGCCTCATCGCCCAGAACCGCAAGGCGCGGCACAATTATCTGATCGAAAAAACGATCGAGGCCGGAATCATGCTGACCGGCACCGAGGTCAAGTCGCTGCGTCTCGGCCGGGCCAGCATCAATGAAAGCTATGCCGCCGAGCAAGCCGGCGGGATTTATCTTCTGAATTCGCACATCCCGGAATATCCGCCGGCCGGAAAATTCAATCATCCGCCGGTCCGCCCGCGCAAACTTCTGCTCCATAAAAAAGAGATGCAGGCGTTGATCGGCGCGATCACCCGGGAAGGCTATACGCTCGTACCGTTGTCGATTTATTTCAACCCGAAGGGGCGTGCCAAGGTTGAGCTTGGCGTGGCGCGCGGCAAGAAGAAGCACGACAAGCGCTTGGCGGAAAAAGAACGGGATTGGCAACGGGAGAAGGCGCGGGTGCTCCGGGCGCGCTAACGAGTATCCAGCCGCCGGCGCACCGCCGCCATCACGCCATCGAACATTTTTGCCGTGAGTCGGCGCGTATTCAGATTGTAGCGCGAACAGTGATAGCTGTCGGTCAGCACCGGCAATCCGTTTCCCATTTCGTGTAAGGCGCCATGCCGAAAAGGTTTTGCGCTTTTGCGCAATCCCAATGCGACCAGCGTCTGTTCATGGGCAATCCGGCCCAGAGCGAGAACGATTTCAAGATCGGGCAACGATTTGATTTCGGCTTCGAGAAAGCCACAGCAGGTGGCGGCTTCGGCCGGCGTGGGTTTGTTGGCCGGCGGCACGCAGCGCACCGCATTGGTGATACGGCAGCCCAAGAGCCGGAAGTCATCATCGGCCCGCGCCGCGTATTTCCCAGCGGCGAAACCGTGCCTGAGAAGCGCGGGATAAAGTATTTCTCCCGCGTAATCCCCCGTGAAAGGACGGCCGGTGCGATTGGCGCCTTTGAGCCCCGGCGCCAATCCGACGATCAATAACCGTACCGGCCCCGAAGTTTTGACGGGAACGAAGGACGGCACCGGCGCGTTGTACCAATCGGGATGAGCCTTCCGGTTCTTTTCACGGAAGGCAACAAGTCGCGGGCACCGCGCGCAATTGCGGCCCGGTTCTTGGAGCTTTGCGGCCAAGGCCCGTCAGCCGCCTTGTGCAAGCTTGTCCGGCTCGCGATCCGGCAGATTGCGGGCAATGGTCGCCGCCAGATCGGAGAGCTCGATGAAGTTATCGGCTTGGCGGCGCAATTCATCGGCGGCCATCGGCGGCGAGGATCGCACGGTGCTGGCGACCGTTACCCGAACGCCTTTCCGCTGCACGGCTTCGACCAGGCGGCGAAAATCGCCGTCGCCGGAAAACAACACGATGTGGTCGACCGATTCGGCCATCTCCATCATGTCGATGGCGATTTCAATGTCCATGTTGCCTTTGATCTTGCGCCGGCCTGCGGCATCGGTGAATTCCTTGGCCGGTTTGGTGACCATGGTATAGCCGTTGTAGTCGAGCCAATCGACCAGCGGCCGGATGGGGGAGTACTCCTGATCGTCAATGAGGGCGGTGTAGTAAAAGGCGCGAATTAACCGGCCTTGTCCCGCGAAATGCTCGAGCAGCCGCTTGTAATCGATGTCGAAACCGAGGGTCTTGGCCGCGGCGTAAAGATTGGCGCCATCAACGAATAAGGCGATGCGTTCTTCCGGGTAGAAAATCATCGGGCAATGTCCTAAAAAATAAATCACACAAAATGAATGGCTTGGACCAATTTCCAATGGCGCAATTTCCAACGGCGATGACCAAATAAGGCAATCGCAATCTTAGCCATCGACGCGAAGTCTCATTCATAGTTGGGCGGGCATTCGGAGGGCCGCAAGTGCCGCAGCCGACAAAGCAGTCTCAATAAAGTTCAGCAAATAGGGCCGAAAAATGCGGCCACGCAATTTAGGGAAATAAACGGTGATCCTGATCGGGGTCGGGTCGAACCTGCCCAGTCCGAAATTTGGCACGCCGCTGCAAACCTGCGAGGCGGCGCTGGCTGAACTGCAGAAACGCGGCGGCGTGGTCTCCCGCCGTTCGCGGTGGTATGAAAGCGCGCCGGTTCCGGTGTCGGACCAGCCCTGGTTCGTCAATGCGGTGGCTGCGGTCGAAACAGACTTGTCGCCGGACGTCCTGTTATCGCTCTTGCATGAGATTGAATCCGGATTCGGCCGGGTCCGCCGCATCCGCGATGAAGCCCGCATCCTCGATCTCGACTTGCTGATCTATAACGATCTGGTCACTCAACGCCCGCCGATCCTTCCCCATCCGCGGATGCACCAAAGGTCCTTTGTCCTGTTGCCCATGGCCGAGCTGGCGCCCGACTGGCGGCACCCGGCGAGCGGCGAACCGATCGCGAAATTGATCGCCGCCCTGGCCCCGGATCAGATCGCGCGCCCGATGGCACGTTGACGCTGCGGAGCCCCAACGAATTGCTGCGGACCCGGTAAAAACCCCGGAAATCCGCGATTATTCAAGGATTTCCCTTGCTTTGGCGGGGGCCGGTTCTTATATTTCTGCCACCCCTGTCGGAGCCCGCCAAGGGGCGGAAAACCAAGGAGTTTCAAGCTTATGGCCCGCGTCACCGTCGAGGATTGCGTCACCCGAGTTCCGAACCGGTTCGATCTCGTCTTGCTCGGCGCCCGCCGCGCCCGCGACATTGCGTCGGGGGCTCCGCTATCGCTGGAGCGGGACAATGACAAGAACCCGGTGGTGGCGCTGCGCGAGATTGCCGATGCGACGATCGACATCGGCGCTTTGGGCGAAGAAATCGTGCGCGCCTTGCAGAAGCATGTCGAGGTCGATGAGCCGGAAGCCGAAATGATGGAACTCTCGGCTACGGCTGAGGATCTCAACGTGCTTGCGGGCGAGGTGGCCAAGGCCAAGGAAGAGGCTGCCGAAGACGAAATCGACGAGGCCATCGAAGACGAAATGGGCGGAGATGCCGCTGAAGTGGCTCCTTCCGATCTGCCCGAAGGGCCCGTCGATTCGGAGAAGGGGTAAAGACAAGCCGCGCGGGTCAGACCGGCGCAGCCAGATCGGCCGCCGCGGCGTGTGAGGCGGCATGATCCGTCAATTTGAGCTTGTCGAACGCGTCAAGGCATACGACCCCAACGCCGATGAAGAGGCCCTGAACCGGGCCTACGTCTTCGCCATGAAGGCGCATGGCTCGCAAAAGCGGGCCTCCGGCGATCCCTATTTCTCGCATTCGCTCGAAGTCGCGGGCATTCTCTCGCAAATGCGGCTCGACAGCGATTCGATCATCACCGCACTCCTCCACGACGTCGTCGAAGATACCGTCGCGACCAACGCCGATATTGAAAAGATGTTCGGCAGGGATGTGGCGCGCCTGGTTGACGGGGTCACCAAGCTTTCCAAGATCGAGCTGCAATCGGATCAGACCCAGCAGGCGGAAAATTTCCGCAAGCTGCTGCTCGCCATGTCGGAAGACATCCGCGTGCTGTTGATCAAGCTCGCCGATCGTCTGCACAATATGCGCACGATCCAATACATCAAGGACCCGGACAAGCGCCGGCGCATCGCCCGCGAGACGATGGATATTTATGCGCCGCTGGCCGAGCGCATCGGCATGCAGGCGATGAAGGACGAGCTCGAAGACCTGGCTTTCGCCGAGCTCAATCCGGACGCCCGCGAATCGGTCATGGCGCGTTTGAGCTTCTTGCGCGAGCGAGGCGGCGACACCATCGGCAAGATCATCGCCGAGCTGAAGAAGGTTCTGGCCGAGGCGGGAATCCCGTGCTCCGTTGTCGGCCGCGAGAAACGGCCGTATTCGATTTGGCGCAAGATGGAATTCAAGGCGGTCAGCTTCGAACAACTCTCCGACATCATGGCCTTCCGGGTGATCGTCGATAACGTCGACCAGTGCTATCAGACCCTGGGCGTCCTCCACAGCCGCTATCCGGTGGTTCCGGGCCGGTTCAAGGATTACGTCAGCACGCCGAAGTCGAATGATTACCGTTCGCTCCACACCGGCGTCATCGGTCCGCTCAAGCAGCGCATCGAATTGCAGATCCGTACCCGCGAAATGGACGATGTCGATGAACGGGGCGTCGCCGCGCATTGGTCGTACAAACAGGGCACCAAGACCGACGGCAAGCAATACCGGTGGATGCGCGAGCTGCTGGATATTCTCGATCAAGCGGCCGGTCCCGAAGATTTTCTCGAGCATACCAAGCTCGAAATGTTCAGCGACCAGGTCTTCTGCTTCACGCCCAAGGGCGATCTGATCGCGCTGCCGCGGGGTGCGACGCCGGTCGATTTCGCCTATGCGGTCCATTCGGCGGTGGGCGATACCTGCGTCGGAGTGAAGATCAACGGACGGATCATGCCGCTGCGCACCCAACTGTCGAACGGCGACCAGGTCGAAATCATCACCTCGAAGGCGCAAACCCCGTCGCCGACCTGGGAACGGTTTGTCGTCACCGGGAAGGCGCGGGCCCGCATCCGCCGCTTCATCCGGACTCAGCAGCGTGCGGAATATATGGAGCTTGGCCGCTCGATCCTGCACAAGACGTTCCGCCAGGAAGATCAGGATTTCACCGAGAAGGCGTTTCAGGGCGTATTGAAGAAATTTCAGTGCGACGAAGTCGAGGATCTCTACGCGGCGGTGGGCGAGGGACGTCATACCGGACTTGAGATCCTCCACGCGGTCTATCCCGGCCACAAACAAGTTGCCAAGAGCGCCAAAGTCGTGCCCATCGCCAGGGCGCGGGGCAAACGCGCGCAATCCAAGGAATTCGCGATCCCGATCAAGGGGCTCATCCCCGGCATGGCGATTCACTATGCCGGCTGCTGCCACCCGCTGCCCGGCGATCGCATCGTCGGCATCGTGACGACCGGCAAGGGCGTCACCATTCATACGATCGATTGCGAAAGCCTCGAACAATTCTCGGATACCCCGGAACGCTGGATTGACGTCGCTTGGGACATGGAATCGCTCGACGAAGAATGCCATGTCGGCCGGCTGTCGGTGGTGCTTGCCAACGAGACGGGAAGCTTGGGAAATCTCTCCACCGTGATCGGCAAGAATATGGGCAATATCCTGAACCTTAAGATCACCAGCCGGTCGTCGGATTTTTTCGAGATGATGATCGATATCGAGGTGAAGGACGTAAAGCACCTGACCAATATCATTGCCGCACTCCGTGCCACGCCGGCCATCAATTCCGTCGAACGGGCCCGCGGTTGAATCGGTTTTCACTCAGTATCGCGGGGGCAAAGCTCCCGGAAATGCGCCGGCCATGATGTTCCGGCGGCGCAAATCTATCCCGCTGTCGGCGCGGATTCGCGACCATCTCTGGCCGCGGCGGGGGTTCCGCCGTTCCTGGCGCTATCTGATGCTCCGGGTCCTGCGGATCAATGATTCGTCATATCGGATCGCCGCCGGGTTCGCTTGCGGCGTCGCCGTCGCGTTCACGCCGTTCATTGGATTTCACTTTCTGCTGGCCGCCCTAATTGCATGGTTGATTGGAGCCAATATCATCGCTTCGGCCTTGGGCACGCTGATCGGCAATCCTTGGGTGCTGCCGTTTCTTTTGTGGTCAAGTTACAGCGTCGGGCACTGGCTCTTGGGCGGCGCGGCGGTTAAACGCCTTCCCGAAGACATCACTTTCCTCTATTTGATGCACCATCCGTTGAAGACATTCTTGCCGATGGCCGTGGGAAGCATTCCCAACGGGATCATTGCTTGGCTCGTGATTTTTTGGCCGGCCAAGATCTTGATCGGGCGCTATCAAATCGGGCGGCGGCAGCGGCGCGAAAGCGGCATCCGCGACCGGGCGAAAATCGTCCGGATTAAATCGTCATGAGCAAAGCCGTCGCGAAAGTGCGCCTTGGCGTCAACATCGATCATGTCGCGACCCTGCGTAATGCGCGGGGTGGGCGGTATCCGGATTTGCTTCGGGCGGCGCGCGACGCCGAACAAGGCGGCGCCGACAGCATCACCGTCCATCTGCGGGAGGATCGCCGTCATGTCCGCGATGCGGACGTCGAGCGATTGATCTCGGAGCAGGTCCTACCCGTCAATCTCGAGATCGCGGCGACCCAAGAGATGCATTCCATCGCGCTGGCCCGGCGCCCGCAATCCCTATGCCTGGTGCCAGAGCGGCGCCAGGAACTCACTACCGAAGGGGGGCTCGATGCGGCGGGCGCTGCCGACCGGCTCGCTCCCATTGTGACAAGCTTGAGAAAGGCGGGCATCGTGGTTGCCCTGTTCATCGATCCGGACCGCAGGCAAGTCGAAGCGGCCGCAAAGCTCAACGTTCCGGCGGTCGAACTGCATACCGGCGCTTATTGCGAGGCGAAGGGCAGCGCCCAAGCGGAGGAATTGCGCCGCCTTGCGGAAGCCGCCGCCTATGGTCATTCGCTTGGCCTCGAAATTCACGCTGGCCATGGGCTCGATTTCGAGACCGCGGCAGCGGTGGCGGGCATCCGCGAAATCTGCGAGCTTAATATCGGTCATTTCCTAGTGGCCGAGGCCCTCTTCACCGGCCTTTGCGAATCCGTGCGGCGGATGGTCGGGGCCGTAGAAGCCGGGCGGAATCGAGCGGCGGTAATGCGGCGGGCATGATCATCGGGTTGGGGAGCGATATCATCGCGATCCGGCGAATCGAGGAAACCTTGGCCCAATTCGGCGATCGATTCATTGATCGCGTATTTACAAAGGCCGAGCGGGAAAAGTCGGAAAAGCGCGCCGCGCGGGCGGCCAGCTATGCCAAGCGATTTGCGGCTAAGGAGGCTTGCTCGAAGGCCTTGGGGACGGGATTCAGGAAGGGCGTCTATTGGCGGGACATGGGGGTGGTCAATTTGCCGACCGGTCAGCCAACGTTAAAACTGACCGGCGGAGCGGCACAGCGACTTGCCGAGATCACGCCGCCCGGCATGTCGGCCAAGATCGATCTTAGCCTTACCGACGACCATGAACTTGCCCAAGCGATCGTCGTTATATCGGCGGTGGCCAAGGAATCGGCCCCGCCATAGCGTAGTCTGATGCCGCTCGAATCAGGTAACTTTATAATAAATACAAAGAATTGTAAGGATTTATTCATGCAAAAAAGAAAGTCAGGGGGGGCTTGGGAATCGGTCAAGGTGGTGCTCTATGCCGTCGCCATCGCGCTGGTAATCCGTACCTTCGCCTTCGAGCCCTTCAATATTCCGTCGGGATCGATGATCCCAACCTTGCTCGTCGGCGATTACCTGTTCGTGTCGAAATACGCGTATGGCTACAGCCGGTATTCGCTGCCGCTTGGCCTGCCGCTCATCCCCGGCCGGATAATTTCGCGGCCGCCGGAGCGCGGCGACATCGTGGTGTTCAAGCTGCCGACCGATAACACGACGGACTATATCAAGCGGGTCATCGGATTGCCGGGCGATCGCATTCAGGTGAAAGACAGCATCCTCTACATTAATGACGTCGCCGCGCCGCGTACGCAGATCGAGGAATACGTCCCCGAGGCCGGGTCGGCCGATCCCCGGCACGGGTTACAATTCATCGAAACGCTTCCGAATGGCCGCAGCTACCACGTTATTCAGGTGCAGCCGGACAGCCCGCTCGACCATACGGACGTTTTCACCGTGCCCGAAGGTCACTATTTCATGATGGGCGATAACCGCGACAATTCGGCAGACAGCCGGGTTATGAGCCAGGTTGGTTTCGTGCCCGCGGAAAATCTCGTCGGGCGCGCCGAATTCCTGTTCTTTTCCTTGCGCAATGCATCCGGCTACGAAGTCTGGAAGTGGCCGTTCTCGATTCGCTTCAACCGGCTCTTCCACCCACTCGAACCGTGAGCCGCAACCAGGCCCCGATGAATGCCCCGATCGTTATCCGCCCGGTTCAGGAACTCGCCGCGGCGCTGGGCTTTCACAATGAAGATCTGCTGCGCCAAGCGCTTTCCCATCCGAGCACCGCGGCGGGGCAATTGTACGAGCGTCTCGAGTTCTTGGGCGACCGGGTGCTGGGCCTCGTCGTCGCCGATCTTCTGATCACTCGCTTCCCCGTGGAATCCGAGGGCGATCTGGCGCGGCGTCTAGCGTCCCTGGTCAGCCGCGATTCCTTGGTTGCCGTCGCCCAGGAACTCAATCTCGGCGGATATATCCTGCTCGGCAAAGGCGAAGAGGATTCCGGCGGGCGCGGCAAGCCGGCGACCTTGGCCGATGCCTGCGAAGTCGTCATCGGTGCCCTTTATCTCGACAGCGGATTCGAAGCGGCGCGTAAATTCGTCACCATTCATTGGACGCCCCGAAATCGAGGCCGCGACGACGCCTCCGCAAGATGCCAAAACCGCCCTGCAGGAATGGGTGCAGGCGGCCCATAAACCGCTTCCGGTCTACCGGACGCTGGGAACCGAAGGTCCGCCCCACGATCCCATTTTCTGCATCGAGGTCGAAGTGATGGGTATTCCGCCGGTTTCGGGACGCGGCTCCTCCAAGCGCGCGGCGGAACAAGCGGCGGCGGCGGCGCTGCTGCGCCGGTTGCACGATGTCCACTGAAACGGGCTCGCGCCAAGCCGGATTCGTCGCCTTGCTGGGCGCGCCCAATGCCGGAAAATCGACGCTTCTCAACCGGCTGGTCGGGGCCAAGATTTCCATCGTCACGCCAAAAGCGCAGACCACGCGAACGCGGGTTCTGGGGATTGCCCTCCACGGCCAGACCCAACTGATCTTCATCGACACGCCGGGCATCTTCGAGGCGAAGAAGCGATTCGACCGGGCGATGGTGGCTGCCGCCTGGGCCGGTGCGGCGTCCGCGGACATCGTCGCGGTTCTGGTCGATGCCTCGCGGCCCGTTGGCGAAGATACGCGAAGGCTTTTATCGGGCCTCAAGGACCAATCGATCAAGGCCGTTCTGGTGCTCAATAAAATCGATCTCGTGGCGCGGAACAAATTGCTAGGCTTGGCCGACGCGCTCAACCGCGAAGGCATTTTCACCGACATCTTCATGGTTTCCGCCGCGACCGGCGACGGGGTCGACGATCTGATCGAGCATTTCGCGGCGCGGCTCCCGCTCGGCCCGTGGCTCTATCCCGAAGACCAGCTCTCGGATATGCCTCAGGCCCTGCTTGCCGCCGAGATAACGCGCGAACAGCTTTTCCTTCAATTGCGCCAGGAACTGCCTTATGCGGCGACGGTCGAACCCAAATCCTGGAAGGCCTTGGACGACGGCGGCGTCAAGATCGATCAGGTGATCTATGTCGAGCGCGACAGCCACAAGCCGATCGTGCTGGGCAAAGGCGGGGCGCGCATCAAGGCGATCGGATCCGCAGCCAGGCGCGAGCTCGAACAGATGTTCGGTCATCCCGTCCATCTGTTCCTTCATGTCAAAGTCCGCGGCTGGTCGGAAAAGCCCGAGCATTATCGAGCCTTGGGTCTCGATTTCGACGCATGACGAAACGCACCGATGGAATGGTCTGACCGCGGCATCGTGTTGTCGGCGCGGCGGCACGGCAAGTCTTCCGCCGTGGTCAGCGCATTGACGTCCGCTCACGGCCGCCATGCCGGACTGGTACGCGGCGCCAAGCGGGCCGGCGGCACTTTCGAACCCGGCAATCTCCTGCAATTGCGCTGGCGGGCGCGGCTCGAAGATCACCTCGGTAATTTCCAGGCCGAGCTGATGCACAGCTTTGCCGCCGCCGTCCTCGACGATCCCTTGAAATTGGCGGCGTTGACGTCGGCTTGCGCCTTGGTCGACACCGCTTTGGCGGAGCGCGAGCGCCACGACAAGGTCTTCGAAAGCCTCTCGGGCCTCCTCATGGTCCTTGAACGCGGGACGTCGAATGATTGGCAAGGCGTTTACGTCCGCTTCGAGTTCGATCTTTTGACCGATCTCGGCTTCGGCCTCGATCTTTCCCATTGCGCCGCGACCGGCCGCAACGACACGCTGATTTTTGTTTCCCCGAAAACGGGGCGCGCCGTCTCGGCGGCGGCCGGAGAACCCTATCGCGACCGGTTGCTGCCCTTGCCGGCTTTCCTTCTGAAATCCGAAACGCCGGCGTCGCCGAAAGAAATCGCCGACGGCTTGCTGCTCACCGGCTCTTTTCTCGAGCGCCATGTCTTCGTGCCCCACGGCAAGAAATTTCCGCTGGCCCGCATGCGCCTCATTGACCGGATCGTGGCCTCGGATACTGTAGCACCCGGAAAAGCGGCGCGGTAACAACTCGATGACAACTCGATGACGACTCGATGAAAAAGGGTGCCAAGACTACGCCGGCGGGGGAAATCCGCGAGACCGGCTTCGCCGAGGCGTTGTCGGAGCGGTATCTCTCCTACGCGCTCTCCACCATCATGTCGCGCTCGCTCCCCGATGTGCGCGACGGATTGAAGCCGGTCCACCGCCGCCTGCTTTTCGCGATGCGTGAGCTGCATCTCGATCCCAGCTCCGGGTTCAAGAAATGCGCCCGGGTCGTCGGCGACGTGATCGGCAAATACCATCCTCACGGCGATGTCGCGGTTTACGATACCCTGGTCCGTCTCGCCCAGGATTTCGCCCAACGCTATCCGCTGGTCGACGGGCAAGGGAATTTCGGCAATATCGACGGCGATAACGCCGCCGCCATGCGCTACACCGAAGCGCGGCTGACCCCCGTCGCCCAGCAGCTTCTCGAAGGCATCGACGAAGACGCGGTCGATTTCCGCGAAACCTATGACGGCGAGGGGCGGGAGCCGCTGGTGCTCCCCGCCGCTTTCCCGAATCTGCTCGCCAATGGCGCCGCCGGCATCGCGGTGGGCATGGCGACCAGCATTCCGCCGCACAATGCCGGGGAAATCTGCGACGCCCTGCTGCATCTCATCAAATTCCCGCGGGCCACCGTGGGCAAGCTGCTCGAATTCATCCCCGGCCCCGATTTTCCGACCGGCGGCGAGCTGATCGAGCCGGCGGAGAGCATCGCCGAAGCCTATGCCACGGGCCGCGGCAGCTTCCGCCTTCGCGCCCGCTGGATGACGGAAAATCTCGGTCAAGGCCAGTATCGGATCGTCGTCACCGAAATTCCCTATCAGGTCCAGAAATCGCGGCTGATCGAACGCATCGCCGAGCTGATCGAGGAAAAGAAACTGGCGTTTCTCGGCGATGTCCGCGACGAATCGGCGGCCGATCTTCGCCTGGTGCTCGAACCCAAGAGCCGCAATGTCGAAGCCGATGTTCTGATGGAAACCCTGTTCCGCCAGACCGAGCTCGAAACCCGCGTGCCGCTCAATATGAACGTGCTCGATGGGGCGGGAACGCCGCGGGTCATGGCTTTGCGCGAGGTACTGCAAAGCTTCCTCGATCATCGTCACGAAGTGCTCCTGCGCCGCACCCGCTTCCGCCTCGAAAAAATCGGCCTGCGCCTCGAAGTGCTGGAAGGCTATCTGGCGGTTTACGCGCATCTTGATGAAGTGATCCGCATCATCCGGCGCGAAGACGAGCCGAAGCCGGTCCTGATGAAGCGCTTCAAGCTCAACGACCGCCAAGCCGAAGCGATTCTGGAAATGCGATTGCGGGCTCTCCGCAAGCTCGACGAGCTTTCGGTCCGCAAGGAACACGAATCCCTGACCGCCGAGGCCAAGGATCTGCGCGCGCTGCTCAAGGATTCGACCAAGCGCTGGAAGGCGATCGCCGATGAAATCGCCGGCATCAAAAAGCGCTTCGGGCCGATGACCGATCTCGGCCGCAGGCGGACCAAGATCGGAGCACCCCCGGTTGCGATCGAGGTTCCGGTCGATGCCCTGGTCGCCCGCGAGCCGGTGACGGTTCTCTGTTCGGAGAAGGGCTGGATCAGAGCCGCCAAGGGCCATTTGGGAGCGGACGCGGATCTTCGCTACAAAGAGGGCGATCAGGCGCGCTTTGCCATTTCCTGCTGGTCCACCGACAAGCTCGTGGTCTTCGGCACCAATGGGCGGTTTTATACGCTGGGCGTGGACAAACTCCCCGCCGCGCGCGGCCATGGCGAGCCGGTGCGCCTGATGATCGATCTCGCCAACGATCAGGATATCGTCGCGCTCTTCCTTCACAAACCGGGACGAAAACTCGTGGTCGCGGCAAAGGACGGGCGCGGCTTTGTCGTCGCCGAAGACGACGTGATCGCCCAGACGAGGGGCGGCAAGCAGGTGCTGAATCTCGGCGAGGGCGTTGCGGCGGCGGTTTGCGTGCCGGCCGAAGGCGATCATCTCGCCGTGCTCGGCGAGAATCGCAAGCTCATCGTTTTCCCGCTCAGCGAACTTCCCGAAATGGCGCGGGGCCGCGGCGTGATCCTTCAGAAATACAAGGACGGCGGCTTATCGGATGTCAGGGCCTTCAATCTCGCCGAGGGCCTGACCTGGAGCCTCGGCGACCGCACCCGCACCGAAACCGATCTGCGTGCCTGGATCGGCAAGCGCGCCCAAACCGGCCGCCTGCCGCCCACCGGATTCCCCAAGTCGAATCGGTTCTAGGACTCTGGATAACGTTCAGAGCATGTTGAGCCAGCGCAGGAAAAACACTTCGTTGCGGATCTGTATCTTTGACGGCGACAATCGCTTCATGAATCCATGAGCCTCCAGCCGAAGAAAGGATCGCGCCAGCGTTTCCGGCGTTAGCTTGAGATAGTCAGCAATTTGTTGCCGGCCCATCGGAAGGAATAGAGTGTGCGTCGCACGATCGAAGAAGGTCCCCCCCTGAATTAACAATGCAATCATCGTTGCAACGCGATCGTCGGCACGATGACGCCCAAGAATGACGATTTGCCTCTGAGCAGACCGCAGATCGTGCGCGGCTTTCACAAGCAAATGAAGATCGAGGGTCGGATGGTTTGCGAGCAAATCCGCCAGGCGACCAAAGCGAAATTTTGTGGCACGTACCGGCGTGAGGGTTTCCGCCGTGTTGACATAGCGGCCGTCTTCCGCGAGGCCGCAAACGTCGCCCATGTAATGGAACGCGACGATCTGGCGTTCCCCGCTGCCGAGTTCGCGGTAGATGGCAATGACGCCCATCTCGATGACATAGAGGTCGGTGGCGGGGTCCCCTTGCCGGAACAAAATGCCGCCCCGCCGGGCAACTTCGACGCGACGTCCGATAGCGCGGAGATCTGCTGCGTCTTCCGGACTCAACATCGCGGACAAAGAATACTCGTGCTTAGCCTCCGTCCACCAAGGGCGCTCGACGGGCCGTCGCCTCGGGACGCCGGGCCCCGCAGCTGAATCGGAACGTCGTCGCTTCATAGGTTGCTCCCGTGCTCCAGAAATAGGCAGCAAGTTATTTATAATTAACGATTTTCTTCACGTTAGCCCATTCGTGTTCCCCGCAGACCCTGAGCCTGGAGCGCCCCACAGTCGGTCGCTGTCATCGCCTACGCTCGCGGCGACTGCAAATCCATTTTTTTGATTCCGATCAATGCGCTGATACGCAAAATAACGTTGAGTAATAGATCATGAATTTTTTTGATTGGGCAAATTAAATGACGAAAAGCGCTTCCGGCAATTCATTACAGTTCCCCTTCCTGCTATTGCCGCAAATGGGCATGAACGGTGAACTGCCGATAAACGCATTATTCCAGTTCGCACGGTCTCAGGCACGGTTCGCGTCGATGTGCGGCGACGAAGTCGCCCGGTTCGCCGAGCATCGCCTGGAGCGAGATCAAGAATTTCTCACTGGAATGACGGACTGCCAGGACTGGGCCACCCTGGGCGAACTTCAAACCGCTTGGGCGATGGACGTGGTCAAGGACTACGTGCAGCAGAGCGGCCACATCTTCGGCATCTTTAAGAACCTGTCCTCGGAGGTCACGGCGTCCCCCTCGGAGAAAGCGAAGCCAAAGACGAGACCAAAACGAGCGACGGCGGCCTGACCTGGGAGTTGGGGACCGCACCCGCACCGAAACCGATCTACGCGCCTGGATCGGTAAGCGCGCCCAAGCCGGCCGCCTCCCGCCCACCGGATTTCCCAAGTCGAATCGGCTTCAGATCGGGCTCAGAGGAAAAGCGGCTTGTCAACGATTCTGTTGAAAAACTCGCCGAGCAATTTTTGTTGGTAATATTTGAATCCGCTACACGTCGCCAACGCAGCAATGATTCAGGATCAAGACGGCAGGCGAACTTTCGTTGCGCCAAAATCGCCTCAAAAATAATCGTGGGCGAGTTTTTCGACAGAATCGAACCAAAACGGACATTTCAAACGGCTGCTCCGGTCAATCACAACAGGCGACGGGCTCCATGCTGCGTCGCCACCCATCGATGGCGGCGAGTTCGGCTTGCGGCAGCTCCGCAACGATATCGAGCCGGCCAAGCATGACCTCGCCGGTTTCGCCATCGAGGGAAATCCAATTGCCTTCCTCAATTTTCTTTCCGGCAATTTCTCCGCAATATCCATTCTCGTTAATTTTTAGATCGCGGCACCCGACCAGACAGACCTTGCCAAGCTGGCGCGCGACGACCGCGGCATGGGCGGTCCGCCCTCCGATCGCGGTGAGAATGCCGGCAGACGCCGCGAATCCGACGACATCGTCGGTCGACGTGTCGTGCCGCACTAAAATCACCGGCTCTTTTTCAATTGCAAGCGCCTTGGCGCGGATACTGTCGAAGGCGACGCGCCCGGTGGCGACGCCGGGAGACGCCGATATAGCGGTGGCAATCGCCGGAACCTTGTTGGCGAAGCGGGTAATGCGAGCACGTTCGAGATCGATCTCCGCCGCGCGCGCGAGCGCCGTCTTTGAATTGAGGAGACCTTCGCGAACGAAATCGACAAGAACATGCAGCGCCGCCCGCGGCGTTCGTTTGGCGGAACGTGTCTGCAGGAAGAACAGCTTGCCATTCTCCACCGTGAACTCGACGTCTTGGATGTCGAGGAATTCGCGTTCAAGGCGAGCGACACCCTCGGCGAGTTCTCTTGCCACTTGGGGAAGCCGGGCGGCGAGCCAATCGGCGTTGCCGGGCATCCGCCGGCCGGCGACGACATCCTCGCCTTGAGCATCGGCGAGAAAATCGACATAGAGCTCTTTGGCACCCGTTGCCGGATTTCGCGAGAAGGCGACGCCGGCGCCCGATTTTGTGCCGGCATTGCCAAAGACCATCGCCTGAACGGTGACGGCGGTGCCATTGAGCCCGTCGAGTTTATTGAGAGCACGGTATTCCTTGGCTCGCGGCCTCTCCCAGGAGCGATAAACGGCGCGCGCCGCGGCCTGGAGCTGCTCAAGGGGATTGCCGGGAATCGCGTGGTCGACGGCGCGGGCTGCCAAGGCACGAAACTCGTGCGTCAGCCGCTCCAGGGCTTCCGAAGTCGAGATCGCTCTCGCTTTCGACTTTCTCCGATTAAATCATTTCCGCAAGCCGTGCGTCAAAACCAGCCGAAGGCGCGCCGTCGACGATTTCAGAATAGTTCTGGATGAACCGCCGATAGCTATCCCAGGCAAGGCGCGGATTGCCGGTCAAGCCGATCAACCCGCGAACGCTCTCGGCATTGAGCCCCACATCGAGAATGGTCGCCAACATGCCCGGCATGGACTTTGCCGCGCCGGAGCGCACCGAGACGAGAAGGGGTGCGCGGTCGCAGCCCAGACGACGGCCGGTCGTCTCCTCCAGCCGGGCGATCCCATCGCGCAGCCCTTGGTCAAGCGCCTCGATGGCTGGCAACTCGTTCCGATTGACCGGCGCGCAAAGCTCGGTCGGCAAGACAAAAGCCGGCGGCACGTTCAAGCCCAGCCTTTTCATTTGCCAGAGTTGCATTGCCTTGGACCCGGCCAGTTCCGGCGTGAGTTCGTCGGATCGACCGGCTGTGCCGATGTAGAGCGGAGCATAGCGGTTCATGCCGACAATTCCTCGAGAACGCGATCACGGAGCGAGAGGGCCGAATGCGACAGGTGATCGGTCGCGGTTTCGAGCGCCCGCGCGATTTCAAGGCCGAGAACCAGGGGCCTCGCATCGCTGCGCGCCCCGGCCATGAGCGCCGCGAAAATATCGCGCTCGGCGGCGTCGGCACTCCGCTCCGCATTCACCACCGCATCGATCGCTTGAAGTGAGGCGACCGCATCGGCGCGCTGGCCCTCCGGAAGCCGGGAGGCGGCCTCGACGGCGCGAATAAGATCGCCGACGCTGTCGGTCACGATCTCGGAGAGCTGGGCCAGCGGCGCCACCGCGAGCACCGAAGCATCCGCTTCCGGCACGAGGCTGAGAAGAAAAGCACAATCCTCCAATTCATCGGTCGTTTTTTCGACCTCATCGATCACCGGTCGCAACATGCCGGCTTCGCGGACACGGGCCGCGGTTTCGCGCGCGGAAACGGTCAGACGATCGCCTTTCTCTTCGATCAGCTTGGCCCGGTAGGCGAGGGCACGCCTTTCGGATCGCGTGACCGAGCCAGGCGCGGAGAGAACATTAGAAATCGCCGCAGCGAGAGTCCGCGTTAGTCCGAGATGACGAACGAGCACCGTGAGGACGGAACTCTCGGCGGTCTCGAACTGCCGCGAGAGGTCGGCCTGGATTTCGTCGCGAATGAGCCGTGCGGTCCGTCCCGCGGAGAGTCCCTGGCTGGCGTCGCGCAGGACGCGCCGCAGAAATTCCACGCAGTCGGAAGCACCCAGGGCTTGGTCGAGCCGTACGCCATAGGGGATGCGCCCGGCCGCGGCACGATGGACGGCTTCGAAAATCAAATCCGCGCCGCCGAGATCGAGAAAAGCTCGGTGTCCGAAATCGTGTCCGGCCGCCCAGCTCAGCAAACCGATCGCGGCGTTCTTGCCGACGAATGTCTGGAGCGCCTTGCGCGCCTTGTTCCAGTCGATCAAAAAGACGATTCGCGACCCAAGAAACTCCAGAAAGCGTTCGACCGCGCCGTCGTCATCGGAAGCGTATCGGCCGGTCAAGAGATAGAAGACATCCTCGCCAAGTCCATTTGCATTCTGCTCGGCAAGAGGGCTCCACGCGACGCCTTGGCCGTCGAAGAGAGAAATGAAAAATTTGGCTCGCGGCCGATGGATGTCGGTGTAGATGACGGTCACGGCCTTATCCTCGACATGGACGACCAACACATGTGCATCCGTCGTCCCAATGTCGTTTTGGATCGTAAGGCGCCCATTCGCACGAACGGCCGTCGTGCCGAGCCCGGGATGGCCGAAGGCCAGCGGTGCCGTGCGATTGAGACCCCGCATGAATGCTTTCACCCGAGCGCGATCGCGTTCATCGAGACGATGCACGCGCGCTCCATCGAGGGTTTCGAGCGCGGTATCCGCGGCCAGACGGTTGAGCGCCTTATGAAGATCCATGACCAGAACGTGAACGCTGTCCCGGCCGGTACGACTGGCCGATGCCAGGTTATCGATGTCACCCAAATCGAGTTGATCGCCCTCAGCCGCGGGGAGGGATTTTGTCAGTGCCTCAGTCCTAACGACGAAAGATTGGCCGGCTTCATTGTCGGCGAGCTGGAGGGGGGCGAGCATAGCCGAGAGGTCGGCGATCATGCCGGCGACCAACTCGCTGGCACCCGGCATGAACAAACGCGTTGGGCTGAGCGCGCGGGCACCAGCGACGAACGAGTCGAGGCTCGGCGTATCGAGACCCGCGGCTTGCCGCTCGGCGCGAAACGATCGGGGCTCGCCATTCGGCGTTCGAGCATGTGACGCGGCTTCTTGAAGAAGACTCAAGCGGAGCTTGATGCGGTCATTGGCAGCAAGCGCGTCGCCAATGAGCGCCGGCAGCAGAACCGCTTTCTCCCCTAGGCGTTCAACTACTTTGGTTTTCGTTGTCATATCGAACCTCGCCGACCTGCCGGCCCGCGGCAGGTGACTTATTAGGGCGAGAAATCGCGGGATGTGCCTTGCGCTAGATCATTCATAGAAGTGTCACAATCGTCCGGCCTTAGCAGTGATATTCAACGGCACGGCCCTGTTGCCGCTAAGCCAACTGACCTGGATATGGAGGCGGGTGGAAATTGATCCGAGGCGGACTTTTTAACCCGTACGTTCAGCGGCAGACCGCTCGTTATTGCGTAGCGAATCTATAACGATCGCCCCATATTTTTAGGACGCGGCTTCGGTTTCCCGACAGCCCCCGCCCCTGATTCGGCCGCGACGTGTAATAATGCCTCGCGCGGCTGAATTAACCACCCGAGGATATATCCCCATATAGTCCCTTGTAATATTGCCCGAGACGTCCTAAGTATATGTTGCGACGGCGTCTCGTCAGATGAAGCGCACTGTTCACAAATCCGAACTCGCTTAAGTGCGCGCCAGGACGAGACAGTCAAGTTTTCGAGCTGATGATTGCGCCTCTTCGCACCGCTTAAGCAAGTGCTTAAGCGTAACCCTGATGCATAAGGATGCAATCATATGGCTATCGGAACAGTGAAATTCTTCAATTCGACCAAGGGCTTTGGATTTATCTCGCCGGATGGCGGCGCTAAGGACGTTTTCGTCCACGCGACGGCCGTTGAAGCGGCGGGTATGAGTGGCCTGCAAGAGGGCGAGCGCGTCCAGTTCGACGTTCAGCCGGACGAGCGTGGCCCGAAGGCCGTCAATCTTAAGTCGGCTTAGTCGGTAACGGAAGCGGGGCGGCGAGGCCATGGCCTCGCCGTCCGCTTTTTCAGCGGCCAGCTTTTTCAGCGGCCAGCTTTTTCAGCGGCCAGCTTTTTCAGCGGCCAGCTTTTTCAGCGGAAGGTAAGAGCACCCTTGAAGGACCAAATGACCAAGGCACAAAGACTCGGCGGTGCCAGCTTTCGGGAAACCAAGGCGGCGGCGCTGGATACCCTCGTCAAGCGGGAGCAAGAGAGCAAGCGCGCCTTGCTGGAGTCGAAGATGACACGCCTCAAGGCGTTGCGGTTGGCGAGAGACGCGGCTGCGCTTATCGACATTGCGCCGAAAGCCCCGAAATCTCCCAAAGCCCCGAAAGCCCCGAAAGCCAAAAGCGCGGCGCCGAAAGAGTAAGAGTAAACGTCCCGGTAATTTTCCAATCCGTCATGTGTCTCGAATAGGGCGCGCCACCGCGGTAAAATTTCGACGGGTGCTGTTGAGTGATAATGCCGCGTCGGCTTATGCCGCGAGCATCTCTACCGGTCCCCACCAAATAACCCACGCACAGCTCGTTTAGGACGTCCGAAATGCCTGATTCCGCGGATCTGAGATCCGCCGTTAAGCCCTACGAGCAACCGATCGTAGCGGCGAGCTTGTTCCAACTTCTGAGTTCCATCGGAATGTTCGTTGGCGCCTGCGCGCTGATGTACTGGTCGTTGCAGTTCTCCTATCTCCTGACGCTCTTGCTGGCCGTGCCGACGGGCGCCTTGCTGGTGCGGATCTTCATCATCCAACACGATTGCGGCCACGGCTCGTTCTTCGGGCCGCGCTGGGCGAACGATCTGACCGGTTCGTTGTGCAGCGTGTTGACGCTGACGCCTTACGCAAATTGGCGGCGGCAACACGCCCAGCATCATGCCAACTGGAACAATCTCGACAGGCGAGACTCGGGCAGCGACATTTATTCCGCTTGCCTGACCGTCAGCGAATATAAAGCGCTAACCCGCCGGCAGCGTTTTCTCTATCGGCTGCCGCGCCACCCGATCGTTGCCCATATCGTGCTGCCGCCCCTTGTGTTTCTGATCCTCTATCGCATTCCTTTCGATACGCCGGCAAACTGGCCCAAGGAACGGCGGGCCGTATACTGGCTGAATGGCGCGCTCGTGGCGGTGATCGTTGCGCTCGGCATGACGGTCGGATTCGTGCCCGTTGTCCTCGTTCAGCTTCCGGTGATGCTGGTAAGTTCGATCATCGGCGTGTGGCTGTTCGCCGTTCAGCATCGGTTCGACGACTCGCGATGGACGCGACAACCGCAATGGAGCTTTATCGGCGCCTCGCTGGAAGGCTCGTCGTTCCTGAAATTGCCGAAGATCCTGCAATGGTTTACCGGGAACATCGGCTTTCACAACGTCCATCATTTCGCGCCGCGCGTGCCGAATTACCGCCTGGAGCGTTGTTACCAAAGCGTCCACGGCCTGCAGGAAAAATCGCCGCTCACCTTGCGATCGGCATTTGCCGCAATCCGGTTGGCTCTATGGGATGAAGGCCGGCAACGCCTCGTGCGGTTCAAGGATGTCTCGCCAGCGGCCGCGCCGGCCGCTTAATCGGTTGGAGATGGCTCAAAGCGACAGCGGCTTGGGCATCAGCCCGGCTTCCCGCGGCTCGTAAGGCGTCTCCGAAAGCGGCGGGTGGCGGCGTCCGGTCCGCACGCAGTAACAGACGCGCACCGTGTCGATCACCATGATCCAGGTGACGGCGAGGAAGAAGATGGTGAGGGCCGCGTCGATCCGGTCGTTGAAGATGAGTTGCGGCGCGGTCTTGGTCAGAGATTCGGGCAAGGTTCCGGCGGCGAGCCTGGTCGCCAGATCGTTGGCATGGGCGATGAAGCCGATCCGCAATTCCGGGCTGATCAGCTTTTCCCAAGCCGCCCACGTGGTCATGATGACGAGCCACGCCAAGGGTCCGGCAGTAACAAGCGCGAATTTCTCCCGGCCGCATTTGACGATGACGGTGGTTGCGACACACAGCGCGATCGCCGACAGCATCTGATTCGAAATCCCGAACAGCGGCCACAGGCTGTTGATGCCGCCCAGGGGATCGATGGTTCCGACATAGAGGAAATATCCCCAGGCGCCGACCACCAATCCGGAGGTTAGAATAACGCCGGGATACCAGCTGGTCCGTCCCAGCTTCGGCACGATATTGCCGAGCAAATCCTGAAGCATGAAGCGCCCGACCCGGGTTCCGGCATCGAGCGTCGTCAAAATGAACAACGCCTCGAACATGATCGCAAAGTGATACCAAATGGCGATCAAGGTATCGCTGGTCATTCCGGCGAAGAAACTCGCCATGCCGATGGCGAGCGAGGGCGCGCCGCCGGTGCGGGCAAACAGAGTCATCTCGCCGACCCGCTGGGCAAGCTCGGTCATCTGATCGACGCTGACCGGGAATCCCCAGCTCGAAATCATGGCCACCGCCTGGGCCGGATCGGCGCCGACCACGCCGGCCGGGCTGTTGATTGCAAAAAAGACGCCGGGATCGAGCACCGTGGCCGAAACCATGGCCATGATGCCGACGAAGGATTCCATCATCATCGCCCCATAGCCGATGAATCGCGCATCGCGCTCGTTCGACAGGAGTTTCGGCGTCGTGCCCGAGGCAATGAGCGCGTGGAATCCCGAAATCGCGCCGCAGGCAATGGTGATGAACACGAACGGAAAGAGCTTCCCGCCGAAGATCGGACCTGTGCCGTCGATGAATCGGGTGAAGGCCGGCATTTTGATTTCGGGCCGGAGCACGACGATGGCGATCGCCAGCAACAGAATCGTGCCGAGCTTCATGAAGGTGGAAAGATAATCGCGGGGCGCCAGCAGCAGCCAGACCGGCAAGACCGCCGCGGCGAAGCCATAGCCGATCACCCATAAGGCCAGCGTCGGCCCATCGTGATCGAAGAAGCCGCGCAACACGGGGTCCTGATCGACAAATCCCCCGCCCGCAACCGCCAGGAGCAGCAGGGCGATGCCGATCAGTGACGCTTCGAGCACGCGGCCCGGCCGCGCGTCGCGCATGTAAAGCCCGACCAGCATGGCGATCGGCACGGTGGCGACGACGGTCGAGGTCGCCCAGGGGCTGTGCTTCATCGCATTCACCACGACAAGCCCGAGGACGGCAATGAGGATGATCATGATGGTCAGCACGCCGATGAGGGCGGAAAAGCCGCCAATCGGACCCAATTCGTCGCGCGCCATCTGGCCGAGCGAACGCCCGTTCCGCCGCATCGAAAACAGCAAAATCACGAAATCCTGCACGCAGCCACCGAGCACGGCGCCCACCAATATCCACAACGTTCCCGGCAGATAGCCGAATTGCGCGGCCAGCGTCGGGCCGATAAGCGGGCCGGGCCCGGCAATCGCCGCGAAATGATGGCCGAACACGACCCAGCGGTTGGTTGGTACGAAATCGCGGCCGTCATTGAATCGCTCGGCGGGAGTCTTGCGATTGCTATCGAGGGCGAGAATCCGGGCCGCGACGAAGGCGCTGTAGAAGCGGTAGCCCAGCGCATAGACGCAGACGGCGGCGACCACGAACCACGCGCTGTTGATGCTTTCGCCGCGATGGAGCGCAATGGCGCCAACCGCCGCGGCGCCGAGAATCGCAACGGCACCCCAAATGGCGATTCTTAGAAGTCCGCCGCTATGGCGCGTATTTGCCGCCGCCATCGGTTTCGATCAGCAACAGCGGCGAACGCCGTTCCACCGCTCGTTCTCCCGCCGGCGGAAGAATTCGCGGCGGCCGAGCGGCCGTTCGTTTGTTCCGTCTTCGATCGGGCGGTGGCGCTGCCAGTGTTCGAGATAACGCTCGTAAGCGTCGTCGCCAGTGACTGCGCGAAGCCAACGAGCGATCGCGCGAAGCCGGCGAAACAATGCTATCGGCCAGCGCACCGACAATTCTAATGCCGTCATGCACGCCCCCTGAATGAGCGGTTACCCCGTTTTGCAAAGGTGTTCAAGGGTTGCATGAATATCGGCTGAAAGGCCTTAGTCGGGCACAAGCTGCCAGCCGTCGGGCCCCAAGGCTTCGATCGGCCGGAAGCGATCCTTGTAGGCCATCTTGGAGCTTTGGGCGATCCAATAGCCGAGATAAACGAAGGCGGCGCCGCGATTCCGGGCCCGTTCGATCAGGCGCAAAATCATGAAGTTGCCCAAGCCGCGCCGGGCTTGTTTGGGCTCGCAGAAGCTGTAAACGGCCGAAAGGCCATCC
>CAWJEX010000013.1:0-51795 GCA_963841995.1 uncultured Alphaproteobacteria bacterium
CAACCATTGTTATCTCCGGGCCGGCGGCTTGACCGCCGGATTTTTTGCGCTCCGTCAAAGCAAAAATCGCTGCGAGATCGCCAACGATCTCGATCTCGAGCCGATCGTTCTCAGGAACGAGGCGGACCTCCTGGATGAGCGCGCGGAACGCCGCGGCAGCCTCCGCCCGGGTATCGTCGCGGTTCAGCTCTTGGACGAGGTTAGCGACCCGCTGACGGTAGATCTCGGGCAAGATTTGGATGGGAGACGTGGGGCCGGCTTAGGCGCTGCTGCGATGTGCGCCTCGAGTTCCGACTTCCGCGCCTCGAGGGCGATCAATTCGTCCCTCATCGCGGGAGTGCGGAAACCGTCTGCTATCGCCTCAACAATAGCGCTGATGCGGCGCCGCCCCTTGACTACCTCTTCCTTCCTCATTTCGTGGTCACGCTCTGCGCTGACCCGGTTGAAATCTCGGTTGAACTCCGCGACGAATTCCTTGACGAGCTCCGGGGCCATGAGGTGCGTCTTGAGGCCGGAAAGTACGCTGTGCTCGAGCAAATCGCGGCGAACCCTGAGTCGGTTGGTGCAGGTCTACGACGGCTAATTTCACCCGTTCTGAGCGCTCTCCCAAAATGTCCGAAAGGTCGGCTAAAACGGACCTGCTGGGAACGGGCGCTGCTGATCTCAAATTGACCGAGGCTGTGTGAAAACGTCGTACCGCAGCGGCAACGAGGAATAGCGTTACGCTGCATGGCGCCTCGTTGAAACCTTCGTGCCTACGAGCCTTCGCTAGCGATAGGATATTGCGCAGTGATGGCCGTGAACCGTATTTTCACACGGCCTGGACCCAGAGCTGACATCTCCAGGAAGAAGACACCTGTTCAAATCCAGGACATGGAATCAGCACAATCTACAACTTCGTACCCTGCGGGTTCGTCCAATTATACTTCCCTGAAAATCAAAGTGAGACATAAGGGTTATCGACCGACCCGCACATTGGACAATTGATTGGCCCAAGGCATCGCTCTGGCCAAAAGGCCGCGAATCGTTGGGTGTTTAAGTTGAGCCGCCAGCGAGCGATCAATAATGGCGGGAAATAGTTGTTGCAGAAGAACATAGAACCGTTCCGGTCCTGACGGATAGGCAATGTTGGCATTATCCGCAACGGCATTCCATACGTTATTGGCCACCGCCTCGACGTTATCGAGCTCCATGCCCATCGGCGCGATCAGCGAAGTGAAGGCGCTCGCCGCATCGGTCCGAGTTGCCCGAGGTGCCGCGTAAGTCACACCAATACCCGAACTTCGCAGTTCGCGGCGCAAGGCCATCGAGAACCCGCGCAAACCGAATTTGGACGCCGAATAGGCGGCGAACAGCGGATGTCCAATGTCCCCGAAAATCGAGCCGATATTGACAATGCGCGAGGGGGCCGCGGCCGCCAGAAGCGGCAACAGTTCCCGCGTCAATGCCATCGGCGCCACCAAATTTGTCATCATCAAAGATTCGATGTCCCGATCGGCTAGAGTCGCGAAGGCGCCAGCGAAAAGCACCCCGGCGTTGTTGACCAGGATATTCACCCTTCCGAATGTTGCGAGATGATCGCGCAGCGAGCAACGCGTCGAGGCTAACGTAATATTCCCCGGGATAATCGAATAGGCGGCGTCAGGGCCGAGTAACAGCGCTGTTTGTTCGAGCGCATCCGGCCGCCGGCCGTTCAACACAACTCTCGCCCCGCGCCGCACGGCCTCGATCGCAAGCGCCCGGCCGATGCCCGAGCCGGCGCCGGTAATGAGTACGATCTTGCCTTCAAGCTGCATCTCTTGCTCCGCCGCCACGCGCTGCGAGATCGACAAAAATGCCGCTATAGAGGCGATAAAATATGTTCGCGCTATCGACGATCGTGTCTTTTGCGGCCGAATCGCCGATGCCGTTCAAGAAAGATTGAAGGAAGGAGAGATGCTGAATGTCCAAAGCACCATGCGAACGAAGGTAACGCACGCCGCAATCGCCCGTCAGTCCAAAGGTTTTCTGTATGGCGCCAGCCGCCCGTTCCGCCAAATGCACCGACATGCCTTCCAGCACATGCACCATGCCGAGAAGCGCATAAGGACTGATCCATTCGATTGCGTAGTATGCATAGGAAACCATGAGGCGGCAGGTGATACTCGGTTTGTCGCGAGCCACGGCGTCAGCATCGCCGCCGAGCGATCGGATGTCATCGAGAATCCATTCGTGATGACCCAATTCCTCGTCGAGATATCTGAAGAGCGCTTCTTGATAACGGCTGTCCTGGGTTCGCGAGGCGGCAAACGCAAGCAGCGGGCAGGTATGGCGGACGTGATGATAGGCTTGCGCAAGATAGTCGAGATACAAATCCCGCGGCACATCGCCGTTCAAGGCGCGCCCGATGAGCGGTAGGGAAATGAAATCGGAACGAGCGTCTGCGGTCTCGGCAAGAAGCCGGTCGTAAAAGGTCATCGACTCACCTCCAACTCCAAATGCCGGGTATCCAGATTCATAGAGTTCATCGAGAACCGGCTCGTAATGGCGTAGCATGGCGGCGCGGCGCAGGCGGCCGTTCCCCGTCAATAATCCGCTGCGGCGGAGATCAGCGGAACGAACGACACGGTGAAGGCGCGGCACCGCATAATCGGGCGCCTCGCGGCAGCATCGCGCAATGAGCGCGTCGATGACCTGAGGTGTTGCACGCGCAAACCATGCCTCGCCCATCGGCGACGGAATCAGGAAGGCGCAGAGTTGCGGCCGGCCGGCACCCGCGACAAGGCAGTGGCCGATGCGCGAATCGCCCAGCAACAAGGATTCGATCCATTCGGGGCTGATATTGCGGCCGAACGACGTGACCAGAAGATTGTCTTTGCGCCCCAGGACCGTCAGCAATCCGTCTTGGTCCATTTCGCCGAGGTCGCCGGTATGCCACTTGCCAGCGGGCCGCCCCTCATTGAGATAGCCGTCCATGACGGATGGGCCTTCGACCACGATTTCTCCGCCGTCGATGCCGACATGCAATCCAGGAAGCGGCTTGCCGACGGTGCCGGGTTTGCGTTGATCGGGACGATTTACCGCCACCACCGAAGCGCACTCCGAGAGACCGTAGCCCTCATAGACCGGAATGCCGATTTTCCAGGCCCGTGAGGCAAGCGCCGGCGGAACGGACGCGCCCCCGACCGCAACGAATCGCAAGCTTCGCGGGGCATATCTTCCGGCTGCGGTCAGTTCGGCAACCCAGGTCGCGAGAAGCTGGGGCACGAGAACGGTGGTGGTGGGCTCGATGCGTTCGAAGACGTGAGCCAATCCGGAGACTTCGCCCTCACCGATCGCGGCCGCAAGGCGCGCATCGATGTGAACGCGCGCGCCTATCAGAATCGGCACCAAAATCGCCGAGATGGTCTCGAGCAGCAATGGCAGCGGCATCGCGGATAAATGCCTGTCGTCAGCGTCCGCGCCGCAGGCGTGAGCGAGGGCCGCGGCGCTCCAGGCCAATTGGCCGCTTGCATGGCGCACGCCCTTCGGACGGCCAGTGCTCCCCGATGTGTAAATGATCTGGCCCGCCCCTTCCCGCGGGGCCATAAGCTCGCCCGGCACAGAGTCGTTCGCCGATGTAAACGGCACTTGGAGGAGTTGTGCGGTTACAAAGCCTTCGCCGGTGCAAATCAGATGGGAGATGGCGGCGTCCCGGAGAATGTGCTGCAGCTGTTCCGGAGAAAAGAAAAGCGGCAGCGGAACCACTATTTTTCCGGCAAGCCACGCCGCCAACTGAGCCACAACCCAATCAGCGCCGTTGGGTCCCAAAAGCCCAAGGACGGGCGGCAGCCTCTCCAATTCTCGGGCAAGCCCCCCGACGCGCGCCACAAGATCGGCGTACGTCAGGCTCGTGCAATCGTCCGTGAACGCGGTTGCACCACCCTTGACGGCGACGTTCCGGTTCAACGCCGCGAATAGCTCATGCATGGGCTTCGGCAAGTCTAGCGGCAACGCGCGCGGATCCCAAGCGGCTGCCGTCGACGGCACATACCCGCGGTCCGCAAAGATAGTAATCGCCCCAGCGTTCCGGGCACTCGATTCGGCCTGGCTCCGCGGGCGCGAGAACAGCGAGCGGAAGCCTCATATGGCGCAATAGAGCCCGCAGGCGCTCGGTGGCGGTGAAGAAGGCCCAGTCGAAACCGTAGGTTTCGCCGAAGGCGATGATGTGGCGAAGGAACGGGAGAGATGCCCTGGCGTTTCTGCTTGCCAGGGTCGTGACTTCGAATATCCGGTCGCGCTCGATGCTGCGTCCGGTCCATGCCGTCAAGGTCTTCTCGATCGGCTGTTCCAAATACAACTCGGAAAAGAACCCGCTGGAGGCAAAACGCAGCCCTGCTGCGCAAAGGGGTGCGTCCTGTCCGTCGAAGGCCGCGATCAAAGTGTGGGGAAACTCGGAAACGGACGCGCCATATTCGCGCCTATAGATTTCGCTGATGCACCGTTCTGTTTTCTGACGCAGGAAATGCTGGGTCGTGACAAGGACTGTTTTCATCCACGCCGCCTTTTTTCATTGTTTCTCAAGCGATCGACATGGGTAGCATCGCCGGAAGCCGTATTGAGTTGTGTGGAGATAGCTTGAGAGTTATCGCTCTCGGCGGAGGCCGGTCGGGAGGACAGGGATCGGTGAGAGAAGTGCGGCTGAGAACTAAGGCCACCGCGGCCCGAAACGGTTAGTCGCCGCTTCCGACCAAGTTTAGAAGATCATTCCAAATCCGCTCGAAATAGCCCGGCGATTTATCGGAATCCGAAGCAGGAGGCCGCTGGCCCCCGCTGGATTCCGGTTCATCGGTCGCCTCCGGCGCCATCTCGTTCTTTCTGACCGAGACGTTAAAATTTGGATCGGAAAAATTATATCCGCCGGAATCGCCCGGGCTTGAGGACCCCGGCGCCGCATTTCCGGCATCCGGCATGGCGGTTGGCGATCCCGCTCCGTTGTCCGACCCGCCCGTAAAAGCATAGCCGTTCGAGGCTGCTAAAATCACAACCGCGCTCAATACCGCAGCATGCGGCAACCCCCGCCCCGTCTTCATAGCCTTATCTTGATCGAAACATTGAAACGCCTTGCCACTCCTAACGTAAGCAATCCCCCTTCGATTGCAAGCGTACCGACGGCAACCATGCTTTTTTAGATCGCCACCCGCACAATCCTCGCACAAAGATTTGCCAAGTTGTATGGAGAAGGCTTGAGAAGTTTCAAGCGGCCGCCCTCCGATGCGGCGGACGTGGACCCAATATCGACGGAATCCACTGCTTATCTCGGCGAGAGCGCGGGGCATAGCCGACTAAGCCGGCTGCTGGATCGGCATGCCAATCTCGACAACCAGGCCGTGGGGCGTCCCTTTCCTCGCCCGTACCACCCCGCCATGAAGGCGAACCGCCCGTTCGCAAATGGCGAGGCCGATTCCGGTGCCGCCGGTCTTTCGCGTCCGCGCCTCGTCGACACGATAAAAGGGCTCGAACAGATGCGCCAAGGTCGAATCCGGAACACCCGGACCCCCGTCGGAAATCTCGACCCCCGCCCAACTCGGACCTTTCCCGAACACGGCAATATCCACCTTGATTCCCTTCGAGGTATAAAAGATGGCGTTCCGCAGAACATTTTCGATGGCGCGCCGGATCAAGATTTCGTCCGCCTGGACCAAGATCGGCTCGGCGGGCTTTTGGAATGTGACATCGGCCGCGCGGTCTTGCAATTCATAAACGGCATCGCCAACGATCTTTTCGACCAATGCTGGAAGATCGATTGTTTCGGCGTTGATGCGCGTGCCTGTTTGTTCCAGTTGCGCCAGCGTCAAAAGCTCGCTCACCAGCAACGAGATTTTCTCGATCTCCCGCTGCATCCGCGCGAATTGCTTCGGGGCATAGTCTTCCGCCGATCGACGCGCCAGACCGAGGGCGACGCTGAGACGGGCGAGCGGCGATTTGATCTCATGAGAGATGTCGCCGATCAGGCGCCGTTGCGTCTCGATCAGTTCGGAAACCCGTTCCGCCATCTGATCGAATTCCCGGACCAGATCGGCCGCCTCGTCATTTCGCGAGGCATATTTGCTCCCAACCCTAGCGGTGAGATCGCCGCGCGCGAGCCTTGCCGCAGCGCTCCTCAACTCCGATATCGGCCGCGCGAGATAGCGGGCGACGAGATAGCTCAGGGCCGCGCAGCTCAGCAACTCGAATAGGATGGCGATCTGCAGTCGGGAACGGCGATTCTCCGGCGATTCGGGAAGCCCGCCGGCCTTGGCGTGGACCGTCAGGCAATAGTCGCCGTCGAGGCCCCTGCTGGCAATCGACGTCGTGGCGTCGCCCACCGCGGCCGCCATGCTCCTTTCGGCAATCCCGGACGGCGAATTTGGCGAGCAGGGCGTACCCACATTTGTCGCCTCCAGCCGCAATTTGAGGAGCGTGTCTTCGCCGGTAGTTTTCAGGAACTGATCAAGCGCGCCCGGCCCAAAACGCTCGAGAAGAGCCACCGCCGTGTGAGCGTAGAGGGCCCAAGCGTTATTGACTGCATCTTCCGACGCCGGCAGGTAGAACGTGACGAGGGCCAGGATGCTTCCGAGGGTTACGGCCTGCGCCAGCGCGGACCAAATGAATATCTTACCGAAGAGCGTCCGTGGCATCCGCCTTCCCTTCTTCGGTTGCGTCGGCCGGAATTGCATAAAGATATCCGACGTTCCGCACGGTCTTGATGCGCCACTCGATGTCGCCCTCGGGATCGAGTTTTCGTCTCACTTTGCTGACGAGGGTATCGACATTGCGGTCGATCTTCGGCGTACGTTGTCGGCCGAACGCCGCCGCCGATAATTCGTCACGGGTGACAATCTGCCCGCCTTTCGACAAGAGGTGCGCCAGGAGGTTGAATTCCGCTGTTGTCAGATCAAGGAGATGGCCTTTACAGCGCGCGGTGCGCGCAGCAACATTGAGCTGAACGTCGCCGACGGTCAGATCACCACCATTGCGTGCCGCATTCGAAGAAGTCCGCCGCAATATTGCGCGAATCCGCGCGACGAGCTCGCGTGGGTTGAACGGTTTTGGGACATAGTCATCGGCACCTATTTCGAGGCCAACGACCCGGTCCGTGTCGCTGTCACGCGCGGTCAACAGAATGACCGGCACGCTTGACCGTTGACGCAGACGCTTGAGAACCTCGAACCCCGAGAGCCCCGGAAGCATCACGTCAAGAACGATTAAATCCATCCGTTCCGGATCGTTTGCCAAGCAAGTTTCGCTGTCATATGCGACATCGACGGCAAAGCCTTCCGGCTCAAGATATTCGCGAATCATTTCCACCAATTCAATGTCGTCGTCGACCAAAAGTATGCGCTGCATGGTAACCGCCGCGTGAGTTCCGTTAGCAGAGGGGGTTGCGGAAACAGGAGTTGCGCAATGCGACAACGAGCCGGCCGGTCCGGCGGCGCGTATCGGTTTGAAATTTATCGAATCTTCAGGCGACATTTCGTCTCCAATGCCGATTGTGGAGTGATTTTGAGAGATCGCCGCGCGGTACGGCGCCTCGTAAGGGAATTCGCTTCCTTTTTAAGATGCGCGGAACACTAAGGTGGGTAACTAGAAAACGCAACCGAACGGTTCGCCGGCGCCGGATATTGAAATGCGACTGATTACGAATTGCCGTTTTGAACCAACTCGGTACCATGGACGTATCAATCTCGCCGCGTCAAACAACGATCCCTCAAAGTTGGCGAACTGTCGACCGTTCGGTACTGGCGCGCAAAAATAGCCAACGGCGTCTTGCCGCGGCCGTGCGGGTCAGTTGAAAAAGAAGCGCAGACCGCCGGTAAATGAAATGAAGGAGCTGTTCAGGCTCATCGGCTGCCCGTTCAAACCGATTTCGTTCGTGAACATGAAGGTGTCGCGGGTTTCCAGATTGAGCGCGACATTGTGGTCGATGAAGTAGTCGAATCCAACACCCGCCGCCGCAACCGGCGTTTGGTTTTGTCGCGAGCTGAAACCGGATTGGATGAGGGGCATGTCGGGATCGCCGGTTTCGCCGAAGCCGTAGCCGCCTCCGAATACGACATAGGGCGAAAACCGGTCCTCGAGCATCGGTTGCCGCACCCGCATCAGGCCGAGAATAGTCCAAAGCGGGTAGCCGGTAATCTCACCCAGAGTCGGCGAGCGCAGCTGCGAGCGCGTGTATTCGAAATCGATTTCGGCGCCGAAGTGACGGTCGAAATTGGCGCCAAACCCGGCCGATATCAGCGCGCCCGATAGGCTGTCGATTTGAACCGCCGAAAGGTGGTTGGGATCGGTGAACAGCCCCTTGCCGCCGCGCAAGGCCGCGTAGACGCGGAACTTGTCCTCGTCTTGCGCGGGCGCAAGATTGACCGGTGCTGCGGAGCCCGACGCCAAGTGATCGAAATAGACCCGCAAATTGGCCGCGATCGTCAGCGAATCGGCATCGAGCGTCTGCGGCTGGTGATTGAGCATGATGGCGGGGCGAAACAAGTACCGGTATTTTGTTTCGAGGCCGATGCCGATGTTCGGGACGATAAAATAATCGACACCGCCGCCAATATCGCCAAAACCGGATTCGCCGCCACCGCCGACGGGGTAGGTGAAATTCTTGCCGTTCGCAAATCCTCCGGCCCCAGCACCGCCGCCGGCGATCGCATAGGGGACGAAAGCGCCGTCACCGAGGGGATAACGCAGGCGCATATGCGCAGCACCGGTCAAGGACCAGAAATCGCCGAGCGACCCGACGCCGAGGGCGGTCATCTCGGTCTTGGCGTAATCGACCGCGAACTCGACGCCCCAATAGCGGCTGAGATCCATTCCCAAGGTTAAGCCGAAGGTGGGAATACGCGAGCCGGTCGCGTTGAATGCCGGCGTTTCGATTTGCGCGCCGGGAACCGAACCGCCATTGAGGTAGAACATGGTGCCAGCGCGCAGATCCACATAAGGCCGGACCTGATCGTTCCCGCCGGCGTGAACCGCGGGACTGAACATCATGCATGCCGCAAAGACGAGCGCGAATCCATATCGCGGTGCACGGCGCATTAGCCGGAAATTTCCCCAATAGCCCTCGTGGCGAGCGTCAGAGTGGCCATTTGGGTCGCCCTGCAGTGCGCGTCCTGTCCTCGTCCGTTAATGTTTCTTGATCCGCGCGATTAGGCCCGGAACTCCCGGGGCGGCCCGGATTTTAATAACATCGATTTTGTCGCGAACGAACCCGGCATGACGTAGCGCAGCAGCAAGTTCATACCCATTGAAAAGGCGATGCGTCTCCGGGCCTGCAAATTTCCAGTGCCTCATCACCGACGCATCGGTTGCATAAATGGAAAGCAGGCCGCCGGGACGAAGCACACGCCGCACCTCCTGCACGACTTTGGCAACATCAGCCCAGAAGTAAATCACGTTAACCGCAAGAATTTTATCGACCGAAGCGCCCGGCAGGGGTATCTGGTCAAAGTCGCTTTGTTTCAAGAAAACCCGGCCCGAGCGGATCGCCTCGGCGTTGCGGCTGCGCGCCTGGTCCAGCATGACCGCCGACCGGTCCACGCCGTAAATCCGGCCGCAGGGTGCCAAGGCGACCATACGTTCAATCGCTTGGCCCGGTCCGAATCCGAGTTCGAGAATTTCGTCTTGCGGCGCGATCTCGAGGGCGTGGATGGCGAGAGCGTTGGGACGGCGATTGGCAAGCCGCATCGCGTTCCCGACCATGCGGCCGGCAAGGCCCGTTGGATGCCCCAGCTGGCGGCCAAGGTGATGCCAGAAATTCATCGGAATCTGTTTGCAGCTAAATTCATGCCTGCCGGCAATTCTTCGCGCCCCTGTGCAAGTCCGTCATCCTGGTCAGGTCGCGGACGCCAGCTTCTCTCTTATCTTGCTGAGCAGAGCGCGGATTTCGGTGCGCCGACCTGCATCCCAAACCGGCCGGTCGGGATGCGCCGGAGCCAGGAGTGCATGATTGAGCACGCGCTCGGCCTTTTCATACTCGCCTTGGCCGAACAGAAAATCGCCGTAGAAAAAATTGGAGTCCAATCCGTCTGGGCTCATCGCAACGCCCTGCTCGAGATAACTGCGGGCCTTGTCGTCGTCGCCAAAGCCAAGGGGAAACCCGGGCACGAGATAATAGAGCGAACCCAGGCTTGTCGGCACGGCGCCATCGAGAACTTTCCGATCGATCTTGCCCGCCTGCTCGAACATCGTGCGTGCGGCCATGGCCAGACCAATCGCTCTGAAACTGCCCGCCAGTCCTGCCTCCGTGCTCGTGATGACGCCGTTCCAAACCAGCGGCTCCGCGCGGCCGGGATAGCGCTCGCAAACCGCGGCCGCCTCTTTGGCCAACGCTTCGATCTGATTCAACTGCGCGTCTTCGTCCTTCACCTGATATTTGATTCGCGCCCATTCCTGTTCGAGATGGCGGATATCCTCATCCATTACCGAGTTGTCCGATGCGCGCGCTGCCGGTGTTCCCACCCAAAACACCATGGCCGTGAAAAGGATGAAGAGTAGCTTTTTTGCGTTTCGCATGATGATGCTCCGTCGATGCTTCGGCAGGCGGACAATTCCGAGCCCTAAACTCAAGCGAGATTAATCGTCCATCATTTTTTTGATTGTCGATTTATGTGGAGATTGTTGGAGCGACACGCGCTTGCGGGCCCTTGCATGCGAGCCAATGGCCATCTTGATGCGGCTGATGAGCGGGCGCGAAAATGTGAGTTTCGAGAAGCCGTGCCATCTTTTTTCGCGGCGGGCGTTAGATTTCCGAATGCGCGCTGAGCCGCCGCCAAGTTGTCGCCGTCGCCCTCCAACGGCCGAGCATAATTTGGCGCAGGGATTTTTGTGGCTCAGCGTGGAATTGGTGAGATCAAGGGGCGCCGCCTTATCGCGGATCGGTTGCCGACAAACTTACGAGCCAAAATAGGAGGTCATGAGATTGAAACCGAGATGGTTCCGCAAAATTGGGCGGTTCTATCGCCCGGCGTCAGTTGCCGGTTGGATGCTGACAGCATTCACCGTTGGATTATCGGTGTATGCCTTTCGATTGATGGATCATCGATTGCATTCGGCCAGCCAATCCCTGCTATATTTATTTCCTTACTCAACTTCGCTTTTTGCGCTTCTGTGGCGGACGGCATCCCTGACTTCACCGCGTGATGACTTTCCATAGCTGTACTGCGGCGCTAGCCTTTGGCGCGCAGTAGCTCTGCCAAGCGTTTCCGCCAACAGGCGCTTCAATGTCCGCTTTTGGCTGATTTCGTTGAAAAACTCTGAAGTTGCAGCGGGGCTGTGTGGCTGATTCAACTCCCGGTATCGAAGCGGGAGTGACGACGATGATGGGCGAGCGGCAAGTGGATCAGGGTGCGCTGTTCTATAAGGTCTCGGTCGAGAGACATGTGCCGGCCGACCCTATGCTCCGTTCCGTCGACCGCTTCGTCGATCTCGGTGATGTGCGGGCGGACGTGGCTCCGTTCCACAGTTCGACGGGCCGGCCGTCGGTCGATCCCGAGCTTCTGATCCGCATGCTGATCGTCGGCTATTGCTACGGCATCCGCTCGGAGCGGCGGCTGTGCGAGGAGGTCCATCTGGACCTGGCCGATCGATGGTTCTGCAAACTCATTCGGTGCGAATCCGTCGACGCGCGTGCGGCCGCCGGGTCATCGGGATTCCCGACCGTCGCGTTTGTCTACCAGGTCGACCTAAGCTCGCGATGCACGCCACTCGGCAACATGTAATGCCATCGATGCCACCACATCTATTCACCTTTTCAAGGGCCTCAGTCACGGCTCAGGGAGCGCGATAACGAGACAAACTCCGGACGGTGACGGTCATGAATTGCAGTTGGTTCAGGGTTGAGCAAGAGCAAGCGCACGACCTTCGGTGCCGCGAAAAAAGCCGTTCGAGAACGGTATGTCGCCGACGAGGGCGGAAAGCCGCTCCAACGCCTGCCTCGCTTCTAATCGGCCGTCGAGCGTGTTCCGGAAGATATCCGCGACCGCCACCATATCAAGGTAATGCGGCGATAGCCGGAACCGTTTGACGCCCATTCGCCGCAGAGTGTTCAGATCGGCGAGCAGGTTGCAGCAATTGAAGGACAGCGTCTGGGTACCGTTGATGGCGAGGAAAGGTTCGCCGTCCAGGGTTCTAATTGTCATGCCGTCGGGGTCCCGGCCGCAGACGAAACGACACTGTGCCTTGCTTAATCCATGGTGCCGGGCATGGTAACAGCGTGACGAGATCGCAAGGGGTAATCGCCCAAAAACCAAGACCTCAAGTTCGACGATTCCCGCCCGCGCCAGCACCTCGATCGCTGCGGCAGGCAGCTCAGGTGGCGGGCAGACGCGGACCGCGCCGCGACGTTGGAGGAATGCCAGGGTGTCTTCGTTGTAGACATTGACGAACGGGCCGATGATGTGCGGCCGTCCCGCCAACCTCTGCGCCGTCCCAAGCTCGTTGGCCTCGACCAACCGGTCATTTGTCACCGTGACGTCACGGATCTGTTCCTGGTCCTGTTCCGTAACGACGAGGGCAAGGCTGGAGATAACTACCTCCTTGCCCGCGCGTTCGAGACGCCCAATGACTTCATCGAGATACGCGAGCACGAACGGCAGGCGCTTTCCGCACACGACCTCGCCGACGCAAACGGTGTCGACTGAGGCTTCATCGGCGATGCGGAAATAGAAGTCCCGCAACGCCTCGGGACCCCAGTGAAACAGTACCGGCCCAAGCGAGATCTTCTCGGTCATCGCCAAGACCTCTCATAGGCGCCCCGTGTGCTCCGCCCGCCCTCGGCGAGCCGGTCGAGATCGGCGGTGGGGATCGGCTCATTGCGCGCGCATGCGTCAATGGCGCGACGAAACACGGAAACGACCTCGGCGATGTATGCCTTCCCGCGCTGGCGACCTTCGATCTTCAACGCGCGGACGCCCGCCGCGGCGAGGTCTGGAAGGATCTGGGCAATATCGAGGCTCGTCGGCTCCTCGAAGAGATAAGAGGTTCGGTCTTCGGCGACGAACCGTCCCTTGCAGAGTGTCGGGTATCCGGCGGGTTCGTCTCGGCGGAACACGTTGACGGTCAGCTCGCCCAGCCGAGATACAAGCTCGTCACCTCTTTCGACGTATTGCACGTGGCTCGCCGGCGAGCAAACGCCATGCATATTCGGCGACCGGCCGGTGACGTACGTGGAAAGGGAGCATCGGCCTTCGGCCATCGGGCACAACCCACCGAACGCGAATACCTCGGTCTCCACCTGAGTTTGGCGCGTCAACCGGGCAATTTCCGGGACGGTGAGGACCCTTGGAAGCACCACTCGCTTGATGCCGAAAGCCTGACGATGCATTCGAATGGCTTCGGCGTTCGATGCCGAGGCCTGGACCGACAGGTGAAGCCGCAGAATCCCCGTGCCGGCGCGCTGAATAATCGAGCAACCCGATGTCCGCAACGAGCACGGCATCGGCGCCGAGGGCGGCCGCATCGTCCACGGCACGGTGCCATGGGCCGGGGTCGCCGGCCTTTGGGAATGTATTGATGGCGACGTATACCCGACATTCTCGGCCATGGGCGAACGCGATACCCTCGCGCAATTCATCGCGGCTGAAATTCAAACCGGGAAAATTGCGGGCGTTGGTTTCGTCTTGAAATCCGACGTATACCGCATCGGCGCCGGCATCTACGGCAACGCGAAGCGCCGCCAGGGTGCCGGCGGGGCATACCAGCTCGAGCGGTCCCACTGCCATTATTCCACCATCTCGTCCATTTATCCCCGACCGCGATCTTGCCGATCGATTAGCGATCGCTTGGCACGTCTAAATCAATTCTCGAGGTGGCTGGATCTGGAAGCCCGGAGCAGAACAATGTGTCAGCGGAGTCACTGAGGCGGTCCGCGACGCGAGTGAACGATCGCCCCGCCCCGCCGCGAACCGCATTCCGTATCGAAAGCAGTTGCCGGATCGGCGAAGCAAGCGGACCGATCAGGCCGAGGGCGTCGTTGATCATGTCGATGTCCTCGCCGTCGAGCGCATTACGCAGTGCAACGACGACGTCCATGTTTCCCTCGATATGCAGCCGACGAGCAAAGAATAGTGCGTCGCCATCGGCGCGCCCTTCCAAGAGCTCGATTAACGCGGACAGAGAGCCGCGGATCGTGGCCGCGGCGTTCGCCAGCTCGGCGGTATTCGCTAGGCTTAGGCGTGGTCGTTGAGGAGTAATCTGCAGCGCAAATCGTGCCGGAAGATTATCGAGTTCGAAAATGACCACCGCTTGGGAATAATGTGAAAGTCGCTTTCCGACGCCAGGGTGACGACGTGCCACCGCGCCCGCCGCTATGTCGAGCGCCAAGTCCACAAGTCCCCGCGGCATCAACGATAAGACCACGCCCCCCAAGAAGAGGGGTGACAAGTAAGAACGAGACATCAGCGTTTGCCCCCATTTCAACGAGTGATCGTCGACAGTCTAGTCGGTGTCCCACGGGTCACCTTGATTCAGATCAAGGGACGCATCCACGGAATTTCTAGATGAGCGCGATCTGGTTCCTGTGAATTGGACTATTTATAAAGCGAGGGAATCGATTGGTGATCCGGAACCCGAATCCTGATTTGATCTACCCCCCGAAAAGGGATCCAGCTTGATTGTTGGCCCGAGGCCTATTAGCCCCATCCGCACTGAGAAGTTCCGGCGTTCGGCGAAGCTGGTCGAAATGCGCGGGGTCGAGCTTGCCGGCGCAACGCACGGTCTGCGTTCCGATGATTTCCGGCGGGCTATAGTGCTTTTGCCCGTCGACGGGCTGCCGATAGATCGTGACCGGCATGGTGTAATCCACGGCGTTTCCGGCGACTAGGATCGGCCGCCGGAACCAAGGGCGCGCAAGACGCCGATGAAATGCTCATTCTCCTCCGGGAGACCGACCGAGACGCGCACAAACGCGGGAAGGCCGTAACGGTCCATAGGCTGAACCAGCAGCCCCAAGTCTCTGAGAAGGCGGTGTGCATTGCGCCCGTCCCCGACCCGGAGGAGGAGAAAGTTGGCTTGGGACGGGACGTAGAACAGGCCGAGGCCGCCGAACTGCTCGGCGAGATAAGCGCGTCCTTCGGCGTTGGATGTGACGGTGCGCCGCAGGTGCTCGTCGTCGGCGAGGGCGGCGAGGGCGGCGACTTGGGCGAGGCAGTTCGTGTTGTAGCGGGGACGTATGGTTTCGAGCGCTTCGATCACTGCTGGCGAAGCAATTCCATAGCCGATCCTGAGGCCAGCGAGCCCATAGGCCTTCGAGAAGGAACGCGTCACCAGCACGCGCCGTCCTTGAGCCACGTAATCGAGAGACGACGGAAAGTCGTCCTTCTGCACATATTCCTTGTATGCCTCGTCGAGAACCACGAGAACGTCCGGCGGGACCCTCGAGAGGAAGCGGCTCAGCTCGTTGTCCCCAATTATGGTACCGGTCGGATTGTTGGGATTGCCAAGGATCACCAGCCTGGTCCGGCCGGTAATTCGGTCGGCCATGGCGTCGAGGTCGTGGCCGTAGTCCTTGAGCGGCACCAGAACCTTGGTGCCGTGGCAATGGTCGATGACAGAGCGATAAGGCATAAACGACGGGTCTGCGAGAACAGCCTCGTCGTCCTCGCGCAGGCTCGCCTGGGCACATAGGCCGAGTATCTGGCTCGAACCGTTTCCGAGAATGAGAATTCTGTGATCCGACACCGAGCTTCGCTGCCAAGGCGGCCTTGAGTTCGGTGCCGTCGTCATCTGGATAGCGATGAATGCCGCCCAAGTGCCGGGCCACGGCCTCCAAAGCTCTCGGGGACGCACCCAGCGGGTTCTCGTTCGCCGAAAGATCAATGGCCGCCATCGTATGGTTTTCAGCGGCAATGCAGCTCATGAGCAAACCGGGGCGGCAAGCTTATTTCGCATCGAGCCGATGCCCTCGATACGCACTTCCACGGTATCGCCCACGGACATCGGGCCCATGCCATCCGGAGTCCCGGTCATGATGAGGTCGCCGGGATACAAGGTCATCACCCGGGAGAGGAAGGAGATAATCTCGGGGACAGTAAAGGCCATGTCGGAGGTGCGCGCACTCTGCTTGCGCTCGCCGTTCACGAAAGTTTCGAGGCCGAGATCGGAAGGGTCCAGATCCGTTTCGATCCAAGGGCCGGTCGGCGCGAAGGTGTCGAAGCTCTTGGCTCTGCCGTATTGGCCTTCTCTATCTTGAATGTCTCGCGCTGTAACGTCGTTGGTGCAGGTGTAGCCGAGGACGCAAGCGGAGGCCTCCTCGGGGATCACGCTGCGAGCAATTCTCCCGATGACCACGCCCAGCTCCCCCTCAAAGTCGACCCTTCGGGCCATCTCGGGAATGATGATGTCGTCATCCGGACCGATGACGGCGGACGGAGGTTTCAGGAACAAAAGCGGCTCCGCCGGGAGGGTGTAGCCATGGCGCGCGTGGATCTTGTAGTTGATCCCGACGGCGACGATCTTGCTGGGCTGACAGGGAGGAAGAAGCCTCACCGCCGCCAACCTGTGCGCGGTGCCGGTCGGCACCGCGGGGTCAAAGATGCTTTCCCGGACCTCGTGGACCATTTCCCCTTCGACCAGGCCGACCCGCGCCACACCCTGGTCCTCGAAGCGACAGATCTTCATTTGCGCCGGTCGGAATCTATGCTTGCCCCGGCCTGGGCCGCGCCGCAGCCGGCGCCCTCGACACCGATCCGGCCGCCGTTCTTGGCGTAGAAAGTCCGGATCGATCCAATGAGCTCGGGATGCGGGTCCGCGGTTGGCCTGACTGATTTCACGTAAGCGATCGCCGCGTCGATCGTCATGCCCTGCGTTTGGTGCAGGTAGCACACTGCGAGAGAAGGGGACCGTGAAATCCCCATCTCGCAATGGACCAATACCCGCCGCCCTTGGCTGACGTGATCCTCGATGAAGGCGACGGCCGCGGCGATCATCGGGAACGGCAACGGCACCCGGTCGACGATGTCGAGGTAAAGGTGGTGCACAGCAAGCCCCTCGAGATTCACCGGCTCCATGCTCAACACAGCTTCAAACCCGCCGTCGCGCAGAAGCCGATGATCGAGCGCCGCGCCCCGGTCGCTGGTGGCCATCATCGGGGTGATGAAGCTGATAAGGGTGGGGTATTTCGTATCATTCGCCATGGCGCGAACCCGGGAATCGTGGCGGCTTCACGCGACTTGCCGGCGCGTTGCGCGCTTCTCGGCAGCGCCCGGCTGCCAACCGGCCTTGTGCCCGCTGACCCACAAGTGTTTCACGTTCGTAAACTCCCGCGTGCCCTCCTTGGAGTAAAGGCGCCCGCTGCCCGACATCTTGAAGCCGCCCCAGGGGCAGCCCGGCTTCGACATGCCGTGCCGGTTCACGGCAACGGTTCCGGCCTCGATCCTTTTGGCAACCGCCTCGCCCATCTCGAGATCCTTCGTCCACACGCTCGCGGTCAACCCGTAGATCGAATCGTTGGCGAGCCGGATCGCCTCCTCCGGGTCTTCGAACCGCATCACGGGAACGACGGGGCCGAAGGTCTCTTCCTTCATAAGCTTCATCGCGTGGGTGACGCCGACGATCACGCCCGGAGTCATGAAATAGCCGGTGTCGCCCAATCTCCGGCAGCCGCAGACCGCTGTGGCGCCCTTGTCCACTGCGTCCTGCAGCTGGCCCATGACCCGATCCATCTGGAACCGCACGGCGAACGGGCCCATGTCGGTGCGCTCGTCCAACGGATCTCCCACCCGGATTTTGTTGGCTTGCTCCGCGCAACGCTCGACGAACGCCTCGAAGATGCGCGCGTGGCAATAAACCCGCTCCACCGCAAAGCAGACTTGGCCCGTATACATCGTGGCGGCCGCGACGATTGACGCAGCCGCGCTATCCACATCGGCATCTTCGAGAACGATGGCGGGGTCCTTGCCGCCGAGTTCCAACACGCAGCGGCGCAGCGTTCCGGCGGTGCCCCGCGAGACCGACAAACCGGCCTCGACGCTCCCGGTCAGCGCGACCACGGGCACGTCGCTCTCAACAAGCCGCCGGCCGACCTCCTTTCCCCCGAGGACCATCCGGAACGCCGCTTGAGGCAGACCGAACCGCCCGAGACGTTCGAACAGGGCCCGCAGCCGCACGGCCGTGAACGAGGCGTGCTCCGAGGGTTTCCACACGATGTTGTTGCCGCAAAGCAGAGGCGGAACGATGGCGGAAAGCGGCACGGCGACGGGGGCGTTCCAAGGAGAGATCACCGCAACGGCGCCGACCGGCTCGTAAAGGACGACATTCTTCTCGTGCTCGTCCTCGTACAGCGTCTCGGACGCGATAAATCCGGGAACCTGCTCGCAATAGGCTGTAACCCGCCGCTTTGTCAGATCGACTTCGAACCGCCCCGCCGTCACCGGCTTGCCGGTCTCTTCCGCCATGGTGTGGGCCAGAGCCTCCTTGTGCTCGTCCAGAAGGTCCACGAGGTGCGACACGATTTCGGCACGCTCTCCGGCGCATAAGTGCCGCCACGAGGCGTCGCTGTTGGCGGCGGCGACGGCCTCGCTCAGCTCGGAGGCCGAGGTTTCGTCGAGCTCGCCGTAAACCTGCTCGGTGGCAGGATTGATGGAAACGATCTTTGCCATGTGTCCTGGGCGGGAATGCTTCCGCCTCAACTAGTCAGGGACGCGCCGGAGGCTGCGGCTGTCCGTTCACGCCGCATTGCCGCCGTCCAGAAGACTCACCGTCCCGGCGTCGCCGTCCACCTGCACGCGCATCCCGTTGCGCAGCACCATGCTCGCGTTCTCCATGACCACCGCCGGAATGCCGCTCTCCCGTGCCTGGCAAGCCCCGTGCGAAAGGACGCCGCCAATGTCGATGATCAGTGCGGCCACCTTTCGCAGTAGCGGCGCCACCCCGAGGTTGGCGCAGCGCATGACGATGACGTCCTCGCCGGTGAGTTCGTTCATGAAACGGGAGACGTCGATCTTCTCCGCTTCGACGATCCGCACCACCCCGATCGCCTTGCCCGGCGCCACCGAGGTCCCCTTGCATAACCGGCAGGCTGCGATCTCCGGGAACGCGCCAATCGCACCCAGGCCGCTGCCGAAGATCACCGCGGGCATCCGTTTCTGCTTGGCGAGGACTTCGGCGAGGCGCCGTTCCTCGCGGCGGCGCGCCATCTTGGCCCGCAATGCCTCCAGCGGACCAAGACATTCCGCAAGCTCCTCGGGATACAAGTAAAAGATATCGTCGGGACCCAAGCCGGTTCGCCGCGCGAGTTGAAGCAGGGCGGCGCGGACCAGGGCGTATTCAGCCAGGTAGTACGACTTGATCGTCTCGCGCAGCGGGAGAAACGCCTGGGCAAGCCGGAGCTCGGCGAAGAAAGCGTCGAGATCCTCGGGCCTCGCCCCGTCGTCGCGAAGACGCTGCCACAGCTCCGCCTCGCACTGCTGGCGTCGGGCCACTTGCTGGCGAAACTCTTCGCCGGGCCGCCGGCCGGAAACGATGACCTCCCGCACCAGACGCTCCACGGAATCCGGATCATCGCCGATGCGTGGTGAGGCGATCTCGAGCTCGTTAAGTGCAAGGTGCCCGTAGCGGCGCAGGAAGGCCTCGCGGCTCATGTCACCCCGCGCCACCGCTTCCACGTCCATCATCTGCCGCGTAATCTCGCTTCCCTCCAGGGCCTGAAGGAGCTTGCCGCAGAAACCGTCGCCTTCCTTGCCGAGGAATTTGCGCAAGCGGGTCCGGACCACCTCGGTGAAAAAGAAGGCTATGCGGGCCGCAATCACGAACTGCACACAGGAGAATTCCCTGAGGTTTTGGACCAAATGGTCGACTCTGGCGACCAGCGCGCCGGCGGACAGCGACCAGAGGTCAACGTTCATCTCCCGGTCCGAGTACCGGCGAAACCGAGGCTCGAGGATGCCGGGGAATTCCCGCAGGAACGTCCGCCCGCACGCGGCGATCCGCTGGTAGAATGCGCGGTAGATCGCATGGCGCTTCTCGCCCTCGTCCGAGCCGAACCGCGCCACCATGTCATCGCGGTTCAGCACCTGCTCGTAGAGGCCGAGTTCCGGATAGTTTGCGAGTGAAGGGTCGCGCTTGACGCGAGCGATGTAGGCATCCAAATCGAAGGGCACTCCGATATCGAAGGTCCCGGCATCGACCTCGAGGTTGAAGTACGCGTGGCCGCAAACGAACTCGAAGAGGCCTACGGAGCTGCCGTCCTCCACGCGGTACCCCAGAGCCTTGCGGCCGCTGACGATCGCCCCGCGGTGTGCCGCAAAAACCTGCCGGAAGAGGCCAAAGCTCATCGGCGTCGGCACGGAAAGCAACTCGCCAATGTTGCCGTTACTGAAAATCGCCTCGCCCGCCCGCAAGTTGCCGGTTTGGCGCAGGGCGGAAATCCTGGCCTCAAGGGCGAGGCGCTCGCGACGGACATAGGCCTCGACCTGATCGGCCTCGCTGGATGGCCGGACGTTTTTCTCGGGGATCGGGCGGGCCTGGAGGATGCAGATCCGCTGCCCCGCCACCGCGAACTCCACGTCCTGGGGGCAACCGAAATGCTGCTCGATCCGGCTGCCGAGTCTGGCCAGCTCCCGGAGTTGCCAAGGGTCGAGCGAAGGCGCGCGTCGTCTCCTGTGGGGAACGGGAGCCGTGCCCGCCGTCGTCAACATCCATGTCTTCTCGGCGATCTGCCGCTCGCGGACTTCGCCTTCGCGTGTCACCGTGAACACATCGCCCGCCACCCGGCCCGACGCCAGCGGCTCGGCAAGACCGGGAACGACATTGATGCACGACTCGTCATGGTCGCGGGTCAGCGGATTTATCGTGAATAGGACGCCGGCCGCATCCGCTTCCACGGTCTCCTGCACCAGGACGGCCATGGAAGAGTCCCCGCGATTTGCCGCTCTCGCCGAGGCTTCTCCTGTACAGGGACGCAATGCTTCCATTCAGAGAGCGGAAACACTCCTCGACGGCAATAAGCAGTTCGCGCTCCGTCGTCACTCGCAGCGTGGTGTGGTAAATGCCCGCCCAACTTGCCTCCGCCAAGTCCTCGTCAACGGCCGAGCTGCGTATGGCCGCTATCCTTATCGCCTTTGCTCGACACGCATCGAGAATGATCTGTTGCAGGGAAAGAGGAATCAGAACGGTGCCGTCGCGAGTTGCCGATTTCCGGAAGGCGTGGGTGGTTATGCAAAATCCTTTGGGGACCTGAAAGCCGGCCTGCAAGAGCACGCCCAAGTGGTAGGCCTTGCTGCCGACCAGCGGCAGGTCGCCCTCTTGTATGTCGGCGAGATCGATGATGTCCGCGTCCCAGCGATCCTCGCTGATCGTGGGAATCGGCCCAACGGTGCTCTGTTCGAGCCTATTCATCCGTCATCATCCCGTCTGCATGCGCGGCGCATCGCGCAACGCTCCGGCATCTGCGGCGAAAACCCCGGCGTGCCGCAGCCGCAAGTCGTCGCGCATGGACCTTTCCGCCAGCCATCGTTTCTTGAGCTGTTCCCATTCCGGCACGAAGGCTTCGACCCCGCCCTGGCCGGACAGGACGTGGTCGAGCACCTTGCGATAGAAACGGACAATGGCGCGGACGAGATCGATCGACCGCTCTCGTCCGGGAATCTTGAAGCAGCTCACGCCCATCTTGACCCAATCGGGCAGTTCCAAGAGCAACAGATACGGACTGCTCTTCAGGTGGGGTGTCCGGGGGCTGGGCGTTTCGCCGATCCGGACATTCCATTCGCCCTGGCAGATGCGGTGACAACTTCCGCCGCGGCCGGCGCTGCCGATGCAATGATCCTTCCCCTCTTCGTCGCGCCAGCGCTCGATGTTGAAGTAGCTGCTGGAGCAACACCGGCCGGGGCAGATCCACCCGCGGTGCGGTGTCTGGAACAGGAATGCCTCGAGGCCCACCTTCGTCCCGTCGCGGATTTCCTCGATCTCGGCCGATCCCCAGCGGTACGGGATGATGACGAGATTGGCGCCCATCTCGTGGTAGAAGTGGATGTCCTGGGTGTTGAACAGCCCCGCCGTGACGCTGACGTGTATGTCCGCGTCGGGGAATTTCTCGTGCACCAGACGGATGCATCCAGGGTCGCAGACCATGACTCCGGCGGCGCCCCACTCGAGGTACCGCTCCACTTTCCGCAGGAACATGCCGATTTCATCGGGGCAAGGCATCACGTTGATGGCGATTCGCGCTTCCTTGCCCGCGCCGTTTGCGTGCTCGATGATTTCCCTTATCTCGTGATCGGCGAGTTCGTTCTCCGACGGTCTCCGGCTCCATCCCTTCGGTCCGATGAAAACGGAGTCGGCGCCGGCGTGCAAAGCGGCGAAAGCCATCTCTTTCGTCCCGCCTGGGGCCATCAAGTTAACCATTTTGTCCGCACTCCCTGTCAAACGTTTGCCGTGTCGCCGTTCAGTGCATGAATGCCGTGGTAAACGTTCCCTCCGGGAAACGGTCCAAAGCGAGTGGCACGAGATCGCCGAGACGGCGCATCTCGCCGAGCAGGCGATGGAGATCGTGGATCATGCTCTCGTCCCAAACGGTCGTAATCCGGCGCTCCCATTTTTTCCGCAACAAACGGAGAAGTGCGCCGTCACGCTCGTGCAAAAGCGTTTCGAAAATCTCCTCCCAAATGTCATCGCTGCCGCGCATCAACGCGACCGCCTCGCGAAAGGCGGCAACGAAGGCGCGTACGAGATCGGGGCTTCGCTCGACCACCTCTTCGCGAAACGTGAAGAAGGTCGTGGGAGACCGTCCGATATCGAGTTCGGGAAGAAGATCCAGCACGTCGCAGACCTGGCGGTACCGATTGTTCACCGTCAGGCCCGGGATCAAGTGCCAGTAAAGAACGGCGGCATCCACCCCGCCCTCTTCCAAACTGCGCAGAAGCGCCGTTTTGGAGAGAGAACTCCTCCACCGTTGCTGTGTCTTGCGGATCGAAGCCGTACCGCCGCAGACAGACGGCACGGACGACGGCCCAATTCTTATCGTTGCGGTGGACCACGCCGATGCGCCGGCCGTGCAGATCCTCGAGGGTCTGGATGGAGGAGTCCCGGGGAGCGACCAATCCTCCCATGATGCGCCCGTAAGGGCACACGCCGACGAATTTCAGGCCGTGGCGCCGGCAGCGGGCGATGGAAAGCCAATCGGTGTCGATGAAGTCCACGACGCCCTCCGCCAGCGCGGCTTCGGTGGACTGGAGGCCGCCTTTGACCGTGTCGCCGGTGAAATCAACTTCGAGGCGGAAATTCTGTTTGGCGTCGAGACCGTGTTTCTTGATCGCGTACATGATCCAGCGCGGGCTGCCGGTCGCTTCGAATGCCGCCCGCAGGCTCCCGAGCCCCTCGATCTTGGCTTGTTCTCCCATTTTCACGCCCGGACCCTCGCTGAAACGGGGACTCCGATGAACGGGCCGCGGCTCGCATCTATCGCTGTGCAACATGTCTTACCGTGTCGGCATCGACGTCCGCGCGCGACAGAAGATTGTCGATCCGCTTCCGCTTCTCGTTGGTCCAGCGCTGTCTGAACACTTCCAGCTCGGGCAAATACACGCCCATGTCGGCTTGCGTACCATCGATCACGCCGTCGATGATTTTCCGGTAGAATCGCACCAGGTCGCGGATGATCGCCACCGGCCGCTCTCTTCCCTGCAGCTTGAAGCAGCTGACGCCCATGCGGATGAACTCGGGAATTTGGTCGAGCATGAGATAGGCATCGCGCCTCAGCTTCGTCTCGGCCGCGCTCGACCCCGGCAGGTGGAAATCCCAGACGGCCTGGCATACCCGGTAGCACTCCTTGGCCCCGCGGTTGGCGCTTCCGAAAAAGTAGTCTTTCCCCTCTCGCTCCGTCCAATCCCGGAACTTCAGGTAACTGCTCATGATGCATTTGCCGGGACAGATCTTGCCGGTTTGCACGGTTTGGAACAGAAACACTTCAAGCCCGACGTCCGAAACTTGGTTCAGTTCGGCGATCTCCGGCGCACCCCAGCGGTAAGGCAGGATGATCATGTCCGCGCCCAAATCGCGGTAGAACCCAACGTCCTCGCCATTCGTGATGCCGCTGCCGATGCTGACGTGGATGGTCGTCTGGGGAAGGGCCTCACGGATTAACGCAATGGAGCCGATGTCCGTTACGATGAATCCAGTCGCGCCCCACTCCGCAAATCGCTTCACCTTGCTCAGGAAAAGATCGAATTCGAACGGGCTGGGGAAAGTGTTTACGGCGACCCGGATCTTCTTTTCCTCGGTCGCGAGCGAAATCGATGACCTCGTGAATCTCGTCGTCGCTTAATTCCGACTCATAGGGACGCCGGCTCCACCCCAGAGGGCCCACGAAAACAGCGTCGGCGCCTTCTTCGATCGCCGCAACCGCCATCTCCTTGGTCCCGCCCGGGGCTAGCAGGGAGACCATTCCGGCGTCCTCCCCACGTACTTTTGCCCCGCCCCTTCAAAGTAGTAGCCATTGCAGAGCCCGATCGGTGCCAGCGAGTGCAACTCCTCCAGCCATGGCGAGGCATCGTCCAGCTTCTCTCCGGAAGCGGCCTTGGCGAGGGCCTCCCTGTAAATCTTGCCGACGGCGCCGGCGTACTCCGGGCTTTCGCCCCGGCTCTGCACGTAAAAATTCTTCAACCCCATATGCAGCAGCTCATCGATGTGCTCGATCATGCAGAGATCCTTGCCGCCCAGCGTCATGCGCCCGACGTCCTTGAGCGTCCAGTCGCCCCTTTTCAGCCAATAGTCCTTGGAGCAAAGGAACTTGCAGTCATGCGGATCCGCCTCGGTGAACTCGACGAGGAAACAGGTCTCCGAGATCACCAGCGGAATCTTCCCGTGGACCGGAACCAGCGTCTCGACGTCGGCGTTTTCCTGGATGTAGACGATCTCCTTCAGGCTCAGCTCGGGGTTGGGATAGACTCGCTCCACGCCGTAGTTCTTCAAGATTTTCGCCGTCTCGTGGGTGTACAAATTGGCGAAGATCCCGGTATGGATCGGGATCGTGCACCCCATTTCCCTGAGCAAACGCAACAGGCCCATGTTGTGAACCTCGAGGGCGTCGAACGGCAGCGTCATGGCCTCTTCGATCACGTCCTTGACCCATGGCAGGTCGTGATTGCTGGGGACGGCGTAGAGGCGCAGGTAACACTTCTTGCCCTCCGCCTTCACCGTCTCCGCGCCTTCCCGTAGCAGCTCGGGATGCGACATGAAATTGTTGGGGTATTCGGGGCAGGAAAAGTCCCCCAAATAGAGCGCATCGTAGGCAGACCAATTGACCTGGCGCAGTTGCTTGATGTTGCTGATGTCCGTCGAAAGCTCAACCATGGCCTGTCGTCTCCTTCTATGTCGGTGCAAAGATTGCTTTGCGTGACTGCGATTCGGCCTCAGAGAGGAGGCGATTGTCCCGTCTGCTCCTCTCGGCGATCCATCGGTTCCGGAACACCTCGATCTCGCGGCCGAACATCTCCAGGTTCGGGTGATCGCTCGAAAGACTTCTCGTCGATCACCCGTCGGTAGAACCGCACCAGATCACCGACGAGTTTCGCAGAGCGATCTCGACCGGGCACTTTCAGGCAATCCACCCCGGCCCTGAGATAGTCGGGCAATTCCCTGAACCACAGGGCGGGATTGGTCTTAATGGTGAGGTGCTGAGACAAGACGGTGAGGCGCTGGGGCGAGGCTTCGTCTTCGATGTCGAAATCCCAATCGGCCTGGCACACGCGCAGGCAATCCCCACCGCGGCTTGCGCTGCCGAAGAAATAGTCCTTGCCCTCCGCGTCCAGCCAGCGGCGGAAGCTGAAATAACTGCTCATCATGCACTTGCCGGGACAAATCTTGCCGCCAGACGGCGTCTTAAAAAGGAAGACCTCGATACCGACGCCGCTTTCCCGCTTGATCTGAGCAATTTCCGCGACGCTCATTCGATAGGGCAGGACAACGTAAGTGGCGCCCATGTCGCGGAGAAACCGGACATCCTCGAAATTCGTGATCCCGCAACCGACGCTGGTATGGATTTCCACGTCCGGCAGATCCCGGTGGACCAAATTCATGCAGCCCGCATCGCTGATCATGAATCCCTTTGCCCCCCACGACCGGTATCGCCGTACCTTTTCGAGGAACATTGGGATTTCTGTCGAGCTCGGATGCGTGTTTACGACAACGCGCACCTCTTTGTTCTTGTCGACGGCGTAATCGATGACCTCATGTATCTCGTCATCGGTCAGCTCATCCTGTGCGCCACGTCTGCTCCACCCGACGACCCCCACATAGGCCGCATCCGCGCCCTCATCGAGAACGGTCTTCGCCATCTCGATCGTTCCCCCCGGAGCCATCAAAAAGACCATGTGATCTCCCGACCGTTATCGTTATCGTTGCGTGCGTATCGTGATCCTTGGAGGGTGAACGGATTCTGACGCCGGCGTTCAACCCGCATTCATCGTGGCAAAATTGTTCTAATTCCAAATGCGGCGATACGACCGTGACGTTGTTTCGCTTCTGCTCCATTCGTCGGCGAAAATGGCATGTCAGAGACTTCACCCAGCGGCGCAGAATGTCGCGTCATTTTGTCGCAAGCGCGCCTCGATTTGCCATGATTTGAAGAATGCGGGATGCTGAAGACCATCGGCCATTGGTGAAGGCGTGCATCACCAATGGCCGCTAGCGGCGCTGTTGAAGTTCGAATCCCTTCAACGCGCCCCCATCGTCGGCAGATCTAATTGGCGATATAGAGGCGGCAGATCCGGCGACCGCAATCAGCGATCCGCCTTCCAACTTTAGCAAGTGCATCGGACTGACCCATCAGCTCGCGCTCATCGACGCTCAGCCGCAGATCTTCTTCCGACACGACCTCCGGTAAGGGCGGCGTCGGGCGGCCGGCTGCACAGCGCCCGGCCCCTCTCGGTTGTGGCGTTCATCGACGACCGCGTTACGGCACATCGATGCCGGGAGCAGGCGCCTCCTCCTCGTCAAGTCAACCTATATCTCGACGTGCCATTTGTTGTGATCTCGTCGGCTGCGTGTCCCCGCAACCACTTTCGTTATAACTCCGCCCTGACCGTGCCGATTTAATCCGTTAACTATATCTTTACGCGTCCACAACTATGGTGGCGCAAGGATTAAGACGCTGGTCCGTCACGCATATCCGCGCCCGTGTATGGCTGTGGCAAACTCGACAGCACAGTGATCAAGGTTTTTACCTGCTGCAGAATTGCAATGCCAGTCAGTGCCGCTATCACTGACGACGTGGCGCCCGGAGGCGGCACCGTCTTCGTCGCACTTCTGGTGGCGCGATAAACCAATTAGGAGTGACGACCATGAAACCCAGGGGGAGGGCTAATGGAAAGCCCTTCGTCATCCTGATCGCCGACGATGATCCCGATGACCGCATGCTGGTCAATGATGCGTTTGCCGAGACCCGCCCCCACATCGAACTCGGCGTCGTCGAGGACGGCGAACAATTGCTCGGCTACCTGCACCGCCGCGGCAAATTTGGCCGACGGACGGGCAGATCCGACCCAGACCTGATCCTTCTCGATCTTAATATGCCGAGGAAGGATGGCCGCGAAGCTCTGGCCGAAATAAAGGCGCATCGGAATTTCAGACGCATTCCGGTCGTGATCCTCACCACGTCGCGGGCGGACGAGGACATCCTGCGGACCTACGACCTCGGGGCCAATTCGTTCATCACCAAGCCGGTGATGTTCGAGAGCTTGATTAACGTCGTTCAGGTACTTGCCGACTGGGTCGAGACAGTCGAACTTCCGACCACCGGCATCCCGGTAGCTGCATGACAGAACACGGCGGCCACCATTCGGATCAAATGATTGCCGCATTAACGTGGCTCGTACTGAGGGGTTCGCTGCCGGTCCATTCACGTGACAGTACCCGCTGGAGGTTTTTACCGCGCAACAGCATTCCAAACGGCATCGAGGAGATCACTCGCGACTTACTGCAGCGCCGACAGGATGAAAACGAGTCGCCCGTCCGTCATTCAGCACCGGCTCCGTCAATACGCGAAGGATGGTTTTACAATGAGCTCGATATGTCGCCGAGATCATGCGGTCGCTAGTAGCCGCGCGCTTGCCGATCCGCAGTGGCTTACCTGACCGTCACGCGATGGACGCGGGCGAGAGCCGCTTTTTGCACCGGGCATCACGATATCGAAGCGTTCCATCATGAATAATATTCAAACAGGATTCACCACGGACGCCGGGCAGCAACAGGCGTATCAGCCATTAGGACTGGCCGTATTGCTCAGAGAGGCGATAGCGGGAAACGACCTGACGCCCCTGGAGGGACGCTTAGCCGAGCAAGCCCAGCGCTATGACGATCCGTACGCGTTGCTCGATTTATCTATGGTGCTGCAGTTAAAACTCCAGAAGGCGTCTGCGCTCGTCGTACAGGCGCAAGCGCTCCAGATGCGCCGGCACTATCGGTTAAAGAAGGCGCACTCGGACCAGCCGCCGGTGAAGATGCTGGCGCTCAAGGCCCCTGGCGATCTGAGGGCGAACACGCCTTTTGAATGCTTGATCGAGAGCGCCGATCTTCAGATAGACGTCGTGTATATCGATCGACATCCGCTTCAGGACATGAGTTTGCCGGAACATGACGTCGTTCTCGTCGCCGCCTGTGCATCGGATGAAAACGCCAGCATTCTTGCGCAAATCGCCACGCTGATGAGTGGTGCTGGTTGCCGGGTGCTGAACCGGCCCGACTGTATCGCACAGACTACGCGTGACGCGGCGTATGCGCTATTGGGGAACGTTCCCGGTATCTGTATGGCTCACACGGTGCGCCTGCATCGCAGGCGGATCCTCGAGGCGGCGTCGGGTGGGTTCGAACTGTCCGATGTGTTGGACGGAAACTACCCGTTCATTGTTCGGCCGGTAGGATCGCACGCTGGACAAGGGCTCGTGAAGGTGTCCGACAAACATGAGCTTGCCCAGTACGTGGACAGCACGGACGTTCAGGAATATTACGTCGCGCCCTATGTCGATTACCGCGACGCAGATGGTTTGTTTCGGAAGTACCGGATCGTGATGATCGAAGATATGCCATTCGTGTGCCATATGGGAATTTCGAGCGAATGGATGGTTCACTACCCCTACGCGGAAATGGTTGCGCATCTCGAACGCCGGGAGGAGGAAGCACGCCTGATGGCGACCTTCGAATCCGACTTTGCAGCGTGTCACCGCGACGCGTTTCGCATGATTGCGGATTTGACCGGCCTCGACTACGTCGGATTCGACTGCGCCGAAACGAGCGATGGCCGTCTGCTTATCTTCGAGGTTGCCACCGCGATGGTCGTGCACGACCTCGACGATCCCAATTTGTTTCCTTACAAAATCCCCCAAATGCGCCGTGTCTTCGATGCGTTCTACCAGATGCTGTGCCGCGCGGCTGCGGACTCCGGTCGATCCAACCGCCCGCTTCTCGGCAAATCATGAAACCCAATGCATTGAATTTTTCGGGTGGTCCCGGCGCCCTTCCGGAAACTGTGCTCGAGCAGACTTGCCAAGCCGTCGTCGAACTGCCAGAGACCGGCATCTCGGTGCTCGGTATGAGCCATCGATCGGACTGGTTTCGGTCGGTCCTGAATGAAGCCGAATTGAATTTGCGCCACCTTCTCGGCCTTTCCGATGACTACGCGGTTACTTTTCTGCAGGGCGGCAGCAGTCTGCAGTTCGCGATGATTCCGATGAACTTTGCGGCGAATGCCAACGGTCTGCCGGAATACGTGACATCCGGCTATTGGAGCAGTCGAGCGACGATTGAAGCGGCCAAGGTGACCGCGACGAAGGTCGCTTGGGACGGCCGTCCGACCGGTTATCGGCAACTGCCCGTCCTCAGTGCGCTGGACGTTGCGAGGTCGGCTGCTTACCTGCACTATGTGTCGAACGAGACAGTGGAAGGCTTGCAATTTCCTGTTTGCGAAGAAGTGATGCCCGTGCCGCTTATCGCGGACATGTCGTCGGATTTTTTGTCGAAGCCATTCCGGCCGGATGTATTCTCGATGATGTACGCGCACGCACAGAAGAACCTCGGTCCTGCTGGCGTAACGGTTGCGGTGATAAAGCGTTCTCTCCTCGAACGGATCCCGGATAGGTTGCCGGCCATCCTCGACTTTCGCACGCATGTGTCGCATGGTTCAAACTACAACACGCCGCCAGTGTTTGCGATCTACGTGCTGATGTTGATTACCCGGTGGCTTCGCTTCGATGTGGGCGGTCTGCACGCGATGCAAAGCATCAATGAAAGAAAGGCCAGTCGGCTGTATGAGACGCTGGACGCATTGGAGGATGTCATAACCATCCACGCGGACCGCCGTTGGCGTTCGCAGATGAACGCGGCCTTTACCTTCGGCGATTCGCGGCTTGACGACGGGTTTGTCGCGGAGGCGCGTCAACAAGGCATGGTCGGGCTGGAGGGGCATCGTTCGATTGGTGGCTTGCGCGTGTCGCTATACAACGCCGTTAGCGAGCAAGCCGTCGACAAGCTGCGGAGCGCGCTGACGGAGTTCAGCCTGCAACACGCATGAGCATAAACTATCGGCGCACTTCGATTATGACGTCGCCCTCGATGGCTGGCTGATAGGCACATCATAACTCGGCCGTCCTTCAGAAGACGGAGCCGATAGAAACCAGATCAGCCCGGCGCTTTTGGGGATGCGGGCCGATGTTCCTGGTCTAGGGCGGCGCGACCGAATTCGTTGTCGGTTATGGTTCGGCGCGGGCTCCTGGCGGCGATTGGCGCCGTAACTCTCTGTTCGATATTGATATCAATGTGAGGGGGTCACAGCGGCGCGCCGATTCACAATCCGATCTCCCGGAAGGCGCATCGGCGATTCGGCGATCGCGCTTTGCATTAGCGGCGGCGGCAGACGGCGCCGCGTGATCCGGCTAACCGCAACAAGTCTGATCATTGTCAGCCCGTTAACGGGACAATGCCATCGGCAGGATGATGGCAAGGCCGCCAGAGGACAAAGGTTACAAATAGGGGACCGCAGCCTTGCGACACGTGCAGATTATGCTGACCGAGGCATTCGCCGCGCATCAGGCCGGAGATTTTGTTAAGGCAGAGCTCCTCTACCGGCAGATTTTGGCCCTCGATCCGAAACATTTCGACGCTCTGCATATGCTTGGTGTCCTCAAACAGCAACAGAAAAACTATTCCGAAGCGCAGCAGTTGATCGCCCGTGCGATCGAGACAGAACCGAACGCCTTGGAAGCTCTGTCGAATTATGGCGCGGTGCTGCGTGCGCTAAATTGTCCCGAAGAAGCGTTGTCCCAATACGACGCGGTATTGGCGATTCGGCCCGATTATGTCGATGCGCTCAACAATCGCGGCAATGCTCTCCAGGCGCTGAATCGCCACGAGGAAGCGGTGGAGAGCTATAATGCGGCATTGCTGCTCCGACCGGACTATTTTGACGCCCTTTACAATCGCGGCACGGCATTGCAGGCGCTGAAGCGCCATGAGGAGGCGGTTGCGGATTTGGATCGCGCCCTGGCCGTCAACCCCCGGCACCTCGCCGCGCTGTACAACCGTGGCACAGCGCTGCTTATGCTCGACCGCCGGGAAGAGGCGATCAAGGACCTCGAACATTTGCTCGATATCGATCCTGATTATAAATATGTGCGTGGCCGGCTTCTCTATTCAAGAATGCATTGTTGCGCCTGGGATTCGTTTGAAACCGACGCCGCCCGTCTGATGGAGGATATGCGGTCGGGCAAGCCGAGCGGCGCCCCTTTCGAGTTTCAATCGGTTTCCCAATCTCCTGCCGATCTATTGCGGTGTTCGCAAATTTTCGTCCACGACCGATACCCAACGTCCGCATCACCGATTTGGCGCGGCGAACGCTATCAACACGACAAAATCCGCGTTGCTTACTTAACCGCCGATTTTCGTGATCAAGCGACCGCCTATCTGACGGCGGGTCTGTTCGAGCGCCATGATCGAGAGCGCTTCGAGATCGTCGCCGTTTCTTTCGGTGCGGATGCTCCAGGCGAGATGCGCACGCGCCTCAAGGCGGCGTTCGACCGCTTCATCAACGTCCGACAGATGAGCGACCGTGACGTGGCGCGCCTGCTTCACGAGATGGAGGTCGATATCGCGGTCGATCTCATGGGATTCTACGGCGATTCCCGCCCTGGGATATTTGCCCTGCGCCCGGCGCCGGTTCAGGTCAACTATCTCGGATATCCGGGGACGATAGGCTCGGACTACATGGACTACATCATCGCTGACCGCTGGGTGATTCCCGCGGATCACCAACGCCATTACGTCGAAAAAATCGCCTATCTGCCGGACAGTTACCAGGTGAACGATTCGAAGCGGCGGATTTCCGAGCACACGCCATCCCGAGCCGACTCGGGGCTGCCGGAGTCCGGCTTCGTGTTCTGCTCGTTCAACAACACCTACAAGATCACGCCGGCCCTATTCGATCTCTGGATGCGGCTCCTGAGGCAGGTCGAGAGCAGTGTGCTGTGGCTTTTGGCGGGCACCCGGGCGGCCCCGGCCAATCTGCGGCGGGCGGCAGCCAAGCGCGGCATTGACCCGGGGAGGCTGGTTTTCGCACCGCGAATGAAGCTGGACGACCACCTCGCGCGGCATCGCTTGGGCGACCTGTTTCTCGACACGCTTCCCTACAATGCCCACACCACGGCGAGCGATGCGTTGTGGGCGGGGCTGCCGGTCATAACCTGCATTGGGTCGACCTTTGCCGGCCGGGTGGCGGCAAGCCTGCTCGATGCGGCGCGGCTGCCGGAACTCATCACGCGCTCCCTTGATGATTACGAGGCGCTGGCGCTGATGCTGGCGCGGGATCGCAACGCGCTGGCGGCGACGAAGGCGAAACTGGCCGCCAACCGCGATACCTGCCCGCTTTTCGACACCGACCGCTTCCGGCGCCATATCGAAAGCGCCTACCTCACCATGTGGGAGCGCTATCAACGGGGCGAGGCGCCGGTCGGATTCTCGGTGCCGGCAATATCTTCGAAAGGCATCGGCGCCGTCTCTGTGCCGATCGGGGGCGGAGCCATACCGGGTTAGTGAGCACTCCGTCCGCGGGTGGAATACCCAAATCGATGGAGGTGACCTGGCCGGTCTTCTCTGTGCAAAGGCGAATGCGAGAATTCCCTTGGGACAAAAACCGTCAGGCAAGGTCGGATTTTCAGGGAGGGATGGCCAGAGGCGCTTGCACGGCGCGTCGTTTCCGCCAAGAGCGCTGGTTCCGGATCAAGCAGATGGTGGCGTGACCCCGAGCTGTTGGTACATGCCGAGTTTGTCGAAGATCTCCCACTCTTCGACGACGCGAGCTTGATCGAAGCGATAGATGATCGTGGAGGCGAGCCGCACCTTACCTGCCAGTCGGGGCAATGTTGCCGAGAGGACCAGTATGGGTGGCGTGTAAGACTGCACGCGCGACGACGCGGTCGCCCCTGGCAATCAGGTCTTCGATGTCAACTCGACGGTCCGGGAACGCGGCCGCGAAGCCGGCGTTGCGGGCCATGTAGGTCGCATGATCGATGGGGGCGCCGGGCACTCACGGAACCACGCGGATTCGCCAATAGCGAAATTCCCTTGACGCGCCATTCGCTATCGGCGAATATGCAGTCATGAAGCTGCTGATCGCCCGGCAGGCCGAAACGAAGCTGGAGCGGATGCAGCCAAAGGTGGCGCGGGCGATCCTCGAAGCTCTAAAAACAATCGCCGCTGATCCCTTTGTCCGGCATCCGAATGTCAAGCCGCTGAAGGGATTTAAAGATGCTTTCCGGCTGCGGCGGGGCGATTGGCGGGCGGTGTACCGGATCGATCGGCCGGCCGGCCTGATGATCGTTGAAATCGTGGAGACCCGGGGACAGGTTTACAAATAGGAGGTAAGTCATCATGACCGCAGCTCTTAAATTGCGCGGCGGCGCCCGCAAGAAGACGTCGATTGCGCGTGATGCCGGCCGCCAGCGCAGCCGCGACGTCGTCACGCTGTCTCGCGCGGTATACGAGCGCCTGTTGACCCGTCTCGAAGAAGCAGAAGACCGTGCCGCGCTGACCGAGGCGATCAAAACCCGCAGAGGCGACGATTACCTGCCGGTTGAGACTGTTGAACGCATGCTCGCTGGCGAAAGCAAGCTGCGGGTCTGGCGCGAGCATCGGCAAATGACGCTCGACGCGCTGGCCGCTGCTTCCGGTGTTGGCAAAAGCTATATCTCGGAGATCGAAACCGGAAAGAAGCCGGGCTCGCTCAAAGCGATGGTTGATCTCGCCCGGGCACTCCGCGTCGCCGTCGAGGACTTGGTTCGTAACTAAATCCACGCCGTCAAATTTAAATCGCGCTTTGACGCCTTCGTCGGTCCTGTCGCGCTACTTCCTATTTCTAGGTGCAAACTCTTGCTCCAATTTTGCTCCACTCAATTGGTGACCTGAAGGTCAGAGGTTCAAATCCTCTCCCCGCAACCAAATTTAAGCCAGCTATGTCAATGACACTTAAACTCTCGCACCATCGCGAATAGGTTTGGTTAATCGCGCCCTGCTGCAATGCTCTGCATTTCCGTGAGCGCGCTGAGACAATGAGCGGTGACGTCAATCCGCGCATATAGATCTCCGCTGCCACTCAGATAGGCGCCGGCATATTCGGCAAGGCGCATCGAGTGGAAGAAGGTTCCGCCGGGATAATCGAGCTGGACCGTTCCCGTCGGAATTTGAAGTGCCCGGTTCTTCGTCATCTCGCGGTCAATGCGCGTCGTCAGCTTCTGCAGCAGGGCTCGATCCCCGTCTTGCTTGACAAGCACGCCAACGGCCGCCGCCAATCCCTCGACGAACGAGCAGGTGTTATCGCGTTGCTTCGCCGCGGGGACTTCCTGGTCGAGGAAATGGCTTGCCTGCGCCGCGATGAACTTCGCGAATTTTGAATCCGAAGTGGTTGCCAGCCTTCGCGCCGCGGCCATCGTCCCCCAGGAATAGAATTGCAAATCGGGCTCGGCAGAATATTTCTCCATCACGTAGTCATCATATTGCGAAAGCAGCGCTCTTACGGTCTCGTCCGCAGGAAAAAGAACGGCGTATGTCGCAAGGGCGAGCCAGGTTTCGCCATTCGCATAGGCCGCTTCCTCGATCGACCCCGGATACTCTCGGAAGCCTCGGCCCGGAACATATAGCGTCCGAAGACCCTCGACCCAGGACGAGCGCAACTCAGCAAAGCGGTTGTCGCCGGTCGCGCGGAAATATTCGAGCTCGGCCGTCAGCGCCAGCGCGGTGCTGCCCGCCCACGCCGTTGCGTAGCCGCCTTCGTAGGACAATAGCCTCCCATGGCCTATGGGCTGGTAGAGTAATCCCAGCCGTTCGAGAATCGCGTGCAGCTTGTATCGACCGATCGGCGTCGAAAGAACATGCGAACTCTCGAGCCAGCGCTGAGCAGTCGATTTGCCCACCGGCAGAGAGAGCGACCCAAGCGTCGCGATCAGACGCTGCACGACGGCGCTCACGCTCGTGTCCTTCGACCATGCGAGGTATTTGGCCAGCACGTAGGCTGCGTCGGCCTGTCGCGCGATGAACGCGGTCCTTTCGATATCGGTGTTGCCGCTGCCGACGCCCTGGCCCGCCAGGAAATCGATATCGAAATCGAGCAATCCCGATGGGAGTTGCGCGCCCGCGAGTTGATGCACGGCAAGCCGCATTTGATCGACTTCGTTCGTGGCCGCCCTGGCGGTGCCGGCCAGCGAAAGCACCGCGGCAACGAGGGTTGCCGCAACAACAGATCGCAAACGAATTCGACTCATGACGCTCCTCTTGGCTGCACCGACGGTTCGACGTGGTACCCGCTATCGCCAGTGCGCCCGCCGCACTCTCACTCCCTCACCTTCCTGGTGCGCGCCGCTGTCTCTATCTCTCTCCCGCGAACGGAAGAGGGGAGGTACAGATGAGGCGTGCTGGCAGATGTTGCAGCACCTGATTCCAGTTGGGCACTGCGCATCTTCCTATCGCTGCAGCGATGGCGCGCGGGCGCGCTTTAGGATGAGCCAGATCGGCAGCAGGACATAGTCGTGTACGACCTTGATCGGGTAATAAAGGAAGAAAAGGTGATCGGGCAGCTTGACGAGGCCGAAATGGTGCTCGCGCGGCGTGAGCATGGTTGCTCCAACATATCGGATCCGGTCCCACCAGCGGTCATGCAGCCGGAACCGAAACGCCGACACCTCGAATATCGACTTCTCCGTGGGGCCGCCGGTAAATATCTGGTTCGCCGCGGCTTCGGCCAGAGCATCGACGCCCCGGTCGTCGGCGCAGGCAGTCGCTACGGCAGAGGGTAGTGTCAGTCCCATCAAGCGCTCGACGAGCCGCATTCCCGTCAGCAACATGCGAAGACAGCGCTCGCGCTCGGCACGCGCAAGGACAAGCGGCCAATCGAGATCGCCGATGTTGACGATCGCGCGCGTAAGATCAGAGACAATTTGCAGCTTCGACCATTGATCCTTGCCGCCGTGGATGGCGATTCCGAGCACGAGGTCTTCCGGCGCCAAGCCGCGGATCTGGCGCCCCTCGAAGGCGATGTGCCGAGACCGTTGCCAAATTCCGTCGTGATCGATCGCCAGGCGCAGATTGCCGGGGACGAGAGCCCAATGCGGCTCGATGGCAGCCCGAGCGCCGGGACGCCACAGTGTGTCTTGGCCGCTGAGCGCATTGAGCGCCGCCTCCTGTCGCGCCGTCAGGTCCGGCGTCTCGAAATAGGGGCGGTAGGCGAGCTCGTGCAGCACAGCGATGGCGCGCTCGATATCGGCTTGGCGCACGAGGAAGTCGAGGTCTCGACACGCACGGATCGTGGCATCGCCATATACGAGGTGCGCGAGCAGTGGTCCCTTTAGAGGGATGAGATCGATGGACGCAGCCTCGAACGCATCCAGTATCGCCAACAGCTCGACGATGAGCTCGCGATTATGAGCTCTGAGGTGGTCGATATGGGCGCGAGAAGCGTGCGCGATGTCGGCCGGCATCTCTGGCTCCGCGATCTCGAGCAGGCGTTCAAATGCCTGCGCTGTCACGCCGTGCCGCAAGGCGCTTCTGACGAATGCCGTCCAATCGAGAGGCTGCGCCAATAGCTCGCGAATATTCGCGATGTCCGTGAGCGTCGCAGAAGGCCGCGACGCCAAGACCAGAAGCCGTGTCTCGTTTCGCTCGCCGGCGCGTCGGCCGTTCATTGAACTGACCTTTATGGTTAATCAAAAAAAATTGCTCGCCAAATAGTAGCTATTGGCGCTTCCATTTTCAAAAGAATATCAATTTACTACACTTGAGCGAGAATTTGTTAGTGAGCGAATGCTTGGCTTCGCATGAAATGATTGAGTGCCGACCGACCGTCTATGGAATGGCCGCGCCCTGCTGAGGGCACACATCTTTTTATGCTCGGCGCCGAGGCCGTGCTCTATTCGCATAGGGCGCAGGAGCTCTATTCCTTTAACACGGCGGCAGCACTGATCTGGTGCAGCCTGGAGCTCGGCAAAACGTGCGCGGAAACGACGTCGGTTCTCGCGCGCGCTCTCCGCTGCTCGCCCGATCAGGCGCTCGCGCATATCGAATCATGTCTTGCGCAATGGGCCTCGCTCGGCATTCTCGCTGGCTCTGAACGGCCGGTTGAGGAACGCCACACCCAAACAGGCGCGATCGCGCCTGGTCCGAAACCGGATCTGCCGCCGCTGCAGGAAACGCCGGCGATGATCGAGCGGCGCTACCGCCTTCTCGCAACGGGAGTTCGCGTCCGGTACCAATCGGACTCGGAGAACGCATGGGTGCATCCTATCCTGGCGCATCTCGAAGCCCCCGACGCGGCTTGCTCGACGACGGTTACCGTCACGAGCAACGGCGAGGAGCACGGCGTCTACGTCGATGGCCGCCCCTATGGCAAATGCTCGGGATTGGATCGGCTCGCGCCCTACGTCAAGGCGGCGCTGTGGCAAGCGGCGATCGGAAATCACCGATATTTTTTCCACATCCATGCCGGCGTGGTGTCCGACGGTGAATCATTGATCCTGCTGCCGGCGCCGAGCGGACGTGGAAAGTCCACGCTGACCGCCGGGCTCGTGCATGCGGGCTTTCAGTATTTCTCCGACGAAGTGGCGCTGATCGAGGAAGACGGCTTCCGATCAATCCCCGTGCCGATGAGCTTTTGCGTCAAATCGGCGGCCTGGGATTTGTTGGCGCCGCTGTATCCAGAACTTCTAGGCTTGGCGACCCATCAGCGGCCGGATCGTAAGGTCGTCCGCTATATGCCGCCGCCGCCGCGCTCGCTTCCGACGGACCTCGGCCGGAGCCTGCCGGTTCGGCGCATCATCTTCCCGTGGTACGAGCCGGGCTCGACCACCGCGCTCCGACCCCTGTCGCAAGCCGAGGCGCTCAGTCGCCTGCTCAGCCAATGCCTGGCAGTACCGCTCGACCTCGACCCCGAGCGGGTCGCAGCGCTTGTCCGCTGGATCTCCGGCGTCGAGGCGCATGAGCTGATCATGTCGTCGTTGGACGATGCCCTGGCGCTGGTTGGCGGCATCCCCACGCCTGATACCGGCAAAAGCCCGGGCCCGCCTCGCGATCCGTCGTCTAATTAAACCTTCCTGTCGGTTACTCAGACAGGCCTGTCGGGGGATTTTACGATTTACGCCCATGCCTGCCCCATCTCGCCTATAAGTCCTTGAGGCATAAGGCCTAGAGTGGCAGGCATATTTCTTGCGTGACAATCTTCGGAAACTCAGCCGAAAGCGCTGGATAACAGGCAATTGCCTTGGGAGATTTGCAATGAGCGACTTATCGCGGGAACCGGGAACCACAGAGGAAACCCCAGAGGCAAAGGCTGTAAGGAAGCGGCGGGACTTTCTCAAGACGGCCGGCACGGTAGCGGTGACTGTACCAGCGGTCGCCCTGCTGTTGTCGATGGGTAGCAAACCAGCCAGCGCGTCGGCCGTGTCAGGGTCCAGCACTCCGCCACCGAGCTAGCGGTGTCTAATGACACTTAAACCGACGGGCTAATGCAGCTTCGTGCGGGGTTGGGACATTTCGAAAATTCAGCCGAGTGCGCTGGGTAACGGGAAATCAGCCTGGGAGATTTGCAATGAGCGACTTATCGCGGGAACCGGGAACCACAAAGGAAAACCCAGAGGAAAAGGCTGTAAGGAAGCGGCGGGATTTCCTCAAGACGGCCGGCACGGTAGCGGTGACGATACCGGCGGTCGCCCTGCTATTGTCGATGGAGAGCAAGCGAGCCAACGCGGCAGTCGGCATATCTGGCCAGGACGTCGCCAGCGGCTAGTAGGGCCATCCGGCACCAGTCCGTAACCCGACGGGCTAGTGCGGCTTCGTTTGGGGCTAATTAGAAAATTGAGCCGAAGGCGCTGGATAGCTGACAGTCATCTTGGGAGATTTGCAATGGCCGACTCATCGCCGGAACTGGGAACCACCGAAGAAACCCCGGAGGAAAAGGCTGTAAGGAAACGGCGGGATTTCCTCAAGACGGCTGGCACGGCAGTGGTGACTGTACCGGCCGTCGCTCTGCTATTGTCGATAGAGAGCAAACGAGCCAGCGCGGACACCACGGAAGTGCTATCTGGCAGCCGGTAAGCGAGATAGGTGAGGTGGGCTCGCTCCGTACTCGCGGGAAGCACCACATCACGCTGTTTGCCGCTAGATCTTCGTATGCTGAGACCCGGCGCGCGTGGCTTTACGCGAAATGGCGATGCAGCGACGAGATACACGCCGAATAACACATTTGCTCGCGCGGTTAGATGCCGATCGGCGAAGGAGCTGCAAAATCTGGGTCTGTGGCCGTCGATTGATTGCAAGTGATGATACGCCAATTTGACCAATGGTGACGACAAGTGCGCCGTTTAGTCGGCTAGTCGGCCGAAAAAACTCTTATTTTCCAGCCCCTGCTTCGTTACTTCACTCTTCCTGAGATGAGCAAATCAAGATGGTTGCGGATCCCCGCAACCATCACTATATCCGGGACGGCAGCGCGGACTGTCCGAATCCGCGCCACGAGGCGCCGATGATGAGCGTCGATTTCCTCAGCGCCGAGTGGCGATAACCATTCAATCGGTCTCGCGACGGCGGATTTCCGCGGTAACCGGCGCGGCATTCACGCGACCGCCCGACAGCAATTCGTTGCCGATCGATCCCCGCACTCGGGTCAATCGGCGCAGTGCACGCTCAGCAAGAATTTGAGCCTCCAGCATCACCGCTTCATCGCTTGCGGTTTCAACGATGTCTGAATAGCGCTCGAATGCAAATTCCAGCAGGCGTAAGCCATCCACGATGTCGCTTGGCGTTGCTTGCTCCACAGCAGCAGCCTGCTCGCCGCCAAGCTTCGCGGCGATCGATCCGGCACAGGCTTCTTCGTCGGCCGCCGCCTCGTCAAACAATCGTGCGGTTTCCGGATCGTCTTCGACCCGCAGCGCCGCGGCGAGAGCGCGGTGTCCTTCCGTCGCCGCCCGTTCCATCGCCACCGCTTGGCGCCGTAATACGTCCACCGATTCTGGTTTTTCCATTTTTGGAAGCGGACCATCGCGTCCTTCGCGGCGCCACGCCTTGCGGCGCTCCCGGCGCAACAATCCGGCGTGATCCAGTTCGTCCTTGGCAAAATCCTCGGCGAATTGCCGGATTTTATCATCGTCGGATCCGGCCGCGAGATAACTATAGAACGCGAACGCTCGTTCCTCGTTGCGAACGGCGATTGCGAGCGCCCGGTAAGGCGTCAAGAGATACGAGTTCGCTTCCTCTTCGTCGAAGTTTTCCGGGAGTTCCCAGCGGATGTCGGCAGGATCGGGTGCCTTTCCGACGATTAGTCGCGAACGGGCATCGACCTGATCGGCGTGTTTATTCTCGATATCGGCCAGAAACGCGAATAGCGCTGCAACATCGTCCTCGCCCTGAATACGCATGCGTTGCGATAGTTGGCGATAGCGTTTGCCCGCTTCCCGCTCCATCGCATGGGCGATCGCGATCAATTCATCGATCGACGCAACGCGTCCCGCCGGCTCGGCCTTCAGAAGACCCATGGGCATGACTCCGTTCGTGCCTATCCCAACGGATTAGTTCGAACGCTTCCGCCGGATGTCCGACTCAAAACTAGGGCCAATGGCGTGTCTACGATTCAGCGACGACCGCTCCAATTGTTTTTGCGGTATCGGAAGAGTATCATTTTTTTCGCTCGAGCACAGCATCGGATGAAAACGCCGAAAGCAACTGGCGGACGGCGGAGCGGATTGGCGCAATGAAATGAAAGTGAAACGTCGATCTGGTCGCCGGTATTCCAGCGGTCAAAGCATCATCGTGACGCTCGCCGTCACGGCGGCGATTTGGATATTGGCCTCTGCTTCGTCGGCCATCGCCCAGACCGCGGCGCGCCTTCCGCAATTTCTCGACAAGATACAATTGACCGACGTTTTTCCGGGCGCCGATCGGCTGGGCGCGGTCGAAGGAACGCCGTCGGCGGCTGCCGCCTATAAGGGCCCGGAAATCGCCGGCTACGTCTATCTCAATTCCGACGTGGTCAGCTCCAACGGCTATTCCGGCAAGCCGATCGATATCGTGATCGGCATCGACGTCGACGGAAAAATCGTCGGCGCCAAACTCGTCGAACATCATGAGCCGATCGTTCTGGTCGGGATTCCCGTCGCCAAGATCGAGAAAGTCATCAACGATTACGTCGGCAAGAACATTCTTAAAACACCGGCGGCAAGTACGGCCGAGTCGCCGGTCGACATTGTCAGCGGCGCCACCGTTACCTCCATGGTCATTGCCGATAGCATCACGCGATCGGCCATTCGATTTGCTCGTGCGCGCGGCCTCGGCGGCGCCCAGAAAGAGACGGCGGCGGCCTCGGTTACGAAAAAAATCGACGATTCGAAAACAACGGTGGAAAACTGGGACGCTCTTCTCGGGGACGGATCGGTGCGCAAGCTCACGCTCACCGTGGACGAGGTCGATCAGGCTTTCATCAAATCGGGCAATCCGCTGGCCGTCGAAAAACCCGGGGAAGAAGGCGATGCAACCGACAACGAGGATTTCATCGACCTCTATATGGGCCTGGCCAGCGTACCTTCGATCGGCCGAAGCTTGCTCGGCGATGCCGGCTATCAACAATTAAAGGAGGGGCTGAAGCCCGGCCAGCAAGCGGTGATCATCGCCGGAAACGGCGAATATTCGTTCAAAGGATCGGGCTACGTCCGGGGCGGTATTTTCGACCGCATCGAAATCGTCCAAGGCGAAGATATTTTCCGCTTCCACGACAGCAACCAAAAGCGGCTCGGCGATATCGCCGCCGACGGCGCGCCGCACTTCCGCGAAATAAGTCTTTTCACCATCCCGGAAGGGCAGCGCCTTGACCCGACGGCGCCCTTCATCCTGAAACTCTTGGTCCAGCGGCGAATCGGCGGGCGCGACAAGGCGTTCTTGACCTTCGAGCTGAGTTACACGCTGCCCGACAAATATGTCGCCGCCGCGCCGGCGCCACCGGCTTCGATCGCCGCGCCGGCAACGGCGTTGATGGCGGCCGAACCGGAAGGCGAGCCGCTGTGGCTCCGCGTCTGGCGGACCAAAGTCGTTGACATCGCGATCTTAACGGCTGCCATCCTGGTCCTGACCGGAATCTTCTTCTTCCAGGATTTCCTGGTGCGCCGCCCCGTTCTTTATGACCGCGTCCGGCTCGCCTTTTTGGCGTTCACCCTGTTTTGGATCGGCTGGTACGCCCAGGCCCAGCTTTCGGTCGTCAACATTCTCGCCTTCGCGAATTCGCTGCGCACCGATTTCCGCTGGGATTATTTTCTGGTCGATCCCCTCATCTTCATTCTGTGGTGTGCCGTTGCGGCGGCTCTTTTATTTTGGGGGCGCGGTGCCTATTGCGGCTGGCTTTGCCCGTTCGGCGCGCTTCAGGAGCTGACGAATCGAGGGGCCAAGCTGCTTCGCGTCCCGCAAATCAAAGTGCCGTTCGGCGTGCATCAGCGGCTGTGGCCCATCAAATACATCATCTTCCTCGTCCTGTTCGGACTCTCGTTCTACTACTTGTCGCTGGGCGAAGAAGCGTCGGAGGTCGAGCCGTTCAAGACCGCGATCGTGCTCCGATTCGTCCGGGACTGGCCCTTCGTGCTCTATGCGGTAACATTACTCGGCGCCGGACTATTCATCGAGCGATTCTTCTGCCGGTATCTGTGCCCGCTCGGCGCGGCCCTCGCCATTCCGGCGCGGCTGCGCATGTTTGATTGGCTGAGGCGCTATAAGGAGTGTGGCAGCCCCTGTCAGCGTTGCAGCAACGAATGTCCGGTGCAATCTATCCATCCGGAAGGACATATCAACCCCAACGAATGCATACAGTGCCTGCATTGCCAAATGCTCTATCATCACGATCACAAATGTCCCGTTATGATTTAACGGCGCCTCAAGGCGGAAAAACGCCTGGCGGCGAGCTCGCCGAGAATGCGGCCCCGCGGCGCAAACCACGGAGAGCATCCAGGCTTCGCCATCAATGGAATGGATTAAAGCTGGAGCGAACGATGCACCCCGCCGAATTTGCGAGGGTCACTCCCTGAATTTCTTGAATTCGACATAACCGTGTAACGCGAAGGGCCGACCGTGGAGGCCGAATTTGATCTAGGTCAAAGACAGATCGCCCCGCAAAAAGATACATTTAGCCGGCATGTTTTAATCTCGGGCGATTCGCTGCGAACCGGCCGTAATCACGCCGAACCAAAGGAGAAACGCCGATGGCAACCGACATTCCGTCAAACTCACCAAACTCCAAACCCGAACGAGACCGTGACCAGAAAAATGCTCCGTCGCCCGCAGGCGGCGGGATCAGCCGCCGCCGCTTGCTGGGCACAACTGCAACCGTTGCCGGCGTTGCCGGCGTTTCGGGCGCGCTCGGCGGCGCCGGGCTCACGGCCATGGCGGGTAGCGCCATGGCCGACGACAAGAAGCACGAACGGGAGCGTGAACGCCCGCATCAGGGAATTGAAGTTCGCCCCGGCGATCTCGACGAATATTACGGCTTCAGCAGCAGCGGCCAGACCGGAGAGATCCGCATCATCGGCCTTCCTTCCATGCGGGAACTCTCGCGGATTCCGATTTTCAATCGCTGCAGCGCGACCGGTTGGGGCCTCACCAATGAGAGCCGGAAAATCCTGACCGAGGGCTTGCTCCCCCGAACCAAGGAATTCCTAAAATCGCGCGGTGGCGTCTTTCTCAACGGCGACGCGCACCATCCGCATATGTCCTTCACGGACGGCACCTATGATGGGCGCTATATTTACGTCAACGACAAGGCCAATTGCCGCGTCGCGCGCGTCCGCTGCGACATCATGAAATGCGACAAGATCATCGAGATTCCGAACGCATCCGATATTCATGGTTTGCGGCCGCAGAAATATCCGAAGACCGGCTACGTCTTCGCCAATAGCGAGCATATCATCCCACTACCAAACGACGGCAAGATCCTGGACGACCCAAAACAATATTGGTCCGTCTACACGGCGATTGACGGCGAAACCATGAAGATTGCTTGGCAGGTTCTGGTCGACGGCAATCTCGATAACACCGACGCCGACTATCAGGGCAAGTACGCGTTCTCCAGCTGCTACAATTCGGAACGCGGCGTGACGCTCGCCGAAATGACCTCCGCCGACGAGGATTGGGTGGTCATTTTCAACACCAAGCGCATCGAGGAGGCGGTCAAGAAAGGCGATTTCAAGGAAATGGAGGGCGTTCCGGTGGTCGACGGGCGGCACGGTTCTTCTTATACCCGGTATGTCCCGATCCCGAACAACCCGCATGGCTGCAATACCGCCCCCGACGGCATTCACGTCGCCATCAGCGGCAAGCTCTCGCCGACCGTGACTTTGCTGGACGTTCGGCTGTTCGACGATCTGTTCGACGACAAGATCAAGCCCCGCGACGTCGTCGTGGCGGAGCCGGAATTGGGCCTCGGGCCTCTTCACACCGCTTATGATGGAAGAGGAAACGCGTACACCACGCTTTTCCTCGACAGCCAGATGGTGAAATGGAACATCGACAAGGCGCGCCGCGCCTACAAAGGCGAAAAGGTCGATCCGATCATCCAAAAGTTAGACGTCCAGTATCAGCCAGGTCACAATCACACGACCATGGGCGAAACCAAGGAAGCGGACGGCAAGTGGCTCATGTCGCTCAACAAGTTCTCGAAGGACCGGTTTCTGCCGGTGGGACCGCTGCATCCCGACAACGACCAGCTGATCGACATTTCGGGTGACGAGATGAAGCTCGTGCATGACGGCGCGGTTTTCTCCGAACCACACGACATTTGCCTGATGCCTCGCTCCAAGGTGAACCCCATCATGATCTACAAGCGCGACGATCCGATGTGGGAGGATGCGCGCCAGCAAGCGGCAAAGGACGGCGTCAAGCTGGAAGAATCGAAAGACGTTATCCGCGACGGCGACAAGGTACGGGTCTACATGCACTCGATCGCCCCGAGTTACAGCCTCGACAAGTTCACCGTCAAGGAGGGTGACGAGGTTACGATCTACCTTACCAACATGGATAATGTCGAAGACCTGACGCACGGCTTCACCATCGTGCGCTACGGCATCGCGATGGAGATCGGGCCGCAGCAAACCTCGTCGGTTACGTTCATTGCCGACCGGCCCGGCGTCCATTGGTATTATTGCCAGTGGTTCTGCCATGCGCTCCACCTGGAGATGGCGGGACGCATGATCGTGGAGCCGAAGAAAGCATGATCGACGCGCTGCGGCGCGGCGTGAAGGGGGGATCTGTGGCCGCCGCCGCCGGTATCCTGCTTTTCGCCGCGAGCGGGGCCGGTAAAACTATTGAAGTCACAGCCGGCGGCGGCAATCTTCGCCGCGCCGTCGCCAGCGCCGGATCTCACGACATATTGAAGTTAGGCCCCGGGGTTCACGAAGGCCCAATCGTCCTTGAAAAGCCTCTGACACTCGAAGGCGAAGCGGGCACCATCATCGACGGCAAAGGTTCCGGGCGCGTGATCGAAGTGACGTCACCCGATGTCGTCATCCGCGGGCTCGCCATCCGGGGTTCGGGAACCCGGCTGGACCAGATGGATGCCGCGATTTTTCTCGAACAAAGTGCGGCGCGCGCCATCGTCGAGAATAACGATATCGAAGAGAACCTCGTCGGCGTCTATGTCCACGGACCCGCGGATGCCGTCGTGAAAGGCAACAAAATCGTCGGCCGCACGGATTTGTGGCGAAGCGAAGCCGGCAACGGCATTTATCTTTGGAATGCGCCGGGTGCCAAAATTCTCGATAACGACATCACCGGCGGCCGCGACGGTATTTTCACGAATGTGAGTCACGACGACGTGTTCCATGGCAACCGGCTCCATGGCGTCCGCTTCGCCATCCATTACATGTATACGAACGACAGCGAGATCAGCGATAATATCTCCATCGGCAACCACGCCGGGTTCGTGATGATGTATTCGGACCGGCTGGTGATCCGCGACAATGTATCGGTCAACGATCGCGATCACGGGTTGCTTCTGAATTACGCCAACAACTCCGATATCGAGGGAAATGCGGTGTTGCACGGCGGCAACAAATGCCTGTTCATCTATAACGCCAACAACAACCGGATCGACCGCAATTGGTTCGAGGGCTGCCGGATCGGCATTCATTTCACCGCCGGATCGGAGCGCAACACATTTTCCGAGAATGCCTTCGTCGCCAACGAGACCCAGGTCATGTATGTCGGCACCCGATATCTCGACTGGTCGAAGGATGGCCGCGGCAATTATTGGAGCGACGATCCGGCTTTCGACCTTAACGGCGACGGAATTGCCGACGCCGCCTACCGCCCCAATGACGTGATCGACCAGGTAGTCTGGCGGTATCCCGCCGCCAAACTTCTCCTCAATAGCCCGGCCACCCAGGTTGTGCGCTGGGCCCAGTCCCAGTTCCCGGCATTGCACCCCGGCGGAGTCGTCGACAGCGCGCCGCTCATGAAACCACCGGAGATTCCCGCTGCGCATCTGGCACAAGCTCTTGCTCACATGCAGCTTGCACAGCCAGACGGAAAGGCGTCGCCATGAGCGAGCCTGCCGTTACGTTGTCCGGTGTCACCAAACGCTACGGCGCGCAACTTGGCGTCGAAGCCGTCGATCTGATATTGCATGCCGGCGAGCGCATTGCCTTGGTCGGTCACAATGGCGCCGGCAAGAGCACCTTGATCAAGCTCATGCTTGGATTGATTTGTCCCACCCAAGGTCGGGTGCAAGTGTTGGGCGAAGACCCTGCGCATAGCGCCGCGATCCGCTCCAAGATGCAGATCGGCTATTTGCCGGAAAATCTGGTGCTGCATCCGGCCATGACCGGCTTCGAACTCATGGATTTCTATGCGCGGCTGAAGCGCCGGCCCGTAGCCCTCAACCGCGCGATTTTGGAACGTGTTGGCATCGCCGAGGCGGCGGGCCGCCGCATCCAAACCTATTCCAAGGGGATGCGTCAGCGTATCGGCCTGGCTCAGGCCTTGATCGGCAAGCCGCAACTTTTGCTGCTGGACGAACCGACCAGCGGCCTCGATCCGGCGTTGCGGCAATGCTTTTACGAAATCGTCGGCGAACTGGCGCGCGATGGTGCCACGGTTCTGATTTCCTCTCATGCGCTGGCGGAGCTGGAAGGCCACTCGGATCGCGTTGTGGTCATGAATCTCGGACACAAGGTAGCCGACGGGACGATTTCCGAACTCCGCCACCTGGCCGAACGCCCGGTGCGCATCCGGCTCAGCTTCGAAAGCGAGACGGTGCCGCTGGCGCCGGAGATATTCGGCAATACGGCGCAATGGGAATGGATGGGCAACGGGGTTTTGGAGATCCAATGCGCGGCCGCCGATAAATCGTCCCTCATTCGAAAACTTGGCCAATCGCGCCTGCCGTTTCGCGACATCGAAATCTTGGTGCCGAGCTTGGACGAGATCTACGCCCATTTCCTGCGGCGCGAAATTCATCAAGAGGCGGCTCAGTGAGAACGATTGCGATTCTTGCGGTCAAGGAAATCCGCGACGGACTGCGCAACCGCTGGGTCGTCGCGATGACGCTGCTGATGGCGGCGCTTGCCTTGACCTTGGCGCTTCTCGGAAGCGCCCCCACCGGCACCGTCGGTGTCAGCCCGCTTTCCGTCATCATTGTCAGCCTCTCCAGCCTCACCATCTTTCTCGTGCCCCTCATCGCGTTGCTGATTTCCTACGACGCCATTGCCGGCGACATCGAGCGCGGGACCATGGGCCTGCTTCTTTCCTATCCGGTCGCCCGGCGCGAGGTGGTCGCTGGCAAATTCCTCGGTCATCTGGCGATCCTCGGCATTGCCACCGTGATCGGTTACGGCGCCGCAGGCGTCGCCCTCGCCGTGACCGGCGGCGAGGTCGAAGCCGGGGCTTGGAGCGCCTTTGCGACGATGGTCGGAACCAGCATCCTGCTCGGCGCCGCCTTCATCGCCCTGGGATATTTGGCGAGCACGCTGGTGCGCGATCCGCGCACGGCGGGCGGCATTGCCGTCGGGCTGTGGCTGTTCTTTGCGCTCCTCTACGACATGGCGCTGCTCGGCCTCTTGGTTGCGGACCAGGGAAAGACGGTGACCGTCGAGGCGCTCAACATCCTTCTTCTGGCCAATCCGGCGGATGTCTACCGGCTCTTGAACCTGACCGGCTTCTCGAATGTCAGCGTCTTCGCCGGCATGGCGGGATTGGTGGATCAGCTCAATATCGCCACCAGCGTGCTCGCCGCGGCGCTCGTCGCCTGGACAGTCGTGCCGCTTGCTCTTGCCGCCATGGTCTTTGCGAGGAGGGAACTATGACTCTCCGGTCGTGCTTACGGGCTTTCATCGCCATTCTCCTGCTGGCGCTTGCCGCTTGCGGCAAGAACGAGCAAGCATCGGCGCCGCCTCCGCCCAAGGCAATCTCCGCCAATTCGATCGCCGAATTCTGCAACATGGCGCTGTCCGAACATTCCGGGCCCAAGGGTCAGATTTTCGTCAACAAGCGGGCGGAGCCCTATTGGTTCGCCTCGGTCCGAGACACCTTCGCTTTCGTCATGCTGCCGGAGGAACCCAAGGATATTACCGCGATCTATGTCAGCGACATGGGCAAGGCGAAGAATTGGGATCAGCCCGGCGTCTGGACCGACGCGCGCAAAGCCGTGTTCGTCATTGCCAGCCGGAAGCGCGGCGGCATGGGCGAGGATGAGGCCGTGCCATTTTCCGACGAGAGCGCGGCGCAAGCCTTTGTCGCGGAAAATGGCGGCCGCATGGTGCATTTCGACGAGATGCCAAAGGACTATATCCTTCCCAACGGCGACGTCGCGCCAACGACCGATGCTCATCCTCATGATACGAACGGCGCAAAAAACTCGGGGATGGGCGGCATGGATATGGAGAACACGGGAATGAAAAAGGACGCGCCATGACCGCCATGCGGGCGCAACGCTTTACCCGCCGCCGTTTCATTCACATCAGCGCGGCTGCAGCAGGGCTGGCGCTTTTGCCCGCCGCACTCGTCTCATCAGCGGGCCCATTCGTCGCCGCGGCGGCCGATCCGGAACAGCATTTGCGGGTTTGGCGCGGCGTCGCGCTCGGCGCCGACGCGATGCTGCAGATTCATCATCCCGACCCTGCTGCGGCCGACCGGTTGATCGAACGCTGTCTGGTCGAGGTCGCGCGATTGGAGCGAATCTTCAGTCTTTACCGCGATGATTCGGCTATTCGCGTCCTGAATCGCGACGGCCGGATCGCCGATCCGCCGCTCGAATTCGTCGAGCTTCTTGGCCAAAGCGCGGAATTCAGCCGGCTCACCGGCGGCGCGTTCGACGCCACTGTCCAACCGTTGTGGGATCTTTACGCCGCGCATTTTTCGAAACCGAACGCCGATCCGGCGGGACCGGCCAGAGCCGATATCGATGCGGCGGTGCGGCGGGTCGGCTTCGCCGATCTTGAGATTGATCCTCGCGAAGTGCGTTTCTCGCGGGCGGACATGGCGATCACGTTGAACGGGATCGCCCAGGGCTACATCACCGACCGGATCGTCGATGTCTTGCGCGACGCCGGTATCGATCGTTCCCTCGTCGATATGGGCGAACTTCGTGCAATGGGCGATCGCCCGGATGGCGGGCCGTGGATCGTCGGCCTGGAAGATCCGAACCACCCCGGCACGGTCGCGCAACGCATCGAAATCGAGAATCAGGCGGTCGCCACTTCCGGCGGATACGGCACGCTATTCGACGCCGCCGGCCATTTCAACCACCTCTTCGATCCCGCGACCGGCGGGACGAGCTGGCGGTACCTCAGCGTATCGGTCGTCGCAGCGACGGCATCGACCGCCGATGCCTTGTCGACCGCTTTTTCGCTCATGCCTCTCGATAAGACCCGTCACATCGTACACGCGCTCGGCATCAAGGCCTTTTTCATGCTGCCTAGTGGAGCGCGTGTCGCTCAGCAATCATAGGTACGCTTTAAGGTCCGTTTTTGATCAAATCCGACCTCTTGAATAACAGGGGATTGCGCATCTTCGATATCGACGAATGCGGTGCACGCAAATCACTTTCTTCGCGACGGGTCCGAGTCGACGACACCATTTTGCACCGGTGTCTGAATTTAGGCGGTGTTGCGCCCTCACGATAATGGTCGTTATCGGCTGCGACGTGGTGCACCGGAGTGCGGCGCGATCAGCGGCATCCGCACGGCACGAAGTTGGAGATAACGGTTGCATGTCTCCGCACCCAACCCCGCCTCTCCTCAAATCAAAAATTAGAGCAGCCCATTCGTGGCGCTTGCCTGCGCTTCGAGGACGCCCGCATCGTCGTTGCGCGGGCTGTTGATCCTGGTGCTGATCGGATAGGCCTTCATCGCGGCGGCCGGGAAGGGACGAAGCAATTTCTGGGCGGCGTCCGGGAACGTTGCGGCATCGAGCCAAGGATTATAGTTGGCGGAATTGAGAATGACCGGCATCCGGTCGTGGATCGTCTTCAGCAGATCGTTCGCTTCGGTGACGATGATCGTGAAGGACTCCGAAGAACTTCGGATGCTTTTCCTTCCCAATGTTCCCAGAGTCCGGCAAAGGCGAATAACCCGTCGTCTTTCATGGCGATGCGATAGGGCTGTTTGCGAGGCCCGGTCTTCGCCACTCGTAAAAGCCGTCGGCAGGAATCAGGCAGCGGCGTGCTTTGAATGCGGCGCGGAAGGCCGGTTTCGATGCCACCGTCTCGGCCCGGGCGTTGATCGTGCTGTAGGCGATCTTCGGATCATTCGACCAGGACGGCACATGGCCCCAATGCAACTGCGCCAGTTCTCTCTCTTTGCTGTCTTTGGACAAACGGATGACCGGGGCATCTTGGGAAGGTGCAATGTTGTAGCGCGGCGGCAGATTGGGAAGATTGCCGCGAAACGCGAAGAGCTGCCGCATGGCGTCGGGCGGCTTGGTCAGGCTGTAGCGTCCGCACATGCGGCGATTTTACCGGAAATTTCGCGCCTCCGGGATGGCGTCGCGATGATCGCGGCCGGGCTGCTGCACGTCGGCGCGCGCCATGGCCCGGTCGAAGGATCCATCCATTTCGGAAAGCAGGCTAAGATCGGCGGTCCGATCGATCAGGCGGTCGGCGATCACGTGAATGACGATTCCTTCCTTCTGCAATTTCCCGCTGACCGCCAGCAATCGGCTCTCCAGCAAGACGCGCCGGTATCGCTCGAATATCTTCGGCCAGACGATGATGTTGGCGACGCAGGTTTCATCTTCCAAGGTCATGAAGATGACGCCGCTGGCCGTGCCCGGTTGCTGGCGGACGAGAACCAGTCCGGAAACGGTCACGCGGGTATCGGC
>CAWJEX010000014.1:0-6431 GCA_963841995.1 uncultured Alphaproteobacteria bacterium
GTATCGTTCTGAAGATGCAAAAGCCGCACATTCGGCACGATGCCAGCGGCGGCCAAACGCTCGCGCAACAAACCGACCGGGTGCTTTTTCAACGACAGCGAAAGATGCCGGTAGTCTTCGATCACCTGCCAGCCGAGCGGCATGGCCGGCAGCGATACGGTTGGCTCATAAGCGGTTTCGATCGGCGGCGCGTTATGGCCGAAGGGCACACTCGCTTCGGCATGGGCGAAGAGCGGCAACGGGTCGCCGCCAAGGCCTTTGATCTGCCAGAGCGCGTCCCGGCGATTGAGGCCCAAGGAACCCCAGGCATCGGCATTGGCAAGAATTTCCAATGCTTTCGGTGTGAGGCCGCTCCGCCGCCAAAGATCCCGCAATGTCGCATAGCCGTCGCCGCGCGCCGCCATCAGCCTCGCGGCATCGATTTCGCGGAATCCTTTCACCTGCCGGAATCCAAGCCGCATCGCCCTGCGGCCATTAAGGACGGACTCCAAGGTGCAATCCCAATCGCTGTGATTGACGTCGACGGGCCGGACTTCGACCCGATGATCGCGGGCATCGCGCACGATCTGGGCCGGCGCATAAAAGCCCATGGGCTGGCTATTCAGCAGGGCGCAAGCGAAGGCGGCGGGGTGATGGCATTTGAGCCACGCCGAGACATAAACCAGAAGCGCAAAGCTCGCCGCATGACTCTCGGGAAACCCGTATTCGCCGAAGCCCTCGATCTGCTTGAAGCAACGCTCGGCGAATTCCCGCTTATAGCCCCGCGCTGTCATACCCTCGATGAATTTTTTCTCGAATGTGCCAATAGTGCCGACCCGGCGGAACGTCGCCATGGCGCGACGGAGCTTGTCGGCTTCCTCGGGCGTGAATCCGGCGGCGACAATGGCGATCCGCATCGCTTGTTCTTGAAATAGCGGAACTCCAAGAGTCTTGCCGAGAACCTCTTCCAATGCTTTCGAAGGATAAGAAACCGGTTCCGTGCCATCCCGCCGGCGCAAATAGGGGTGAACCATGTCGCCCTGAATGGGACCCGGACGGACGATCGCCACTTCGATGACGAGGTCGTAGAAGTTTCGCGGTTTCAGCCGCGGCAGCATCGACATCTGCGCCCGGCTTTCGACCTGGAAGGTCCCGAGCGAATCGGCCTGGCAGAGCATGTCGTAGACTTGCGCGTCTTCCGCCGGAATGGTCGCGAGCGTGAAACGGCGGCCATAGTGATCGGCTAAAAGATCGAGACCCTTGCGGATGCAGGTGAGCATGCCAAGAGCCAGCACATCGATTTTGAGAATGCCGAGAGCATCCAAATCGTCCTTGTCCCATTCGATGACCGTGCGGTCTTCCATGGCCGCGTTTTCGATCGGGACCAGCTCATGAAGCGGGCCGCGGGTGATGACGAATCCGCCGACATGCTGCGACAAATGCCGGGGAAAGCCGACCAGTTCCCGGGCCAAGCGAAGGGCAAGCCGGAGGGTTCGGTCGGAGGGATCAAGCCCGGCCTCGCGGATGTAATCGTCATTGATGCCCTTCCGGCCCCAGCCCCAGATGGTTTTGGCGAGACGATCGATGGTATCGGTGGAGAGGCCCAGCGCTTTGCCGGCATCGCGGATGGCGCTCCGCGGCCGGTAGCAGATCACGGTGGCGGCCAAGCCGGCCCGGCTGCGGCCATACTTATTATAGATATATTGGATGACCTCCTCGCGCCGCTCATGCTCGAAATCGACGTCGATGTCCGGGGGCTCGTTGCGCTCGGCCGAAACGAATCGCTCGAAGAGAAGATCGATGTGCGCCGGATCGACCGCCGTGATCCCGAGGTAATAACAGACCGCCGAATTGGCGGCCGAGCCGCGTCCCTGGCAGAGAATCTCCTGCTCCCTGGCAAAGCGGACGATGTCATGGACGGTGAGAAAATAGGCGGCATAGTTGAGCTTCCCGATCAGGACGAGTTCGTAATCGAGCTGCCGGCGGACCTTATCGGGAATGCCGGCGGGATAGTGGGAAGCAGCCCCAAGCCAAGTGAGGCGATCCAGCTCTTGCTGGGGCGTACGGTCATTGGGCACCGGTTCGGCCGGATATTCGTATTTCAATTCGTCGAGGGAGAAATCGCAAGACTCGGCGATCCGGCAGGTATTGGCGATGGCGTCGGGCCGGGATTTGAACAGCCGGGCCATTTCATCCGCCGGTTTCAAATGACGCTCGGCATTGGCGAAGAGACGCCGGCCGATCTCGTGAATGGTGCAGTGCTCGCGCACGCAAGTCAGCACGTCTTGCAAGGGCCGGCGCTCGGGCAGGTGGTAATGCACATCGTTGGTCGCAACAAAGCCGATGCCAAGGCTGTCCGCAAGTTGTCCGAGGGCTGCTATCCGCCGCGCGTCCCCGGGGCGATAAAGATGATTGGCCGCGAGATAGAGCGTTGCGAGATGCTCGCGCAGATTTCTTAAATGCCGGGAAAATCCCGCATCAAGTCTATCCGGCGGCAAGGCGACGATGATCTGATCTTTGGCGTGATCGAAGAGATCGGCGATGTGGAGGAGGCATTTTCCTTTCTCCGCGCGGCGTTTGCCGGTGGTCAAAACTCCGGTGAGCCGCCCATAAGCGGCGCGGTTTCTTGGAAAACACAGCAAACTGGGACCATCATCGAAATCGAGCCGGGCGCCGATCACGGCACGAATTCCGGCTTCCTTGGCCGCGGCATGGGCGCGCACGATTCCGGCGACGGTATTGCGGTCGGTGATCGCGATGGCCCGGTGGCCGAGCTTCGCCGCGGTCTCGACCAGTTCCTCGGGATGGGAGGCCCCGCGCAGGAAGCTGAAATTGCTGGTCACCTGCAATTCAGCGTAGCTCATGTCAAACCGCTCATGCGAACAACCCGTGCAGGTACCAGGCGGGCTTGGGGGAATGAATGCAATAGACCCAATAGCGGCGGCCTTCGGTATCTTGGAACCAGAAATAATCGCGCGCGGCTTGAGCGGCATTGCCGCGCCACCATTCAGGGGCGATGCGCTCCGGCCCATCGGCTTGCACCACATGATGGTCGATGCGCCGCCAGCGGAAACTTTGCGGCAGCTGATCGCGGAATCCGATGATGTCGATCGGTTCGGGTGCGGCGAGAAGGCGAATCGGCCGCGGATAATCGCTCGGCCATTCGCCGTAACCCGGCGGACCGAGCGCCGGTACGATCGTCATGGCGCGCTCAGGCGTGTGGCTGTCGATGGGAATAAAGCGGACGACGGCGCTGGCTCCCATCCGGTTCTGAAGCCGGTCGATGACCGTGGCGAGATCCTCGGCGCCGCGGGCTGTGCCCGGCGAAAAACCCGCCTGCTGCGGCGACAGCGAATCGGTCGCCAAGGCACTCAAAATCATGGTTTCGATGCCGAAGCCGGGATCGACGGTGCCGAGCTTCTCGACGAACAGCCGGGCGAGATGGGCGGGATCGCGCGCCGGCTTGCTGGTGCCAATATCGAGAAACTGGGTCGAGCCATCGAGACGGTAGAGCGCCAATTCGAGCAGCCTTGCGCCGCGGCCGTCTTTCTCCAAGGCTTGGCAAAGCGCATCGAGCAGCTTCCGGGTCGCGAGATCGAGATCGTCGCGCCGGCCGATACCGTCGGGAAAGGAAAGGCGGGATTGCCATTGCGCCGGCGGACGCCTGGGCGAGATCGGGTCGCTCTCGATGCCGAAAGCCCGATCGAGACGGGATAAGGGAGTTTTGCCAAATCGCGCCGCCAACGGTCCCCGCGGCAGGTTCATCAGCTCGGCTATTTTGCGGATGCCGAGCCGATGCAAGCCGTCCACGATGTCGGCCGAAAGGCGCAAGGCTTCGATCGGCAACGGCGGTAAACGCCGATGGGCTTCGCCGGGCGCCAAATTGGGTCCCTCGCCAAATCGCGCCCCAAATCGCGACCAAGCCCAGGCGGCCGCCGGCGTATCGGCGATCGCGATCGAGGCGGTGAGCCCAAAACTTTTGAACCGCCGGGATAAATCGGCGATCAATCCCGTCTCGCCATCGAAGAGATGCGCGCAGCCGCTGATGTCGAGAATAATTCCATCGTCGCCGTCGATGGCGGTCCAAGGCGTATAGCGGCGGCACCAATCGGCGAGATGCCCGAGCGCTTCGGTATCGGCTGCGAGATCGGCTTCGAGGGCGCAGAGAACCGGCACCAGCGCGCGGGCGTCGGCGAGGCGTTGGCCCGGACGCAAGCCTTCCGCGGCGGCGCGAGCATCGACCGCTGCGATGCGCAAGCCACTGGAACCGGGAAAGGTCAGAACCAGCGGGCGGTCGAGATCATTCCGCCGTCGCAACCGGTCGGTCGGCCAGTGCGGCAAGTACACGCAAACGAAGCGTTTCATGGTCCCATTCGATGTGCCAGATGCCGGCTCCGCCCCCGCGGCAGCGCTCCAGCATCACGTGCCATTGCGGAAAATCGGGTTGATCGGACGGCAGTGAAGTAACGCGCCATCGGGTTGCCGCGGCCGAGATGCGGCCGGCGCGGTGAGGGAGCGACAGAAATGCGGTCGTGGCTCCCGTTTCTGCCGCAAGCTGAAGGCGCCGCGTCGCGGTAAGGTCGGGGACAGCACCCTCGCCGATGACGGCGGCGAAGCGATGCGATCGCAGGCACTCTTCCATCGCCCATAACAGCTCGGTCTTCTCGCGCGCGCGGACGAAGATCAGCCGCTCGGTCGAAACGCCGAAGCGGGCGAGGCTGGGGCCGTAAGGCACGCCGTCCCGCCTGTCGTCCGAGACATGGCACCACAGCGCCGCGCCATCGGCCCCCATGAGACGGCTGAGCAATCCGGCAATGAATCCCGTTGCCGCCCCGTCTCCCGGCCAGTGCTCGAATTCATGAAGAAAGGCGCGGGGCAATCCGTTCCAGGGCAGCGCGCTATCGATCGCCGGATCGCCTAAGGAAACCGAACCGCAGCCCGCCTCGGCTGCCCGTTCATACCTCCGCAGGATCGCCCGGATATCGTCTAATGCATTGATTTTATGAGAATTCACAGGATACTCGCCCAGGGATTGTTCCTGTTTTGTTCTAAACCTGGAGGTCCAAGGGAGTCAAGTCAGGCAGGCGGCATCTCTTTGCAATTTCGAGCCCGACCCGCCACCGGCTAGCCCCTACCATTTACGGCACATTAAACGCTGAAACCTTAGGTTGATTGCCGGCTGCAACGGGCATGTCGGCGGTGCCCGCGATGCTCCGGCCATCCGCATTTCGGGAGGCCGGATTTTCGAACAAAGGATCGGCTCATGGATTTCGTGAACAAGCTGGTCGAATTTCTCCTTGCAACGAATATCTTCGTCGCGGTTTTCATTTTTGTCGTCGGCAGGAAAATCGAGCGCATCCGGCCGGTGCAGCGAAATCAGCCGCGCAACGACATCGTCCTTGACGGCATTTATGCGGTCGCCCAGCAAATCATCTTTCGAATCTCCGCGCCGTTTTGGGAAAGCATCGCCGTCATACTCGTCAACGTGGCGGGAGGCGGTTTGATCCTTCTCCGGACGGACGGCAGGTGGTTTGTCGTCTCGCTCGTACTCTGGCTCGTAACGGTCGACTTCCTCGAATATCTCTGGCATCGGGCCCAGCATGCCTGGAAGCCGCTGTGGGCCATGCATTCCCTGCATCACAGCGAGGAATCGATCAATGTTTTGACCGCCTACCGGGCTTTCTGGCTGGAATTCTGGATTAAGATCGTCGCGGTCTATCCGATTGCCGGCATCTTGTTCAAAGCGCCGCCGACCCTTCTGTTCGTTGCCGCCGTCGTTCACTTGCTCGGCGACAATTGGGCGCATCTGAATCTGCGATTATCCCTTGGGCGATTTTCCCTATACTTTCAGAATCCGCAATTCCATCGCATCCATCACTCGACGAAGCTGGAGCACCTGAACAAAAACTTCAGCGCGCTTCTGCCGATCTGGGATGTCTTGTTCGGCACCGTGTGGAAGCCGCTTCCCGGTGAATTTCCCGATACCGGCTTGGTTCCGCGCGAGGTACCGGCCAATATTTTCGAGGCGCTCCTGTGGCCATTTCGCGCCCGCCGTCTTAGTCCCGGCAAAGCCGAGATATCGGGCTAACAAGAGATTGTTGCGGGGACCGCACAAGCCGGCCCGCCGGATCTAATTCCACTCATCCAAGCGGCCAATATCCGTTGCTTTTGCCGCTTTTCCGGATAAGCGCATCCTTTCAAATATTCAAGTCTGGTCTCTTGCCGCCGCGCGCCAAGGTCCTGATTTTCGCGGCCGTAAATGATCGGATCGGCCAACCGAGGTGGGGGCAATCGGGGGAATTCGGGGGATGGCGTGCATTAGAGGCAAGTGGATTGCGGTCGTCGCGCTGCTCGTCCTTACGCTGCCATTGCTCGGCATGGCGGTGGCGCGGCAGGCGTTGTTCATCTACGGTCGCGAAAAAGTCGAGAGAATTACCCCGCACGAAGCCTAT
>CAWJEX010000015.1:0-28767 GCA_963841995.1 uncultured Alphaproteobacteria bacterium
GGTCAAAATGCGAAGAACGGCGGCCTTTGCGCCATGTCCGCTTGGCATCTGACTCCGGAATTGAGGATGGGGTCTTGATGGCGTCGGTAGAGATGTGATTCCAACCCCCAACTGGAGTTGCAAATCATGCGCTACGAACTCACTGACAATGAATGGAACGTCATCAAGCCGAGGCTCCCGAATACTGCTGCCTAGGCCTGGATGTAATGTACGAGCTGCTCAATGGTGAATTTCTGATCGGCGATAATGCTTTTGACCAGATCGCCCATCGAAACGATGCCAACCAATCGTTCCTCATGCATAACAGGGAGATGTCGCACGTGTGTTTCGGTCATGACAGCCATGCATTCTTCGACCGTTTGCTCGGGTCGCGTACAGATAATTCGAGTTGTCATGATGTCCCGGACTGGTGTTCTAGGCGATGACTTACCTTTCAAGATAACTTTCCGGGAATAGTCCCATTGGCTAATTATACCGACAGATTTGTCGTTCTCTATAACCAGCAGTGCACCGACATCTTTATTCGCCATCATTTGGATGGCATCAAACACGGAATCGTCCGGATGGACAGACCAGACGTTATGGCCCTTCTCATCCAGCAACCGCTGAACCGTTGTCATTCAATATCTCCCATAAGCCGACATTTCCCAATTGCCGACGAATTGAGCGCTGATTATCGCGATTTTGGCCGCGTGCGGCAACCGAGGACGGTCCGAGGGATGATCTTTGGCGCTCAGTAGCCTCTCGGTACCCTCTATTCGGCCGCAGACGACAAAAACGATCCGCCTTCAGCGTCATCAAGGTGCAGAGCGGGCGAAATTAGCCACGAGCGGTCCCTCTGAAGTCTTAGTGCCCGAAAGATTCCAAGATGACGAGCGAGTTAACCCGGTGGCACCGCTTTAGCAGCGTCCCCTGTAGGTGGCAAGCCGTGGGGCGGAGCGCAGCAGGAAGCGCTTGCCGTCCTGATCGATCTCGGTATCAGTTAGCGCGTCGAGATCACAGATGATGGCGGGCCATATCTCGACCAGATCCCGGTAACTCAGCTTGTAACTGAGGTACCATCGAACGCAGAGGATAATGATCTGGCGGTCAAAGTGCCGGTACTGGAATAGGGTGTCGAGGCGGCTTGAAGATGTCATGATCGACTCCGAAACGAATCGGATCAGTCTACGCCCCCGGTGACAACTCAACCCCTCAAGTTCTTGCACCAGAATTTAATTTTCAGGAAGGAGGCCTTAAGCGGTGGTCACAGCCGCGTAGGCCGACACAGGGATTACCATGGATATTCACGAATATCAGGCGAAGCAGCTGCTCGCCGCATATGGCGTTCCGGTACCGGTGGGCGATATCGCCTTCACGGCCCAAGAGGCTGAAAACGTCGCCAAGTGGCTGGACGAAGAGATCATGGTCGTCAAGGCCCAGATTTACGCCGGCGCGCGCGGCAAGGCCGGTGGCGTCAAGATTGTCCGCTCCGTCGATGAGGCGATCCGCGCCGCGGACAAGATGTTCAACATGCGCCTCGTTACGCACCAGACCGGCCCGGAAGGGTGCCCGGTCCACCGGGTCTATATCGAGGCGGGTGTTTCCTATGACAAGGAGCTCTACTTCTCGATCCTGAACGACCGCGAGACGGCCGGCATCACCGTCATCGCTTCGACCGAAGGCGGCATGGATATCGAGGAAGTGGCGGCCGCGACTCCGAACAAGATCATCAAGGTCCGGCTCCGCCCCGGCGCCAATCTGCAGCCCTATCACGCCCGCAGCCTTTCTTACGCACTCGGGCTGAAGGGTCGGGCGGCGCGAAGGGCTCAGAACCTCTTCCAAACGACGTATCGGGCTTTCTACGACCTCGATGCCTCGCTTCTCGAAATCAGCCCGCTCGCACTCACCAAGGCCGGCGACGTTATGGCGCTGGATTGCAAGATGAGCTTCGACGACAACGCGCTCTTCCGTCACCGCGACATCGAGAAGCTCCGGGACAACGACGACATCGACCCGCTCGAGCTGGAAGCGGCCCGCCACGGCCTCAATTACGTGAAAATGCCGGGCAACATCGGGCTAATGGTCAACGGCGCCGGCCTTTCCATGGCGACGATGGACATCCTCAGGCACTACGGCGGCGCGGCGGCGAATTTCCTCGACATCACCGGCGCGGCAACGCCCGAGCGGGTCGCCGCCGCGTTCAAGCTCATCTATTCCGATCCGGGCGTGAAGGGGATTCTCCTCAACATCTTCGGCGGCATGATGCGCTGCAATTCCGTTGCAGAAGGCCTGGTCGCCGCCGCCCGCGAAGTCGGTCTGAAGAAGCCCCTCGTGGTGCGCCTCGAAGGCACGAACGTCGAGCTCGGCCGGGAGATCTTGGAAAAATCCGGTTTGCCGATCGAGCCCTGCGGTTCGATGGACGAAGCAGCCAAGCGCATCGTCGAAGCCGTCAAGAAGGTGTCTTAATGGCTGTCCTCATCAGCCGCGAATCGAAGATCATTTGCCAGGGCTTTACCGGGGGCTCACGGCGGCCTGGCCACGGGTGCCTCGCGCTTTCCATGGGCGGCCGGGTACCGCTGTCATCCGGCGCGCGCGGTGCGTAGCACCTCGGCCGCGCTGACCGGACAGCAGACATGTTCTTCGAATGCTCAACGAGGGCAGTTGGTGGCCATGTCAGCGACAAAGGCCCGCGCAAACCGTCGCAATCTGCGCAGCCGCGAATTGCAAGAGCTTGCCCCAATGAGAGCAAATGTGCCGACATGGGTATTCGGCGCCTCCGGATACCGGTTGTCTTCGCCAAGTTGACCACGCGGCGGCTGAAACGAGGCGTGTTCCGCTCCATCGTCGATCTCCAAGCGGCCATCAACCCCTTTCTCGCCGAGACCAACGCCTACCTAAAGCCCTTTACCTGGACCAAAGACCCAAACAAAAACATCGCTGCCGTCAAACGAGGGCACCAAGTGTTAAATTCAATCCACTAGCCCCATCTCTGAATCGCCCGAAGCGAGAAAGTCCGGTCAATGAAGCGCTGGACCTCTCGGTTGGACCGGACCAAGATCGGGTCGGCCTCACTCTGTGGCTGGAAAACCGCTCTGGGCATAGATCCATGGCAACGTACAGTGCACCGTTGCGCGATATCTATTTCGTTTTGCATGAGCTACTCGACATCGGTCAGCTCAGTCGAATTGCTGCGTTTGAGGCCGCGACACGTGATGTTGTCGACGCCGCGCTCAAGGAAGCCGCGAAGCTGTGTGAGCGGGTTCTTTTTCCGCTCAACCGGTCGGGTGACGAGGAAGGTTGCCATTTCGAAAACGGGGTCGTGCGAACTCCATCGGGATTCAAGGACGCTTATCGAATGTTCGCCGAAGGAGGCTGGACTTCGTTGGCTTGTGATTCCGCCCACGGCGGCCAGGGTTTGCCGGAGGTTATCAACTGCGCGCTGACCGAGATGGCGTGCTCCAACAACCTTGCATTCGAGACCTATGTGGCGCTGTCACACGCCGCTTATGTCCTCATCAGTGCCCACGGATCGGACGAGATTAAACGCATGTTTTTACCCAATTTGGTGGACGGCAGTTGGAGTGGCACGATGTGCCTGACCGAGCCCCACTGCGGCAGTGACCTCGGCTTAATCCGGACGAAGGCACAGCCGCAACCTGATAGCAGCTACAGATTGACCGGAACAAAGATTTTCATCTCGGCTGGCGAGCATGATCTGACTGAAAACATCCTCCATCTGGTGCTCGCCCGGTTGCCCGAATCTCCCCCGGGCACGATAGGTCTCAGCCTCTTCCTGGTTCCCAAGTATCTTGTGAATTCCGATGGCTCATTAGGGGCACGCAACGGAGTAAGTTGCGGGTCGCTTGAAAAAAAGATGGGCATCAATGCGTCCGCAACCTGCGCGATGAACTTCGAGGACGCTACCGGCTACTTGATCGGAAAACGGCGCGACGGACTCCGCTCCATGCGCACAATGATGAATGCTGCACGGCTCGCCGTCGGTTTGCAGGGTTTAGGACTCGCCGAGACTGCTTATCAAAGTGCCCGTGCGTACGCGAGGGAACGGCTGCAAGGTCGCGCCATATACGGTGCTCAATGCCCTGATCGACCGGCCGATCCAATCATCGTCCATCCCGATGTCCGGCGCATGCTGCTCACGATGAAGGCTTACAATGAAGGCGCACGTGCCCTCGCATACTGGGTCGGTATGCATGTTGATCTGTCTCGCCATCATCCTGATCCCGCAGCCCGCGAGATAGCGGACGACCTGGTTCAGCTTTTGATTCCCGTCGTCAAAGCATTCCTTGCGGACTATGGCTTCGAGGCCACCAATCTCGGCCTCCAAGTCTTCGGTGGGCATGGATACATTCGCGAGCACGGGATGGAGCAGCTGGTGCGTGACGCCCGCATCGGTCAGATCTATGAAGGGACGAACGGGATCCAGGCGCTAGACCTTGCAGGTCACAAGATTGCAATGAAATCCGGGCGCTTGTTACGACGTTTTTTCGATCCCATTGATCGGTTCATCAACGAGCATAGTGATAATATTCAAATGCAGGAGTTCGTCCTGCCACTCGCCAAGGCTTTTCGTGAGCTTCAACAGGCGACGGTGTGGATCAGGGATCAGAGCACGAAAAACCGTCAAAAATTAGCCGCGGCGGCGAATGACTATCTCCGCCTTTTCGGACTCGTTGCGCTGGGTAGCGAGTGGGCGAAAATCGGAAAAATCGCGCACACCGCCTTGGCGAATACCGGCGAGAAGCAATTCTACGAGGCGAAAATCGCCACCGCACGGTTTTACATGCAATACCTGTTACCACAGAGTTCGTCCTTGGTTACTGCCACCATGTCCGGCGGCGGATCGATCATGGAGCTTGATGCGGAGGCCTTTTGATGGCTCGCCCAGCGAGACTAACTGTCGTCGTTCGCGCTCATGGTTGGCTTGGCCGAACGCCGCCATGGGGCACACTCACGCCCGGTTGGGCGGCGATGGCAGGTCAATCCGGGGTGTCCCTATCGCAAATCGCACCCGGGCCGACACAATAACCGCCAAGACCAACCCATTAATGTGACAAGGCTGACAACACCCTTGAAACAGCTCGGGGAAATAGCGGCATTATTGATCGCAAGCAATGGAGGTTTCGTATGACGCAGACGCTACGCAAAGTCGATTATTTCTACGTCGAGACTCAGAACACCGCGGGGCAAGGCTCGCAGATAATGGCTGCTCTGTGCGACGCCGGCATCAATCTACTGGCGTTCTCAGGCTTTCCCAGCGGCCGCAAAGCGCAGCTCGATTTCGTTCCCGCCGACCCGGCCCAGTTCAAAGCGGCGGCGAAGAAAATGAAGCTCAAGCTTTCCCTCAAGAAGACCGGCTTTCTCCTGCAGGGCGACGACAAAGTCGGCGCGCTCACCGACATCCTGTCCAAGCTCGCAGAGGCTAATATCAATGTTACGGCGCTCGATGCAGTCACTTCGGGCGAAGGGCGTTTCGGCGCGATCTTCTGGGTCAAGCCCAGGGACATTGCCAGGACCGCGAAACTGTTTGGCGTGACGTGAGAAAGGCGGGGTCGGCCGACATCCTGGCCTCCCGGTTCGGCGGACCGCCAAGAGAGGAATACGGCCAACGGCGCAAAGCCTCGTTTTCCAAGGATCTGTGTGCCTGTCCTTGTCGGAAACCTCATCCGGGCTAGCAAGATGGCCTAGATGAGGTTTCCGACAGCCACAGGCTTACGTAAGGGGGACACGAGGAAACCGGCAGCAGATCAGAACTGGAAACGCACTCAGGCTCCTCTGCTTTCAATTATTGGGTGGGGCGGTCTTATACGCAGCCATCGGTCTGGACGCGGTGCACCGGAATGCGGCACAATTGCTGGAGATTCGGTGTCCGGCACCGCAGAAATCCTCGGGTTTTGGGGCGCAGGTGGGGTTCCTGCAGACGGAGGTCGACAATGCCTAGGACGGTATCGGCCGCATTTGCAGCAGCGGTGATTGTCTGGTCAGTCCCGTCGCTGGCGCAGCAATATTTCGGCAGCCCGAGCATCAGCCCTTATTCGCCCAACGTCCTGAGCAATCCCAATGGGGCAGGAAGTCCGGACAATCCGAGCAGCCTCACGAATCCCCATGGTCCTTATGGAAGCCCCTACAGCATCCAGAGTGCGACCAATCCTTATGCGACCAATGCCCCCACGCTTCACAATAGCCGGGGGAATGATCAGGACCGCTTGAGTGCCAATCCGAACGAACCGGATTCGGCGTCGAATCCGCAGGGGCAATTCGGCCGTCCTTATTCGCCGAAAAGTTTCAATAACCCTTATGGCGCGGGAAACCCTTACAGCTACGACGGTCCGGCAAATTCTTTTGGTCAGGGCACGTCCGTATTCGGCCAGTGACCTTGATTTCCGGCACGGGATATTCCGGATTTCCGACACGGGATATTCCGGCCGGGACCATCCCGATCAGGGCGGCGCGGGCTCGGCGAGAATCAAGCACCAATAATCGGCGAAAGGTTCGCCCGGTCCCCTCGCATGGCCCGCACCCGCGTTGCGGACGGAGGCATTGAGGAGATTGCGCGCGTGCGGCGGGCTCTGCTCCCAGATCGCCGCTGCCTCCTCGGGCGTGGCCGCGCCGGCGCCGATATTCTCCACCACGGTCGCGAAGGCGTAGTTTGTCCGCCGCATGCGCTCGGTCAAATTTCCGTCTGGCCCGTTGTGCGAAAACGTGGCGCTGGCCGCCATGGCGCGGGCATGCCGCCGCGCCGCCTCCGACAGCTTCGGATCGGGCGCGACCGGCGCCAGCCCGTGCGCCGCGCGGAAACCGTTGACGACCGCGATGAGCCGTGCCGCGTCGTCGTCGGGCGCCGCCGATGCGGCAAAGGATGCGAGCAGCACGGCCAGCGCCAGCGAAAAGGCCCGAACGAAGCCCAACTTCCACCTCGTTTCCGAAGGTTGCGGATCAATTCAGCCCGAGACCGGCAGGCGGACCGGAAATCCCGGGAGGACCGGGCCCCTCAATCCTCTGATAAGGGTTCCTTATCCAATCTTGTCCTCCGCCAATGCCCTGTCCGCCATCATACGTGCCGTATAAATTGTCGAGACCCCGGCAACGGCCGGCGGCGGATCGCTAAGAGCGCGTCTAAACCGGCGGCGAAGCGCCAAAGCGGGTCACCTAACCCTGGATTTCAGCCAGCTCAGGACCGCCCAGGTGGCGCCGAGATCTTCGCGGTTGTAGGTGCAAATCTCGTCGATGACTTCGTGCCGGAGCTTTTCATCCTCGGATTCCGTCGCCTCAATGTAGCGGGCCATCGACCACTCCCCGCCGTATTCCTCCTGCGTACGCTTGAATCCGACGTACCGTTCGACGACCTTCAGGCTGTAGCTCGATAGTGGCAGCGCAATCGATTTCTGGGTCACCGGCAACAGATCCAATAAATTGGCCTCTACCCTCAATGCAATGCCGTCGCGGTCGCCATACCGGTCGATATACATGTTCAACTTCGTTCTCTCGTAGGTCGCCCAGTGAATGAAGGGGATGTCGCCATATTGCGTGAAGATGGCTTCGGCGTTGCCCAGAAACGATTCCCAACCTTCCTTGTCGCCGCTTTCGCCGAAGCCGGCAAGGGCAGCGCGATACTCGGACGGCTTGTCTCCGAAAACTTGAGTTCCCCACAGGTACACTTTGTCGAGATCGTCGAGCTGCGGCGGCAAGCCCTCGAGATCGAACATCACGAAATTCGAAGACGAGGGCAATACCGGCTTCGAGAACAACAATTCCTTGTTCGTTGCCAAGGCGCGGGCATTTCGTAAAATCGCGCTGGCTTTCTTGCCGACCTTTTGGAGACCCTCACCCCACGGCCTGCGCAGTTGCGCCAATGCGTCCTCATCGAAATGAGACAGCAGGTCATCGTAGGTAATGAGCGAATTCTGACGAAGAGCCTTCACCAAACCCTGATCAACGCCAGGCACGATCGCGACATCGTGGCCGGCGACGGCGGCATCCCAGCAGCGTGCCTTGTATCCGCAATGGCCGCATTTGGACCAACCGACCGGCGAGAATGGCGGAGACTTGGACAAAACGATTGCAGCAATTCGCTCAAGGTCGGCCAAAGCGGTAGCACCGCCATCGTAATCGACGGGCACGACGGTTCCGGCGCCATTGTAGACCTCGAGACTTTCTGGCGCGTCGCCGCTGGTTTGCTCGTAGAGCCAGCCGTAAAGATTCAGCTGGCGCAGAATCTCTGGATGGTCCCGTTCGGTGATCCTGCGCGAAATCTTGCAGTCCCGGACCGCGTAGGTCTCGCCGCGCTTGAGGAGAAAATCAGGCTCGCCGACGACCTCGATTGCTTGCCCGCCAAAGTGGATTTCGCCCCTCAGCACGGGCTGAAAGATCACCTCATATCCGGCTCGCAGCGCCTCTATGGTGCGATGCTCTCTATCGGCTATGTCACCCGAAGCCAAATCGAGTGCTTGGGGAAATGAGGCGAGGTGCTCGGCCTCGTGGCGCTTGCCGAGCTTCAGCAACAATTCTAGAAACGCACCGGGCGGCTCGGGCTGAACGCCCGCCGCGATCAAATGGGAACGAAGCTCACACTCCGAAGGTCGATAATATTGATAGATGTCTGTGGCGGTTAAACGCATCCGCTACCTATTTGATGACGCGATTCTCATAGGCCACTATCGCAATCCGTCGCAATCTTCTCCATCATATCGGCTGCATGACCCCGCGTCGCAGCCTCGGAATTTTCCCAGGCGTCACAACAGCCGGAGATTCTCAGTTAATCTGGTGTAAGAAATTGGGAGCAGACCAGCCGATTTCGACGTTTAACGAATTAATTATAACTACAACGAATTAACCTTAGAAAAGAATGGATTAACTATACCAAAGAATTGACATTGGGCCTGCCAACGGCACTAACTTGGCTGTGCAAAACATAATGCGTAGCACGATTGCCGGATGCAGCCTCGCCTTCGGGGCATTTCTTCTTATTGATGCTCCGAGTGCGCATGCGACGGTTATTACCTATGGCGTGCCGGGAAGCCTCACGCCCGGCTACAGTGGCGCGACGGTCATCACCTTCGATGCGCTCACCCTTGGTCCGGTCAATTCCTACAACTTCGGAGACGGCACGCTCACGGGCGACGGCGCCGTGGTCCAAGGGAGTGTCGTCAATCGTTATGCGGCGCCTGTCGGCGATTTGAGCCAGTATTTCACCGTTGGCTACGCTGCGCCTGTCGGCTCGGCCACATTCGCATTCAATGAGCCGCTCAATTATTTTGGGCTCTACTGGGGCTCCATCGACGCCTACAATTCGATCGCGTTCGAACTCAACGGCATCGTCATTGCTTCCTATACGGGAGACCAACTCCCGGCGCCGATCCAGGCTAATGGTAACCAACAGTCGTCTCTCTCGAGCCGCTACGTCAATTTCTTCCTCGGATCGGAGAACTATAACGAGGTTGTACTGAGCTCGACCAACTACGCATTCGAGAGCGACAATATTGCCTATGCAGACCCGCCAGCGCCGGTTCCTGAACCGAGCAGCGGGCTGCTGTTTGCTACCGTACTCCTCGTGGGATCCGTAGGCTGGCGGCTACGAGCGACAAGTCAGGCTGCAATACGCCAGACCAAAGACAAATTTCGCGCATAGTGCGGCCGATTCCGGTCCGACGCCTCATTGCTATTCCACGGCACTCGGCTAATCCTTAACCAGCGGGACGCGGGTTCGAGTCCTGGTGCGCCCACTCAGGCTCTTCTGCTTTCAATTATTGGCTGGGGCGCTCTTATACGGAGCCATCGGTCTGGACGCGGTGCACCGGAGTGCGGCACAATTGCTGGAGATTCGGTGCCCGGCACCGCGGAAATTCTCGGGTTTAGGGGCGCAGGTGGGGTTCCTGCGCCCCAGCCATCAAAATATCAATATAATTCAGATAGTTAAGCGGCGTTTTGATTCGGCGCCTTATGCTTCCAGCGCGCCCATGGAAGCACTGTGGAAGCAAGCGGGCACGCAATCCTGCGTGCTCTTTTTGGGCTCGTCGCAGGGACCAGCCATCGAACAAGCAAACGGCTCGGCACAATTAAAGGCACAATTAAAGTTGTGCGCGTGTTCAAGACGTGACTTTCCTGGATCGATCTTAAGGGGGATTTTGGTATCGGGGTTTGACAATGCAACGGGTGTCCATCAGTAACGCATTCGAACTCGCTATTCGTCGTTCACACTCCGTAATGCGCGCTCATATTCCTGTCCACCGTAGAAAATCCGAACGATGACGACTTCGGCTTTCGTTACTTGGAATATGATAATTGCGCGCCGCTCGAAGGCCATTGTCCGAAGGCCGGGGCGAATGTCGTTCCGCCGTGTGCCGCGTTTAGGAAAGGTCTCGAGCGCCAGGCAGGCCGCTTCGATCCGATCGATATAGGTTCCCGCAACGGCATGGCCGGACTCCTCGGCAATATGGCGATAAAGCCCGAACAGGTCAGATTCCGCCTGCGGTCGAAAGCTGACCTCATGCTTTTTCATTCCGCTCGGCCTTTACCTGCTTGGCGTGGTGACCGCGGAGGCGTTTGAACACCTCGTGCGCCGTTACATTCGGCCGAGTATCGACGAAGGCTTCGTCTACACGCTGCCGCAGCCAGTCATTGATGGCAGCCTCTTCGCGATCGAGGGCGCGCACCGCCGCGCGCATGACTTCGCTTGCAGAGGCATAGGCTCCCGACTTCACCCGCGTCTCGACGCGCTTCTGAAGGTCGCCCAGGGTGACGGTGATCGGACGGCTTGTGCGCGGCATCGAAAATCACTCCATTTCTATCCAATGGGCAGATATGACAGTGTCATACTACTCCCCCTAGGCCGGACTCTCAAGTGCTTTACCCAAGGGCCAAGAAGCAGATCATTCATCGTGAATAGCGCCGCAGCTGACTTCGCGTTTATTTGCGTACGTTCTCGTACACACGCAAAGATTATTGGTAATTATGTAATACACACGTAAAGAGCGCTAATAATTATTTAGTACACACGCTAAGATTGCTAGTAATTATCACAAATTTTAACTGTATCTTGACAATTTTTGGTTAAGCCAGAGCAGGAAAGACGCGGCCCACGACGGGCCGATGGGGAAAAGAAGCGCAGACCGCACACGAGCCTAGGTCCATGAGCCTAGGTCACGGCGGCAGATCGAAGAGCTCATTCGCCGGCGCAATGGCGCGGCGAATTACATGAGAAGGAACCGACCATGACGAACCAGCCTGGAAGCCAAGACGGCGATATCCATACCCGCTTGCAGTTCATGCAGATGGACCAGGCGCGAATTGCCCTGCTCAGGGAGTTTTGGCCATTTGTTGAGCCGGCATTGCCGCCGGTTCTCGATGGGTTCTATCAGCATGTGGGTGGGGTGGCGGCGCTGGCCAAATTGGTCGGCAATGACGCGGCAAGGTTGAAGCAGGCCCAGACCGTCCATTGGGGCCGCCTGTTCAAAAACGGGTTCGACTCCGGCTATGTCCAGGCCGTGCGCGCGATCGGTCTCGCTCACAATAAGATCGGATTGGAGCCGCGCTGGTATATCGGCGCTTATGCATTCGTGCTGAGCAAGCTGATTGATTTGGCCGTGCAAAAATATCGCTGGTCGCCGAAGAAGTTGGCGGCGGTGCTTTCCGCCATTAGCACCGCGATCATGATGGACATGGACTTTGCCATCTCGGTCTATCAGGAAGCCATGTTGGAGGATCGGGCTCGCCGGCAGCGGGCGGTCGACGGCTATATCAAGGAATTCGAGAGCACGGCAAACGACGCGCTGAGTACACTCGCCACGTCGGCCACGCAGTTGCGCGGCACCGCCCAGAGCATGTCGGCGACCGCCGAGGAAACCAGCCGCCAAGCCACGGCGGTGGCGGCAGCCAGCGAAGAGGCCTCCACCAACGTGCAGACCGTGGCCTCGGCCGCCGAAGAGCTTTCATCCTCGATCAACGAGATTGGCCGGCAAGTCGCGCAGTCGAACAAGATCGCCCAGAAGGCGGTCGAGGATGCCCGGGAGACCGATCGGGCGGTGCAGAGCCTGGCCGAAGGGGCGCAGAAGATCGGCGAAGTGGTGAACCTCATCAACGACATCGCGAGCCAGACCAATCTGCTGGCTTTGAACGCCACGATCGAGGCGGCGCGGGCCGGCGAAGCGGGCAAGGGATTCGCGGTCGTCGCCTCGGAGGTCAAATCGCTTGCCAACCAGACCGCCAAGGCGACCGAGGACATTTCCGCCCAGATCACCGCCATTCAAAGCTCCACCAAGGGCGCGGTCGACGCGATCAAGAACATCGGTACGACGATCTCGCAAATTGGCGAGATCGCGACCACCATCGCGGCGGCCGTCGAGGAACAGGGTGCGGCAACCCAGGAAATCGCCCGCAACGTGCAACAAGCCGCCGCCGGCACGCAGGAGGTTTCGACCAACATCGGCGGTGTCACCACAGCCGCCGCGGAAACCGGTACTTCCGCCAGCCAGGTGAACACCGCTGCCGAACTGCTGGGCCAGAAGAACGAAACCTTGCGCCACGCGGTCACCGACTTCCTGGCCAAAGTGCGTGCCGCATAGCTAAGGCCAAAACCCGACGTGCCGCAGAGCTTACGGTCCTCCTTCGTGCCCGGCTCTCGACAGTGGAGAGAGCCGGGCCACGATGGGGAGCAAAGGCCGGCCCTGGACGCGGTGAAGCAGCCGGTTTCGGGGCAGATCCAGACTGAAAGTCCAACTACACCGCGTTCGATACGTTCCAGCGCAACTACTTCGTCAATTTGTCGGGCCTCATCGCACAGAAACCTGCGAGCGGGACAGCCGCTGCGGCGGCGGCTATCCAGGCTCCTACCGTTAAGGCCAGCACGACTTAATTCGCTAATGGCGGTACTCTATCGATCGCCACGACCGACGGAGATGCCGTGCCAGGCTTTGGGACCTTTGGCAGCAAGAGCCTTGCTTCGGGCGGTTTCGATGCCGCGTTCCTCGATAAGCCAACCGCTTGGGTCATGGAATTCACCAAAAGTGACGGCATGACCGCTGTCGCCGGCAATGGCTTCCCCGCCAGTGCCTCTTTCGCGGATGCGCTTTGGGGCTCGAATTCCTCTGCCGCCGATCAGTCGCGCTTCAGTGGCATGTCGAATGCTTTGCTCAACCTCGGCGAAGGCGGAAATTTCATGGCCTTTGGCAGCCCGGTTGGCGAGCATACGAGGATCGCCTTCTCATTCTCGGGCACCGAAGCGGCGACCTCCGCAATGATGGGCGGCTCCGATCTCATGCAGATGCTGACCAACGACAACTGGTCGCAACCCGTGGCGTATGCCTTCGGCGCCGGTCTCAGCACGCGTCTTGCCGAGGGCTGGACCAGCGGCGTGACCGTCGGCATCCTCGATGAACGGAATGGCCTGCTCGGCAGCACCTACGACAACGCGGGCCTGCTTAATTTCGGCAACCAGAATCTGAAGCGCGTCGCTGGGGTTCTCTTGCTCATTCGACCTCGGCGGCAAAACGGGACTGCTGTTAGATGCCGCCTTGGCACGCACCGACGGCGCATCCATTTCCAGCGGCCTCATCACGGGCACGTCGCCGATTCTGGCTCGCGCCTATGGCGTGGCCCTGGTGCAGCGCGACACCTTCGATCAAGGCGACCGCTTGTCGCTCGGCTTGCGCAAGCCGCTCCGCGTCTTCTCCGGTTCTGCAGATATCGCCACAACGACGGTGGACTTGGAAGGCTACGCTACTACCGGCACGACGCGCGTGGGGCTTGCACCGGGCGGGAACGAGACGGATATGCTCGTCGGTTACGACATGCCCTTACGCCAGAACGTCGATCTCGCCGCCTCGCTGAATGTCAGCAACGACACACAAAACGTGCGCGGCGATACCGAGGCCGGTGCACATGTCGGACTGACCGTGAAATTTTAGGCGAGATCGGCTGCTGCCGGTTCGAAGATGCTGAGTTTAGATGTTTCATGCGGGAACCGGCAGATCACGCCCGACGTATTGATCACATTGGGAAAGATTAGAACTTAACGGAGCCACCTTTCGCGCCGAAAGCAATCCCTCCCAGGTATTTGATTCACCCACACAATCAATGACATGAATTCCGCGTTGGGCGGGGCCATGATTGCACGCGATTTTACAGGCGGTATCGGCAAGGGGCCTGAGACGGGGATGTCAGGGGGCTGTTCAGGGATTTAGTGAGAGCGCTTCCAACACGTTGGAGAAATCGTCGCTCCATGGTCGGCCGCGGCTAGGTGGAAGCGGCTCCCAGCCCGGGTCGCCTCCGAGGAAATCAAGCGCTGCAGTGGTGCGGGCCATCGCCACCCAGTGCGAGGCGGCTTTCCAATCGCTGTCCTCAATGTCCTCGCTGTCATCGCGATGGCGGGCGACGATGCCGAAGCTTGCCGCGGCGCGCGATAAAGGCCCGGTCAGATCGAAGTAGCGGTTTGAGATGTGGATGAGAAGAATTCCGTCCGGCGCAAGCTTGTCGAGGTACAGGGCCAGCGCTTCGTGGGTCAGCAGATGGATCGGGATCGCATCAGAGGTGAAAGCGTCGAGCACGATCACGCCGAACTGGCCGTTCGGTTCACGGGCCAGCGACAACCGGGCGTCTCCCAAAACCACGTCGACAATTGGAGGGCAACGCGCGAGATAATCGAAAAACCGGGAATTGCGCGCAATCCGCTCGACGGCCGGGTCTATTTCAAAAAAGCGCCAGTGTTCGCCCATATGTCCGTAACAAGCGAGTGTCCCGGTGCCGAGACCGACGACAGCTACCTGCGATGTGCGTGCGCTCCCGCCGATCGCCCTCAATACCTGACCCACTGGCCCCATCGGATGATAATAGCCTATAGGTCGAATGCGCTTTTCCACATCCATGAACTGCGCGCCGTGAAGCGTCGTGCCGTGTTCGAGGTACCGAATTCCATCGGTATAGTCTTCCTCGACCTTGAGCGTTCCGAAGAAGGTACGCTCCCGGTATACAATGTTGCGCGAGCCCCAGTCCGTCAGATCGGCAAGAAGCAGCCCAGCCACCGTGAGCGCGACCATCACTGGGCGCCTGCGGCCCAGCCATAACGGCAGCAGAAGTGCGGCGATGAAACCAAATGACCAAGCCTCGCTCAGCGTTTCCCAATCGAGACCCGCGAGCGCAAACACCTCTTTCGGCCAAAGGAAAGCAGCCGTAATCGCCAACGGCACCCCAAGGTCGAGCAGCGACGCCTTGGAACGCACGCTAGGCCAATTGCCGCCAGGGCGCAGCAAGCAGACTGCCGCGAGCATCAGCGGATATTCCTCGACATCGGGGAAGAGAAGCGGCGCCGCCAGCACATTGAACATCCCGCCTAGCGCGCCGCCCACCGCAATCCACAGATAGAACTCCGTCAAGCGCGCGGCCGGCGGGCGCAGCGCCGCAAGCCGTCCATGGCACATAAGCGCTGCCAGCGCGAACGCTGCGAGGTGGAGCGGCAGAAGAACTGGCCAATCGCCGAGATAGGACGAAAGGGGCGCCAGCGCCACCAGAAAAAGCGGCCAGGGCTGCGCCGCCGTTGCCCAGCGCACCAGTGACGCACCGCTCCGCGCGAAGGCGACGACGAAAGTGAGGAGGTAAAGGGCTAGTGGCAACACCCAGAACAGCGGCACTGCGGTGAGATCTGTCGTCACGTAGGTGGTGACGCCGAGCAGGAGGCTGGACGGCACAAAGGCGAGCGTCACCCACCAGATGCGCTCGCGAGCCGTCGCTGCCGGTGTACTTTTGCAATCCGATTTGGGCGTATTGACTGCGGCCGGAACCATGATTCCGCAGGCTAGTATCAGGACTGCAAGGCCAGCATAGCCAATGGTCCAGGCCCAGCCCTGTTCAGCCAACGTCAGCGTTGGCTCAAGGAGCAGCGGGAAGCCAAGCAGCGCCGCAAAACTGCCGATGTTGCTCGCAGCGTACAAAAAATACGGATCGGCGGCGCGCCGATGCGCGCTGGCCGAAAACCAGCGCTGCACCAATGGTGCGGTTCCCGCCACGACGACGAACGGCGCGCCGATAGTGGCGGCCAAGACGGTGAAAAGCCACGGTACTAGGCGCCAGTTTTCGGTCGGCGGATGGAGGTCGTGGGACAATGCGACTGGGAGGGCGAGTGCTCCGCCGGCGAGTAGTCCGGCATGAAGTATCGTTTGGGCGCGCACACCGAGCCATTGTCGGCCGGCATGGGCGTAGAGATAGCCGCCCAAAAGGGATACTTCGAAAAACACTATGCATGTGTTCCAAACCGATGGGCTCCCGCCGAGCAGTGGCAGCAGCAGCTTCGCGACCAGCGGCTGTATCCAGAACAGGAGTGCCGCCGCCAGGAAAGAGATCGCGATGCAGATCCAAAGGATGACGTTCGTCCGCGGAATGGTTTCGGCGTCAACTGGCCGAATCATGGTTTCGCGGGTTGCGGCAGGCGCGTTCGCGGCGCCCTGTGTGTCAGCGCTTGGCATCGCAATGGCTTGGTCCGATTTCTTTATACCACGGCGATGGACCTGACCTGGCTTTTTTGGACCAAGCGGAGTGACAGAAGTTGGCTTGGTCTAAAAAAGCCAGGCCAGGTCAATTGATCCGGTGGATTGTTCGTTTAGCCAACAATACCGGTGAACTGCGCCCGAGAGGAAGCCGCTTGAATTTTAATTAAATTGCACTCATCGCGTTCCTGGACGCGGATGTTTGCGAATCCTGGATCAACCGATCCCAATTAAGAATTTCTTATAAGACCTACGTTAGCGTGCCGGCCTAAAGCTGGTGTCCGCTCGTAGGTGCGGCGCCATCACGAAACGGCAAACCCGGGGCGATCCGGGGACGCAAAGCCTCCGGTCTCATCGAGATAGCGGGGCTACCGAATGAGGCGCCGCCATGCGGACGAAAATTCCTGTCCTGAAATATTGGGTTATGGCGGCCGCCTTGCTATTGGCGGCGCTGCCGGCCACTAGTTTCGCGCAAAGCCAAGCGGCGACAGCGCTGATCTCCCCCGGAGTCTTCAACACCACCGCCGTATACTCGTCGGATATCAAGCCGTTCTATAAGTGGACGGCCATGCTCGACCGCTTCCACGACGAAATCAGGGTGGCCACCAAGCCGTGCCAGGCGGGCGTGTGGACCAATTGCGAACCGGACGAATGGCGGCATCTGGTCGAGGCGCTGAAAAATCTCGATCTCCGCGGCAAGGTGGAATTGGTGAACGCCGCAATCAATCGGCATCCCTATGTGCGGTCCATCGATAACTGGGCGCAGGTCAATTATTGGGAAACGCCATTCGAATTCCTTCACGTGAATGGGCAATGCCAGGATTACGCGATTACGAAATACCTGTTATTGCGCGCCGCCGGTGTGCCCGACGGCCTGCTTCGCGTCGTTGTCCTGCGGGATATGAATCTGCAGCTGGATCACGCGGTTCTGGTCGTCGACGTGGAAGCAGAACAACTCCTGTTGGACAACCAGATCAATGTTGTTGTGCCGGCCTCCGTGGTCAAACATTACCGGCCCGATTACGCGATCAATGAATCCGGCTGGTGGCGACTGATGCCGCAATATCCGCTCAATACCACCATCGCCTCAAACACCGAGAGCCCGTAGTTATCCAAATACCAGGATTGCCGCTGGATCACGGCGCTCCTAAGGATGGCCGGCTGGAGGGTGAACAAGAAGCGCGTCAAACGGATTTGGCGACGCGAGGGGCTGAAGGTTCCGGCAAGACAGCCGAAGCGGGGAAGGCTCTGGCTCAACGACGGATCGTGCGTCCGCCTTCGGCCCGAGCGGTCCAATCATATCTGGTCGTACGACTTCGTTTCGGAGCGTACCCACGACGGCAAGGCGTTCCGGATGCTGTGCATCATCGATGAGTTCACGCGCGAAGCGCTTGCCATCCGAGCGGCGAGGAAACTGAAAGCCACCGACGTGATCGACGCGCTCTGCGACGTCTTCATCCGGCGTGGTGTTCCGGCCCACATCCGTTCAGACAACGTCCTCGAGTTCGTTCGGAACGTGTCAACGATTATGAGACAGCCGGGTTAGTAATTTAGGCTCGGCTTTTTTGCGGTGTTGTCGGCGGATTGATCCATGCCGCTCCAGCGTGCCAGCGTCACGCCGGCGATGCCCACGAGGATCTCGCGAGCGCGCTTGACCAATGAAAGCGCCAACCCAGCGGAATCGGGAAGCCCGACCGATATTGCGGCCAACGCGAAGCCGCCCTCCTGAACCGCCAACGCGCCGGGTATCCCGAAGCCCGCGCTGCGCGCCGCCATGCCGAGGCTCTCGACCACAAGTGCCTGCGGTAGGCTGGCCGGCGCGCCCAGGGCGTGAAGAACGATCCAGGTCTCGATCGTGCCAAGCGACCAAGAGACGAAATGCAGAAGAGTTGCCCGAAGCAATGCGCGCCGCCGGCGGTAAAACCCTTCGGCGGCCGCGTGCAGGCCCTTCAGCGACATGCCAGCCAAGGCCGGGAACTGCGCGGCAATCCGTTCGACCAGCATCTCCAATAGCCGTAGCAGTCCGAGGCGCTGGGCCACCAGGAGGCCGCCCGCCGCGATCACAGCGAGCGCCATCGGTCCCAGCCACTCGGCCGGACCGATGCGCCCCTCGGGCAGGGTAGTCAGCGCGGCCACCCCGGTCAGCAGGAAACCGGCCTGGGACAGCACTTCCAGCGTGACATCGACGATGACGCTGGCGCCAGCGGGACCCGCTGCGATACCCTGCCGCGCCAGCATGCGTGCGCCGATCGCTTCGCCACCCATCTGTGCGACGGGAAACAGGCTGTCGATGCCTTCCCGGATCAGCCGCAGGCGGAAATATGTGGTGATCCGGGGACGAGGCTCGGTGAACAGGGTGCGCCAGGCGGCGCTGGACAGCAAAAGCTGGATCAGGTGGAGCGCGATCAGGAGCGGCAAGCTCCAGAGCGCATTCAGAACGCTTATCCCCACCGCTTCGATATCGGCCCATCGCGAAAAGGCCGCCCAGCCAATCCCGGCCGCTGCGACAGCGCCCAGGGCGATCAGAAGCCCGTGGGACCCCGCGCCGGGCACAGATGGTGTGTTTTGGTCGGTCATCACGGAAAGATGAGCTGCGGTTGCTGGGAGAACAGGGTAGCCAGAAAAAACGCGCGGCGATGTTCGGACCTAATCGCAAAGCGCGAGCAGTCCGAGAATGCGCTGTGAATCTTCCGCGACATCTTGGAACCCGGATCGGCGGAAAAAAAGAAGTGGTTGGCCAGTAGGCAGATTCCTCCCGGGCTAAGCAGGTCAGCGATGCGGCTGACCACAGATTTCAAAACGGCCTCGTCCAGTGGCGAGAGGTAATAGAGCACATCGGCAAGCACCACGAGGTCGAACTTTCCGTCGAGCGACGGCGGGAGGTTCAATATGTCGCCGGGTTCGAATTCAAGATTGGTGAATGCGGCGCCGCGGAGGCGAGCATGGCCGATCGCAGCCACCGCGATATCCATTCCCAGCACATGGACGGAGCGCTTCGCGAGTTTCTGTGACAGTAAGCCAAGACCGCACCCAAGATCGAGCACGTTCGCAAAACGCTGTTGGGGAAGGAGGGCAATCAGCTTGTCATATTTCAATCCCTGATAACGATAGCGCGGCGATGCCGATGCCCATGGATCGGCGGATTCCGTATAAGCCGCCTCAAAAGCGGCGCGGGCGCCATTGTCCCGGCGCAGGCGGGCGATCCTGGCATCAGTCCACGCACTCCTGAGGAACAGGCCGATGTCACGCGGCAGCATGAAAAGCCACGGCAACCGCGGCTCGGGGGTGCCGCGGCGCGACGTGAACTTGCCAAGGCCACCAAGAATCCTTGGCAGGACACATACAGACATCGATTTCCCTCCTCATGGTATTGATGAAAGGTCTGTTGTTGACGGGTCGGAACGCGTCAACGATTGTGAGGCAGCCGGGCGAAGATACGCTCAGCACATATGCGTTCTGAATATTTCAGCATGCATCAAGTCTATTCGACGACAAAGCGAGCCGTCGCAATTTGCCCATAACAGTCACAGTCAATCTGGTATTCACCAGGCTTTAGCGAGCGGAGGATAATGCGAGCCTTCCTGAGATCGCCGGTCGTATCGTGAAGCGAATTCAAATTGACCCAATTTGCTGGAACCGTAGTGGCCCCGATCCCCAGAGCCGGAATCGAAACGGTTACAGGTTGCGGCCCGATGAGCTCGACATCGAGCATCAGGGGCGCTCCTGCGGGTGCTATGATCACTGACCGATCAAAACGACCATCAATTATCCTGAGTGAGCGAAATTCAAGCACGTTTTTATCGTCGAGCATGCTGCAAGCGCCCAGTATTGAGGCAATAACAACAGCGCAAATTTCACCAACAAGCTGTCCCATACGCATTGTCCTTATGTGATGCATCAGCGTTTGGCGGAGCCGGCATTGGCTCCGCGATCGGATGAATTGATCAACCACACAGTTCAATCTGATGATCAGTGATTTTCTCCGACGGCCGCCGTCGTCTGTGGCGACGCTGCTGCGGGACGATTCCACCATCCGCCGCCGAGTGCCTGGAATAGCGCCGCCGTGTCGGCGTAGCGGTTGGCCTGTGCCTGCACGCGGTTGATTACTGACTGCCAATAAGCCTGTTCAGCATTAAGCAGTGACAGGTAGCTGATGGCGCCAAGTTGCAATTGCTGGCGCTGAATCTGAAGGCTTTCCGACGCGGCGTGCTCGGTGGCGACCTGCGCCTTCATCGCTTCGGCATCGTATTGTATTGCGCGCAGCGCATCGGCGACGTTTTGGAAAGCGACAATTACCGTAGCTCGATACTGCGCTGCCGCTTGATCCAGGGCAGCGTCGGCGCCGCGTTTTTTGTGCAACAGAGTACCGCCGTCGAAGATTGTTTGTGTCAGACCGCCCGCCAGGATCCAAAAGCCGGTGCCAGAAGCAAATAAATTGCTAAACGCCGTCGCGGTACTGCCCCCATTGGCGGTGAGAGTGAGCTGTGGCAGCTCGTTAGCGATGGCAACGCCAACCTGGGCACTAGCGGCATGCAATTGCGCTTCTGTCGACCGCACGTCAGGTCGTTGTTCCACGAGCTTTGAGGGGACGCTAACTGGCAGTTCCTGCGGCAGTCGGAGCGCCGAGAGATCGAAATTCGCGGTCAAATCTTCGCTCGGAAAACGACCGGTAAGTGCAACCAAGAGATCGCGCTGTACCGCCAATTGCTTCTGCAATGTTGGCAGTGTTGCTTGAGCCTGCGCGAGGGCCACTTCTTGAGCCACAACGTCTGCCATTGCAATTGCGCCGAGGGCGAATTGCCTTCTGAGTATCTCAAGCTGTTCTGTCTCAATTTTGATGATTTCCTGTGTTGCCGCTATCTGCGCGTGCAGTGAAGCCTCCTGAACCGCTGCAGCAACAACGTTCGACGTGATGGTCAGGTAAGTCGCTTCCAACTGAAAGCGTTCGGACTCGGCCTGCGCCTCCAGTGACTCGATTTGGCGTTGATTGCCACCAAAAATATCCAGCAGGTATGATACGCTTACCTGGGCGGTGGAGAGATTGAAGAGTGGGGTGCCCGAGGTTAACGTCGGAGCGAGGGTGCCAACCGCGTTCCTCTGGCGGCTCTGAGAAAAATTAGCCTGTACGTTGGGGTAATAGGAACCCTCCTGCGCGTATACGTTCTCCATCGCTTGCCGCAATGCCGCTTGGGCCGTCTGCAAGCTCGGATTGGCTTTCAAGGCCTGCTCAATCAGAGCATTGAGAGGCTCCGAGTGAAACAATGTCCACCATTGCCCCGGAATATCCATGCCTTGCACGAACTGCTGCGCCTCGCCACCGGGAGCATCTGCTGATGCGGTTTGCGGAGTTAGTGACTCCGGCGTATAGCCGATAACAGTCGGAGCGGCGGGGTGATCAAAATTCGGACCGACGGTGCATCCCGCAACCAGCGTCCCTACAGTCCACGCAATCGTCGTGACAACGAGGCGCCTTGCTCGCGCGTGCAAGGGGTAACCACGATGGATCGCAGACCATAATGCGCATGGCGTGCTGATACCGCGGCGCTTGCTCTCGATCATCCTTTTCCATTCCGGAAGAGTAAAATTCTTGCAAAACTCATGTCTCGTCACTCGGCCATCTCAGATTGAGTATTCGCCTTGAGCGGAGTTCCTCGACGCGAGAACAAATCAATTAATGTCGGCAGCAGGATAAGAATCAACACTGGCGCGAACAGAATCCCGCCAACGACCACAAGCGCCAAAGGCTTTTGTACTTGCGAGCCGATGCCGGTCGAGATCGCTGCTGGTAGGAGACCGACACATGCCGCGGCGCAAGTCATCATTACGGGCCGCATTTGCACTTGGCAGGCGCGCAGAATTGCGCCGGCGCGGTCGAGCCCCGCATCAATCGACTGATTGTAGTAAGAGAGCACTATAATACCGTCCATCGCGGCGATGCCAAAGAGTGCGACGAAGCCGATTGCCGCAGAGACGCTGAACGGTGTGCCGGTGAGGAATAGCGCAAAGATGCCGCCAATCAGTGCCATCGGGATCACGCTTGCCGCCAAAAGCGCATCGATCACGGATCCGAAGTTCAGGTAAAGTAGGACACAGATGAGCGCGATGCTAATCGGTACGACCACGGCTAAACGTTGCAATGCCGCCTCAAGGTTCCCATACTCGCCGACCCATTCCAGACGGTAGCCACCCGGTATCTGCACTTGCTCCGCAACCTTGCGCTGTGCTTCGAGTACTGCAGTGCCGAGGTCGCGCCCGCGCACGCTAAACTTGATCGGTATGTAGCGCTGCTGCTGCTCGCGGTAGATGAAGGAGGCTCCGGATACAAGATGGACGTTGGCTACGCCACTTAAGGGTATCTGAACGATGCCGTTGCCGTTCGGATTAGGTGCGCCGATCATGACTCCCCGGATTGTATCGAGGTTCTGGCGATATTCTGGGGCGAGACGGACAATGATCGGAAAATTGCGGTCGCTACCCTCCTCGTATAGATTCCCTGCCGCCGTTCCGCCAATCGCCGCCTGAACAGTCGAGTTGATATCACCTGGTGTAAGGCCGTACCGGGCGGCACGGGCACGATCGATATCGATCCTGATCGTCGGTTGGCCGAGTGAATTAAGAACGCCCAGATCGACGATCCCCGGCACGGTGCTCATTACGTCTTTGATTCGTTGCGCCGTCTTTTCAAGCGTTTCGAGGTCGTTGCCAAATAGCTTGACGGAGTTTTCTCCTTTCACTCCAGATGCCGCTTCTTCGACGTTGTCTTCGATGTATTGGGAGAAGTTGAATTCAATTCCTGGGAACTGTGCTTTTAGTGCGTCTGTCATTTGTTCTGTCAACTTGTCTTTGTCGACGCCTTTGGGCCACGTGTTGAACGGCTTCAGCGGGACAAAGAATTCGGCATTGAAGAAGCCCGTGGCGTCAGTGCCATCATCGGGCCGTCCGTGCTGCGAGATAACGGTCGTCACCTCCGGGTAGCTCAAAATGACTTTCCGCATCTCGTTAACGTAGCGATCGCCCTCCTCGAGCGAGATTGATGGTGGCATCGTTGCGCGGATCCATAAATTTCCCTCTTCAAGCTTTGGAAGAAATTCGAGTCCCAACGTGCTCGTCGCCAAGCCAGCAAGAGCAATGAGCACGGCGGCGGCCCCGAGTGCTGCAACTTTGTTGGCAAGTGCGAACTCAATCACCGGACCGTAGACACGATGCAAGACGCGGACAACGAGCGTTTCTGTCTCGTCGACGTGGGCTGGTAGCAATAAAGCGCTCAGCGCTGGCGATACCGTGAAGGTAGCGATGAGCCCGCCGGTGATGGCATAGGCATAAGTCTTCGCCATGGGGCCGAAGATGTGGCCCTCGATGCCGCTCATGGTGAACAGCGGCACGAAGCCAGCGACAATTATTGCCGCTGCAAAAAAAATCGCCTTATTCACTTCGATTGCCGAATTGGCAATGACGCCGAACTTACCATGCAAGTCAATGCGGGAACGAACGCGGTGCAGGACCGGAGAGTGAAAGAACCTCTGCTCTGGCCTTTGCGCCAGGTGCCTGAAAATATTCTCGACCATGATAACCGATGCATCCACGACAAGGCCGAAATCGATCGCGCCCACCGAAAGCAGGTTCGCTGATTCGCCGCGCAGCACCATGAGGCCAATGGCAAAAGAGAGTGCAAAGGGTATGGTGGCAGCCACGATGATGGCGGTGCGCAGATCGCCGAGAAATGCCCACTGCAACAGAAAGATGAGAACGATGCCAGCCAACATGTTGTGGAGTACTGTTTGCGTGGTCACGCCAATCAGGTCGCTGCGGTCGTAAATTTTCTCAATGCGCACACCGGGTGGCAGGATTCCGGAGCCATTGATCTTTTCCATTTCCAGTTCCACACGCCGGATCGTAGGCAAGCTCTGCTCGCCGCGACGCATGAGGACGATACCTTGAACAATGTCATCGTCATTGTCGTAGCCGGCTATCCCGAGGCGTGGCTGGTGACTAACCGTGACTTTTGCGACATCGCTCAGCGTCACGGGTGTCCCGTTATTCGCGGTCAGCATCGTCTTGCGAATGTCGTCCATCGAATGAATGAGACCGACGCCTCGCACCACCGCTGATTGCGGACCGATGTCCACGGTCTGACCGCCGACATTGATATTGCTGTTGTTGAGAGCCTGCAGGACCTGCGGCAGGGTAAGACCGTATTCGATAAGATGGTTCTCATCGACAGTGACGTCGTAGGTCTTGGTCTTTCCACCCCAGCCGGTGACATCGATCACACCCTCCACGGCTTTGAAGCGGCGTTCGAGTATCCAGTCCTCAATGGTCTTGAGGTCGGTAGTTGAATAACCAGGCGGGCCAACCACTCGATATCGGAAGATTTCACCGACGGGGCTTTCCGGAGAAATCTGCGGCTGAGCGCCATTGGGCAGCGGCCCCAATTGGGAGAGCCGATTGATTACCCACTGTTCGGCTTGATCATAGGTAAAGTCGTAGGTGAACTGCACCTTCACGTCGGAAAGACCGAATAGCGAGATCGTCCGGACCGCGGTGACATGCGGAATGCCTGCCATCTGAATTTCGATCGGGATGGTAACGTAGCGCTCGATCTCTTCGGCCGATTGACCGGTGCTCTGCGTGACGACATCCACGAGTGGCGGCACCGGGTCTGGATAGGCCTCAATGTTCAGCTTGAAGAAGCCAACAATGCCGACAGCGAAGACGAAGAGCAGCATGGCAACGACCAGAAGGCGTTGCCTCAAGGCAAATGCGATAACGCCATTCATGATTCAGCGCGCCAAGGCCGCATCGAAGGATTTGTTCTACTCTCAGTCAGCTTCACGTCGTCAGCAGCCTGACGGGTCATTCGCTGTTGGCCGCACGATCAATGAATAGGGCGCCACTCGTAACTACCTTTTCGCCCGCTGTTAGACCCGCCACAACTTCGACCATTCCATTGCTGGTCCGTCCAGCATGGATCTCTCGCAAGGCGATCGAGCCGTCTTCTTGCGCGACCCAGACGCGCGCTGTGTCATCTTCGTAGACGACAGCCTCCTCCGGCACGCCGGCCGCCGCGGACTCCGCGGTGATAATGCTAAAAGTCGCGAACATTTCCGGCTTTAGGGCGCCATCCGGATTCTCGACTTCGGCGCGAACCGGCAATCGATGCGTATTGGGATCAACCGCGGGCGCGACGTAGGTGAGTTCCGCCTTAAAGACGCGCCCCGGAAACGCGGGCATGCGCACCTCCACCGGCGCGCCCACGCGGATTAACGGCGCTTCCGTTTCATGCACATTGGCGATGAGCCAAACCTTCGAGAGGTCGTCGATCGAATAGACTGGGTTCGCAGCATTGGGCTGGATGTACTGGCCAAGCCCGACCTGCCGGTCGATCACGGTGCCGTCGATCGGGGCTAGGACAAAGGCTACCGGATCCATCTTCTGCGCATTCGCGAGAGCGTCTATCTCTTTGTCGCTTTTGCCAAGGATATGCAGTCGGTTCCGTGCCGACGCGAGAGCGTTCTCGGCAGAGCGTAAGTTGTTTTGCGCGGCGACGAGGTCCGCCTGGCTTTGCTGCCAATCTTGGAGCGAACCGCCCTTGGCATCGTACAGCGCATGCCTGCGCTTCTCGTTGGTTTGTGCCTGTGCAAGTTGAGAGTGTGCCGTATTGAGGGATGCTGCGGTGCTGATTAAATCGCTCTGCCCCTGTACGAACTCTGACGCCTCGAGCGCCAATAAAGGCGCGCCCTGTTTTACATGATCGCCCTGGTTGGCAAAGATTTTGGTGACCCGCCCAGTGAAGGGCGAGAACACTGGCGTCGTCCGGTCATTGTCGATGACGATCTTTCCATCAGCCATCTCCTCGGTACGAAAGGTCATCGTTGTCACGGCCGTCACCTGGAGACTTGCCAATTGTTGGGGTGTTGGCCGGAATGTGCCCGGTGGAACCGCCTGCTTTGCATCTTCTTCGACGCCGGCATCGGGCGCACGACCGAAGACGTATGCTCCGCCCCATCCGAAACCAAGCACCGTGCCTACGATCGCGGCCAAGGCGAAGACCATTAGAATCTGTTTGCGCGCTGACAAGGTGCGCGCTGGCAAAGCCCGCAATCTGATCTGCGTCTTCTCTTGCACTTCCGGGGTCATGATGTCTTACTCATTTGCATCCATCTGATTTGCACCGATTTCCAGTCCTGAAACCAACGAGTTAAGCGATAGGTGATTGAGTTCGTTGGTATTAAAAAGCTCTGCTTTTTCCGCGAGTGACAGGATTGAAGATTGAGACTCCGGCATTGACTCCAAATCCGGACGGCAATCAAAGGTCCATCGGACCGCGGCCCGCATATAGTGTGTAGCCGACGTTCTCAGCTCTTTCCGGGCACAGTTACGTGCTGGCAAGCCGGAAACTCGCATGGGCCCTTTCGGCGCGCGCATCGGCGGTTTGAGCCCGGGCATATTCGCGGACACGGTGGCTAACTGCCGCCGCACGGGGTCACATAACAATGACATCCTCAATCAAGCCGCTCGCGGCATTGGCTTGGCACGGCGAAGGCTTAATTGAAGCTGCATCCTGCTATAACTTTTGCACCTATATTCTTATAGTTAGCAAATTTAGCGCATTGACCTTACAACAGCCTTACAATGCAGACTTGTACGGCTAGAGTCGCATGTGCCACGTCAAGAGGGTTGCGGCTTAAGTCTGTGATGCCTGGGACGATATCGATAGGATCATCTGAGCATGAGATTGCTAGTGGTCGAAGACAACGAGGAACTCGCGCAGCTCTTGCTGACAGGTCTTGAGTCGGCGGGGTTTGGAGTTGATCTCGTGGCTGGCGCCAGTGAAGCCCGATCCGTATTGAGAGGCACTCGTTATGCGGCCGTCGTCCTGGATCTTGGTTTGCCAGATGGCGACGGCCTTTCGGTTTTGCGCGAAATCCGAGAGCGCAAGGATCCGACGCCTGTCTTGGTACTCACGGCACGCGCCGGCGTGCGCGACCGAGTTAACGGTCTGCGAAGCGGCGCCGATGATTATCTGGTCAAGCCATTCGCGTTTGAGGAGCTTGTAGCTCGACTAGAAGCGGTAATGCGGCGACCTGGACAGTTATTGGGAAGGTCGCTTCGCGTTGGCAACCTTGTTTTTGACACTGAGGCCCGGCAAGCCTTCATTGATGACGAGCCGCAACCGCTATCCGCTCGGGAGGCGGCGGTCCTTGAGGCCCTGATGCGCCGCAGTGGCCGAGTTGTTCCGAAGAAACTCGTCGAGGATCAAATCTTTGGGCTCGCCGGCGATGTTGCATCGAATGCTATCGAGGTTTACGTCCATCGCCTCCGAAAACAGCTCGACGATCGCGGGGCAAAAGTGCGGATTAACACCATACGCGGTGTCGGATACCTTATCGCTGAGGACAAGTAACCGTGGTCCGATCCAAATCAATCATCTCGCGGATGATCTCCCTGCACGTGGTCGCCATCGGTGTCACTTCGATCTTCATGCCTTTGGCGCTTTACTGGTTGTTGAGCTCGGCGGCAAACGATCTCCAGCATCGCGCGCTCCGTGAGCATGCCGATACAATTGCGCACTACCTCGTGTCACGCCTGGACGGGACCTGGGCTCTTGATCTCCCGCCCGATCTCAAAGCACTTTATTCCGAAGCGTATGGACGGTATGGCTATTCTGTGATCGACGGTACCGGACGGGTCGTCTTTTCCTCCCTCAACGACGGATCATCAATATTTCCGGTAGGCCCACGGTTGTCCGACGAAGCATTTCTGCAAGCGCGGCGCGGCAATGCCGTAATCTATGGCGCGAATATTCCAAAAGAGATTGGCGGCCGAAAGCTATCGATTCAGGTCGCCCAGGATCTCGCACACCGCGATGTGTTGATTGATGACATAGTCGCCGGATTTTTCCAGAGTGTGGGATGGATCACCATCCCAATTCTGTTGTCGTTGCTGGCAATCGACATCGTTATTTTCCGTCGCGCCTTACGCCCAGTGTGGCAGGCCTCGGAAATGGCACAAGACATCAGCCCGGCGCGCACGGATGTGAGGCTGCCGACAAAAGACATTCCGAAAGAGATCCTCCCACTCGTGCGGGCAATTAACCAAGCACTGGATCGTCTTGAACAGGGGTTCCGCGTGCAGCGCGAGTTCACTGCCGACGCCGCCCATGAACTTCGCACACCCCTCACTATTCTTCGCACTCGAATTGACACACTCGTTGATCAGCAAGTTGCCAAGTCCCTGCGTCAGGACATCACGGGAATGAGTCGTATCGTCAGTCAACTTCTTGACGTCGCGGAAC
>CAWJEX010000016.1:0-24471 GCA_963841995.1 uncultured Alphaproteobacteria bacterium
GGGCGGCGCGTGGAAGATCGATTCCATTTACGACGACCGTGAGATCGCCGTTTACGAAGCCCAACGCCTGCAAGCGACTGGCCGCTTCTCGGCTATTCGCGTGGTTGAGGAAAAATTCAATTCGGGGGCGGGCAAGTCAGTCGTCAAAACCGTCTTCCGGTTCTCGAAGACCGAAGCCGAAAATGCCCGCGCGATGGAACAGCAAAAGACCGCACGTCAAGAAGTGCAGACCATGCGCAATGCTGCGGGCGCCGACGAATTCGAACCGTCCGGTCAGCGCCCAATGGAGTCTCCGAAACAGTCGGGGCTCGGCGTCGTGCCGCTCATCCTCATTCTGGGTGCCGTCATCCTGGGCGGACTCTTTCTCCTCGTCGCCATGCAGTCGATGCTCGGCGTACGCCTCTAATTTCTTGAAAAAGTAATTTCCCGAGCCCGCGTCAGCGCGGTGCGCGCTTGCTCAAAATCCGCTGCAAGGTCCGCCGGTGCATGTTGAGCCGGCGGGCGGTTTCCGAAACATTGCGGTCGCATTGCTCGAAGACGCGCTGGATGTGTTCCCAGCGCACGCGTTCGGCCGACATCGGCTGTTCCGGAGGCGGGGGAAGATGGCGTCCCGTCGTCAGGAGTGCCGCCTCCACCATGTCGGCGTCGGCGGGCTTGGGCAGATAATCGACCGCGCCCGCTTTCACCGCCGCAACCGCGGTGGCAAAATTCCCGTAGCCGGTCAACATCACGATGCGGGCGTCCGGGCGGACCTCCCGCAGCGCATTCACCACCTCGAGTCCGCTGCCGTCCTCGAGACGAAGATCGATCACCGCATAAGCGGGGGTGGTCCGGGTGAGAAGTGCTTGCGCCTCGGCAACGCTGCCCGCAGCCTCGACGATAAATCCGCGCCGCTCCATGGCCCGAGCGAGCCGCATCCGCAAGGGCGCGTCGTCATCGACGATGAGAAGCAACTTGGCCGGTTGGTCTTCCGTCTGCATCGTCTAGAGCATGATCTTGTCAGTTGGAACCGGCTGCGCCGGAGGTATTTTGCGCCGCCGGCAGGAGAAGGGCGTAGCGCGTAGCGGGACTACGGGCAAGCCTTTCGACGAACCCGCGGCGGCAAAAGACCCCGGCCCTCTGGGTTGCGCCTTGGCGGGCGCCCGCGGCGTTGCGCCCGCCCCGCCGGCTTTGCCGGCAAACGTTGGCGCGCCTAGCGGATCGCCGCATCAAAAGCGCAACGCAGCCGATTCGAACCGACAAGATCATGCTCTAAAGCTCCTGGGCCTCCGCGATCTCTTCGTCAAAGGGCTCCAACGCCACGCGCCGCCAGCGCACGGTCACCGACGCCCCCCGGCGGAGATTTCCGAAGGATAGTACCGCACCCGTGCGCTCAAGCAAAGTCTGCGCGATGAAGAGACCAAGCCCCATGTGCTCCCCGGTGCCCTGGCGGGTCGAAATATAGGGCTCGCCGATCACCGGGAGGATATGGGTCGGGAATCCCGGGCCGTCGTCGCGAATAGTCACCTCGATCTCGTCTTCGGTCCAGTGGATGGCGACGATCGCGCGGCTTCGCGCGAATTGCACCGCATTCTGGATGATGCTTCGCAGTCCGTGAAGGATTTCCGGGCTGGGCGCGACCATCGGCATCGGGCTGTCGGGAAATTCTGGCGCCGGGCCGCTCTCATAGCGAAGCGTAACCCTGCCGCCGCCATGCGGTGCTGCCGCTTCTTCGATCAGCACGATGATGGGAAGCTTGGCAAAGGGCGAGCCGGTTTCGTCCCGGTTGCGGTCGAGGCCGGCCAAAATTTCTCGGCATCGTTCGCTTTCACTTAAAAGAAGAGTCACATCCTCCGCAAGCGGGCTTTCCGGCGGCAAATCGCGGGCGATTTCCTTGGCCACCACGGCGATGGTGCCGAGCGGGCTTCCCAGTTGATGGGCGGTTGAGGCGGCCAGCATGCCAAGTGCGGAGACCCGCTGCTCCCGGGCGAGCGCCGCCTGAGTGGCCGAAAGCGCGTCCGACATTCGGCGTCCCTCTTCGGCGATGCTCCAGTTATAGGCGGCGAGCAACCCGATCGAGAGCACGAGGGCAAGCCACAATCCGACAAGATACAGGATCGGCAAGGTGAGCTGAGCCCCATCCGACCACGGCAGCGGCAGATGCCAAAGAGCGAGGGCGGTAATACAGACGGCGGATAGGAGCCCAAGCGCCAATGTGCTTGTCAGCGACAAAATGGTGGCGGCGATCGTGACCGGCGCCAGAATCAAAAGCGAGAAGGGATTCTGCAATCCGCCGACGAGGAAGAGGAGAAGACTGAGCTGCAGGATATCGAAGGCGAGCGAGAACGTGGCCTCCCGGTTGGAGAGGCGGGAACGTGCCGGATGCCGCGACCAGGACCAGAGATTGAAAAGCGCCGAAATGCCGACGACCGCCAATGCGGCGCCGATCGGAAGCGTAAATCCGAATTCATAGCGGACCGCGAGCAGGGTTACGAGTTGGCCCGCCACCGCGATCCAACGGATAAGCGCCAAGGTGCGCATTCGCACGCGGCCGCGAAAACTCGGCAGCGGCGTCGGCTCTGCATTTCGGTTGCTGGTCATTGTCACGCCGAAAATATCACCCCGGTAAAAAATCGATTATAGCGTGCTTATCGCGCGGCTTGGATAACCCAGCTTGCGCGTTTGTGGGCCAGCCGGGCCCCGGCAAAGTCCTCTGGCCGCCGCCGACTTGCCGCCCCATGTTCGCCGCCCCATATTGGAACGATGCAGGACGCCGTTATTGAAGTTCGCGGGCTGACCAAGCGCTATGACGAGGTTCTCGCCGTCGATTCCATCGATTTCGCGGTGCCCCGAGGGACAACCGCGGCCCTTTTGGGCGGCAACGGTGCGGGCAAGACCACGACGCTGGCCATGCTGCTGGGGCTCCTGCTTCCCAGTTCCGGCAGCATCCTGATCTTCGGCCTCGACATGCGGCATAACCGTCAGAAGATTTTGCCGCGGCTCAATTTCTCGTCGCCTTACGTCGATCTTCCGGGCCGGCTCACCGTGCGCGAGATTCTCGTCGTCTACGGCCATCTCTACGGGCTGCACGACACCAAGGGCCGGATCCTAAGTTTGGCCGGCGATCTTGCCATCGCGGATTTCCTCGACCGCCAAGCCCGCACGCTCTCCTCCGGCCAGCAGACGCGCATTGCCCTGGCCAAAGCGCTTCTGAACGAGCCCGAACTTTTATTGCTCGACGAGCCGACGGCTTCGCTCGATCCCGATACCGGCGATTGGATTCGCAGCTATCTGCAGGATTACCAGCGCCGCACCGGCGCCACCATCCTGCTGGCCTCCCACAACATGAATGAGGTCGAGCGTCTGTGCGACCGGGTGATGATTTTCCGCAGCGGGAAAATCGTCGAGACCGGCACGCCGGATGACCTTATCGCCCGCTTCGGCCGTGAAACTCTGGAAGAAGTTTTTCTCGACGTGTCGCGCAACCGCGGCGACGCGCCGATGCCGATTCGGGCCGCACGATGATGCCCGCGGCGACGCAGAATCCGCCGGGAATATCCGGCCGCACGGTCAAATATTATGCGCCCGAGGGATTTTCACCGCGCCGGGTGTGGGCGATGGTGCTGCGTTATATTTATCTGCTGCGCGGCTCCTGGCCGCGAATTCTGGAACTCGCCTATTGGCCGATCGTGCAAATGATTCTGTGGGGCTTCATTTCCCGTTTCTTTGCCACCAATAGCTCCTGGGTGATGCAGGCGTCCGGCGTTCTGATCGGCGCGATGCTGCTGTGGGACGTGCTGTTCCGCTCCCAGCTCGGCGTCTCGCTTTCCTTCATGGAGGAAATGTGGTCGCGGCAATTGGGCCATCTGTTCGCCACACCCTTGCGCCCCATCGAGCACATTGTCTCGCTTCTGGTGCTTTCCTTGCTGCGCACCTCGATCGGGGTATTGCCGGCCGCCGGCCTTGCGATCGTCTTCTACCATTATTCGATTTTCTCGTTGGGCCTGCCGCTTGTGATCTTTTTCGCCAATTTGATGATCATGGGCTGGGCGATCGGGCTTTTCGTTTCGGCGATCGTGTTGCGCTATGGATTGGGCGCCGAAAGCATGGCGTGGTTCCTGATTTTCGCGTTGGCGCCCTTCAGCGGCATCTACTATCCGATCTCGACCCTGCCGCAATGGCTGCATCCGCTGGCCTGGGCGCTGCCCTCTTCTTATGTGTTCGAAGGCATGCGGGCGGCGATGTTCGACCATGTCTTCCGCGTCGATCTCTTGGCCGCGGCGGCCGCCCTGAACCTGGTTTATATCGGCTTCGGCACCGCCACCTTCCTGTTCATGTTCCGCGTCGCCCGGCAGCGCGGCCTGCTGCTCCAGATCGGCGAATAGCCAGGATTTTCGCGGGTTTCCGGGCCTTGGTCCGCCGATTGCCAAAGTAAATTGCGGTTAACCAATTGCGGCTAGGCTCCGACCATGGGCTTGGCTCACCCGCCATTGACATGGCTCCCTGCGGTATTCCTCGCCGGATCGCTTCTCTCCGGCTGCGGGACCGATGCGCCGAAATTTGCGGTCGCCGAGTCCGATCTGAAGGTTGAGGAAGACGTTCAGAGCACGCTTGCCCTCGATGCGACGTTGGACGAACACGCGCGCCTTCTCGACGTCGCGTTCCCTCTGTCCGCGGCCGCCGCCGATCTGTGCGGCAAGGACGTGACGGAGGGCTTCGGACTCAATATCGCGACCTTATCGGGTCTTCGCGAGGAGCTCCGCGATGCCGCCGCAAAGAAATTGTCCCTCGACGACTCGCCTCAAATTCTTCATGTCGTGCCGCAATCGCCCGCCGATAAAGCGGGATTGAAAGACGGCGACAAGATCGTGGCGCTCGATCGCGTACGCATCGAGCCGGGCGATAAATCCGCCGACACTGTGATGGCGCGGCTGCACCGGGCGAAATCGGGTCCAGTGCTCTTCGAGGTTTCGCGAGCGAACAAATCGTCGCGCGAAGTGACGGTGGTCCCGATTCCAATCTGCAAAGTGGAATTTTTTATCGGCAAGTCGGACGCCGTGAACGCCTTCTCCGACGAGAATTCCGTCATCATCATGGCCGGAATGATGCGCTTTGCCGCGACCAAGCAGGAATTGGCCCTCGTTCTTTCCCATGAAATGGCGCATGCCATGATGCGCGACGAGCAGGTGATGCCGGCCACCGCCATTCCCGGCGCCATCGCGGATTTCGTCGTCAGCGATCTATTCGGAATCGACACCCAGCGCGTGTTCACCCGGGGCGGCGGGCGCAGCTACACCCAGGATTTCGAAGCCGAAGCCGATACCGTCGGGCTTTATGTCATGGCACGGGCCGGATTCGATATCGACGGCGCGCCGGAATTCTGGCGGCGCATCGCGGTGAATTATCCGGAATCGATCAAAGATTCTTTGGCCGCCGATCATCCGGCAACCCCGTATCGATTCGTGCTGCTCAAACAGACGATCGCCGAGATCAAGGACAAGCAGGCGAAAAACGAACCGCTGGTTCCCGAACTGCTTTCGGAAAGAGTGAAGCCCGCTTCGGGTCCCGCGGCTCAGGCCACGCTGGCACCCGGCAAGCCGGAATAATTCAGCACCTTACGATTTTCCGCTGACGCCGGCTTCGGCGAATGTCGCCATGCCGTTGTGGCAGGCAACGGCACCCTTGAGCAGAAAGACCGCGAGTGCCGCGCCGCTGCCCTCGCCCAGCCGCATATTGAGATCCAGAAGCGGTTTCTGATTTAAGCATTCGACAAGACGCCGATGCCCCGGCTCGGCGGAGACATGGGCAATTCTGCAGTGATCGAGAGCGCGCGGATCGGCGGCATAAAGGGCGGCGGCGGCGGCGGTGCAGACATAGCCGTCGAGCAGCACCGGTATGCGCAAATATCGCGCCGCCAGAACCGCGCCGGCGATCGCCGCCAATTCACGGCCGCCCAAGCAGCGCAAGACCTGCACCGCATTCGTCATGGTCTCGCGATTCACACGAACTCCGTCGCGAACGACTTCCGCTTTCCTGGCGAGGCCTTCGTTGGAAACGCCCGTTCCGGGACCGGTCCATTCTTCCGCAATGCCGCCAAACAAGCCGTGGCCAAGCGCCGCCGCAGCCGTGGTATTGGCGATTCCCATTTCGCCGAGACCCAGCACATCGCAACCGGGTGTGACGGCCTGCATGCCGATCGAAAATGCGTGGAGGAATTCCGGTTCATCCATTGCCGGTTCTTGGGTGAAATCGCGGGTGGGCTGATCCAGCGAAAGTTCGAATACGCGAAGCTCGGCATCGATCGCCCGCGCCAATTGATTGATGGCCGCACCGCCGTCGCGGAAATTGGCAACCATTTGCGCGGTCACCGCCGCCGGATAGGCAGAAACGCCCCGCGCCGCAACACCGTGATTAGCGGCAAAGACGCAGACCAGGGGCTTTTCGAGCTTTGGTACTCCGCCCTGCCAAAAGGCGAGCCAGGCGGAGAGTTCTTCGAGGCGCCCCAAGGCGCCCTGCGGTTTGGTGAGCTGCCCTTCGCGCGCGAGGCAGGCCGCATGCGCGGTGGCGTCGCCGTCGGGCATGTCGCCGACCAAATCCAGAATTTCGCCGACGGACGATACGCCCCTTGAGGAATCGACGTCGCGGCGGCAATTCGGCAGTTCTCTCATCGAACCTGTCTCTCGGAATTTTGCGGCGGGGTCATAACTGTCCTATAACCCGGACCGGGATGCTAGGCAAAACCCGCCCATGAGCGACAAAGAGCCCATAGCCAAAATGGAACCGCGCGCAACGCTTGCTTCCTGGTGGCGCGACATCGACGTCGCGGCACGGTTCCTCACTCGAATTCCTCTGCCCGGCGCCGAGCCGCCAAGCGACGAAGGCGACGACGAGGATGAAGAAATATCGGCATTGCCGGAAGGACTTCTGGCGCAAGCCTCCCGTGCTTTTCCCTTGGTCGGGTTGGGTGTTGGGTTGTTCGGGGCGATGGTCCTGATCTTCGCCAGGGGCGTTGGTCTCGGGCCGGTTCTTTCCGCCGTTCTCGGCGTTGCCGCAGTCATTGCCGTGACCGGCGGCCTCCATGAGGATGGATTGGCCGATGCGGCGGACGGTTTGGCGGCGGGGCGCGATCGCGAGGCCAAATTGGCGATCATGCGCGACACGCGCATCGGCGCTTTTGGCGTTCTCGCCCTGATCCTTTCGGTGCTGCTGCGCGTCGGGGCCCTGGCCGCAATTCCCGGCACTTACGCTGCGGCGGCCGCCTTGATCGCAGCGGCGATCTTTTCCCGTGCGGTGCTGCCGGCGGTAATGGCGGCCCTCGATCCGGCACGGATGGGCGGGTTGGCGGTTGCCGCCGGCAAACCGCCCCAGGACAGAGTCATCGCCGCCGGTCTGCTCGGCATCGTTCTCGTCCTGCTCTTCCTCGGTCCTGTCACCGGAATGTTTGCCTTGTTGGCCGGTGTCGGGGTTGCCGCGGCATCCGCCCTGTTCGCGCAGAAGCAGCTGGGCGGCTATACCGGCGATGTACTCGGCGCCATTCAGCAAGTGACCGAAATCGCGGTTCTGCTCGCCGCGGCGGCGGCATAATCTCGACATGACTTCGACCCGCTGGTGGTGGATCCGCCATGCCCCGGTGCGCAATCAAGAAGGCCGGATCTATGGCCGCCGGGATGTCGCCTGCGATTTGTCGGACACGGATGCCATCGCCGCTCTGGCCGCAGTCTTGCCGGAGCCCGCTATCTGGCTTTCCAGCCCGCTGTCGCGCACCCGCGACACGGCCGAAGCATTGGCGGCGCTGCGCCCCGGTCCGAGAACCGATTTGCTTATCGAACCCGATCTGATCGAGCAGGATTTCGGCGCCTGGCAGAACCGGCCCTATGCCGAGATCACCGAGGAATTTGGCGGCGAGCGGCATCCCGTTTGGTTCGCGCCGGCCCATGTGACGCCGGAAGGCGGCGAAAGCTTTGCCGATACCATGCTGCGGGTAACCGCCGCGGTCGAACGCCTGATCCGCGCTCATGAAGGCCGGGATATCGTGGCCGTCGCCCATGCCGGAGTGATTCGCGCCGCCATCGCCCACGCGCTTGATCTTGATCCGGAAGCAGCCCTTCGGCTGGCAATCGATCCTCTATCCCTGACCAGGCTCGATCGCCTACCCGGCGGCGATGTCTGGCGGGTGGTGGCGGTGAACCAAAAGGCGTGAGTCGCCTGCCGTCACCCCCTGTGCTAGGTTCCGGCCACGCATCGGGACAGGGAAGTCCGGTTGCGGCGGGGTTCCAAAACCGGGAACGCCCCGCCTAATCCGGCGCTGCCCCCGCAACTGTAAGGGCGAGACCCGCGGGCATTTCCGCCACTGGCTTAACCGCCGGGAAGGCGCCGGCGGCCGAAGACCCCGAGCCAGGAGACCTCCCCGCTGCTTTTGTTCAACAAGTTCCTCGGGGAGGAGGATTCCTTGCTGTTTGACGCCGCATTTTCCACTGCCTCATCGGAAGGCCTTTGCGAGCGGGAAACGCTTCCCGCCGTGACCCTCGTTTTGGGCGGCGTGCGCTCGGGCAAAAGCCGCTTCGCCCAAGCCCTCGTCGAACGCTTCGCGCCGGCGATCTATCTGGCAACCGCCGAAGCCGGCGATGACGAAATGGCGGCGCGCATCCGCGAGCATCAGGCTAGGCGGGATGGGCGCCTTGAAACAGTCGAGGAACCGTTGGCGCTCGGCGCAGCGCTTGCCGAGCACGGCCAAGGCGAGCGGCCGATCCTCGTCGATTGCCTGACGCTCTGGCTTTCCAATTTGATCCAAGCCGGCCGCGATATCGAGACCGAATTCGCCGCACTCGATCGCGCGCTGACCGCGCTCACCGCACCGGTCGTTTTCGTATCGAACGAAGTTGGGCTCGGCATCGTGCCCGACAACCCACTGGCGCGGCAATTCCGCGACCATGCCGGAAGATTGAATCAACGAATCGCCGCACAAGCGGGGCTCGTCATTTTCATCGCGGCCGGGTTGCCGCTCGTCGTGAAGAGCTCCCGATGACTCTGCATCGAAAAATTCCGGCAACCATCGTCACCGGCTTTCTAGGCGCGGGGAAAACTAGCCTTATCCGCCATCTCTTGGCGAATGCGCGCGGGAAAAAACTGGCCCTGGTCATCAACGAGTTCGGCGCGCTCGGCATCGATCGCGAACTCTTGCTCGGCTGCGGCGATGCGACGTGCTCCGAAGAAGACATCGTCGAGCTCGCGAACGGATGCATCTGCTGCACCGTGGCCGACGATTTCCTGCCGACCATGGAAAAACTGCTGGCGCGGGATGAACCTCCGGATCACATCATCATCGAGACTTCCGGCCTGGCGTTGCCAAAGCCTTTGGTCAAAGCCTTCGCTTGGCCGGAGGTGGCGGGCCGGGTGACGGTCGATGCAGTCGTGGTCGTGGTCGATGGATCCGCCGTCGCCGATGAAACCTTCAACGATCCGCGTTATTGGAAGCCGGGTGGACCCGCTCCCGATCACGATCTGCCGCTGGCCGAAGTCTTCGGCGATCAGCTCGCCTGCGCCGATCTGGTGATCGTCAACAAATCGGATTTGTTGGACGACGCGCGGCAGCGGACTGTCACCGAGGCCTTGCGCAACGGATTGCGCGCCAGCGTGAAACTGATTTCGGCCTCTCACGCCGCCGTCGATATTGCCGTATTGCTGGGTCTTGAAGCGGAAGTCGAAAGCGACCTGTCGGCGCGGCCATCCCATCACGATGCGTTGCCCGGTCACGACCATGACGATTTCGAAAGCTTCGTCGTCGCTTTGCCGCCAATCGTTGACAAGACAATCTTGGAGCGCGCCTTGCGTGCCGCAGGCAATGAACCCCGGGTATTGCGAATCAAGGGCTTTGCCGCGGTCGCCGGCAAGGAGCTTCGCCTCGCCGTTCAGGGAGTCGGCCCCAGGCTATCGAGCTATTTCGACCGGCCCTGGCGCGACGGCGAATCCCGCGAAGGTGCCGTCGTCGTCATCGGCCAAAAGGGGCTGGATCGCGAACGGCTGTCGCGCCTGATTCTCGATGCCACGGCGCCCCGGGTGAACGCCTGATGCATTTGCTCGCCGCAGAGCCGGGAGTCATTTCCGACGGCGCCGGCGCCATCGATCTTGGCCAAAGCCCGGGCGATATCGTCGTCCTCTCGGCCGCGGATTCCGAAATCGCCTGCCTCGCCCAGGCCCATCGCGCCGCAACGGATCCATCGCGCGGCCCGGTTCCAAGGCTTCGCCTCGCCAACATTTTGAAGCTCGCCCACAATCTCTCGGTCGATCTCTATGTCGATTCGGTGATCGCGCCGGAAGCCAAGCTGGTGATCGTGCGGCTATTGGGCGGGCGCAGCTATTGGTCTTATGGCGTCGATCAATTGGCGGCGTTTGCCCGCGAGCGGGGAACCCTGCTCGCCCTGGTGCCGGGCGACGATCAGCCGGACGCCGAACTTTCGGCGCTATCGACAATTCCGGCCGAAGCGCTGCATCGGCTCTGGCAGTATTTCGTCCATGGCGGCGTCGAGAACGCCGTCAATTTTCTGCACTACGCGGCTTCGCTGATCGGAATTGCGCCGGCGACACCGTGGCAGGAACCGGCACCCTTGCTCCGCGCTGGACTTTATTGGCCGGGAGTCCCAAGGCCATCGATGTTCGATCTCGAAAAAATTTGGCAGGCCAATGCGCCGCGGACGGCTGTTCTCTTTTATCGCGCGCTGGTTCAGGCGGCCGATACCGCGCCGATCGACGCATTGATCGCGGGGTTGCAAAACCGCGGTCTCAATCCGGTTCCGATCTATTGCACCAGCTTGAAGGATGGTCTTGCCGCGGCCATCGTTTCCGAACTGATCGAGCACGCGAATCCCGAAATCATTCTGAGTGCGACCGGCTTTGCCCAGAACAATCTGGACCAGGCACCGGGCAATGCCGATGAATCGCCGCTCGGCGCCGATTGTCCGGTAATTCAGATCGTGCTTGCCGGCGGGACCGAGGCCGAATGGCGGGCCGGCACGCGCGGATTGTCGGCGCGCGACATCGCCATGAATGTTGCCTTGCCCGAAGTCGACGGACGCATCATTGGGCGCGCGGTTTCCTTCAAGGACCGGCTTCGCCGCGACGATTCTTGCGAATGCGACATTATCGCCCACCGGCCCGTTCCCGACCGGATCGCTTTCGTCGCCGATCTTGCCGCGTCTTGGGTGCGCTTGCGCCGGACTCCCGAACAAGACCGGCGTGTCGCGCTGGTGCTGGCAAATTACCCCAATCGCGACGGGCGAATCGGCAATGGTGTCGGCTTGGATACGCCGAAATCGGCGATCGTCGTTCTCGAAGCGCTGGCGAAAAGCGGCTTCGACATTCGGGCTATTCCGGAAGACGGCGATGCGCTGGTGCGCCGGTTGATAGCAGGCCCGACCAATGATCATCGACGGAATCGCAGCGTTACCGAAATCTTGCCGCTTGGCGAATATCAAGCATTCTTCGCAGCTCTTCCCGACGACGCGAAAGGATCGGTCGATACCCGGTGGGGGGCGCCGGAAACCGATCCCTTTTTCGATTCGGCGGGGGGCGGTTTTGCGATCCCCGCCTTTCGCTGCGGCAATGTTGCGGTCGGATTGCAGCCGGCCCGCGGTTACAACGTCGATCCGATGCGCAGCTATCACGATCCGGCGCTTGTTCCGCCCCATGGTTATTTCGCGTTTTACGCCTGGCTGAAATTGAATTTTGGCGCTCAGGCGATCGTGCATCTCGGTAAGCACGGCACCCTCGAATGGCTGCCCGGCAAAGCACTGGCTTTATCCCGATCTTGTTTTCCCGAGGCGGTGCTGGGCGCCGTGCCGCATCTTTATCCGTTCATCGTCAACGATCCCGGCGAAGGCACCCAGGCCAAGCGCCGCGCCCAAGCGGTCATTGTCGATCACTTGACGCCACCGCTGACCCGCGCCGAATCCTACGGACCGTTGCGCGACCTCGAACAGCTCGTCGACGAGTATTACGAGGCGGCGGCGGTCGATCCGCGCCGCCTGAAAGTCTTAACCCGAGCAATTCTGGACCTGGCGGAAAGTGCCGGAATCGCCGTGGATTGCGGCATCGAGCGCAGGGACGACGAATCCTCCGCCCTCAAGAAACTCGACGCCTATCTCTGCGAATTGAAAGAACTTCAAATCCGCGACGGGCTCCACGTGTTCGGCGAGAGTCCGGTGGGAATGCAGCTTGCCGATTTGCTCGTCGCATTGGTACGGGTGCCGCGCGGACGCGGCGACGGTGGCGATGCGTCGCTCACGCGCGCGCTGGCCGACGATCTTGGGCTCGGTTTCGATCCCCTCGATTGCGCCTTGGGCGAAGAATGGCAAGGCGCGATGCCGCAACACCTCACGGACGTTCTGCCGGACGCGTGGCGCAGTTTCGGCGATGCGGTGGAGCGGCTGGAGGTTTTGGCGCAACGCCTCGTCCTCGGTGAAACGCCCTGCCGCCCCGAATGGACACGCACAAAAGCCGTACTCGACACCGTGGAACAAATCATCCGTCCGCTCGTTTCGGCCTGCGGCGCCCATGAATTGGACGGGTTGCTGCGCGGGCTTTCCGGCCGCTTTGTGCCGCCGGGGCCGAGCGGGGCGCCGACCCGGGGCCGATCCGACGTGCTGCCGACGGGGCGCAATTTCTATTCGGTGGATACGCGCACGGTGCCGACGCCGGCCGCCTGGCGCTTGGGCTGGGATTCGGCGGGAAAACTGGTCGCGCGGTACGCCCAGGAGCACGGCGAATTTCCCAGGCGTCTGGCGCTTTCCGCCTGGGGCACCAGCAACATGCGGACCGGCGGCGACGACATCGCCCAAGGCTTGGCGTTGATGGGCGTTCGGCCGACTTGGGATTCCGCGTCGCGCCGGGTTACCGGATTCGAGATCCTGCCGCTTTCGGTTCTGGACCGGCCGCGGGTGGACGTGACCTTGCGGATTTCCGGATTCTTCCGGGATGCCTTTCCGGGGCTTATCGATCTATTCGATTCGGCGGCGCGAGCGGTCGCTGCCCTCGATGAACGCGGCGATCTCAATCCTCTGGCAGCGAGAGCGCACGAGGATACGCAAAAGCTGATCGCCGCCGGGCTCGACGAATCCTCGGCGCGGCATCGCGCGGGATTTCGGGTCTTCGGTTCGAAACCGGGCGCTTACGGGGCGGGGCTTCAGGCGCTTATCGATGAGCGCGGCTGGGAAGGCGATGCCGATCTCGCCAAGGCCTATGTCGCCTGGGGCGGCTATGCCTATGGCGCGGGCGCCCAGGGCGAGGCGCAGCATCAGTTATTCGAACGGCGATTGGCGCTCGTCCAGGCCGTCGTTCACAATCAGGACAATCGCGAACACGATCTGCTCGACAGCGATGACTACTATCAATTCGAGGGCGGATTGGCCGTGGCGGTCAAACAGGCATCGGGATCGGCGCCGGCAGTCTATCACGCCGATCATTCGCGGCCGGAATCACCGCGCATTCTCCGGCTCGAAGAAGAAATTGCGAGAGTCGTGCGTTCGCGCGTCGTCAATCCGAAATGGATCGCCGGGGTGATGCGCCACGGCTATAAGGGCGGATTCGAGATGGCGGCAACCGTGGACTATATGTTCGCCTTTGCCGCTACGACCCATGTCGTGCGGGATCATCATTTTGATGCCGTATTTGACGCCTATATTGACGACGATTTGGTGCGCGGATTTCTCGAGACTCATAATCCGGACGCCCTGCGAGAGATGAGCGAGCGATTGCTTGAAGCCGAACACCGCGGACTGTGGCGGCCGCGGCGCAATAGCGCCCACGAAAAACTGAGTGCCATCGCCACGCAACGGCAAAGGCAGGCATCATGACCGAAGTAAACGACGAGGCCCGCAATCGCGAGCACCATGAGAAGATGGCGCGGCGCAAGGAAGCGCGCGACAAAATCATGGCGACGAAGACGGAGGAACGGGGCCTCGTCATCGTCCATACCGGCAAGGGCAAGGGCAAGACCAGCGCCGCCATGGGCATGGCCCTGCGCTGCGTCGGCCACGGCTTCAAGGTCGGCATCGTCCAATTCGTCAAGGGCGGATGGGATACCGGCGAGCGCCGGGTCCTCGAACAATTTAAGGACCTTGTCACATTCAAGGCGATGGGCGAGGGCTTCACCTGGGAAACTCAGGACCGCGCCCGCGACATCGCGGCGGCAAAAGCCGCCCTCGATGCGGCGGCGGAAATGATCCGCGATCCGTCTTATCGCATGGTGATTCTGGACGAACTCAACATTGTGTTGCGGTATGATTATTTACCGGTCGAGACGGTGCTCAGGCTTTTGGATGAAAAGCCGAGTGCCACCCATGTCGTGATCACCGGACGCAACGCGCCGAATGAACTTCTGGAGCGGGCCGATCTGGTGACCGAAATGGCTTTGGTGAAACATCCGTTCGCGACCGGCGTCAAGGCCCAGCCCGGCGTGGAGTTTTGAACCGATAAATTTTTGGAAAACAGATTTCGTCGATTTCGAAGGGAGGTCTGATTCATGCGTAGAACAATGGCTTTCGTATTCTCGGCTTTGCTTGTGGCCACGATGTGCCTCGCCGATGCACGCCCTGCCGCCGCATTGAGCTACGAGCAGGAAGTGGTGGACAAGGCGGGCATCACCGCATCGAAGCTGCTGAGCGATCCCAATTACGGCTCGCTGCCGAGCAAGCTCAAGGATGCGAAGGCGATTCTCATCATACCCTCGCTCATCAAAGGCGCGTTCTTCTTCGGCGCCCAGGGCGGAACCGGCGTCATGGTCGCCAAATCAGCGCAAGGCTCCTGGAGCTATCCCGCCTTCTACACGGTGGGCGGCGGAAGCTTCGGTTTGCAAATCGGCGCCAAATCGGCGGAAGTCATCCTGCTCATCATGAGCGACGGCGCGCTTCAGGCGGTTTTGAAGAATCAGGTCAAGCTTGGGGCCGATGCCAGCTTCGCCATGGGCGAGATCGGCGCCGGCGTCGAAGGCTCGACCACCACGAACGTCAACGCCGATATCATCGCGTTCAGCTCATCCGAAGGCTTATACGCCGGCATATCGCTGGAGGGCGCGGTGATCAACGGCCGCAACGACCTCAACGAGGCCTATTACGGGAAAGGCGTCACCGCGCGGGGAATTGTCGTCGACCAGAAATTCTCGAACGCGGCGGCGGATCCGCTGCGCCAAGTATTGATGGCGCATTAATCGCACCCTGTGGGTAAGAGACCGGAATACCGGCATGAACGGCAAACGCGCATCTGCCCTGATGATTCAGGGCACCGGATCGGAAGTGGGCAAGTCGCTGCTGGTTGCGGGGCTGGCCCGGGCATTTGCGCGCCGCGGATTGAATGTCCGTCCGTTCAAGCCCCAGAACATGTCGAACAACGCGGCCGTCGCCGACGGCGGCGAGATCGGCCGCGCCCAGGCGCTTCAAGCTCGCGCCTGCGGCATTCCGCCGTCGGTGCACATGAATCCGGTTCTCTTGAAGCCGCAATCGGAGATCGGCGCGCAAGTTATTGTCCAGGGGAAGGTCTTTGCCACCGCCTCTGCACGGGACTATCGCCGGCTTAAGCCGCAACTGCTTCGCAAAATTCTCGAGAGCTTCTCGCGACTCAACGCGGAAGCGGATCTGATTCTCGTCGAGGGCGCCGGAAGTCCGGCCGAGATCAATTTGCGCGATTCCGATATCGCCAATATGGGCTTTGCCTGCGAGGCGCGGATTCCCGTCGTCATCGTCGGCGATATCGAGCGGGGCGGGGTGATCGCGAGCTTGGTCGGCACGCATTCCTTGCTTTCGCCGGAAGAACGCGCCTTGGTCTCGGGCTATATCGTCAATAAATTCCGCGGCGACGCCACGCTGTTTGCGCCGGCGCTCGATGAAATTGCGTCGCGCACCGGCATGAATTGTTTCGGCATCGTCCCTTATTTCCCCGAGGCGCGGCGGCTGCCGGCCGAAGACGGGGTGGTGCTCGACAGTGCGCCCTGGCGGCTGAAACACGAATATGCGCCGGCCCGCCCGATCCGGATCGCGGTGCCCAGACTGCCGCGCATCGCCAATTTCGACGATCTCGATCCATTGATCGCCGAACCTGATGTCGTCGTCGATTTTGTGGAAGCGGGACGCGCCCTTCCCCTCGACGCCGATGCGATCATTATTCCAGGCTCGAAGGCGACGCTGTCCGATCTCGATTTTTTGCGGGCGCAAGGCTGGGATATCGACCTTCACGCCTTTGCCCGCCAGGGCGGAACGATCCTCGGAATTTGCGGCGGCTTTCAGATGCTGGGCAACCGCATTGCCGATCCTGCGGGCATCGAAGGCCCGAAACGGGAATCCCAAGGACTCGGTCTGTTGGCGGTGGACACGACCCTCACGCCGCACAAGCAATTGCGCCCGGTTACCGCCGCCGAAACCGAGACCGCCGCCGCGGTTTCCGGCTATGAGATGCATATGGGCGAAACGGCGGGGCCCGATTGCGCCCGGCCTCTATTCCGACTTGCCGATGGCGAGCGCTTTGAAGGCGCGCGGTCGATAAATAGCCGGATCAGCGGCACCTACATACATGGGCTGTTTGCAGCGGATTCTTACCGGCGGCATTTTCTGGACCGATTGTCCGGTCGAAGCGGTGCTCGGGGCACGTCGTATGAGGCGGTTATCGAGAACGTGCTGAATCATCTGGCAGCCCACCTCGAAACCCATCTCAATCTCGATCGCCTGTTGGAGATCGCCGATGGCCGCTAAGGAGCGAGGCCTTTCAGAGGATCAAGCGGAGCGCACCGGCTCCGGCCACGACCGCGAGATTGACGGCACAGGCGATCACATAGAGAAACAAGGCGCGGCGTATGTCGGGTTCGGTGGCTCGCGCCCGCCCCGAACCGAGCCAGGGATCATTGGCGATCACTTCGCCGTAACGGCGGGGACCGGCCAATGCCAAATTGAGCGCGCCGGCCGTCGCCGCTTCCGGCCAGCCGGCATTGAGGGACGAGTGCTTATGGGAATCCCGCATGACCGTGGCGAAAGCACGAAAGGGATTGGCGGTCGGAGAAAAGAACGCGGCGATGACGATCATCAATCCGGCCAGCCGCGCCGGGATGAGATTCATCACATCGTCGAGACGCGCCGCCACTTTGCCGAAAGCGCGATAGCGTTTCGAGCGATGGCCGATCATGCTGTCCATGGTGTTGACGGCCTTGTAAACGAACAGGCCGGGAAGCCCGAGAAGGGCATACCAGAAGGCGGGCGCCACCACGCCGTCGGAGAAATTTTCCATGCAGGATTCGATGGCGGCCCGCACCACGCCATGTTCGTCGAGATGGACGAGATCGCGGCCGACGATATGGCGCACCGCGGTTTTGGCCTCGTCGAGTCCGTCTTCGCGGAGGGCTGTGGCGACGGCGTAGACGTGATCGAACAGGCTGCGCTGGGCCAGCATCACGATGACGAAGAAAAGTTCGACGATCCAACCGTAAGGATACCGGCGGGAGTAGACGGCGATGACGTAGCCGAGCCCGCCGAAAAGCGCCACCATCACCAGAACCACGAAAGCGCCGCGGCGAAGTCGTGTTGCGTCATTCCGCCAATCCCGGTTAAGCCGCTTCTCCAACGCGCCGACCAGCGCGCCAATGATCCGCACCGGGTGGGGAATGATATTGAAGAGAAGCGGCATGTCGCCCACCGCCCAATCGGCGATCAGCGCAATCGCGAGCAGGAACATGGTTTCGGGCTCGGCAAAGCCGCCGGGGTAATGGGCGAGCAGGGTGGTGGCGTGCATGACGGGGGCGAGCATGGTTGGACGAAGGGCGCCCGTCAACGGTCAACAAGTCAACTGTCAAGAAGCCAGCGAGCAAGAAGGCGCCATCAAAGAGCCTAGCGGCCGGAACGCAGTTCGAATCAGCGAGGGATTAGGGACAGGGCATGGAAAAGACCGGGGTCGTGATTTGCGGCCATGGCAGCCGCGACGCGGAAGCCGTCGCCGAGTTCGACGGGTTGGCGAGGGGCTTGGCGCGCCGCCTGCCGGACCGCGAGGTGGCGTCTGGCTATCTCGAATTTGCGCGGCCGACCATTCGCGAAGGCTTGGACGATTTGAAGACCCGGGGTGTTGCGCGCATCTATGCTCTCCCCGCCATGCTGTTCGCGGCGGGTCATGTCAAGAACGACATTCCCTGGGAGCTCAACAGCTTTGCCGCCGAGAATCCGGATATCCCGCTCGATTGCGGCCGTGATCTGGCAATCGACGCCCGGCTTTTGGCGGCGGCCCGCGCCCGGATCGAAGAAGCGGAAGCGGTGGTTGCCTCAGCAATCCCCCGCGATCAAACCCTCCTTCTCGTGGTCGGCCGCGGAACCAATGACCCGGACGCCAATTCCAATATTTCGAAGATCGCCCGGATGTTGTGGGAAGGCATGGGGCTTGGCTGGGCCGAAGCCGCCTATAGCGGCGTCGCCCACCCCCGCGTCGGCGAAGGCCTTGAACATGCGGTCAAGCTCGGCTTTCCGCGCATCATCGTGTTCCCCTATTTCCTGTTCACCGGCGTGCTGGTGAAGCGCATCTATGCCGAGACCGATGCGGTCGCCGCCGCCCACCCGACTATCGCCTTCCTCAAGGCGAAATATCTCAACGACCACCCGCTGGTGTTGGAAACTTTCGTCGACCGGTTGGACGAGATCGCCAAGGGTCAAAACCTGATGAATTGCCAACTCTGCAAATATCGCGAGCAGGTGATCGGCTATGAGCAGGATCAAGGCAAACCCCAGGCCGGGCATCATCATCACGTGCGCGGCATCGGCCTGGCTTCGGATCACGATCACGGCCACGATCATCGTGATCACAACCACGATCACCATAGCGACCATCATCATTCCCATGATCACGCCGAAGCCAAGGGCGTTCGCCGCGCCAAATAGCATGAACGATTATATCCGCGACCCCGCCGAAATTTACCGGCGCTCGGTTGAAGCGATTCGCCGCGAAATCGACCTGTCCCGTTTTCCCGGCGGCATGGCGGAGGTCGCACTGCGGCTCGTCCACGCTTGTGCCATTCCGGAAATCGTCGGCGATATCGTCTTTTCCCCGGGTGCGGCCGAATCCGGAAAGCGCGCATTGGAGAGTGGTGCTGCGATTTTCGTCGACGGCGAGATGACCGGCCACGGCATCATCCGCTCCCGGCTTCCCGGAAAGAACGCCGTGATCTGCACCCTTGGCGATCCGCAAGTACCGGCGATCGCGAAACAGGAGGCGACGACGCGGGCCGCCGCCGCCGTCGATCTCTGGCGCGGCAAACTTCATGGTGCCGTCATCGCCATTGGCACGGCACCGACGGCCCTGTTCCGGCTCCTCGAAGTCTTGGCGGAAGAAAATGAACGCCCCGCCTTGATTCTCGGCTTCCCGGTGGGTTTCGTGGGTGCGGCCGAATCGAAGGAAGCCTTGGCGAAAGAGACCTCGGTTCCGTTCATCGCCCTCAAGGGCCGAAAAGGCGGTGCGGCGCTTGCCGCCGCCGCGGTCAACGCCTTGGCGGCACCTCTTATTGTGGAAGATGCGCCGTGACCCCTTGGCTTTCGGTTTTGGGCGTTGGTGAAGACGGGCTCGACTCCTTGCCGGCGGCGGCCCGCGCCTTGATCGATTCGGCCGAAGTCGTGATCGGCCAACTCCGCCATCTCGAACTACTCAAGAATGGCGATGCCGAGCGCTTGACCTGGGCGTCGCCGCTTTCTTGCAGCCTCGAGGCGATCGCCGAACGCCGCGGCCGGCGCGTCGTAGTGTTGGCCACCGGCGATCCGATGTTCTACGGCATTGGTGCAACCCTGGCGCGGCGGTTCACCTCCGATGAAATGACGGTCATTCCGGGCGTTGGGGCTTTCGGCCTGGTCTGCGCGCGGATGAGCTGGCCGGCCGCCGACGTCGAAGCGGTGACACTTCATGGGCGGCCGCTGGCCCTTTTGAACCTGCACATGCTCCCGGGTGCTCGGCTGGTGATCCTGTCCGAAGATGGCGAGACGCCGCGCAAAGTTGCCGAAGCGCTTACCGGCGCCGGATTCGACGAAAGTACGATCACCGTGTTCGAACATTTGGGCGGACCCACCGAGCGGCGGATCGACGGAACCGCCAGGAATTGGCCGGCCGACGCCATTGCCGATCTGAACACGATGGCCGTCGATTGCCGGGCCGGGCCGGACGCCATTATTCGCCCTCGCGTACCCGGCCTTCCCGACGAGGCTTTTGAGAATGACGGACAATTGACCAAGCGCGAGGTGCGCGCGGTGACGCTTGCCGCCCTCGGCCCGGTGCCCCGCGCCTTGTTGTGGGACGTGGGTGCGGGAAGCGGTTCGATCGGTATCGAATGGCTGCGCGCCGAAAAAACCGCCCAAGCCATCGCGGTCGAGCGCGACCCGGCGCGCGCCGCACGTATTGCTCGAAATGCGTTGATGCTTGGTGTGCCACGGCTTGAAATTACCGTGGGAGAGGCGCCGCAAGCACTCAATAATCTTCCGCGCCCGCAGGCGGTTTTCATCGGCGGCGGAACATCCAATCCGGATATTCTGGAAGCGGCATTTCGGGCGCTTCTTGCCGGCGGAACCTTCGTCGCCAATGCGGTGACCGTCGAAGGCGGGACGGCGCTGTTGGCCTTTCGCGAGCGCTTCGGCGGCGAATTGAAACGAATTTCCATATCGCGGCTTGAACCAATCGCGCCGACTCTCAACTCGAGCCACGGCTGGCGCGCTTTGCGAACCGTCACCCAATTGGCGGTGACGAAATCGGCGGAGCCAGAATCGTGACCGGTACGCTCTATGGCGTGGGTGTCGGCCCCGGCGATCCCGAGCTCCTGACCCTCAAAGCCGTCCGCGTGTTGCGCGACGCGCCGGTCATCGCTTATCCGGCGCCCCTCGAAGGCCAAAGTCTCGCCCGCGCGATCGCAGCGCCTCACATCCCAAGCGGCAAGACCGAGATCGCGATGCGTTTACCGTTCTCGCCCGAGCGAGGCGATACGGAGGAGCGCTACGACCGCGCGGCAGAAGTTTTGATATCTCATCTTGAAGCGGGGCGCGACGTTGCTTTGCTCTGCCTCGGCGATCCCTTGCTCTATGGCAGCTTCGTCCATGTTCTGCCGCGCATCGGGAATCACTTTCACATTTCCGTCGTGCCCGGGATCAGCTCGATTTCGGCGGCGGCGGCGGCGATGCGCCTGCCGCTGGCCATCCAAGACGAATCCCTTGCCATCGTACCGGCAACCCTCGACGCCGAAACTCTGGCGGCGCGAATCGCCGCCGCCGATGTTACGGCAGTGGTGAAGATCGGCCGTCATTTGAAGAAGCTGCAAGGCGTTATCGCAACTCTCGGGTTATCGGCCGAAGCGCGTTACATCGAATATGCAGCCACGGGCACCGAGCGGGTGCGGCCGCTCGCCGATGTCACCGAAAGCGACTCCGCCTATTTCGCTCTTGTGCTCCTCCGAAAGAGGGCGTGGCGATGATGCCCGCGGCCGACGGCAAATCGCAGGAATCGATCGCCGTCGTCGCGCTGTCGGCGGGCGGCTTCGACTTAGCGCGCCAGATTCGCCGGATGCTTCCCGGGGCGTGCATCCATGCGCTGGAACCCCGGCTTGCCGGATCACAAGCCGAGGAATTCTTTTCCGATACGAGGACGCATCTTCGCAGGCTCTTTTCGGAGGGAACACCGATCGTCGCGATCTGCGCCGCCGGCATCGTGATCCGGGCGCTGGCCCCGCTTCTCGCCGACAAAAATCTGGAGCCGCCGGTGGTGGCGGTGGCCGAGGACGGTGCCTCTGCCGTGCCGCTGCTTGGCGGCCATAAGGGCGCCAATGCGATCGCCCGCATCATCGCCCATGAGCTGGGCGGGAAGGCCGCCATCACCACCGCCGGGGATTTGCGCCTTGGGATTTCCCTCGACGATCCTCCGCCGGGCTGGCGGATCGCGAACCCAGAGATAGCGAAGGATATCATGGCCGCAATTCTTGGCGGTGAGCCTGTCGATATATGTCTGGAGGCTCCGGACGGCGGGTGGCTTTCCGGAATATCCTCCGTCGCCGCCGCCCGTCACAAGATACGGGTAACGGACCGAGCCGCTGAATTTCGCGAAAACGAGTTGGTGCTTCATCCGCCGGTTTTGGCAGTCGGTGTCGGTTGCGAGCGGGAGGCTTCGCCGGACGAAGCCATCGCGCTGATAAAATCTGCGCTGGCGCAAGCGCAATTGAGCGCCAATTCAGTTGCTTGCATCACCTCCCTTGAATTGAAGGCGGATGAGCCGGCGGTCCATGCGGTGGCCGATGTCTTGGGCGTCCCGGCCCGGTTCTTCGATGCGGCCAGTTTGGAAGCCGAAACGCCCAGACTTCTCAATCCGTCCGATCTCGTCTTCCGCGAGACCGGCTGTCATGGTGTCGCCGAGGCCTCGGCTCTGGCCGCGGCCGGACCGGATTCATCCTTGATCGTTCCGAAAATCAAATCGAATCGCGTCACCTGTGCCATCGCACGCAGCGACGTTCCCATCGATGCGAGATCCGTCGGCAAGCCGCGAGGGTCGCTCGCCATCATTGGAATCGGCCCGGGAGATCCGTCTTTGCTTTCGCCCGCGGCCCGCTCCGTCCTATCGAAGGCAACCGATCTCGTGGGCTATTCTCTTTATCTCGATATGCTTGGCGATTGGGCGCGGGGCGAGCGCCACGCCTATGCGCTGGGCGAAGAAGAGGCGCGTTGCCGTTTTGCCCTCGATCGCGCCGCCGGCGGCCAGCAGGTTGCGCTTATTTGCTCGGGCGATCCTGGGATTTACGCTCTCGCGTCGCTAACCCTCGAACTCGTCGCCGAAAAAAGCCAGGTAAGTTGGAATCGCATCGCCCTGTCGATTCATCCCGGCATTTCGGCCATGCAAGTGGCGGCCGCCCGCATCGGCGCACCCCTGGGCCATGATTTCTGCGCGATTTCCCTATCCGACCTCCTGACACCCTGGCCCGACATCGAGAAGCGATTGGAGGCCGCAGCGTTCGGCGATTTTGTGATTGCGCTCTATAACCCAGCATCAAAGAGGCGGCAAAATCAGATCGAAAGCGCCCGCGATATTGTGCTCGCCCACCGCAATCCGGAAACCCCGGTCGTCTTGGCGCGCAATCTGGGCCGGCCGGGCGAACAGGTTACTGTCGTCAAGCTCGCCAACCTTCGTGCCGCCGATATTGACATGCTGACCGTTGCCTTGATCGGCAATTCGCATACCCGGACGTTCACCCATGGCGGCAAGATTTGGGTTTACACGCCGCGCGGCTACGCGATCGCGGAAAGCCATCCGAAGCGCCCATCTAAGCAATCCGGGCCATGACCGTCCATTTCATCGGCGCCGGACCGGGCGCTCCCGATCTCATTACGGTGCGCGGACTGGCGTTGATCCGCCGCTCTCGCGTGGTGCTTTATGCCGGCTCGCTGGTGCCGAAAGAAGTGGTAAAAGAGGCGCCAAAGCGGGTCCGCGTGATCGATACCGCGAGCATGACGCTCGATGAAATCATTTCCGAAATGCATGCCGCCCACAAAAAGGGGCTCGACGTCGCGCGCGTGCATTCCGGCGATCCGTCGATTTATGGCGCGATCGCCGAACAGATACGGAGACTTAATTCTCTTGGGATTCCGTACGACATCACGCCGGGGGTGCCGTCCTTTGCCGCGACCGCGGCGGCTCTGGGCCTCGAATTCACCCTGCCGGAATTGTGCCAGACGGTGATTCTGACCCGTACCGGCGGCCGTGCCTCGCCGATGCCGAAAGGCGAAGACCTCGCGACTTTGGGAAAGAGTCGCGCCACATTGGCGCTCCATCTGTCGATCAACAATCTGGCCCGCGTGGTCCGGGAATTGACGCCGCTCTACGGCGCCGATTGTCCGGTTGCGGTCGCCTGGCGGGTGAGCTGGCCGGATCAGATCCTGCTGCGCGGAACGCTCGCCACGATCCGGGACAAGGTCAAGCGCGCAAAGTTGACACGAACCGCGCTTATCATCGTTGGCCGGGTTCTCGATGCGGAACATTTTCCCGACAGCAAACTTTACGCGGCCGATCACAGCCACGTGTTGCGCCCCAAACGTCGCTAGAGCATGATCTTGTCAGTTGGAACCGGCGCCGCTGCCGTCCAACGCTATTTCGCGCCCGCTCTCGTCAAAATTTCGACCACTTGTTGCTTACTGGCCGCTTGCGCCCACAGCAGCGCCGTGCGCCCGGTATAGTCGGTCTTATTGATGTCCGCGCCTTGGCCGATCAGATATTTCACCATCTCCTTTTGTCCTTGCTGCGAGGCCTTCATCAGCGCGGTCTGGCCTTGGGGATTCTGAGCGTTGATCGGGGCGCCGCCGTCGATCAGCAATCCGGCGATGTCGGTTTGACCTTCCTCGGCGGCCCAAATGAGTGGCGTGTTGCCGACGTCATCGCGGATATCGGCCCGCGCGCCGGCGCCCAACAAAAGCCGGACGAGGTCCCGGTTTCCCGAAACCACGGCATAGACGAGCGCGGTCTTGCCGT